>NZ_CP029426.2:4599558-5206151 GCF_002266435.3 Bradyrhizobium amphicarpaeae
CGTCTCGGGTGCCAAGCTCGACTGGGCCTACGAGTTCGTCAACTGGTTTCTATCAGGCTATGCCGGCGCCTATCTCAACCGCCAGGGCTACTACTCCGCCGTGCTCTCCACCGCGAAGGCGCATATGGAGCCTTACGAGTGGGCGTACTGGATGGAAGGCAAGCCGGCCGAGAAGGACATCAAGGCGCCCGACGGTTCGCTGCTGGAGAAGGCCGGCGCCGTGCGCGACGGCGGCTCCTACGAAGATCGCATGGGCGCCGTCGCCTGCTGGAACGCGGTGATGGACGAGAACGACTACATGGTCCGCAAGTGGAACGAGTTCATCGCGGCGTAACGGACATGTCGGAAGAAGTCCTGCAACAGGCAGCCCCGGGCCTGGTCCCGGGGTCGGGCACGGCGCGCGCGGCGAAGCCGACGCGCCTGTCGCCGTCCTTCATCTCCTGGCTGCAGGCCGGGCCGATGATGCTGGTGTTTCTCGCCTTCTTTCTCATTCCGCTGGTGTTCGTCGTCATCGTCTCGTTCTGGGACTACAACGAATACCAGCTGCTGCCGGCCTTCTCCGGCCGCGGCTACACCGACACGTTCGAAGGCTGCATCGCGCAGCTGCCCGATCTCTGCACGATCGGCAAGACCTATGTGAAGACGCTGAAGCTGTGCTTCATGGTCTGGGCGATCACGCTGTTCATCGGCTTCTGGGTCGCCTATTTCCTCGCCTTCCACGTCAAGTCCAAGACCTGGCAGATGGGATTGTCGCTGCTCTGCACGATCCCGTTCTGGACCTCCAACGTGATCCGCATGATCGCCTGGATTCCGTTGCTCGGCCGCAACGGCCTCGTCAATTCCGGACTGGTCAAGACCGGGCTGGTCAACCATCCCGTGGAATGGCTGCTGTTCTCCGAATTCTCCGTGGTGCTGGCGCTGGTGCACCTCTTCACCTTCTTCATGGTGGTGCCGATCTTCAACTCGATGATCCGCATCGACAAGTCGTTGATCGAGGCCGCCTATGATGCCGGCGCGACCGGCTTCCAGACGCTGGTCAACGTCATCATTCCGCTGGCCAAGCCCGGCATCGTGATCGGCTCGATCTTCGTCATCACCATCGTGATGGGCGACTTCATCACCATCGGCGTGATGGGCGGCCAGCAGATCGCCGCTGCCGGCAAGATCATCGAGACGCGGGTGAACGCGCTGCAATTCCCCGCCGCCGCAGCCAACGCCGTCATCCTGCTCGTCATCACCTTCCTGATCATCACCATGATGTCGCGCATCGTCGACATCAAGAAGGAACTCTAGAGCATGAAGGAAGGACGCCCGCGCTCGTTCTATGTGCTCGCGATCTTCTTCGCGGCCTATGTGCTGTTCCTCTACGGGCCGATGATCGCGATCTACGTACTGTCGTTCCAGGGACCACAGGGCGGCCTCACCTTCCCGATGAACGGCGTGTCGACCTTCTGGATCGCAAAGCTGTTCAAGGGGACCGGGATCGTCGATCTCGGCGCGGCCTTCCGCCGCTCGCTATTGCTCGGCATCATCGTGATGATCGTCACCGTCGTGCTGTCGGTCGCCGCCGGCATGGCCTTCCGCAGGAAGTTCAAGGCGCAGAGCATCCTGTTCTACTCGGCGATCGCCAGCCTGATCGTGCCTTCGATCATCACCTCGCTCGGCATCTCGCTGGAATTTCGCATCATCGACGATCTGATCAAGGCGCATTGGAACGAGAATTTCGAGACCTCGATGGGCCTGCTCACCTCCGGGCTCGGCGCACACCTGACCTGGACGCTGCCGTTCGGGCTGCTCATCATGTTCGCGATCTTCAACCGCTTCGATCCCAGGCTCGAGGAAGCCGCGCGCGATCTCGGCGCGACGCCGTGGCAGACCTTCCGCCACGTCGTGCTGCCGATCATCCTGCCCTCGGTGATCGGTATCGGTCTGTTCGGCTTCACGCTGTCCTGGGACGAGCTCGCGCGCTCCAGCCAGGCGATCGGGGCGGTGAATACATTGCCGCTGGATCTGCAGGGCCTCACCACGACAGTGACGAACCCCGACATCTACGCGCTTGGCACCGTGATCTCGGCCGTGTCGTTCACGGTGATCGCGCTTGCACTCGGCACCATCGCCATGCTCAACAAGCGTCAGGCGGCCAAGGGCTCGGACGCCGGCCAAGGACTCGTCTGACAACGCGCTTGCCTGAGAAGGGACTTGTGTGATCGCGATGCGGCTACACGTCGTCAATCCCAACACCACTGTGACGATGACGGCGAAGATCGCCGCGGCTGCGCGCAGCGTCGCCCTGCCCGACACGGTGATTGACGCGCGCCAGCCCGCGATGGGCCCGGTCTCGATCGAAGGATTTTACGACGAAGCTTTCGCAGTGCCCGGCATGCTCGGCTGCATCCGCGAGGCCGACCGTGACGGCGCCGATGCCCATATCATCGCCTGCTTCGACGACACCGGCCTTGATGCTGCACGCGCGATCGCCAAAGCCCCTGTGGTCGGCATCGGCGAGGCCGGCTTCCACATGGCGACCCTGATCGCGGCGCGCTTTGCCGTGGTGACCACGCTCGGTGTCTCCATCGTGCCGATCGAGCACAACTTACGGAAATACGGCCTCGCCGAGCGCTGCGCGCGCGTTCGCGCCGCCGAGGTCCCGGTGCTCGCGCTCGAGGAGCGCAACGCGGACGCGCTTGCAAAAATCTCCGCGGAGATCACGGCCGCGATCCGCGACGACCGCGCCGAGGCCATCGTGCTCGGCTGCGCCGGCATGGCCGATCTCGCTGCGGAGCTCGCCGCGACGCACGGCCTGCCCGTAGTCGATGGCGTCGCCGCAGCCGTGACGCTGGCGGAATCGCTGGTGCGGCTCGGGCTGACGACGTCGCGGCTCGGACCGTATGCAGCGCCGCGGTCGAAGCCCTATAATGGATTGTTGTCGGGCTTTCGTCCGTAGGTGCAGCACCACATGCCTCTGGACTGCATCAGCAGAGCGTCGGTGTGCCCGACCGACAACAGCGCAAGCTTTTCGCGGCATCGAGTTCCACAATTGTTGTCGCGCCTGTTGCGACCTGCGAGCCTGCAAAAACCTTGATTCGGGGCGCACGCGGGGGCGGAGCATGACGAGATTCTTGACTGCAATGATTGCAGGAGCACTGGCGTGGGCCGCTGTCGCGGGTTCGGCATTGGCCGCCGACTTGCCGGTGAAGGCGCAGCCGGCTGCGGCGCCGTCGTGGTCTGGATTCTACGCCGGCGTGTCGCTCGGCGCTCGCTGGGCCGACAACGACTGGCAGACCAGTGACATCGCACCGAGCTTCGGTGCCGGTTCATTCGTGCCGACTGCTGGCGCCGCCGGCGCAATCGACAGCGTCGCGGCCAGGTTCGGGGGCTATCTCGGTTACAACGCTCAGATCTCGACATCCTGGGTCGCGGGCGTCGAAGCCGATTTCGGCTGGGCCGACAACAAGAAGACGACGAATCCGATACCGGGGACGGTCGGGCTCTTCCTGGGCGCCCCGCTGATTGGCCTTCCATCCGGCAGCGTGCGGGAAACATGGGACGGCAGCCTCCGTGGCCGTCTCGGCTACCTCGTCAGCCCCGCCACACTGGTCTACGGCACTGGCGGCGTGGCGTGGCAGCGCCTCGAACTGAGCGCCAATTGCACCGTCGTTCCCGGAAACTCGTTCTGCTTCGGCGCCCCTCACAACGAAACCTATGCGTCGACACGGGTCGGCTGGACCGTCGGCGGCGGCGTCGAGCACATGATCGGCGGTCATTGGCTCCTGCGCGCCGATTACCGTTACGCCGATTTCGGGACCTGGACCCAAACGTTCTTCGCCGCTGGTGGCGTCGGAATTGGGTTCGACGACCGCTTCACCGCCCACGTCACGGCCCGCACCCACACTGCAACGGTTGGCCTCGCCTACAAGTTCTGAAGTGGACTCACTGACGACCGCATTCCGTCGAATCAGCCCGGCATTGCCTGCCTGGACGGGGCCCGCGGCGTACCGCGGCGTCGAGGTAAACCGGTATCTTGAAACCTTTTTCGTTGAATTCCGTTCGTTCTTGTCGGCCCAGCCTCTTTTTGGTCCCAATCGTTGCCGATCAGTAACACTTTCGGGACGCCCCGGCGGCTTTCGGCATGCCGGTCTTCGCCACTCACCAAGTTTCCAATTTGGGTTTTGTCAGCGATGCACGATCTCGCAGCGGACACTCGGTCCAATCCCCTGCTTCGTCTTGGCGCCCAGCCGATCGCACTGACTGCGGCCGCGCTGCTGCTGCTGATCGCGGGCGTCACCTCGATCGCGATCTGGCGCGCCTATACCGGCGCAGTTCCTGAGCCCGACCGGGTGGTGGCGTCGCGGCAGCTCCAGGCCCGCACCGCCCAGGCCTCCGAGCAGCTGGTCGAGAAGACCAAGGGGCTGGAGGCGACCCAGCAGGAATCGATCGACCAGCTTCAGGTCGTGCAGGACCAGCTCCAGACCATGAAGCGGCTGATGGCGGCGCAGCAGGCTGACACCAAGCGCCTGTCCGAACAGGTCGCGTCACTGAACGAGTCGATCGACGGCTTACGGCAATCGTTTGCCAGCGCACGGTCGACCGAAGTTGAAACGCCCTCGGTTACCCGCAGGAAACCGGCGCGACACCGTGTCCACGCCAGTGCACGCAAGCGCTCGCGCGGCTGAGCGCCACGCGGTGGAACTTTTATTTTGGCCACTTGTGAACTGGATCACATTCGCCCGTATGATTCCGCGCGATGGTCACCGTTACCGGATGGCGTGAGCCGATTTCAATGTCCGGGGCTGGCAAGGTCGTTGACGGTATACTGCGTCAACGGCCTTGTTTTTTGGTCGGTCAGCCTTTCGCCAAGGCGCTATTCGCAGACGTCCACGCGGCGGTATCGCCATCCAGCTGGGGTCCTGACACGCTTCCGCACCACGTAGCAGCCGCCGTAGCCGTCGTTATAGGCGGGACCATAATCGTCGGGAACGGCGTAATAGGGGTAGCCGTAGCCATAGCCGTAATAGCCGCCGTACAGGCCGGCACCGGCGATGCCCGCCCCGATCCCCACGCCCGGCCAGAAACCGCCGCCGTGCCAGTGGCCGCCATGGCCCCAGCCGCCACCGTGGCCCCAGCCACCGTGTCCAAATCCGCGCGCCTCGGCCGCATGCGGCACCGACAAGCCGATCGCCGCAACGGCCAGCGCCGCCATCATCATCCTGCGTAACATCACTCGATCCTCTGCGTGGAAACGCTCCACGCTTCAAAGCGGGGACCAAGCTAACGTTATCGGGGCATTCCGGACAGCCACACTGCCTCACTTCCCCGCGAGAATTCAGCAGCCGCGACAGATGCTCTTGAGCTTCTTGTCGAGCAAACGATTCTCGGCGGCGACGGCCGCATCTGTTCCACCGCCGGTGGCGGCGGCGCCTCCGCCGCCTGACCCTGACGATTGAGCCGTGCCGAGGCTGTTCGTGCCGGGCGGTGGGGCCGACGAATTGGCGACGCCTCCACTCGATCCCGCAGCGCCGCCGGTCGATCCGGCAGACCCGCCACCCGCTTGCGCAAAAGCTATGGCGGGCATCGCCGCGAGCGCAAAGATCGTGATCATGGTCTTGAGCGAGGCGGTTGCGGACGAGGCGGCCATCGGAAATCTCCTTCACCGGTCAACCGCCGTTGCGAAGTCCGGTTCCGGAACAATTGCCGCCGCCTGAGCTTGAACCAGCAGCGCAATTCGACGCGCACAAGCTCATCACCACGACTCCAACAACAGGAAGGCAAAGTCACGATGACGGATCGCGACCCCTTTGCGGAAGGCGAACGCGCGGCGCGCGAAAACATCCCCGCCGAAGCAAATCCCTATACGGATGGCAGCGACGAGCACGCATTATGGTCGGCGGGTCACGAGAGGGTTGCGAGCGCGACGGAAGCAAGCGAGTCCGAAGGCACTTAACCGATCCGCTTCAGGCCCTTCGTGAAGCGCGGACCGTTGGCGACATAGAATCTGGCCGCACTCCCCATCTTCTGCACCTGGGCATCGTCGAGCGTGCGGATCACGCGCGCCGGTGAGCCGATGATCAGGGAACGTTCGGGAAATTCCTTGCCCTCGGTGATGACGGAACCGGCTCCGACGATGCTGTTGCGGCCGATCTTCGCGCCGTTCATCACGATCGAGCCCATGCCGACCAGCGCGCCCTCCCCGATGGTGCAGCCGTGCAGGATGACGTTGTGGCCGACCGTGCAGTTGTTTCCGATGACGAGGGGAAAGCCGAGATCGGTGTGGCAGGTCGAGCCATCCTGCACATTGGCGCCCTCGCCGATCTCGATCCATTCATTGTCGCCGCGCAGCACCGCGCCGAACCAGACGCTGGCACCCGGCTTCAGGCGCACACGGCCGATCACGGTCGCGGTCTCAGCGATGAAATAATTGCCGTCGGCGGGAAGATCGGGCGCCTGCCCGTCGAGCTCGTAGATCGCCATGGAGGTCTCCTGTCGCGTTGACCACTGGCATAGCGAAACGGCAGCCGCGAGGCAAAGGCGCCGGCAGCGCTCGATGCGCGGGCGTCAGCCCAGAACGCCGGCGGCGCGCAGCGTCATCAGGAAGAAGGTGCCGCTCATCATGCTCCAGAAGCCGGCGATGACGGTCGCCATCATCACGAATTCGGCGCGGCGGCTTTCCACCCGCATGCCGCGCAGCGTGTTGCGCATGATGATGAAGGGCGCGGCGAACACCAGGAACGGCACTGCAGCGAAGGTCTTCGGCGCCACGCCGTCCTGCAACAGGCCGAAGCCGGCGGGCCGCTGCGCCAGCGCCTGGTATCCGTTCACGAGCGCGCCCGCGAGCGCGAAACCGATGCAGATCGAGAACAGGGTATTGAAAGCTTCAGGTGTCATCGGAACGGTCCGCCCTTACGCAACGCCACCGCCTTCCTGTGACAAATCGTGCTGGTTAACGCTACATTATCCTTAAGCGAAGGTTAACGCCGCCGTCCCGTCGGCGCAGGGCGGTCCCCGCCCCCCGCAGCCCGGAACGCTGCGCGATATCGCCGCCGCATGGCATATTCGCCGCTGATTCGTCGGCCATCGGCCGACTTCCGGCCCGGCCTCGCAAAGACTCATGACGGTGTTTTCGGCAGCTCCCCCCAGGTCCCCCCGCACGCGCACCTCGACGCGCATCTGGGCGCATGCCGTCCCGATCGTGCTCGGCGGCATTGCCGCGGTCGGCGCAGTCGCGCTCGTCGCCTATCTGTTGTGGCCGACCTGGGGCACACGCGGCGCGGACGCCCCGGACAAGCTGCCGGTGAGCGTCGGCGGCACGCTGTTCAACCTGCCGGTGACGGCGATCCGCATGAAGATCCAGCGGCACTCCGGGCCGCAGGAGCGCATCGATCTCGACTTCCTCTATCCGTCGCTCGAGCCGCCCAGCGCGCCGAAGCACGTCACCGCCGACACGGTGGAAGCGGCGGTGCAATCGATCGACCGCATCTTCATGTCGATCGCAGCCCATCACGATGCGCTCTCGCCCGAGCAGCGGGCAGCCACGATCTATCCGCGCTACCTCGACCCGGCCGCGGCGACGCCGGTGGACGGGCTGACAATGCGGATGTTCCGCGCCGACACGCCCTACGGCAGCGAGGACTTCTATTCCGCTGCCAGCCCCGCGCTGACCGCGCGCTGCACCCGCGATGCGGCCACCCCCGGCATGTGCCTGTCCGAGCGCCGGGTCGGCGGTGCCGACCTCACCTTCCGTTATCCGCGGAGCTGGCTGTCGCAGTGGCACGATGTGGCGGAGGCGATGGACAGGCTGACGGCGCAGCTGCGCGGGCCGAAGGGGTGAGCGGGGCTGCGCGCCCTGGCTCCCGAAGCCAAAACTGCGAAAACAACCCCATGCACAGTAACCAAGCGCCTGTGATTGTTCGTATTTTTCGAAGTCGAATTTGGCGTTTTGACGTCGTCATGGGGCAGTTGTGAAGCTGCTGTTCGTCATTGCGAGCGCAGCGAAGCAATCCGGAATCCCTCTCCGGAAAGATTCCTGGATTGCTTCCGCCTTTGCCAAGGCTTCGGCGGACAAGTCGCTTCGCTCGCAATGACGATGTGGAGAGAGCGCGCTCGATTTCGATGCGTGTCCCGGACGCGCTGCAGCGTTCTTACGCTGCTGCGCAGAGCCGGGATCCAGAAGGCCCCGAGCTCCGCCGTTGCATGGGCCCCGGCTCTGCAGCGCACCGCCGAAGGGGCGCTGCGCTGCGTCCGGGGCGCGCGGCCGAAGTGGCGGTGCAGAATTATTCCTGATCGACCAGATCGTCCTCGAGGATCGCCATCTGGAACTGGAACGAGCGATCGTCGTCCTCGTCGTCGACGAAGAGCACGCCGATGAACTCCTCGCCGATATAGACTTCGGCGGAATCGTCCTTCTTCGGCCGCGGCACGACGCGGATCTTGGGATTGCCGAATACGCGCTTCAGATACGCATCGAGCTTTCTGACTTCTTTGACGTCCACGGCAAGTCTCCGATCGAAATTGGCAGGCCGCGTTTTAGGACGAGACGCGGCGAACCGCCAGCATGAATTGCCAAACAATTTGGGGACGAAAAGGGCCGGAGAATCCGGCCCTTGCACGCGAGTTCAAAGCCCCATCGCGTTGATCATCTGATCCATGGTGCGCGAGGGCTCGGCGCAGCCGGCCTCACCGACGACCTTGGCAGGCACGCCCGCGACGGTGACGTTGTGCGGCACCGGCTTGACCACGACCGAGCCGGCGGCGATGCGCGCGCAATGGCCGATCTCGATGTTGCCGAGAATCTTCGCGCCGGCGCCGATCAGCACGCCGTGGCGGATCTTCGGGTGACGGTCCTCGTTCTCCTTGCCGGTGCCGCCGAGCGTGACACCGTGCAGGATCGAGACGTCGTCCTCGATGATGGCAGTCTCGCCGCAGACGAAGCCGGTGGCGTGGTCGAGGAAGATGCCGCGGCCGATGCGCGCGGCGGGATTGATGTCGGTCTGGAACACCGCGGAGGCGCGGCTCTGCAGATAATACGCGAAATCCTTGCGGCCCTTCAGATAGAGCCAGTGCGCCAGCCGATGGGTCTGGATGGCGTGAAAGCCCTTGAAGTAAAGCAAGGGATCGATGAAGCGCGAGGTCGCGGGATCGCGGTCGTAGACGGCGACGAGATCGGCGCGGAAGGCGTTGCCGAGATCGGGATCGTCGCGCAGCGCTTCGTCATAGGTCTGGCGAACGAGGTCGCCCGACAGAGCTGAGTGATCGAGCCGGTCGGCGACGCGGTGGATCACCGAATCCTCCAGACGGCTGTGATGCAGCACCGTCGAATAGATGAAGGTCGCAAGCTCGGGCTCGCGATGGACGATGTCCTCCGCCTCGCCCCGGATCCGATCCCAGATCGGATCGAGCGATGCGAGCTTTCCTCCCGGATTGACCTGATGCACTGCCATGATTTGCTCTTTGGGATTTGTTCTTCGAGTGGGCTCGTTTGACCGGTTCTATAGCATAGTCTAGGCGCCGAAGTCCTGACCGGCTTGCCTGGGAGTGAACAGCGCCTTGCCTCGCGAATGCATATCAAGACGTTGAAACACAACAGCTTCTTTCGACGACCCCAAGCAGCGAGGTCGGCTCAAAGTGGTCAGAGTTTTGCCAAATTCAAGCCGGGCGACTTCAGACTATTGGTGAATTCTCTCCGAGCGGCTATTGCGAGCATGGTCGGAACCGGGGACGGGAAGCGGATTTGAGCATCACCACCGATCAACTGCGCGCGCGCGCCGCGGGTACGCTTTGGCTGCGTCTGGCGGCGGTCGCCCTGCCGCTGCTGATGATCGCGCCGGCGTTCTGGAACGGCTACCCGCTGTTGCAATGGGATACCGGCGGCTATCTGGCGCGCTGGTACGAGGGCTATCTCGTTCCCAGCCGCTCCACGGTGTTCGGGCTCTATCTGCACTACGGCGAGAGCTTCGGTTTCTGGATCAACCTCGGGGTCCAGTCGCTGGCGACGCTGTGGCTGCTGCAGCTCACCCTGCGCGTGCTCTCGATGATGCAGACCTTCCGCTTCGTCGCGATCAGCCTCTGCCTGATCGTGTCGACCGCGCTGCCCTGGCTTGCGAGCATGCTGCTCACCGACATCTTTGCCGGGCTCGCGGTGCTGTCGCTGTTTCTGCTGGTCGTCGGCGCCGGCCGCACCTCGACGCTGGAAAAGATCGCGCTGTTCGTCTTCACCGCCTTTGCCGCGGCCACCCACAGCGCCACGCTCGGCGTGTTGCTCGGCCTCTGCGTCGCGGGCTGGATGGTGCGGCCGTTTCTGAAGGATCGCCTGCCGGTCGCCGGCCTGGCGCAGGCGAGCCTCACCATCGTCGCGGGCGCGGTGATGCTGGTCTCGGCGAATTATGCGCTGTCAGGCAAGGTCGCCTGGACGCCCGGTGGCACCGGCGTCGCGTTCGGGCGCATGATGCAGGACGGCATCGTCGCGCAATATCTGAACGACCATTGCCCGCGCGAGCGCTACAAGCTCTGTCCCTATCGCAACGAATTGCCGGCGACCGCCGACGAATTCCTGTGGGGCAAGAGCGTGTTCAACGCGCTCGGCCGTTTCGAAGGCCTGAACGACGAGATGGGCAGCATCGTCGTGCAGTCGCTGAAGGACTATCCGCTCTGGCAGGCCGGCGCCGCGCTGCGCGCGATGGGCCAGCAATTGCTGCATGTCGCGACCGGCGAAGGCACCAACGGCTGGATCCCCCACACCCGCGGCATCATCGAGCGCTACGTGCCTTCGCAGGCGGCGCCGATGCGCGCGGCGCGTCAGCAGAATTGGGGCATCAATTTCGACTATGTGAACTGGCTGCATGTCCCGGTCGCGCTGGCCTCGATGCTGGCGCTGGTTGCCCTGCTCGGCCGCGCGTTGGCACACCGCCGGCTCGACGATTTGACACTGCTGGCGGCAACCGTGACCCTCGCTCTGCTCGGCAACGCCTTCATCTGCGCCGTCATCTCCGGCCCCCACGACCGCTACGGCGCAAGGATGGTGTGGGTTGCGACGTTCGTGGTGCTGATGGCGGTGGGGCGGAGGGTTGGGGAGGACGGCAAGGCGCGGTGAGATTGGTTGAAGGGGCATCGGGGGTTGGCCTCTTGTTTAAGCATGACCCCCGCGCCCCATTTACGGAGGTCAAGCGTTTGGTAGGTTTGCCGTCCTTCAGCCTGAGGGCGAACAATGAAGCAGATACTTTGTGTTATAGCTTTTGTCATGATTGCAACCTCGGCTCGTGCGCAGCTCACATCTGAGCCCGCGCCAGGGACGCTGCCGGCCGGTCAGAGTGTGCTCGTCGATGACGGCACGTGTGGGCCAGGAAAGATCAAGAAAGTCACTGGCGGTAGCGACACGAATATGACGACGGGTCAAGCGATCAAAGGCGGATCCGGCCGAAAGAGAACCTGCATCAAGAAGCCTTAGAAGCGCCAGCAGGAGGTCGCCCAATCGGCGGCCTCTCTCCTAGCTGCCGCACTTTCTTGAAGGTAGCGAACGGGGCGATAGACCTAGGCAGACGCCGCTTGAGCCGATAGTCTTGCCCCTTTGGAGCACAGATCATTTGGCCAAGTTTTATTTATTGCTCGCGATTTCGATATCAGCTTTCTACTTCTCGGCCAGCGCCGACGAGGGGATGAAGATCCAATTCTCATTTGGGCCGACCAAACCCTGTACGACCGTTTTTCCAAATCCCGAGATTCGGCTCAAGCACGTTCCAGCGGAGACCCGCACGGTCATAGTGAGGTTTCGCAGAGAGAAGGACTACGAGATGGGCGGCCAAGAGATACCGCTTCCCTCGGATCACCTCATAAAATCCGAAAGCTTGAGGACCTGGGGCCCGTGTAATTCTGGCCTCTATACCTACGAGGTCATCGCTAAAGCCAGCACGGGGGCTGTTTTGGCGAAAGCTGAATGGTCGGAGCCCTACCCTCCGTAAAGCCCGCAGGATCGGTAGAGCACCAGCGAAACCCATCAATCCGTTCGCCGCTGACGAAGCATGATGGGTTTCGCAAGGGCTCAACCCATCCTACGCGCTGGCCTCTATGCTGATGAGATTTGGATGAAGCGTCCTCGCGCTTGGCTTCGTCCAAGCAGCGAGCGCATTCATTCGCCCCCATGTTTTCACACCGCCTTGGCGAGCGCGATCAGCCGGAAATCCTCCAGCGCCGCGTGCCGATGCGGGGCGACTTCGCGCCGGTAGGTCTCGGTGTCGACGATCGAGCGGAAGGTGGCGAAATCGCCGTATTCATTGATTGCCGCTTCGTCCCAGCGTTCGCTTGGCGAGCCGACGAGGCTCGCCAGGACCGGTCCGGAGAACATCCGCACCAGCGGCTTACCGGCCGCCAGACGCCGGAATGCCGGCCTGTAGCGTTCGTTAAAGGCTTCGCGGCCTGAGCAGGGCGCGGCGTCGAATCCGTCCTCGTAATGCGCATGGGCGCGGTAGCGCAGCAGATTGAGCATATAGACCGGCTGGCCGGGCGGAATCGCGCGCTCGGCGGCATCAAGGGCTTGCAGGGTGATTTCGATGAGGTTCATGGGACGTCTCGCGTTCCCAGCGCCGCAGAATGCGCGCTGACGTTCTGCATGTAGCCGTTCGGGAATGGCCCTTGTAGTGACCACACAGCCATGACTATGTGGACTACATGTCCACAACGACTTTGCCTCCCGACCTCTCGCGTCTCCTCGCCTTCGTCCGCGTCGTCGAGGCGGGCTCCTTTGCCGAAGCCGCGCGGCGGGCGGGGACGACCACCTCGGCGATGTCCAAGGCGGTCGCCCGCTTCGAAAAGGCGCGCGGGTTGCGGCTTTTGCATCGCTCCACCCATTCGTTGGCGCTCACTGAGGAGGGCGACAGGCTGATGGCGGCGGGACGCGCGTTGGTCGAGAGTCTCGCCCGTGTCCAATCCGCGCTCGGCGAAGTCGCGCGCGACGAGGGCGGACGGGTGCGCGTGACCGCCCCCGCCTCGTTCGCGCGCGCCTGCATCCTGCCGCGACTGCCCGCGTTCCTGCGGGAACGCCCGGAAATCGAGATCGAAGTCAAATTCCGCAACGAGATTCTCGATCTCGCGGCGGAAGGCGTCGACATCGCAATCCGTTCAGGGCCGCTCGACCGCGCGCCCGGCCATCACGTGCGGCGTCTTTGCACGTTCTCCTGGATCGCTTGCGCCTCGCCTGCCTATCTGAAAGCGCGCGGCACGCCGACTAGTCCGGACGAGCTTTCTGCGCACGACCACGTCGGCTTCCGGAATCCCGCGAACGGTCAGATCCTGACCTGGCGCTTTGCCAACCCGCGGGGCAAAGGAGCCATTCGCGTCACGCCCAAGCCCAAGCACATTTGCGACGACGCGCACGCTTCGCTCGCTTTGATGGTGAATGGGTTCGGGGTCGGCTGGGGGCCGGCGTGGCTCGTCGAGGAAGACCTTCGCGCCGGCCGGCTGGTCGAAGTGCTTGCGCCCTGGCGCGCGTCTGGAGAACCGCTATGGATGCTGCGGACCTCCGACCGCCGCCCGCCCCTGCGCACGCAACGCGTCATGTCGTTCCTCACCACGCTTGCCGCTGGGTTCAGCGACAAGGCGGTGTGAAGCATCGGTCGTCACCGAAGTTCGGGCGCCAGGAAACTGAGCTCCAGCCCGCAGGATGGGTAGAGCGCCAGCGAAACCCATCAATCCGTTCGCCGCTGACGAAGCATGATGGGTTTCGCAAGAGCTCTACCCATCCTACGGGCTGAACTTCAAATAGGCTTTGAGCTTCGCTCAGGTTGAAGTTCCGTGGCGACTTGATGTTACGGCGCGAAGTTCAGCGAGATCTGCGATGCGCTGCAATGGCGAAAAATCCACTTTCCACAGATCGAGCTCAAACAATTCCCCTCGCTGATCGACATTGAGCGCGACTGAGACGATCACGCCATCTGCATCATGGAATTCGGCTTCACCGACACACCTGCCGAAGCGTCGGTCTGGGCTGCCGACGAAGCGAATACTACCCATTCCACCGTCGTTCATTTCCTCGACGAGGTGGAAACGGCCATTCGAAGGTGACGACGGCCCCAGAATATAGACGATCAAGTCACGCTCTTCGGCTGTCAGTGCGCGTGGCATCTTCCTGCTCGCAGCTTCTAGCGAGCTTCGATTATACCATGCTGGACTCGAGATGTCCGCGTCTCGCCCTGAGCCGACGACCCGACCTCTCGCCATGACGCTTGCAAGAACTCCAGCTGGTCGCCGTCGCCTCATCCCCGCCGGGCCAAAAACTCCAGCACGCCATTCTTGTACACCTTGTCGCCCACTGCGCGCATGTGGTCGCGGTTGGGAATGTCCAGCACTTCCGAGCCCGGGATGATCGCTCCGAGCGCGCTGGCACTTCCTGCGACATCGTCGGTCGAGCCGACCGCGATCAGCACGGGCACGTCGATGCGCGCGGCTTCGTCTCTCGTCATGAGATCGCGCGTGCCGCGCAGGCAGGCGGCGAGCGCGCGGCGGTCGGAGCGGGTTTGGTCCGCAAACGCGCGAAACGTGCGACCGACGGGATCGGTGACGTCGTCGAGATCCGGCGCTTCCAGCGCCTCGGCGACGTTCTCGCCGGGGCCGGTGCCCTCGATCAGGCCGCCGATGCCGATGCCGCCGAGGATCGCCGAGCGCAGCCGCTGCGGCTCGTTGAGCGAGAGCCAGGCGGTCATCCGGCCGCCCATCGAATAGCCCATGATATCGGCCTGCGGGATGGCGAGATGATCCATCAGCGCGAGCACGTCGCCGGCCATCACGGGAATCGAATATTGGGCGGGCTCGTAGAGCTTCTCGCTTTCACCATGGCCGCGATTGTCGAGCGCGATGACACGGCGCCCGTTCTTGCGCAGCTCAGAGACCCAGGTCGGATAGACCCAGTTGACGTTCTTGCTGGAGGCGAAGCCGTGCACCAAGATGATCGGATCGCCCTCGCCTTCGTCGAGATAGGCAATTTCAACGGCGCCGTTGTGAAAGCTCGGCATCAGCAGTTCCGTAGTGTTGTGGGGAGTGATTGATCTTAGGCCGTGACGGCCGTGCTTGCCAGAGCCGTATCGGCTGCGATCCGCGCCCGGCGTAAGCGCCGCGCTCTCTTCCGATCGCACCAGGCCTGGGTCAGGCGTTCGGTGGTCGCCTTGATCGACGAGAGAAGGCCGAACAGCGTCAGTGCCGCACCGAACAGCCACAGCGCCAGATCGAACGCGCCGCCGATCAGCAGCAGCGCGCCGCGGCCGAGCAGCTTCATGATCGCGCGCGCCTTGCCGCCCTGCGCTTCGGCAAGCCGCGCCGCGCGCGCGACGTCCTTGGGGCCTTCGGCGATGCGGAGCGTATCCATCGCCCCGCGCGTGCCGGTCTTCTCCGCGACGCGCGTGACGTCCTTGCCGAGCCGGACCAGCGCACCGGCCTTCTCCGCCCGGAACGCGGCCTTGATCGCGCTGACGGTATCGCGCGGCCGCAGCACCGAGCCCGATACCACCGCATTGCGCAGCGCCGGCGTGTCGACGACGTCGCGCGCGGAACGGCCGGCCCAGACGGCGAGCCCCTCGCCGAGCCGCCCGACCTTGCGCGCATCCTTAACCAGCGTCAGTCCGGCGCGCACCGGCGCAGCACCGCCGACGGACACGTAGGTGGCCGCCGTCACCGCAAGGCCCGCGGCCGCCAACCCGAGCACGAGGCGGTCGGTATCCTCGCCCATGGCCAGATGCTTGCCCTCGCGCACCACGTCCCTGATGTCGCCGATCACGAAGAGATCGCCCGCCACCGTCCCGGACAGGCTCGCGACGTCGTCGGCATTGCCGGTCACGAGCCCGGTGGCGAACCGTTTGGCGAAATGCGAGCTGGAACCTTCGGCCTTGACCGCGTCATTGACGCGGCTCAAGAGGTCGTCAGGCAGCGCGATATTGCGGTCACGCGCGAGCGCGACGAAACTGTCGGCGAGATCGGCATCGCCGGCGGCGAGCGCGGCTTCGACGTGGTCCTGGACCAGGCGGTCATTGTGCCGCAGCACTTGGTCGAGCTTGAGCTCGGAGAGCACGGCTGGATCATCCTGGGCGGCGAGGATCGCGCCGGCCTCACGGGCGTGCGGTGCTACCTGCGCGAGCATGAAGCTGCACGCCGCGATACCGGTCAACGCTGTGCTGATTCGCAGCCACTTCATGTGGAAAAGCCCGGCGATCCCTGAAATCGTCTGCGCCTCAAGATTCGTCGTTCGGCGCAATTTGCTCGTCCCAGAGACATAGTATGCCAAAATTGCGACACAACGTCCCCGACGAAAGAAGGGCTTCTCTCAGGCCTCAAGATTGTGTCGAATTTGCATGAGCAAATGAGCATGGGGCAATTGCGAACCTTTCGGTTCCGCTGGACTAGCAATCATCCACACCCGCCAGTATGGTCCGCGGCGCCTTAAAGATGCCGCGTCAGGTCTTGATTGTGTCTGCCGCCATTGCCACTCCAGGATGAGTTACGATGTCCGACCATGTTGTCCCGCACTTCCATAACGATGCCGGTGTCCCCGTCATCGAGATCGGCTCGCAAGAGTTCATGTGCGTGGGCGCCAACCCTCCGTTCGACCATCCGCACGTCTTCCTGGACCTCGGCAACGACAACGAGATCATCTGCCCCTACTGCTCGACGCTGTACCGTTTCGCCGCCGACCTGAAGGCCGGCGAAGCCCGCCCGCCGGAATGCGTCCTGAAGGACAAGGTGGCCTGACCCCGCCCTTCGGTCAGGGGTGGCGCTCTCCCGCACGATTGTCATCGCCGGTGCCGGCATCGGTGGACTGACGGCTGCGCTGGCGCTGGCAGCCCGTGGCTTCCGAATCGTCGTGCTGGAAAAGGCCGAGCGGCTCGAGGAAGTCGGCGCAGGCCTGCAACTCTCCCCCAATGCCAGCCGCGTGCTGGTCGAGCTCGGCCTCGCCGAGCGCCTCACGTCGCGCGCCGTCACGCCGGAGGCAGTCTCGATCATGAGCGCGCGGGCCGGCGGCGAATTGTTGCGCATGCCGCTCGGCGAAGCCGCCTCGCTGCGGGCCGGCGCCCCCTATTGGGTGATCCACCGCGCCGACCTGCAATCGGCGCTGGCGGGCGCCGTGGCCGAGCATCCCGACATCGACCTGAAGCTCGGCGCGACCTTCGAAGACGTCGCACCCCATGCCAAGGGGCTCACGGTGGTCCATCGCAGCGGCACGATCCGCCGCAGCGATCTCGCCAGCGCGCTGATCGGCGCCGACGGCATCTGGTCGACCGTGCGCCAGCATCTGTTTCCCGAGGTGCAGCCGCGCTTCTCCGGGCTGATCGCCTGGCGCGGCACGCTGGATGCCACGCAGCTGCCGAAGGATTACACCGCGCGCCGGGTGCAGCTGTGGATGGGCCCGAATGCCCATCTCGTCGCCTATCCGATCGCGGGCGGACGCCAGATCAACGTGGTCGCCGTGTTGCCGGGCACCTGGAACAGGCCGGGCTGGAGCACGCCCGGCGATCCGCTCGAGGTGATGGATGCCTTCGCCGCGCCGCGCTGGCCCGCCTCGGCGCGCATGATGCTCGCCACGGTCGACAGCTGGCGGAAATGGGCGCTGTTCGGCGTGCCCGACGGCTGCCCCTGGAGCAAGGGTGCGGTGGCGCTGCTCGGCGATTCCGTGCATGCGATGCTGCCTTTTGCAGCGCAGGGCGCCGGCATGGCGATCGAGGATGCCGCGGTGCTCGCCCGGCACCTCAGCCTTGAAGCCGCCGAGAGCAGCGCGGGCATCAGTGCTGCGCTGACGCAATACGGCCGTGCCCGTCAGGCGCGGGTGCGGCGCGTGCAGCGGACCGCGCGGCAGCAGGGCCGCATCTATCATCTCGGCGGACCGCTGGCGGCCGCGCGCGATCTTGCGATCCGCGCGCTCGGCCCGGACCGCATGCTGGCGCGGCAGGACTGGATTTACGGTTGGCGGCCCTGATGCGAAGCGCCGCCGGCGCCGCGCCTCAGCGCGACGCCTTGCCGGGTTTCGAAGCGGGCCTGGCGATCGCCGCAGGCGACAATGGCGTGGCAGGCGGCGTCGCCTCGGGCGGCGTTTCCCGGCACCGGTTGCGGCGCCAGGCGTCCTCGGCCATTTGCGACGACCCGCGCACGGCAACATAATCGTTGCGATAGGCGAGCTCGGATACCACGGCGCCGCCGGCCCCGGTCTCGGCCTTCTCCATCAGCCCCCGCAACTCGTCGGTGCGCTTGGCGAGCAATTTGCGCTCGGCCTCCAGCTGCTTGCAGTCGTACAGTTCGTATTTGGCGGGATCGGCGAAGGCCGGCGCGATCGTCTCGCTCATGCTGGCGCAGCCGGACAAGCCGGCGCCAGCCGCAAGCAGCGCGAGGAGCGCGCCGAAGCCGCGCGGCGATGTGAAAAACGAAGCAGCCATGCCGGATGAATAGTCCCCGTGGATTGAGAATGCCTAAAGCAACACCAGATGTCCGGATTGAGGCTTTGCCTTGTGCGCCCGGCTCGCTTAAGGAAGAACCGTCCCTCCGGGCCCAAAAAGCGCCAATTCCAGACGGCCAAGGATGGACTTAAGTATTTGATCTCGTTGGATCAAGCGGGCATGGCGGAATTGGTAGACGCAAGGGACTTAAAATCCCTCGGTGCGCAAGCGCTGTGCCGGTTCGACCCCGGCTGCCCGCACCACGAGCTCTGACGGCACCCTGCGTTGCGGGCAGCGATCGCGAGCGGACATTGAAGATTGATCCCTAGGCCATTCATGGCTCCGCGCAACATGGGGGCGCGCCGAAGATCGTGATCGGGCCGACCGCCAGGGTGGCGATCACCAGCTGAACGCGCCGATCACACGATGCCCGCCTGGCTGCAAGTGACCGGCCTGCCGTGGGGCCTGTTGCAGACGCCGGGCACCCTGACCTGATCCGGTTCGAAACGATGGACGGGCTCGCCCGCGCATTTGCAGATGGTCAGGCTCTTAGCGAGGTGGCCGGCGAAAGCTTCGGACGAGGTCACAATCACCGCCCCCTCGGGACCGATCTCCTCGACGAGGTAGCGCGGCTCCTTGCCGCCGTCCTTGGCCATCAGGAGCGAGCGAAATCGATCTTCTTCCGGAAAAGTCAACGACGGCCGCGATCCCGGTGGTCCGAACCTGTCGGTTGTCGTGACGGGCGGTGCTTCCACCGCAACTCTCGGGAGGGTCGGCTTCACCTCGCCGATCTCAACGCTCTTTGGGTCCTTGCCCGCATCAAGCGCCTCATTCATGGCTTCGAAAATGTCACCGGCCGTGACGACCCTCGATCCATGACCGTCACCGACGACCACGGCTCTCGTTCCGGCCCTGATCTTGTCGAGCGCTTGCGGAAGTGAAAGCGTCGGCTTCACCCGCCCCAAGACAATCCGCTGCATCGAAAGCCCCTCCCGGAACTCAGCGCTGTCACGATCGAAACGTTCTGCGCCGCTGACGACGTCAGCTCACGCCGGGCCTATTTCAGAACCTTTTTCTTCGCCCATTCCCGGACGCGCTCCTCCGAGACTTCGAAATGCATGGTGTCGCGGAAGCCGACGCCAGAGTACCAACCCGCCTTGTTGAAAAGCGGAATGAGGAGCGCGATGAACGCCGGCACGCTCCCGCCGGTGTTCGCGGGCGCGTCGAAGCCGACGACCTTGAAATCCACCGCCGTTCCCCAGGCGTGATTGGAAATGTGGGTGCTGACCGAACCATTGGTCGGCTTGCGCATGCGCACGCTGAGCATGCCTTCGGTCGACAGAACGTTCGCGAGATCCGGCTCCTTCGCGAAAGCTTTCGCCAGAACGGCTTTCACGTCGTCGATGGCCGGCTTGATGCCGGTGAGGCGAAATAGCGGAGACATCCGCTCCAGCACGACGTTGCGCTTGACGAGATCGGATGCGCGCTCGTTCTGTCCGACGGTCGTAAGCGGCATATGAGGCGAACCGAGGAGCGAGATCATCGTCTCCTCCTTGGCGCTCGAGAGTCCATTGTTGATGGGCAGCAGAGTGGCAAGACGGACCGGTGCCGAAAAACGGCGGGCCAGATCAGCACGGCTCACCGTCGCGCCCGCGCCGAGCGCCCGGGCGGCAGGCCCGGCTGCCGCGATCGCCGGCGCATCGACGATCCGTTCCACCGCCAGCATCAGCTCCTTGCTCGCCGACCGCACCTCGGCGGCACGATTGATGATCGGCCCCCAATGTCCCGCCTCCTCCCGCAGCCCCAGCGCAGCGATCTCGACCACCATGGCCGGACATTCCTTGCTGAGCTTTTGAAAGGCAAAGCCCGGGGAAGCCGGATCGCCGAAATTCTCGCGGTCGCGGTCGTTCTCGCGCGGCCGCATATCCACCTCGAATATCTCGCGGAGCCCCTCGCCGGGATGATCCTGATAATGGTGGAAGACGTCGAGCAATTCGGCACGCGGCGCAACGAGGTCGAAGCTCATCTGGAACAGACCCGCCTCCGCGGTGTTGGCCGCCCGGTTGTTGGCGCTCCGGTCCCGTCCTTCGCAGCAACGCCCGCTGCTCTCCCGCATGCCAAGACCAAGCAGCAGGACGAACAGGGCTCGCAAGCGCTCGACAGCGGTCGCCGTGCCCATGCCGATGGCCCTCAACTGGTCGCTATACCAGCTGAGAGCATCTCCCTTGAGATGGCCGTGGGAATGGAATGCAGGTTCCAAGGCGCGCGCCATGCGATCCGCGACGGGATCATGCGCCTGCAATCGCGCGTAGGCCGACGCGTAAGCCACCGCCATGCCTTCGGTGTAGCCGATGCAGGCCACGCCGCGATTTTTCCAGTCATATCGCGCGATCGCCGATACTTTTGCAGCGGTGATGACCTGGGGCGTGACGTCGGCCACCAAGGGTGCAGCATCGGACAAGGGGGCAAGGAGTTCGAAGCGATGATCCTGCCCATCCAGGTTCACCACGGACGTTTTTGATGGTGGCTTGGGCGTCTGTTTCCTGGCCATGCAATCCTCCAGCAGCCGCCAAGACCGGCGGCCTTCAAAAAAATGTTCGACAATCAACGCAACGTGTAATGGTAACTTCTGGCAATAATGACCATTAGTACGGCGCCGCCACGGGGCCGTCAACCTCAGCGTGTCACACGATCTCGCACGCACCGATCACGCTTCGGACACCAGGCCTCCGCCGGACGCGACGTCGCCGCTAGGCCGAGCGCGGTCAACTTTAAGGCGATTATGCCCCACATGTCCTTGAGAAATGGGGCGCTCGCTGCTAACCCGGGCGAGAACAAGGCGCAGACTCCATGGCTCAGACTTCCTTTCCCGCCCAGTCGACGACGGAAAGCCTGAAGGTCGGGGCCGACACCTATTCGAGCGCGATCGCCGACGCGCAGAACTACATGAACTGGGTGATCGACCAGTTCCGCCCCTACCTGAAGGGTGCGATCGTCGAGGTCGGTTTCGGGCATGGGCTCTACAGCAGAGTGCTCGGAGAGCTCGGCGCGTATTGCGGCGTGGACCACGACCGCGAAAGCGTCGAACGCGCCACCAAGGCGATGCCCGATCGCAACTTCGCCGTCTGCGACATTCTGGTCCGCGATCAGCTGAGTTCCCTGTTTCCCCAAGGCGTCGATGCGGTCTTCACCATCAATGTGCTCGAGCACATCGAGGATGACGCCACCGCAATTGCCAATCTGGTGCAGGTGCTCAAGCCCGGAGGCCATCTCCTGATCAGCGTTCCCGCCCTGATGCTGCTCTACAACGATCTCGATCGCCTGGCAGGACACTGCCGCCGCTACACCACGACCCGCCTCGCCAAGCTGCTCGCCGATCAACCGGTCGAACTGGTCCGGCTGAACTACTTCAATCCGATCGGCGGACTTGGGTGGCTTGCCAATCGCCTGAAGCGGCATCAGTCGCTGAACGATGCCGCCGTCAACGGGCAGATCGCCCTGTTCGACAAATATGCCGTGCCGCTGTCGCGGGCGCTCGATCCGCTCTCGCGAAGCTTCTTCGGGCAATCCGTCACCTGTATTGCACGCCGCTTATGATCTCAGTCGTCATTCCTGCGCTCAACGAGCGCAACGGCATCGTCGAAACCATTGATCGAGCCAAGGTGGCTCTCGACGGCGCTCAGCTCACCCCCTACGAAATCATCATCGTCGACGATGGTTCGGCCGACGGCACCGGAGAGCTTGCCGAACAGGCCGGTGCAAAGGTGCTCAGGCATCCCCACAACATCGGCTATGGCCGTTCGCTGAAGGATGGAATTCGCGCCGCATCCTACGACACGATCGTCATCAGCGATGCGGATGGCTCTTACCCGATGGAAGCGATCCCGGCCCTCGTCACGCGTTTCAACCAGGGTTTCGACATGGTCGTCGGGGCCCGGACCGGGCCCAATTACCGCGAGTCGATGCTGAAGTCGCCGTTGCGCGCCATCCTCAAGGCGATCGTCGAATTCACCGCCAACCGCGAGATCCCCGACATCAATTCCGGCTTGCGGGTGTTCGGCCGGCAGGTCGCGATCTCCTATTTCGACCATGTCAGCGACCTCTTCAGCTTCACGACGTCGCTGACGCTCGCCTACATGATGAACGCGAAGTTCGTCGACTACATCGACATCGACTACAATGAGCGCATCGGGCGCTCCAAGGTGAACCTGTTTCGCGACTCCATTCGAACCCTGCAATACGTCCTCGAGGCCTGCACCTACTACAATCCGCTCAAGATCTTCGTGCTGCTGGCGATGATGTGCATGGCGCTCGCACTGGTCTCGCTGATCGGCGGCATCATCCTCCAGCTCGTCAGCGCCTTCGTCCTCGGCGTCGGCGCGATCCTGCTCAGCATCCTCGTCGTCGCCATGGGACTGCTCGCGGTGCTGCTGAAGCAGATCATGAATCAGCGGCCATGACCTCCCGCGGCGAGGGAACGCGATGTGCGGCATAGCGGGCGTCTTTCATCGTGACGGGCGGCCCGCCGACGGCCGCGCGGTTGCGGCGATGTCGGCCGCACTGGTGCACCGCGGGCCGGACGGCGAGGGCAACTGGCTGGACGGCCCCGTCGGCCTCGCCCATCGCAGGCTCGCCATCCGCGATCTCTCCGATGCCGGGCGCCAGCCGATGCTCGATGCATCCGAGCGCATCGTCGTCACCTACAACGGAGAGATCTACAACGATCACGAGCTGCGCAGCGAGCTCGAGCGATCGTTCGGCGTCCGCTTTCGCAGCACCTGCGACACCGAGATCCTCCCTTACGCCTACCTCGCCTGGGGCGAGGCGATGTTCGAACGCCTGGAAGGATTTTTCGCGATCGGCCTGTGGGACCGGCAGGAGCGCCGCCTGATCCTGGCGCGCGACGGCATCGGGATCAAGCCGCTGTACTACTCCGAAAGCAGCAGCCGCGTCCTGTTCGCAAGCGAGATCAAGGGACTCACGGCAAGCGGTGACCTCGCCGCGCGGATCGATGCCGTGGCCCTGCATACCTATCTCGCCGCGGGCCATCCGGGAACGCGACAGAGCCTGTACCAGGACATCAAGCAGCTCCCGCCCGGCACGATGATCGGATTTACCGACCGCGAGCGGACGGAGCGGCGGTTCTGGCGGCCGGTGCGCGCGCCTGTGATCCGCGACCTCGACGAAGCCGTTGTCCGGCTGCAATCGACGATCGAGACCGTGGTGAAGAGCCAGATGGTGAGCGACGTGCCGCTCGCCGTGCTGCAGAGCGGTGGCATCGACAGTTCGCTGATCAGCCTCACGCTCGGCCGCCTCGGTTTGAAGCCGCCGCTGTTCACGGCCGGCTTCGCCGAGAAAAGCCATGATGAAACCGCGGTGGCGCAGCAGATCGCGACCGCCGCCGGCCTGTCGCTCAACGTCATCGACGGGGAAGCGGGCGAGGATGCCGAGGCGGCGCTGCGGGCGGTGGTCTATCATTTCGACGGCCAATGCGCCGACACGGGCGCGCTCGGCTTCTATCATCTGGCGGCTGCAGTCCGCCGGCATTCCACGGTGGTGCTGTCCGGCGACGGCGGCGACGAATTTTTCGCCGGATATGAAACCTATGCCGCCACCATGATGGCTGAGCGCGCACGTCACGTCGTCCCGCGCGGCCTTGCCGGCCTGACCGGGCGCCTCGCCTATGCCGCGGTGCGCGGCAACGAGAAGCGGCTTCCGGCGGCAGCGCAGCTCGCCCGCTTCGCGCTCGGGCTCGGCGAAGCCGGCAACAGCCCGCATCTGCAATGGCGGCGGCTGGTTCCCCGCTTTCTCGCCGAAAGGATCTATGACCGCGAGATGGCCGGTCTTGCATCGGCCGACCCGTTCGCGGAATACGCCGAATATTACTCGGAGCCGCATGACAATCTGCTGGATCGGGCGCTGATCGCCGACCAGCGCTTCCATCTGCAAAGCGTCCTCACCAAGGTCGATGCCATGAGCATGGCGCACGGTCTGGAAGTGCGCGTGCCGATCCTCGACCGACGGGTCATGGACCTCGCCGGCAGCCTCGACGTCTCGCTGCTCAATCCCTGGCCCAGGGGCGCGCCGAAATACGTGTTGCGCAAACTCGCCGAGCGCCTGGGCATGCCGGGTGAGGCCGCATGGTCGCGCAAGCGCGGCTTCAACGTGCCGATCGCACAACTGATGCGACGCGGCGGGCTGCGGCCGATCTGCGACCGGGTGCTCGGCCGCGAGGCTGATGTTTTTGCGCCCTTCCTGAAACCGGAGGCAATCCGGCTGCTGTGGAATGCGCATCGCGAGGCGACGAGCGACAATGCGTTCGCGCTGTGGCCGATCCTGACGCTGGGCATCTGGTTGACGGGCCTTGCCGCCCCCTCGCCGCGCCGAGCGTAGGGAGCGAACGCATGCCGGACCTGAAGGACCAGACGATCAACGATTTCGGCGAGCAATGGACCGCGTTCCGCGAAAACCCCGGCTATTACGGCTCGGCGGACCTGCTTGCCGATCTGTTCGGTCCGTTGCTGTCCCTCGACGAGGTCAAGGGCAAGCGGATCGCCGATATCGGGAGCGGCACGGGGCGCATCGTCAACATGCTGCTCGATGCCGGGGCGGATCGTGTCGTCGCGGTCGAACCCTCCGATGCCATGCTGGTCCTGAAGGACAACACGCTGGCACGCGCGGAGCGCATCGACTATCTGCAGGCGCCCGGCGACCAATTGCCGCCGGATCTCGGGCTCGACTATGTGGTTTCGATGGGTGTGCTGCATCACATCCCCGAACCGGCGCCGGTGGTTCGCGCGGCCTACGATGCGTTGCGCCCCGGCGGACGCTGTATCGTCTGGCTCTATGGCTACGAGGGCAACGAGACCTATCTGTCGCTCGCGATCCCGCTGCGCAAGCTCACCGTCCTGCTGCCGCACCGGCTGCTGGTGGTGCTGTCGCATGGTCTGGAATGGGTGCTGACGGCCTATATCGGGCTGTGCCGCATATTGCCGCTACCGATGCGGTCCTACATGCGTTCGGTGCTGGCGAAGTTTCCGCGCAGCGTTCGCCGCTTGACCATCTACGACCAGCTCAATCCCGCCTACGCGAAATACTACACGCGCGCGGAGGCTGAGGCGCTGCTGTCGGATGGCGGATTCGGGGATGTCAGGCTCTACCACCGCCACGGCTATAGCTGGACCGTGTCCGGCACCCGGCCCGCTTGACCGGCGTCGAGCAGCAGCACCCAGAACAACATCAGCGCGCTGAAGAGCAGGATGAAGCTGCCCTCGAGGGACGTCCCCACGACGGAGATCAACGAGGGCATCAGGAGACCGACGATGAGAGCGGCGGCGAGCGCCGCGGCCGAAAGATCGACCAGCAGGATCGCGGCATAGAGCGCGAGCTCGAAGAAGGCATATTCCTTGAGACGCGGCGAGCTGAGATAGAGTGCAAACATCGCCAGCACCGTGATGCGCATCGCCACGCGGGGGTGATCCATCAGCCAGCGATCCAGCCGCACAGGCAGCGAACCTCCTCCATGCGCCGGCCGGTTTCCGATCAAGCGCAGGATGCACAGGGCGAACGGCCCGAGCACCAGTGCAGTCGCGGCGACTGCATAGGCTGCGAAGATCGCCGGCTTGCTATCGATCAGGCCCACATGGCCCATCAGATCCCGCGCCAACAGCAGCAGTGACGGATTGCTCTCGAACAGCTCGACGAGGTGCTGGTCAGGAATCTTTCCGGCCATCGCAAGCTGCCAGCTCGCGAACAGATCGGGGTAGGCCAGCCACGATATCAGGATCGGCAAGGCGAAGCTGAACGCCGCCATCGCGATCAGCGTCAGCTTGCGGCCGCGCGGCAGCGGCAGGAAGTACAGCGCGGCCAGCACGGGAAAGAACACCAGCTTGAACGACATCACGAGGCCGAGTAGCCCGGCGCCGGCGAGGCGCGACGGAAAGCTGCGGTCCTCCGCCGCTCCGGATGCGGGCAGAGAAAGCAGGAGCGTCAGCGCGATCGCGGTCAGCACGCCGCTCAGGATCGCGAAATTGCCCGACGCCTGCACCCATTCGAAACCGACGAAGGCGCCGAGCGCGCAGAGCACCCTGAGCCCGACCTCGCGAGCGCTCGTTCGCGTTCGGCCAGGCCCCTGAAAACCTGGCAAGAGGAGGCCGCAGAGGACGGCAAGGACGGGAAAGATAGCTCTGTAATGAGCGACCAGAATGCCGCCCGCGCAGAGGGGTCGGAAGGCCTCCAGCGTCACCGGCAGATAGGGGTAAGAGAGCTTGGTGCCCTTCAGGTTCTTGACGAAGTAGGGATCGAGCCCGGCGGCATAGGCATCCACCGCCGCACAATTGACGCGGGTGTCCCAGCCGTATCTCACATCAAGCGTGGCGTCGTTGGCGAGATTGCCCAACACCAGGAGCGCGGTCAGTGCAATCAGGCAGCCTAGCCAGATGTTTCGCCTCGAAGCCATGTCGGCCGAGGGCTCCAACCATCGTGCTGTCCCGGTGACATCAGACACAATCGGATACCTTGCCTGGCCTGCTTCTCAAGGGCGCCAGCGCGGCGCCTCATCAATCGGCCGCCACAGTGGACAGCAGGTGTTTCCGTTTCACCCCGCCGGACCGACCTGCCCCCGCCGGACGCCGATCTTTAGGGATGGATGGTGAATCACTGGTTTCCGGATCAGGGCAGAATCCGAGGTCGTCGCGCGGTCTCCTCACCAATTCTTGTTCGCCTCTCCTCCGCCTGCCAGCCATCCCGAAACAAGGGTTGTGCAACGCAGCATGAGCGGTGGATAAAGTCGCTCAATTTCAGAGGTGAGCTTCTTGTCTGACGTCAATGCCGACGATTGGGTGTCTTCGGGACACCGCCCGATGAGATTCCCGGAATTCGTCATTGTCATCGCGTCCATCATGGCGCTGAACCCGCTTGCGATGGACATGATGCTGCCGGCACTGCCCAATATCGGGGCAGCCTTCAAGATTCCCGTCGCCAACCATCTCCAGCTGGTGCTGTCGACCTTCCTGATCGGCTTCGGCGCAGGCCAGTTCATCATGGGTCCGCTGTCAGACCGGTTCGGACGACGCCCCGTTCTGCTCGGCGGAATGACGGTCTATGCCATCGCGAGCGTGCTGGCGATCGCCGCGCCGTCGTTCGAAACATTGTTGCTGGCGCGCGCGCTGCAGGGATTTGGCACCGCGGCGACACGCGTGATCGCGACCTCGATCGTGCGCGATTGCTATGTCGGCCGCAGGATGGCGAGCGTGATGTCGCTTGCGATGATGGTGTTCATCGCCGTGCCCGTGGTTGCGCCGTCGTTCGGACAGGCGGTGCTGCTGGTGTCGCAATGGCGGGGCATCTTCGTCGTGCTGGCGCTGTATGGCCTGCTCGCCCTCGCCTGGAGCGTGCTGCGTCTGCCGGAGACTCTGCCCGAGTCCGAACGCAGGTCGCTTGCTCCTGCCGATATACTTTCCGCCTTCCGACAGACCCTGACCAACCGGCAGACCATCGGCTACGCGATGGCCGCAGGCAGCGTCATGGGGGCGCTGTTCGCCTATGTGTTCTCGGCACAGCAGGTCTTCACCGGCATCTACCACCTCGGCCATTATTTCCCTCTCGCCTTCGCCGCGATCGCGACTGGCGTCGCCATTGCCGGTTTCCTCAATGCGCGACTTGTCGGTCGGCTGGGCATGCGTGTGATCTCCCACGGCGCGCTGACGCTTTATGCCGTCGTGGCCTCGATCCTCCTCATCACGGAAAGCCTGAACATGCTGCCGCTGGCCCTGTTCATGGCGCTGTCAGCGCTGATGATGTTCTCGTTCGGCATGATGGTTGCGAACTTCACCGCGCTTGCGATGGAGCCGCAGGGCCACATCGCCGGCACGGCCTCGTCGCTCTACGGCTCGATCACGACGCTGATCGGCATAGCGATCGGCATGGCGATTGGACAAAGCTTTGACGGCACGCTGATGCCGTTCTCGGTTGGCTTCTTCCTGTCGACGCTCGCCGCGCTCGCGATCGTGCTGGTGGTTGAGAAGGGCCGGCTGTTCAAGCCGCATCATCATCCCACCGCTTGAGGAACTTCCCGATCGCCTCGATGTTGTCCTGCAGCATTTTGAAAGGCGCTGCGATGGAACTGGAACCCCGCGAAGACCACGGCCACGTCGAGCCGAAAACGACGGAACGTTCCGAGCCGGGCACCGGACGGTTCGCGTTCACGACGCCTTTTGCGAGCGAAGGGCTAGAGCAGGTGCGCGACAGCCACTGCTGAGAGGGACCCTACTCGGTCGCTCGCCGGCTGGCACTGAAATCATCCGCAGCGCTCTCGGCTATCATCCGCATTCCCCGAGGCCCCATCATCAGCCCGAGGCCCCATCATCAGAGCGACCGCCTCACGCGTTAGACCGGGCCGCCCCCGAAATGTCCGGTCTGCGAGGCCCCCCACTCCGTCCATCGGTTGCAAGATTCCTGGTTGCGGAAACACAGTGCGGCCCAGCCACGGTCGAGCGGTGTCCCGGCCGGCAAGCCCAGCGTCGGCTCGTATTCGAAGGGCGCCGCCTTGTGCGGATGGTCCGGGCTGTAGAACGCGGTGGCGAAGGCCAGCGAACCATCACCACTCACCGCGCTCAGCGGCACGCCGGTCACCTCGCGCCACTCGCGCGTCAATTCGCCGGCGGCATGGGCGTAGAGATTCCGTCCTTCCACGTAACCGTGATCGTTGCGGTAGACGGCATGGATCGGGCGACGATCAGGATGGCCGCGAGCGCGACGCCGGCCACGATCATGGTGAGGTTGACGGTGTAGAAGCGCTCGATCGGGTAGCTTGTGCCGCAGACCACGAACGGTGAACAAGAACATTCCCTGCAACGCCCATAGCGACGGCAGATCGGTGCCCATCAGGAGCAACGTCGCCACCGGCAGCACGATCGTGCCATCGCGACATGGCAGCGGCGCCGCTGGTGACAGCGGCGCCGCGTGGCGAAGACAGCGAAGGTTGCGTGAACCCGCCGCCCCTTACTCCGACTTGTCGACGTTCCAGAACAGCGGCGTCGCCGGGCCGTCGAGCACGCCGGTCAGCGATTTGCGCCAGCCGCTCGGCGTCTGATACTGCCCGAGCGGGATATAGATCACCTGCTCATAGGCTTCCTTCTGGATGTCGGTTGCGATCTTCTTCTGCTCGTCGAGCGAGGCCGCACGGACGAAATCGTCCTTGAGCTTCTCGATCTTGGCGTCTTCCGCCCAGCCGAACCAGCCGCCCTTCTTGCCCTGGCCGCCGATCGAGAGATTGGCGATCGGGTTCGACACGTCGGGCGCGACCCAGTTGGTGAAGAACATGTTCCAGCCGCCCTCCTTCGGAGGCTTCTGGCTGGCGCGACGGCTCACTACCGTCTGCCAGTCGGTCGCCTGCAGGTCGACCTTGAAGCCGGCCTCACGCAGAAGCTGGGCGGCCACGATCGGCTGCGCCTTGAGCGTCGTGACATCGCCGGGCGCCATCACCACGACGGGGGTACCGTCATAGCCGGACTCGGCGAGCGCCTTCTTGGCTTCCGCCATGCCGTTGCCCTTGATCAGCGTCTCGGCGCCGACCTCGGTCGCAAACGGCGTATCGCAGATGAAGAACGCGCCGCAGATCTTTTGATACTTGGGATTGCCGATCAGCGCGTCGAGCACGTCCTTCTGGTTCATGGCCAGAAGCGCAGCACGCCGCACTTTCGCGTTGTCAAACGGCGGATAGAGGAAGTTCATCCGGCCGAGCGTCTGATAGCCGAACTTGTTCAGGACCTCGATCGTGAGTTCCTTGTTCGCCTCCAGCACCGGAAGCATGTCGTAGGGCAGGTTCTCCATGAAGTCGATGTCGCCCGACTGCAGCGCGTTCACCGCGGTCTGCGAGTCCGGCATGGTGATCCACTCGACGCGGTCGACCTTCGCCACCTTGCCGCCGGAGGTCCAGCTTGCCGGCTCCTTGCGCGGCACGTAGTCGGTGTTCTTGACGTAGACCGCCTTCACGCCGGGCTGGAATTCCGAGGCCACGAACTTGAAGGGGCCCGAGCCGATCTGCTCGGGGATCTGCTTGTCCGGCGGCGTCTCGGCGAGACGCTTCGGCATCATGAAGGCGACGCGCGAGGACGGCTTGCCGATGGAGTCGAGCACGAGGCCGTAGGGCTCCTTCAGCTTCAGCGTGATGGTCTTGGCGTCGGTCGCCTCGATGCTCGCGGTGAAGTCCATGAGCTTCTGGCCCATGCCGTCGACCGCGGCCCAGCGCTTCAGCGAGGCAACGCAGTCTTCCGCCGTTACCGGCGCACCGTCATGCCACTTCAGGCCGTCGCGCAGGGTGAAGGTGTAGGTGAGCTTGTCGTCGGAGATCTTCCAGTCCGCCATCTGCGGCTGGATCTTGAAGTTCGAATCGGGAGCCACCAGCGTGTCGTAGATCATGTAGCCATGGTCACGCGTGATGTAGGCCGTGGTGAAGATCGGATCGATGATGCGCAGATCGGAATGCATCACCGCCGTAATGGTCTTGCCGGCCGCAAGCACAGGCGAGGCGAACGCCGTCGAAAGCGCGACGACAGACAGCGCGAGTTTGGAGGCGAACGCGCGAGACCCCCGGCGCATGAAGTGCAACATAAAAAGTTTCTCCTGACGTGAAACTGTTCAAAGGCGGGCTATTGATTGAGCATGTGGTTCGTTCTTTGGGCGAACTAACCTCATGCAATGCCTTTATCTTTCGAGACTTGCAGACCGTGCCGAGCGCGTCAATCCGGTTTCGCTGCAAGCCCAGGCGGCACGCGCACAGGCTCCACAAAGATCGGTTTGGCTCTACAACACTCTCCACTCGTCCCGACCGTGGCAATGCAATGCGCGTTCCATCTTCCGAAGCTTGAGAGACATTGAGATGAATCCAGCCAATCTTCCTTTCGATTCCGAAGCCATGCTCGAAGGTCTGCGCACCTGGGTCGAATGCGAAAGCCCGACCTGGGACGCCGGGGCCGTGAATCGCATGCTCGATATCGCGGCGCGGGATATGGCCATCATGGGTGCGACGATCGAACGCATCGCGGGCCGGCAGGGCTTTGGCGGCGTGATCCGCGCGCGCTTTCCGCATCCCAAGCAGGGCGAGCCCGGCATCCTGATCGCCGGACACATGGATACCGTCCATCCGGTCGGCACCATCGAGAAGCTGAAATGGCGGCGCGAGGGCAACAAGTGCTATGGCCCCGGCATTTACGACATGAAGGGCGGCAATTACCTCTCGCTGGAAGCGATCCGGCAACTGGCGCGCGCATCCTTCACCACGCCGCTGCCGATCACGGTGCTGTTCACGCCGGACGAGGAAGTCGGCACGCCCTCGACACGCGACATCATCGAAGCCGAGGCCGCGCGCAACAAATACGTGCTGGTGCCGGAGCCCGGCCGCGCCGACAACGGCGTCACCACCGGACGTTACGCCATCGCACGCTTCAATCTCGAGGCGACGGGCCGGCCGAGCCACGCCGGCGCGACGTTGTCGGCGGGACGCTCGGCGATCCGCGAGATGGCGCGGCAGATTCTCGCCATCGACGCCATGACGACGGAGGACTGCACCTTCTCGGTCGGCGTCGTGCATGGCGGGCAATGGGTCAATTGCGTTGCCACGACCGCCACCGGCGAAGCGCTCTCCATGGCCAAGCGGCAGGCCGATCTCGACCGCGGCGTCGAGCGGATGCTGGCACTGTCGGGCACGGCCAACGACGTTGCCTTCAAGGTGACGCGCGGGGTGACGCGTCCGGTGTGGGAGCCGGATGCCGGCACGATGGCGCTGTATGAGAAGGCGCGCGGCATCGCCAAATCGCTCGGCGCCGAACTGCCGCATGCGAGCTCCGGCGGCGGCTCCGACGGCAATTTCACCGGTGCGATGGGCATCCCGACGCTGGACGGCCTGGGCGTGCGTGGAGCCAATGGCCACACGCTGGAAGAGTATATCGAGGTCGAGAGCCTGGTCGAACGCGGCCGCTTGATGGCGGGACTGCTTGCGACGCTGGACTGACATCCGGGAAGACCGCCGTCATGGCCGGGCTTGACCCGGCCATCCACGGCCTTTTGCCACCAAACGCGAAGAAAGACGTGGATGCCCGGGTCAAGCCGGGCAAGACGACCCTCGGGTCCCGGCCCCCTGATGGCACGGGAATTGCTGAAATGTTAGGCTGGTGGCAGAACAGACCACCGCGGCTGCCGCCGATTTGCCTCTAATCAGACGGATTCAACTTGCTCGGATATCTCCTTCGCCGAATCTTCGCCGCTGTGCCCGTGATGGGCGTCGTCGCGCTGTTCGTCTTCCTCCTTCTTCGCCTCACCCCCGGCGATCCCGCGGCGATCCTCGCCGGCGACAACGCCACCCCGGAGCGGCTGGAGCGCATCCGAACCTCGCTCGGCCTCAACGAGCCTCTGATCGTGCAGTTCATCACCTGGGTGAACAAGCTGCTGCACGGCGATCTCGGGACCTCGCTGATCTCCAACCTGCCCGTCATGAAGATGATCGGCCAGCGCGTCGAGCCCTCGATCTCGATCGCGCTGTGCACCATCATCCTTGCCGTGATCGTGGCAGTGCCCCTGGGCGTGATTGCGGCATGGAAGCACGGGACCTGGATCGATCGCTTCGTGATGGGGCTTTCCGTGCTCGGCTTTTCGGTGCCGGTGTTCGTGGTCGGCTATGTCCTGATCGAGGTGTTCGCGCTCGAGCTGCGCTGGGTGCCGGTGCAGGGCTTCAAGAGCATCAGCGCAGGCTTCGGCGCGTTCTTCGAACGCATGATCCTGCCGACCTGTGCCCTCTCCTTCATCTACATTGCCCTGATCGCGCGCATGACGCGCGCGGCCATGCTGGACGTGCTCGGCGAGGACTACGTCCGTACCGCACGCGCCAAGGGCATCAACGAGGTCGCGGTGATGATGCGGCATGCGCTGCGCAACGCCGCCGTACCTGTCATCACCGTGATCGGCACCGGTTTTGCGCTCCTGATCTCGGGCGTCGTCGTCACGGAGAGCGTCTTCAACATCCCCGGCATCGGGCGTCTCACCGTGGATGCGGTGCTGGCGCGCGACTATCCGGTGATCCAGGCGATGATCCTGCTGACATCCCTGATCTATGTCGTCGTCAATCTTCTCATCGACGTCGCCTACACCCTGCTTGATCCCCGGATCCGGTACTGAGGCAAGGATTTAAGGACAAACATGTCGGTCGATACCCTTCCCCAGTCGTCCATTCCGATCACGTCGCCGCTGCGGCCGCGCTTCGGATTCCTGACCTCGACGCCGATCATCGCCGCGGCGACGATCCTGCTCACGCTGATCGTGCTGATCTCGATCCTCGCGCCGCTGATCGCGCCGCATGATCCGATCCAGCTCGCGCCGTCGCAGCGATTGAAGCCGGCGTCCGCGCAGTTCCTGCTCGGCACCGACGCCTATGGCCGTGACCTGGCTTCGCGCGTCCTCTATGGCGGCCGCATCTCGCTGCTGATCGGCATCGGCTCGGCGATCCTCTCGATCGTCATCGGGCTCGCGATCGGCCTCGTCTCCGGCTTCTTCAAGCTGGTCGACGCGGTGCTGATGCGGGTCATGGACGGCTTGATGGCGATGCCGAGCATCCTGCTCGCAATCGCCGTGGTCTCGCTGTCCGGTGCCAGTATCTGGACCGTGCTGATCGCCATCACCATTCCCGAGATTCCGCGCGTGGCCCGCCTGGTGCGCTCGGTGGTGCTGTCGGCGCGCGAGGAGCCCTATGTGGAAGCCGCGATCTCCGTCGGCTCGTCGCTGCCGAAGATCATGTGGCGCCATTTGGTGCCAAACACCATCGCGCCGCTGATCGTCCAGGGCACCTATGTCTGCGCCAGCGCCATCCTCACCGAGGCGATCCTCTCGTTCCTCGGCGCCGGCATCTCGCCGGAAACGCCGACCTGGGGCAACATCATGGCCGAGGGCCGCCAGTACTTCCAGATCAAGCCGTCGCTGATCTTCTGGCCGGGCCTTTTGCTCTCGATCGCCATCCTCAGCATCAACCTGATCGGCGATGCCGCCCGCGACGCCCTCGATCCGCGCATGAAGCAGCGGGAAGGCAAGTGATGACCGATAAAGTGATTACCAACACAATCCTCGACATCAACAACCTCGTGGTCTCCGTCGGCAAGAAGCCGGGCGGGCCAAAGATCATCGACGGCATCTCGATCCAGGTCCGCGAGCGCGAAACGCTGTGCCTCGTCGGCGAAAGCGGCTCGGGCAAGTCGGTGACCTCGCTCACCACGATGGGTCTCCTGCCGAAGGGTACGCTGGTGCCGACCGCCGGCAGCGTCAAGCTGGTCGGCGAGGAGATCCTCACCGCGACCGACCGCCGCCTGCGCCAGCTCCGCGCCACGCAGATGGCGATGATCTTCCAGGAGCCGATGACCGCGCTCAATCCGGTGGTGCCGGTCGGCCGCCAGATCGACGAGGTGCTGCGCGCGCACACCAGTCTCGACGCCAGGGCGCGCAAGAAGCGCATTCTCGACATGATGGACCAGGTGCGCCTGCCCCAGGTCGAGCGCATCTTCGCCTCCTATCCGCACCGCCTCTCCGGCGGCCAGCGCCAGCGCATCATGATCGCGATGGCGCTGGTGCTCGAGCCGAAGCTCCTCATTGCGGACGAGCCGACCACCGCGCTCGACGTCACCACGCAGAAGCAGATCCTGACCCTGATCCGCGACCTCCAGCGCGATCACGGCACCGCCGTGCTGTTCATCACCCACGACATGGGCGTGGTGGCCGAGATCGCCGACCGCGTCGCGGTGATGCGGCAGGGCCGGCTGGTCGAGACCGGCCCGCTCGAGGCCGTGCTGCGCAATCCGACCATGGAATACACCCGCAATCTGCTCGCGGCGGTGCCGAGCCTGGTGCCGCGGGCACCGCGCGAGGAGAGCCGCGAGCCGGTGGTGCTGGAGGCCAACGAGCTCAGCAAGGTCTACAAGGAGCGCGCATTCTTCGGCAAAGGCCGCGAGGTCGTCGCCGCCGACAAGGTGACGCTGACCTTGCGCAAGGGCCGCACGCTCGGCATCGTCGGCGAAAGCGGCTCCGGCAAGTCGACGGTGGCGCGCTGCATCGTCCGCCTGATCGATCCGACCTCCGGCGGCGTACGGCTCGCCGGCCGCGAGATCGCCGACATCTCGCGTCGCCTGCTGCAGCCGCACCGGCAGAAGATCCAGATCGTGTTCCAGGATCCCTACCGCTCGCTCAACCCGCGCGTGACCGTCGGTGAGAGCATCGCCGAGGGCCCGATCAATTACGGCGTCGCGCACGCAGACGCGATCAAACGCGCCCGCGAGCTGCTCGAGCTGGTCGGCCTGCCGGCCGACGCCGTGTCGCGCTATCCGCACCAGTTCTCCGGCGGCCAGCGCCAGCGCATCGCGATCGCCCGTGCGCTCGCGCTCGATCCCGACGTGCTGGTCGCGGACGAAGCGGTCTCGGCGCTCGACGTCTCGGTGCAGGCACAGGTACTGGACCTCCTGGACGAGATCCAGAATCGGCTCGGCATCGCGATCCTGTTCATCACCCACGATTTGCGCGTCGCAGCGCAGATCTGCGACGAGGTCGTGGTGATGCAGCACGGCCGCGTCGTCGAGCAGGGCCCCGCCGCCGAGGTGCTGACGCATCCGAAAGAGGATTATACAAGGGCTCTGCTGGAAGCGGCACCGGGCCGTGGTTGGGATTTCGCGAACTTTCGGCCGGTGTCGGAAGGTGTGGCGGCGAGCGCCTAAATCTCTCAGTCGTTATTCCGGGGCATCGCGAAGCGATGAGCCCGGAATGCACCGAACTACAGAGTTTGCTGCACCTGGATTCTCGGGTACGCAATTGCGCACCCTAGCTCGCGCCAACTGGCGCACCCCGGAATGACGGCGGAGCAGCATTCCTAAAACGTCTTGACCCTATGCGCGGCGCGAGTGCGTCCCGCCTTGCTCTCTCCGCAAGGCCAAGGCTAACGTCCCCCCTCTTTGCTCACCGGACCAGAATTGATGACACGCATCGCCGTCGGCGGCTTCCTGCACGAGACCAACACCTTCGCTCCCACCAAGGCGACCTTCGCCGACTTCCAGCATGGCGGCGGCTGGCCGGCGATGACGGAAGGCGCGGACGTCCTGAAGGTGATGCGCCGCATCAATGTCGGCCTTGCCGGCTTCGTCGACAGCGCAGAGGCCAATGGCTGGGAACTCGTTCCGACGATCGCCTGCGGTGCAAGCCCTTCGGCGCACGTCACCAGGGATGCCTTCGAGCGCATCGTCAAGGTGATGGTCGATGGCATCGCGGCCGCCGGCCCGCTCGATGCGGTCTATCTCGACCTGCACGGCGCCATGGTGACCGAGCATCTCGACGACGGCGAAGGCGAGATCCTGGCGCGCGTACGCCGCGTCATCGGCAAGGACGTTCCGCTGGTCACCAGCCTCGACCTCCACGCCAACGTCACGCCCGGGATGATGGAACATGCCGACGCGCTGATCGCCTATCGCACGTATCCCCATGTCGACATGGCCGAGACCGGCCGCGCCTCGGCGCGGCATCTCGCGCTGCTGCTGAAGTCCAAGCAGCGCTTTGCCAAGGCGTTCCGGCAATTGCCGTTCCTGATCCCGATCAGCTGGCAATGCACCAACGACCAGCCGACCAAAGGCATCTATGAAAAGCTCGCCGCGCTGGAAAGCGATGCGGTTCCGACGCTGTCTTTCGCACCGGGCTTCCCTGCCGCCGATTTCCGCGACTGCGGCCCGAGCGTGTTCGCCTATGGCAAGACGCAAGACGACGCCGACCGCGCGGCGGATGCGATCGTCAAGCTGATCGAAAGCCACGAGGACGATTTCGACGGCAAGATCTGGTCGCCCGACGACGGCGTGCGGTACGCCATGGAACTTGCGAAGAGCGCGAGCAAGCCGATCATCATCGCCGACACCCAGGACAATCCCGGTGCCGGCGGCGATTCCGACACCACGGGCATGCTGCGCGCGCTGGTGCGCAACAAGGCCAGCGCCGCGACCGGCGCGATCTACGATCCGGTCTCGGCCAAGGCCGCGCATGACGCCGGCGTCGGTGCCACCGTGACGCTGTCGCTCGGCGGCAAGTCCGGCATTCCCGGCGACGAGCCCTATACCGAGACCTTCGTGGTCGAAAACCTCTCCGACGGCCGCTTCATCGCGGGCGGCCCGTACTATGGCGGCCGCGAGATGGAGATGGGGCCCTCGGCCTGCCTTCGCATCGGCGACGTCCGCGTCGTCGTCTCCTCGCACAAGGCGCAGCTCGCCGACCAGGCGATGTACCGCTATGTCGGCATCGAGCCGACCGAGCAGAAGATTCTGGTCAACAAGAGCTCGGTGCATTTCCGCGCCGATTTCGAGCCGATCGCTGCGAGCCTGATGATCTGCGCCGCGCCCGGCGCGATGCCGGCCGACACCGCCACCCTGCCCTGGACGAAGCTGCGCCCGGGCATCCGCATCAAGCCGAACGGCTCCGTTTTCACGCCTCCCTCCCGCTAACTGGACAGAACCCATGCCCACGATCGACCGCATCGACGGCTACGCCGACGAGCTCACCGCCATCCGGCGCGACCTGCACGCACATCCCGAGATCGGCTTCGAAGAAGTGCGCACCTCCGGCATCGTCGCCGACAAGCTGAAGAGCTGGGGCATCGAGGTGCATCGCGGCCTCGGCGGCACCGGCGTGATCGGAATCATCAAGGGCAAGGGTTCGGGCGGCAAGCGGATTGGCCTGCGTGCCGACATGGACGCGCTGCCGATGGAAGAGAACACCAATCTGAAGTGGAGCTCGAAAATCCCCGGCCGCTTCCACGGCTGCGGTCATGACGGCCACACCACCATGCTGCTCGGCACGGCGCGCTACCTCGCCGAAACCAGAAACTTCGACGGCACCGTCCACCTCATCTTCCAGCCGGCCGAGGAAGGCCTCGGCGGCGCCCGCGCGATGATCAAGGACGGGCTGTTCGAGAAGTTTCCCTGCGACGAGCTGTACGGCCTGCACAACGCGCCCGACCTCAACCACGGCGAGATCGCGATCCTGCCCGGCCCGGCAATGGCCAGCGCCGACTTCTTCGACCTGCGCATCACCGGCTACGGCGCGCATGGCGCGATGCCCGAGCGCTCCAAGGACGCGGTGATCATCGCAACCACGCTGGCGCAGGCGATCCAGACCATCGTCAGCCGCAACGTCGAGCCGCTCCAGGCCGCCGTCATCTCGATCACGCAGATCCATGCCGGCTCGGCCTACAACGTCATCCCGGGCGACGCGCATCTTTGCGGCACCATCCGCACCTTCTCGAAGGAGGTCCGCACTCTGATAGCGGAACGCATCCGCACGATCTGCGCCGGCATCGCGAGTGCCTACGAATGCGTGATCGACGTCGACATCCGCGACACCTTCGACGTGCTGATCAACCAGGTCGAGCAGTCCAAGGTGGTCGAGGAGGTCGCGCGCACCATCGTCGACCCCGCCAACGTCATCACCCGCGCCCAGCCCAAGATGGGCAGCGAGGATTTTGCCGACATGCTGCAGACCATTCCCGGTGCCTATTTCTGGGTCGGCCATGACGGCTCCGTGCCCGTGCACAATCCCGGCTTCGTGCTCGACGACAAGATCCTGCCGATCGGCGCCAGCATGTTCGCCCGCATCATCGAGACCCGCATGCCGGTCGGTTCTCATGCCTAAGAAGAGCGCTGAAGAGGCGGTCACCTCGCTGCACGATCTGTCCGCGCTCGATCTGATCGCGGGCTATCGCGCCAAGCAATTCTCGCCGAGCGAGGTGCTGGAGGATTTGCTCTCGCACGTCGCTGCGTGGGAACCGCATCTGAAGGCGCTCTACGCGTTCGATCCGGACGGCGCGCGCGAGGCCGCCAAGGCCTCGACCGCGCGCTGGACCGGCGGCGAGCCGTCCGGTGCGCTCGACGGCGTACCCGTGACGGTGAAGGACAACATCGCGACCAAGGGCGTGCCGGTGCCGCTGGGTGCCGCCAGCGTCAAGCTCGTCCCGGCCGAGAAGGACGCCCCTCCCGCCGCGCGCCTGCGCGAGGCAGGCAGCATCATCTTCGCCAAGACCACCATGCCCGATTACGGCATGCTGTCATCCGGACTTTCCAGCTTCCACGCACTCGCGCACAACCCCTGGGACCTCTCCAAGAATCCCGGCGGCTCCAGCGCAGGCGCCGGCGCTGCGGCGGCGGCCGGCTATGGCCCGCTGCATCTCGGCACCGACATCGGCGGCTCGGTCCGCCTGCCCGCGGGCTGGTGCGGCCTCGTCGGCCTGAAGCCGAGCTTCGGCCGCGTGCCGATCGATCCGACCTATGTCGGCCGTGTCGCCGGCCCCATGACCCGCACGGTCGACGATTGCGCGCTGATGATGAGCGTGATCGCAAAGCCCGACCGCCGCGACGGCATGAGCCTGCCAGCCGAGCCGCTGAACTGGAAGGGCCTGGAGAAATCTCCGCGAAAACTGCGCATCGGATTGATGCTCGATCCCGGCTGCGGCCTGGCGCTGGAGAAACCAGTGCGCGAGGTCGCAGTGAAGGCGGCGAAGGCGTTCGAATCCGCAGGCAGCGTCGTCACCGAAATCGACGGCATCCTCACGCGCGAGATGCTCGATGGCCTCGATAATTTCTGGCGCGCGCGGATGTGGGATGATCTGGCCAGGCTGACGCCGGCCGAGCAGGCCAAGGTGCTGCCTTACATCTTCAAATGGGGCGAGTCCGGTGCGAAGCTCTCGGGTGTCGATGTCATCCGCGGCTTCAATCAGACCATGGCGATCCGCGCGGCGGCGGCGAAGCTGTTCTGCGAGTTCGACTACGTGATCTCGCCGACCGCGCCCAACGTGAACTATCCGGCCGACTGGGCTTCCCCCACCAACGACCCCATGAAGCCGTTCGAGCACATCGCCTATACCGTGCCGTGGAATATGTCGGAGAACCCCGCCGTCTCCGTCAACGGCGGCTTCGACGCCAAGGGTTTCCCCATCGGCGTGCAGATCGTCGGTCGCCGCTTCGACGATATCGGCGTGCTCGGCATGGCCAAGGCATTTGAGGGCCTGCGCGGAGCGCAGAAGCCCTGGCCCAAACCGCCTTCACACAAGACGCAGCACTAGCGTCACTGCACAATTCGTCATGCGCGGGCTCGACCCGCGCATCCATCCTCTTTGAAAAGATGGATTGCCGGGTCAAGCCCGGCAATGACAGAATTGGGTCAAGAATCCAGAAGGAAGGAAACCGCCATGGCGTATGAGACGATCAAATACGAGGTCGCCGAGCAGATCCTCACCATCACGCTGAACCGGCCCGACAAGCTCAACGCCTTCAACGCGCAGATGCAGGCGGAGCTGATCGACGCGTTCGACGCCGCCGACAAGGACGACAACGTCCGCGCCATCATCGTGACAGGCGCAGGCCGCGGATTTTGCGCGGGGGCCGATCTGTCGTCAGGTGCTGATACTTTCGATCGCGACGCCCGGCGCGGACCGGTGAAGCGCTTCGCCGACGGCAAGGTCGACTACAGCGATCCGCAGGTGCGCGACGGCGGCGGCCAGGTGACGTTGCGCATCTTCAAGTGCCTCAAGCCCGTTATTGCCGCGGTGAACGGCCCGGCAGTCGGCATCGGCGTCACCATGCAGCTCGCGATGGACATCCGCATCGCCTCGGATGCTGCACGGTTCGGCTTCGTGTTCTCCCAGCGCGGCATCGTGCCGGAGGCCGCATCGAGCTGGTTCTTGCCGCGTATCGTCGGCATCTCGCAGGCGCTGGAATGGTGCTATTCGGGCCGCGTCTTCCCGGCGCAGGAAGCGCTCGCCGGCCGCCTCGTCAGCAAGGTCGTCGCCCCCGATGATTTGCTGCCGACCGCCCGCGCGCTCGCCAGGGAATTCGCGGCCAAGACCGCGCCCGTGTCGGTCGCGCTGATCCGCCAGATGATGTGGCGCATGATGGGCGCCGACGATCCCATGGAAGCCCACAAGGTCGACAGCCGCGGCATCTACGCCCGGGGACGTTCCGGGGACGTCAAGGAAGGCGTGGTGTCGTTCCTGGAGAAGCGACCGGCGCAATTCAAGGACAAGGTCTCGACCGATATGCCGGACTATTTCCCGTGGTGGACGGAGCGGGAATATAAGTAGCTTCGTAGGGTGGGTTAGCCGAAGGCGTAACCCACCTCTTTAATCTGCGCGGCGAGAGAAGTGGTGGGTTACGCTTCGCTAACCCACCCTACGGCACTCTCACTCCATCACCAGCGCCACGCGCCCGATGGCCTTGCGATCGAGCAAGAGCCGCATCGCCTTCGCGTAGTCTTCCAGCGGCAGGCGATGCGAGATGTTGGGGCGCAGCTTGCCCTCTTCCGCCCATTGCAGCAGCGCCTTGAGGCGCACCTGCCCGAGCGCCGGATTTTTCCGCACGGCTTCGCCTGCGCGCACACCGAGCACGCTGGCGCCCTTGATCAGCAGCAGGTTGGTCTTCGCCGAGCCGATGCCGCCGGTGAAGCCGATCACCAGCAGCCGCGCGCCCCAGGCGATGCAGCGCATCGAGTCTTCGAAAACCTGGCCGCCGACGGGATCGAACACGACGTCCGCGCCACGACCATCGGTGATGCGCTTGACGGCATCGCGAAACGGCTCGCGGTCATAGCGAATGAGGTGATCGGCGCCGCGCGCCCTGGCGATGGCGAGCTTCTCGTCGCTGGACGCGGTCGCGATCACGGTCGCGCCCAGCATCTTGCCGATCTCGACTGCGGCCAATCCGACGCCACCGCCGGCGCCGTGCACCAGCAGCACCTCGCCCGGCTCAACCCGGCCGCGATCGATCAACGCGTGATAGGCGGTGCCGTGGCCGGCAAGGTAGGTCGCGGCCTCCGCATAGTCGAAAGTCGACGGCATCGGCGTGAGCTGCGCGGGCGTCACCACCGCTTCATCGGTGAACGCGCCGTGGCGCATCTTCACGATGACCTTGGCGCCGACGGCGACGCCCCTCGCCTCCGCGCTAACCTCGGTGACATCACCGGCGGCTTCCATGCCCGGCGTGAACGGCAGCTCGGGCTTGAGCTGATATTCGCCGGCGGCCATCAGCACGTCGGGAAAGTTAAGCCCGGCAGCGCGGATCGCCACGCGCACCTCGCCGGGCTTCAAGGTACGCGACGGAAATTCTTCCAGCCGCAATGTTTCGGGGGCGCCGAGCGCGCGACAGACGACAGCGCGCACCATCAGGCCGCACCCGCCTTGCTGCGCAAGAGCGCCTCGCGGATCAGCGGCAGCCGGTCGTTGCCGAAATACATGTCGGTCTTGTTGACGAAGATCGTCGGCGAGCCGAAACCGCCGCGGGCGACGACCTCTTCCGTATTCGCCTTGAGCTGATCCTTGATCGCCTGCTCCGAAATGCCGGCGAAGAATCCCTGCTCGTCGATGCCGACCTTCTTGCAGATCTCCGCGAGCACCGCGTCCTGCGAGATGTCCTTGTCGCCGCCCCAATAGGCCTCGAACACTGATGTCGCGAACGGCACCATGTCTTTGCCGAGCCAGATGCAGCCGCGCATCGCCTTGACGCTGTTCACCGGAAACACCGTCGGTGGCATCTTGATCGCAAGGCCGGCCGAACGCGCCCAGTCGGCGAGGTCCTTCTTCATGTAGCGCGCCTTCAGCGGCACCGGCGCCTCGCGCTGCGCGTAGACGCTCGGATTGACCGTGTTGAAGATGCCGCCGACCAGGATCGGCCGCCAGACGATCTCGGCGCCGAGTTCCTTCGCGAGCGGCTGGATGTTGTGGAAGGCGAGATAGGTCCAAGGGCTGGAGCAGTCGAAGAAGAATTCAATCATGGCGTTTCCTTTGATGTTCATTCCGCTCCCTCCCCGTCATTGCGAGGAGCGAAGCGACGAAGCAATCCAGAGTCTTTCCGCAGGGCCAGTCTGGATTGCTTCGCTGCGCTCGCAATGACGCCGAGAGAGCGATGGCCGTCACTTCCTTCCCAACACTTCCTTAGCCTTCTGCCCGAACATGATCTTGCGTGATTCCTCGTCGAACGGCTCTTTCACGAATTTTCCGATCGCGAGCCCCGCCTGCACCTGCGGCCTGGCGCGGACCAGGGCGTACCAGCGCTTGACGTTCGGGTAGTCGTCGAGCGTAAAGCCCTGCGCCTTGTGGGTCATGGTCCAGGGGAAGCAGGCGATGTCGGCAATGGAATAGTCGCCGGCGACATAGGCCCCGGTCTTCTCCAATTGCCGGTCGAGCACGCCATAGAGCCGGGCCGCCTCGTCGCGGTAGCGCTCGATCGCGTAAGGAACCTTCTCCGCCGCATAGAGCGCAAAATGCCCGTGCTGGCCGAGCATCGGCCCAAGGCCGGCCATCTGCCACATCACCCACTGGATGGCAACGGAACGCCCGCGCAAGTCGGTGGGCAAGAAACGGCCGGTCTTCTCCGCGAGATAAATCAGAATGGCGCCGGTCTCGAACACCGAAAACGGCCCGCCGCCGTCGGCGGGTGCGTGATCGACGATCGCGGGGATGCGGTTGTTCGGGGAGATCGCCAGAAATTCGGGGCTGAACTGCTCGCCGGCACGGATATTGACGGGCTTCACCTCATAGGGAAGTCCGAGCTCCTCCAGCATGATCGAGATTTTCCAGCCGTTCGGCGTCGGCGCGTAATAGAGGTCGATCATGACCTTTCCCTTGGCATTTCCCATCGCCGCCGCTGGAATGGAGAGCGACTTTTGTTGTTCTGTACCTCGACGTTAGGACATGGCAGGAAGGGGCGCAACACAACCTGCCGGGAGGTCCGCCATGCTGTTTCCAACCACGATCGCCGGCTCCTTGCCGAAGCCGGAATGGCTCGCCGAGCCCAACATGCTCTGGGCGCCCTGGAAGGCGCAAGGCGACGAGCTTTTGCGCGCCAAGCGCGATGCGACGCTGATCTGGCTGAAGATCCAGGAGGACGCCGGCATCGACATCCTCACCGAGGGCGAGCAGGCCCGGCAACATTTCGTTCACGGTTTCCTGGAGAAGATCGAAGGCATCGATTTCGCCCACAAGGTCGAGATGGGCATCCGCAAGGACCGCTACAAGGCGATGGTGCCGCAGGTGGTCGCGCCTCTTCGGCTGAAGGATCGCGTCCACGCCTTCGAGGCGCGCGTGGCGCGGACGCACACGAAGAAGAAGCTGAAGTTCACCCTGCCCGGCCCGATGACCATCATCGACACCATCGCCGATCGCTATTACGGCGATCGCGTCAAGATGGCGTTTGCCTTTGCCGAGCTGCTGAATGAGGAGGCCAAGGCCTTGCAGGCCGACGGCGTCGATCTCGTGCAGTTCGACGAGCCCGCCTTCAACGTCTACATGGACGAGGTCAACGACTGGGGCATCAAGGCGCTGGAGCGCGCCGCGCAGGGGCTGACCTGCACCACCGCCGTGCACATCTGCTACGGCTACGGCATCAAGGCCAATACGGATTGGAAAGAGACGCTTGGCGGGCAATGGCGGCAGTATGAGCAGATCTTTCCAGCGATCGACGCCAGCCCGATCCAGCAGGTCGCGATCGAGTGCCGCAATTCGAAGGTGCCGCTCGATTTGCTCGCGCTCCTGAAAAACAAGATCGTGCAAGCCGGCGTGATCGACGTCGCCAGCGACACCGTGGAGACCGCCGAGGATGTCGTGAAGGTGATCGATGCGGTGTCGAAATTCGTGCCCAAGAGCAACATCATCGCCACCACCAATTGCGGCATGGCGCCGATGCGGCGCGAGATCGCCGAAGCCAAGCTGATGGCGCTCGGCGCCGGCGCCGCGCTGGCGCGCGAGAAGCTGGGATGATCCGGACGCCGCTCTGCTAGTCCAGAGCGGTTGGATGCAGCGCCGGTTGATATCCGGCGCCCAGCGCCCGCAATGTGGACGGCGGTGTCAGCAGCATTGGGCTCTCCAGATCGTTGCCGGCGCGGGCATAGCCGGCCGCCGACCATCGCCACAGCCGAGCCTTCGTCACCAGAAAGCTCTCCTCGCCCTGCTGCACCATCGCGCCGTCAGGCAATTCTGCCACCGGCATCGGCAGCGCGTGCAGGCGCTTGCGGCCATGATCCAGACGCTCCAAATGGAGCTGGGCGTCCATCGCCTTCGCACTCACCTTGCTCACGCCGTTGCCCGCCTCCCACGCGGCGCGAAAGCGATTGGCGTCGTCGCGGCGGCAGAAGAAGCAGGGCCGGTGACCCGCGGCAAAGGCCGTGGCCTCGTCGAGAAAGAACAGCTCGGTCCAGCTCCGCCGCGCCATCACCGGCCGCCGCCAGCCGCGGAATTCACACAGGCAGGTGATCCAGGCCGGCGACGACCAGCGCTTGTTCAGCAGCGTCTTCGTTGCGGGATCGTGGATGATGCCGCGATTGCCGGTGAACAGGCCGCGATGCGGAGTAGCGATGATGTCACCGGTGGGGGTGACGCGGTTCTGCAGGGGCATGGCGGCCTCCGCTCGTCATTGCGAGGGAGCCCGCGACAAAATTGCGAAGCAATTTTGCGCTGGCGACGAAGCGATCCAGACTATTTCCGCGGATACATTCCTGGATTGCTTCGCTTCGCTCGCAGTGACGACGGCACTCACGCAGCGCCGTCGCGCAGTGGCGGGTGGTAGGACAGCGCGGTGTCCCAGGGGAAGAAGATCCAGGTGTCCTGCGAAACCTCGGTGATGAACGTATCGACCAGCGGGCGCCCCTTCGGCTTGGCGTAGACGGTGGCGAAATGCGCATCGGGCAGCATCTCGCGGACCAGCCTGCCGGTCTTGCCGGTGTCGACGAGGTCGTCGACGATCAGAAGCCCCTTGCCGGTGCCGCCGCCGAGCTTCATGGCCTGTTCGGAGATGCCCTTCAGGACCTGCAACTCGCCCTGCTTGTCGTGGTCGTAGCTGGCGATGCAGACCGTGTCGATCACGCGCACGCCGAGCTCGCGCGCCACGATCGCGGCCGGCACCAGGCCGCCGCGGGTGATCGCGATGACGGCGTGGAACGGGCCGACCTCGTTGAGCCGCCAGGTCAGTGCCCGGCAGTCGCGGTGGAACTGGTCCCACGAGACCGGGAAGGCCCTGCCCGCCCGCTCCTGCGCGCTCAGTTCCGGTGCTTCACCAGCCATTGTCGTCTCCTGCTTCGCCTGCCGGCAAATTCCCTGCTAACGGGTGATGTTCAGTCCTGCCAGCATTTCCTTCACCGCGGCCATGGCTGCCGCGAGCTTGTCCGCATCGCGCGAGCGCACCACGAGGTTGGTATTCGGCTTCTGCTCCTCGTCCATGAAGGGATAGCTGCCGATGATGGTGTCGGGATGGGCGGCGGCAATCGCGCGCAAGGGGCTGCCGATGTCGCCCTCCCGGGCGTTGGCGCGGACCGATTCGGAGAGCATGCGCACGCCCGATTTCAGCTTGGGCGAGACGATGTCCATCATCGCCTGCATGATCGAGGGCACGCCGGCCATCACGATGACATTGCCGATCTTGAAGCCGGGGGCGAGGATGGTGGCGCTCTGGATCAGCTCGGCGCCATCGGGGATGCGGGCCATGCGCAGGCGGGCCTCGTTGAGGTCCTGCTCGCTCCAGCGCTCGCGGAAACGGGCGACGACCTCCGGATGGTGGTCGATACCGACGCCGAACGCCTTGGCGACGCTGTCGGCGGTGATGTCGTCATGGGTCGGGCCGATGCCGCCGGTGGTGAAGACATAGGTGTAGCGATGCCGCAGTGCATCCAGGGCCGCGATGATGTCGGGCTCGTCGTCGGAGACGACCCGGACTTCCTTCAGGTCGATGCCGATATTGGTGAGGTATTCGGCGATGAAGCCGATATTCTTGTCCTTGGTCCGGCCAGACAGGATTTCATCCCCGATGACCAGAATGCCCGCCGTGACGATCTCGCTCATACCTTAAGTCCCTCACCTCTGGTCCCGACTTTGCCGAGGTAACGCGTTGAAGTCACGCGGTTTTGCTGCCGAAATAAGCAGTCCTCAGCCATTTTTTCAGGCAAGCCGCCACGCATTCCCGGCAAATGCCCTCTCTCCATGCTTATCGCGCTGGCCCGCCCCTTGCTACCTCCTCAAAGTCATGCACTCTTGCCGCATGGCCAGGGAGATACGTCGGGATCTATGGCAGTCGCGTTTGACGAAATGAATATTCCCGGTGGGGACCTTCGCCCCGCCTATCAGGAGCTGGCACGCTGGCTCAAGGAGACGCCTCCCGAGGCGCTCGAATACCGCCGCCAGGAAGCCGAGCTCCTGTTCCGCCGCATCGGCATTACCTTTGCGGTCTATGGCGATTCCGAATCGACCGAGCGCCTGATCCCGTTCGACGTGATCCCGCGGATCATGTCCGGCAAGGAATGGGGGGTGCTGGAAAAGGGGCTGAAGCAGCGCGTGAAAGCGCTGAACATGTTCCTGCGCGACGTCTATCATGGCCGCGACATCCTCCGCGCCGGGATCGTGCCCGAAGATCTGATCTTTCAGAACCCGGTGTTCCGGCCCGAGATGAACGGCCAGCAGGTGCCGCACGACGTCTACGTGCACATCGCCGGCATCGACATCGTCCGGATCGATGCCAACGACTTCATCGTGCTGGAGGACAATGCGCGGACGCCGTCCGGCGTGTCGTACATGCTCGAGAACCGCGAGATCATGATGCGGCTGTTTCCGGATCTGTTCGCCCGCCACAGGGTGGCGCCGGTCGAGCGCTATCCGGACGAACTGCTCTCGGCGCTCCGCTCCGTCGCGCCGCTAAGCGCCTCGGGCGAGCCGACCGTCGCCCTGCTCACCCCCGGCGTCTACAACTCGGCCTATTACGAGCACTCCTTCCTCGCCGACAAGCTCGGCATCGAGCTGGTCGAGGGCCGCGACCTCATCGTCAAGAACAACGAAGTGTTCATGCGGACGACGGAAGGGCTGAAGCGAGTCGACGTGATCTATCGCCGCGTCGACGACGACTTCCTCGATCCCCTCACCTTCCGCCCCGATTCCGCACTCGGCGTGCCCGGGCTGATGTCGGCCTATGCGGCCGGCAACATCACGCTCGCCAACGCCGTCGGCACCGGCATCGCCGACGACAAGGCGATCTACTCCTACATGCCCGACATCGTGAAATTCTATCTCGGCGAGGAGCCGGTCCTGAAAAACGTGCAGACCTGGCGCTGCCGCGAGCCGAAGGACCTCGCCTATGTGCTGGATCATTTGAACGAACTCGTCGTCAAGGAGGTGCACGGCTCCGGCGGCTACGGCATGCTGATCGGGCCAGCCGCGACCAAGGCAACGATCGAAGCGTTCCGCGAGAAGCTCAAGCGCGAGCCTGAAGGCTTCATCGCCCAGCCGACGCTGGCGCTCTCGACCTGCCCGACCTGCACGGCGTCCGGACTCGCACCGCGCCACGTGGATCTGCGACCGTTCGTGCTGACCGGCAGCAAGACCACGACGATCGTTCCCGGCGGGCTGACACGCGTTGCGCTGAAGGAAGGCTCCCTGGTGGTGAATTCGAGCCAGGGCGGCGGCACCAAGGACACCTGGATTTTGGACGAGTAGAGAGATGCTGTCGCGTACCGCCGAAAACCTCTACTGGCTCGCCCGCTACGTCGAACGGGCCGAATATCTCGCGCGTACCATCGATGCGACGCTGCGGGTCACGGCCTTGCCGGCCGCCTATATCGGCAAGACCAATGAATGGGACTCCGCGCTGCTCACCGCAGGCGTCGCCGCCAGCTTCTATCAGACCTACGAGGAAGCCAACGAGCACAACGTCGTCGACTACCTCTCGTTCTCCGTAGACAACCCGTCCTCGATCAGGAACTGCATCGAGGCGGCGCGGCTGAACTCGCGCTCGGTGCGCACCGCGCTGACCAGCGAGATGTGGGACACCATCAACTCGGCCTGGATCGAGCTACAGGCGGTCTGGAACAAGGGCACCTCGACGCGCGAGGACCTCGCAAAATTCCTGCGCTTCGTGCAGGAGACCTCGCTGCGCTTCGACGGCTCGGCCTACCGGACCATGCTCCGCAACGACGCCTACTGGTTCTCCCGGCTCGGCCTGCATCTGGAGCGCGCCGACAACACCGCGCGCATTCTCGACGTGAAGTATCACGTGCTGCTGCCGGAAGAGGAGCACGTCGGCGGCCCGCTGGACTTCTATCAGTGGAGCTCGATCCTGCGCTCGGTGTCGGCGCTGACGGCCTATCATTGGGTCTATCGCGAAACGCTGAAACCGTGGCTGGTCGCGGATTTGCTCATTCTCAACGGCACGCTGCCGCGCTCGCTGGCGAGCTGTTACGACAATCTCGTGCGCAATCTCGACCAGATCGGCGTCGCCTATGGCCGCCAGGGCCCGGCACAGCGCCACGCCCGCGGCATCCGCAACCGGCTCGAACACAGCAATATGAACGACATTTTCCAGCATGGCGTGCATGAATTCATTCAGGAATTCATCACGGACAATTCCAGGCTGGGCGAAATCATCACCAAGCAGTATCTGATCTGATGTCCCCCGGCTGACGAAAACGGGATATCGTCATGGCCGGGCTTGTCCCGGCCATCCACGTTCTTGCCTTCGCGCGCCGAAGAAGATCGTGGATGCCCGGGACAAGCCCGGGCATGACGAGCTTCTTCACGGTAAGCAGTCAGGCTAACCACTAACTTCACGGTCCACCATGCGCCTGCGAATCCTGCACACGACGACCTATCGCTACGAGCCGCCGGCCACCAGCGTGATCCAGATCCTGCGCATGACCCCGTGCAGCCATGACGGGCAATATGTTGCGGAGTGGCAGATCGACGTCTCCACAGACACCAGGCTCGATGCCCACGAAGACGCGTTCGGCAACGTCACCCATGTGCTGTCCTGCGGGCCCGTGGGCGATATCCGGATCACCGCCGAAGGGCTGATCGAAACCCACGACACCGGCGGCGTGCTGCGCGGTACCGACGAGCGCTTTCCGGTGGGCATGTTCCTGCGCGACACCGACCTGACCTCGGTCAATCCGGCGATGATGGCGGTCGCGCGCCAGTTGCGCAGCGAGGCCGAGAGCGACACGCTCGGCTTCCTGCACACGCTGATGACGGAGATCGGCGATCACATGACGTTCGACGAGGACCCGACCAACAGCGGCACGTCGGCCGCCGAGGCATTCACGCTCAAGCGCGGTGTCTGCCAGGACTATGCGCACATTTTCATCGCCTGCGCCCGCACCAGCGGCGTGCCGGCGCGCTTCGTCTCCGGTCACTTCCTGCGCTCGGACGGCACGGTGCATCAGGACGCCGGCCATGCCTGGGCTGAAGCCTACGTGCCCGATCTCGGCTGGGTCGGCTTCGATCCCGCCAACAGCATCTGCGCCACCGATGCCCATGTCCGCGTCGCGATCGGGCTCGACTATCTTGGCGCAGCCCCGGTGCGTGGCACCCGCTATGGCGGCGGCTCCGAGACTCTGACGGTGGCGGTGAAGGTCGAGCAGGCCGGCCGCGGCGGGCCGTCGCAATCGCAATCCCAGCGACAGAGCTAGGCGCAGCCGTCCGAACCCACGGGCCGTGCTACACTCACGGGGATCAGACCTGCTCTCCTGCGAGGACCCCATGGCAACCGTCAAGCTGCTTTCGGACGATGAACTCTCCCCTGAAGCGCGTGCCGTCTTCGAGGATATCCGCAAGGTGCGGAAGTCGGATTTCGTCAACAATTTCTGGCGCGCGCTGGCGCATGATCCGAAGACGCTGCGGAGGACGTGGGAGAGCATCAAGGAGGTGATGGCCCCCGGTGCGCTCGATCCCAAGGTCAAGGAGATGCTCTATGTCGCGGTTTCGATCGCGCATGGCTGCAGCTATTGCATCCACTCCCACACCGCCGCCGCACGGGCCAAGGGCATGTCCGAAGCCGAATATGCCGAGATGCTCGCCATCGTCGGCATGGCCGCGGAGACCAACCGGCTGGTCACGGCGCTTGGTGTGCCGGTCGACGAGGCGTTTCTGGTCGGTGCCGCTGACTGAGTGGCGGGGCTAACCGTCCGGGGAATCGGGGGTTTCATGCCTCCCCGAAATTGGCTAGTAATTCCGCGCAAACGCGTTCGGGGACTGGAAATGACCTATTGTTGCGGAATCCTGGTTCGGGACGGTCTGGTGATGATCGCCGATACCCGCACCAATGCCGGGCTCGACAACGTCTCGACCTTCCGCAAGCTGCACATCTTCTCGAAGCCCGGCGACCGCATCATGGCGATCGCCAGCGCCGGCAACCTCGCCATCAGCCAGTCGGTACTGTCCACGCTGACCGAAGGGCTGGAGGACCCCAACACGGGTGAGATCGAGACGCTGATGAACGCGCCGACCATGTTCCAGGCCGCCCAGCGCATCGGCCGGGCGATCCGTGCGGTGCATGCGACCGAGGGCCCCGCACTGCGATCCGAGGACGTCTCGTTCGACGTCTCGTTCCTGTTCGGCGGCCAGATCAAGGGCGCGCGCATGCGCCTGTTCATGGTCTACACCGCCGGCAATTTCATCGAGTGCACCACCGATACGCCATACTTGCAGATCGGCGAGCACAAATACGGCAAGCCGGTGCTCGACCGCGCCATGCATTACGACGTCGAACTCTACGAGGCGCTGAAGACCGGCCTGATCTCGATGGACTCGACCATGCGCTCGAACCTCGGCGTCGGCCTTCCGATCGACGTGCTGGTGGTGCGCGCCGACGCGTGCGATGCCGATCTCAACCACCGCATCGAGGCCGGCGAGCCCTACTTCCACGATCTGCGCTCGCGCTGGTCGGCGGCGCTGCGCGCGGCGCATCAGAACATTCCGCGGCCGCCCTACAAGAACGAAAAAGAACCGAAAACCTGACAACTGAAGAAAAGGCAGGAAACGATGAGTGAAGCAAAGAAGATCGCCGTAGTGACGGGCGCCGGCACCGGGGTCGGGCGCGCCGCGTCGCTGGCCCTGATGAACACCGGCTTCACCGTGGTGCTGGTCGGGCGCCGGCTCGACATGCTCGAGGAAACCGCGAAGCTCGGCCCCGCCGGCAAGAGCCTTTGCGTCACCGCCGACATGACCAAGCCGGAACAGATCGCGGCCCTGTTCGACAAGGTGAAGGCGACCTATGGCCGCCTCGACGTGCTGTTTAACAATGCCGGCATGGGCGCGCCCGCCATCCCCTTCGAGGACCTCAGCCTCGAGCAGTGGCAGGCGGTGGTGAACACCAACCTCACCGGCCCCTTCCTGTGCACCCAGCACGCCTTCCGCATCATGAAGGACCAGAGCCCGCGCGGTGGCCGCATCATCAACAACGGCTCGATCTCGGCGCATGCGCCGCGGCCGCTGTCGGCGCCCTACACCTCGACCAAGCACGCCATCACCGGCCTGACCAAGGCCTCAAATCTCGACGGCCGTGCCTACGACATCGCAGTCGGCCAGGTCGACATCGGCAATGCCGCGACCCCGATGACGGACCGCATGGTCAACGGTCCCGGCGTCCTGCAGCCGGACGGCACGTCGAAGCAGGAGCCGCGCATGGACGCGAAGGCGGTCGGCGACGCCGTCGCCTACATGGCCGGCCTGCCGCTGGATGCCAACGTGCTGACGATGACCGTGATGGCGACCAAGATGCCGTTCGTCGGACGGGGTTGAACTCAAAACTGCGAAAACAACCCCATGCACAGTAGGGATCTCATTGATTTCCCTAGGCTCTGTCCACGGTCGTGCCCCGGACGCTGCGCGGCATGAAATGACGCGCTGCTGAGCCGGGGCCCATGCCTCGGCGATCTCGTGCTCGGCCCTCTGGGTCCCGGCCCTGCACCGCAACGCTGACGCGTTGCGGCTTGTCCGGGACACAAAACCGTCTCCCTACTCCAAACTCTCCACCTTCCGCAGGCTCGGAAACAGCTTCATCCAGAGCAGCGCCACTGCGACGGTGGCAACGCCGCCGAGCACGGCGGCGGGCATGGCGCCGAGCAGCGCGGCGGCCACCCCGCTTTCGAACTGGCCGAGCTGGTTCGAGGCGTTGATGAAGAGGAAATTGACTGCTCCGACCCGGCCGCGCATCTCGTCGGGCGTGGACAGTTGCACCAGCGAGAAACGGATCACGACACTGATCGTATCGGCGGCGCCGAGCACGGCGAGCGACAGCACCGACAGCCACATCCACGACGACAACGCGAACACGATGGTGGCGAGACCGAACACGATCACGGCCTGGAACATGCGCAGGCCGACATGCCTGGAGATGGCGTGACGCGCCAGCACCATGGTCATCAGCAATGCGCCGACCGCGGGCGCTGCACGCAGCACGCCGAGCCCGACCGGGCCGGTCTGAAGGATGTCGCGGGCATAGATCGGCAAGAGCGCAGTGACGCCGCCGAACAGCACCGCGAACAAATCGAGTGAGATCGTGCCGAGGATGGCGGGATTACTGCGAATGAAGCGGACGCCGGCAAAGATGTTGTCCGACGCCGTCCCCTCCTTCGCGATGGCCTGCGGGCGCGGGCGGATGAAGCCGGTCAGGATCATCCCGAGAATCCAGAACAGCAGCATCATGGCATAGGCCAGATGCGGGGCGACCGCATAAGCGAAGCCGCCGAGAGCCGGCCCCGTGATGGTCGCGACCTGCGCCGCGCCACTGGAGACGGCGGTGGCGCGCTGCAGCGAACCTTGCGGCGCGATCAGCGGCAGCAGTGCCGCCGTGGTCGGGCTCTCGAACGCGCCGGCAATGCCGAGCACGAAGGTCGCGATGAAGATCTGCACCTCGCCGACCGCGCCGAGATAGGTGATGATTGCGAGATAGAGCGCGGTCGCGGCCTCAACGAGCTGGCAGAGCTGGACTACGCGTTTGCGCTCATAACGGTCGGCGGCGTGGCCGGCGACGAACACCAAAAGCGCGGTGGGCAGGAACTGCACGAGGCCGACCATGCCGAGGTCGAAGGCCGAGCCGGTGAGATCGTAGATCTGCCAGCCGATCGCGACCGCCGCGATCTGGCTGGAAAAGCGCGACAGGCTGCGCGAGAGCAGGAAGAACAGGAAGGCGCGATGGGTCAGGAGTTGGCCGGCGGTCACCGGTGAATTCACGGCTGCTGGCTGCTCAGGCATCGCCTGTTGGTCACCCCTGACTTTGGCTCCCCTGGATGTTCTCCGCGTGACTGACGCAGACCGGCTTGTCAACAGCGGGCCGGCCAACACCATTCCCGGCATTGCCTTTGCAGCGCAGGCGCGGCCATAATCATTGAGGGTTTGGGGACATCATGCTGCGCCTGCAATCGGCACTCGGCATTTTCGCATTGCTGTTGATCGCCTTCGCGCTGGCGGAGAACCACCGCGCCGTATCGCTCCGGCGGGCGGCCATCGGCCTCGTCGCCACCTTCGTCACCGCGATCGTGCTGCTGAAGCTGCCGGTCGTCGCGCACGCTTTCGGTGCCATCAACGACGCGGTTGGTGCGATTTCCGCGGCCTCGCGCGCCGGAAGCGCTTTCGTGTTCGGCTATGTCGGCGGCGGCACGCTGCCTTTCGACGTCAAGGTGCCGGGCGCCGATTTCATCCTCGCGTTCCAGGCGCTGCCGATCGTTCTGGTGATGAGCGTGCTGACGACGCTCTTGTTCCATTGGCGCGTGCTGCCGCCGGTCGTGCGCGGCATGGCCTGGCTGCTGGAGCGGACGCTCGGCGTCGGCGGCGCGGTGGGCCTCTCGACCGCCGCCAACATCTTTCTCGGAATGGTCGAGGCGCCGCTGTTCGTGCGGCCCTATCTGAAGCAGATGACCCGCAGCGAACTGTTCCTGGTGATGACCGGCGGCATGGCGGGCATCGCCGGCACCGTGCTGGTGCTCTATGCGACGCTGCTGGCGCCCCTCATTCCCGATGCGGCCGCGCATTTCGTCATCGCCTCCGTGCTGGGCGCGCCGGCTGCGATCCTCGTCAGCCTGATCATGGTGCCCGAGACCTCCGACAGACACACCGGCGGCGCGCTGGAAGACCCGGAGATGGAAGTATCCGGCACGATGGACGCGATCGTGAAAGGCACCAGCGCGGGCCTCGAGCTGCTGCTCAACATCGTCGCGATGCTGCTGGTGCTGGTGGCGCTGGTCTATCTCGTCAACGCCCTGCTCGGCCAGCTGCCGAACGTCGGCGGCGCCGCGATCTCGTTACAGCGCCTGCTCGGTCTCGTGATGGCGCCGGTGTGCTGGCTGATGGGACTGCCGTGGGATCAGGCGATCACCGCCGGCAGCCTGATGGGCACCAAGACGGTGCTCAACGAATTGATCGCCTATGTCGACTTCTCGAAACTGCCGCCCGACACGCTCGACCCGCGCTCCCGCCTGATCATGCTCTATGCCATGTGCGGCTTCGCCAACTTCGCCAGCCTCGGCATCATGATCGGCGGCCTCGGCGTGATGGCGCCTGAGCGGCGCGAGGAGATCAACGCCCTCGGGTTGAAGTCGATCGTGTCGGGGACGCTGACGACGTGCTTGATGGGGGCGGTGGTGGGAGTTCTAGCGTAGCGACGACTGCCCCCATCGCCCGCGTTCAAGTGCACAATTTCGACTTCTGCAAGATGCGGCGCACCTCGGCCAGCTTGGCACGGCACGGCTCGGCTGCCATGGCTTTCGCCTCGCTTTCCCGTCCCTGCGCCCACAGCAGCACCGCCATCAGACCTTGCGCGCCGGAGCGCACCGGCCCACCCGCCACATCCGACGCTGCCAGCGACATGGCGGTTCGCGCCTCCGTCTCGGCGTACCGCAGGTTCGCTTGTTCCAGAAAGAAGACCGCGCGGAAGACGTGAGCCCGCGCGTCTTTCGGGTAGCGGGTGACCAGGTCGAAAGATCGGCGAACCATCTCGTCAGACTTCGCCGGAACTTCCGAGGCACGGATATAGTTCAGGGCGTCCGCCATGTATGACGAATAATGGAAGGATGCGAAGCCGGCGGAGATCAGAGATCCGAGGGATGCTGCAAGCAACGTCACGCCGGCGCTCCGCGGCAGGCTGTCATAGGACCAAAAGGCCAGCCACGGCATGATCGCAAGCGCGGCGCCGGCCACCGCACCGCCGGCATGGGCATAATAATTGACATTGCCGGAGGCACCAAAGGCCAACGGCAGCAATGCGGGCACACCGAAGAAGAGCGACGTCTTCAATCGCGATATGGTTTGATCGGCATCCGCTTCGGGTTCGAAGCTCGCGACGAACAAAGCGGCGATGAGCCCGGTAATGGCGCCGGACGCGCCGACGCCGACCGTGCCGGGGCCATTGCCCAGCAGGGAGCCGACCTCGCCCGCCAGGGCACTGGCGACAAAGATCAGCGCAAACCAGCCGCGGCCGATCAGAGACTCCAACCTGACGCCGACGATGAACAACCCGACGCAGTTGCTGATGAGGTGCCACCCGCTGCCGTGCAATAGCGGCGCAAGGCCGATCCTCCACCACTCTCCGCGTCCGACGACGAGATCGTACCCGGAGGCGCCCTGAGCGATCAGCGAGCGGACATCAAGGTCGCCGTCCCGCGCAACGTCGATGGCTAGACTGCGTTGCAGGGCGAATATCAGCAAGAGACCGCAAATCAGGCCAATGGTGAGAAAAGGGATATCGGCCAGAAGCTTGTTGTCGCCGAGAAGCGTCCCCTCGCTGGGAAAGGACCGAGCGGGGTCACGCACGATCTCCGGAGCGATCGGTGCGGCGACGGGTTGAATCGACGCTCTTGAGGGCGGCGCCGTGACGCCACGTCGGCCAAAAGTGTTGGTCGCCATGAAAGCATTCCTGCGTATTCACAGCCCTGAGTTGACGGGAGAGGTATTTTCGACTGGTTAGCGCCCGCGCTGCGGGCCGCTGAAACCATCCGACTGGTAATTGTGCGGTTTCTCAGATCGGGTGCTTTTTAGCGATCGTGACGGGAACGCTGACGCGTGTTCGATGGGCGCGGTGGTGGGGTGCTGTCGTAAGTCTCTCCGGCGTCATTCCGGGGCGCGACGAAGTCGCGAGCTATGGTGCGGAACTGCGCAACCGAGAATCCCTGGGGCCGCGGCCTATGACCTAAAAGGATTCCGGGCTCGCACCGAGAGGCGCGCCCGGAATGACGTGAGAGCCCCCGTAGCCAGCCGCGATCAGAGGTCACCCTCTTCCTTGGCCAGCGTCAGCAATCGAAGCGTCAGGAACGTGAACACAGAGACCGTCACCGCGACATCGTAGGCACCGAGCCCGACCGAGACGCCAATGGCACCCGTGGCCCACAGGCTTGCGGCCGTGGCGGTGCCGTGTACCGAATTGCCCTGCTTGAGGATCGCGCCGCCGCCGATGAAGCCGATGCCGGTAATCAGGCCCTCGATCACCTTAGCCATGCCGTCAGGCGAATGCGCCAGAAGACTTTCGCTCGCCTGCACGAAGCCGCAGCTTGCCAGAGCGACCAGTGGAAAGGTGCGCAGGCCCGCGCTTCGCGCGCGCTTCTCGCGATCCCACCCGATCGGAACGGCAAGCACAAACGAGGCCGCCAGCGCAACGACATGAACGCCGATGTTGAACCTGTCCAAAGCAAATCCCCGAAACGAAAGCCGCCATCAATATCGAGCCGGCTGCAACGCGGTCAAGCTGCTGATGGTTTCCTAACGGGCGAATTTGTCGCATGCGTCGTGCAGGGATGCGTTTCGCGGGAACGCAGCCTGATTGGCGCAAGCATGATCCGGGTTGCAGATGCACTGTCCCGGATTGCGCTGCATCCGGGCTGCAAGCCGGTTCGTCATTGCGAGCGAAGCGAAGCAACCCAGAAATGCGTCCCGCAGAGATGGTCTGGATTGCATCGCTCGCAATGACGGCGGAGACGGAAAGAGACGAGAGAGCCTAAGCCTTCAACTCCACCGTCTTGAACTCCGCCGGCAGGATCACCTCCAGCAGTTCGACGTCATCCGAGTAATCCAGGATCATGTGCTTGATCTTCGGCGGCTGGGTCCAGGCGCTGCCTTCCTTCATCAAGGTCTCGCCTTGCCCGTCCATGTAGGTCTTCACCCAGCCCTTGAGCACGTAGACCATCTGGAAATCGACGTGGTGGAAATGCAGCTTCGAGACCTCGGCCGGATCGCAAGGACCTTGCAGACGGATCACGTGCGCTTGCGCGAGGCCGTGGCTGGCGTCGGCGATGCCGAGGTCGCGGTATTTCGCGTAAGCGCGCAGGCCATCGGCCTTGAAGTCTTCCTCGCGGTGATGGCTGATCGCGATGCGCTGCCTGGGGCGTGCGGGCTTCTTCGGCGCGGCAGTGAGAACCTTCGCCTTCACAGCCTTGCGTGCCGTGGATCGCGCTGCCGCCTTGACGCCGCTCCGCTTCTTCACCGCGGCCTTCGTTGCGGTTCTTGATGCCTTTTGCTTGGCCATTGTCTGCCTCCCTGATCTGAACCGGGCCCGCCGGACGGGTACACCCCGAGGGAGATTATCCAGTCCTGGAGCAGGCGGCAATTGCCGGTCGCAAGGCTCGCGGCACGATGAGCCCAACGGTCGTAGCTTGTCCCAGGCTGTCGTGGCGCGCGGCCATCGTCTCGTATTCGTTTTCCCGCTGAATTAATCTCGAAGGGAGATTCTGGGGGAATGAATCATGGGCAACAGCGTAGGTCAGCGTGCATTTCAAAATGCCCGGCTTCAGAAGCGGCAGAAAGCCGAAGTGCTGCCGCTGCTCGGGCACGCGCTCCAGCTGCACAAGATGGGGCTTCTCCCCGAGGCCCAGGCTGCCTATCGCCAAATCCTGCAGCTCGCGCCCAACCAATTCATGGCGCTGCACATGCTCGGCGCCCTGGAGTCCGATGCCAGGAACTACCAGCAAGCCGAAATCCTGTTGAGCCGGGCGGTTGCCGCGGATCCGCGATCTGCCGATGCCCATATGAGCCTGGGCATCGCGCTCAACGGGTTGCGGCGTCATGACGAGGCCTGCGCGAGCTATCGAAAGGCCCTGGCCTTGCGGCCCAACCACGCCGCAACCCTCTCCAATCTCGGTAACGCGAGCGTAGCCCTCGATCTTCACGAGGAGGCGCTCCACAGCTACGACAAGGCGATCGCACTCAACGCAAACCTTGCCGAAGCCCACAACGGCAGGGGCTGGGCGCTGTGCCGTCAGCGCAATTATGACGAGGCCATCGCAAGCCTGAACCGCGCGCTGTCGATCAAGCCCGACTATGCCGCGGCGCTGGCGAACCGTGCCACCGCTTTACGGGAGCTTCAGCGATTTGACGAGGCGCTGGCAGACGGCAATCAGGCCATCGCGCTCGCTCCCGACGACGCGAACGGGTGGATCGCGCGGGCCAGTGTCCTGCTCCAGATCCAGCAGATTGCCCAGGCATCGCACGACTGCGAGCAGGCGCTCGCGATCGATCCCGCTTCCATTCAAGCTCACCTGGTGCTGGGCCTTTGCCTCGCCGGACTTGGCCGGGTCGACGAAGCCCTCGCCAGTTTCGACAGAGCCCTCGAGATCCAGCCCGACCTCCAGAGCGCGATCTCCAACAAGATCTTCACGCTCGACTTTGCGGGGGACGCCACCGTCGAGCGGCATCAGCAGGCGCGCAAGGTGTGGTGGGAACGTGTCGGCGCGAAAATCGCTTCAGAGGCGCAGGCACCACATCACAACAGCCGCGATCCGGACCGCCGCCTGGTACTCGGCTATGTCTCGTCGGATTTCAACGCGCATTCGGCCGCGTTGATTTTCAAGCCGGTCCTTCAACACCACGACCGCTCGCAGTTCGAGGTCGTGTGCTACGCATGCTCGTCGAAGGTGGATGCGACGACCAGCGAATTCCAGGGGATTGCGGATCGCTGGCGCGACGCCTCGCAATGGATCGAGGATCGCCTCGCCGCCGAGATCCGCGCCGACGGCATCGACATCCTGATCGATCTGTCCGGCCATACCAGAGGGAACCGCCTCGGCGTGTTTGCGCGCAAGCCGGCACCGGTCCAGGTGCATGGCTGGGGTCACGGCACCGGCACCGGGCTGCCGACGATCGATTATCTGATCTCGGACCCGGTCGCGATCCCCGTCGAGGTTCGGCATCTGTTTGCCGAGACCGTGGTCGACCTGCCGTGCTTCGTCACGCTGGCGTCGCTGCCGGCCGAGATTCCGCGGGCGCCAACGCCGGCGATCGCGAACGGCTTCGTCACCTTCGGCGTCTTCAACCGCATCAGCAAGATTTCGGACGAGGCCGCGCAAGTCTGGTCCAGGATTCTCGAGCGGGTGCCGGGTTCGCGACTGCTGGTCAAGGATGTTGCGCTGGACGACCAGCTGGTCCGCGAGAACTTGCTGGCGCGGTTCGAGGCTTGCGGATTGCCGGCCGAACGCGTCGAACTGCTCGGCGCCACCTTGCGAAGCGAGCATCTGGCATCGTTCAATCGCGTCGACATCTGCCTCGACCCGTTCCCGCAGAATGGCGGCGTCAGCACATGGGAAGCCTTGCAGATGGGCGTGCCTGTTGTGGCGAAGCTCGGCAACAGCCTGCCCAGCCGTGCCGCCGGCTCCATTCTCACGGCGCTTGGCCTGCCGGACTGGGTCACGGACAGCCACGAGACGTATATCGAGATCGCGACGAGCCGAGCTTCCGAGATCAGCGAACTCGACAGGTTGCGCCGCGAGCTGCCCGACAAGATCCGGACCGCAGCCGCCAGCAACCCCGTCTCATACGGGCGGGCGGTCGACGACGCCTATCGCGCGATGTGGAGACGCTATTGCGGCAGCGGTGGTTGATTGCCTCACAGACCATCCCGCAATAGCGGGTTCGCTCGGCGCAACTCCAACGAAAATCGCGTAGGGTGGGCCAAGCGGAGCGTGCCCACGCATCTGTGGCCGGATTGGAGAGAGCGTGGGCAGGGCGCGCGAAGAGCGTGCCTTTGCCCACTCTACGAGACCGCTGCTTGTCTCAATGCAGCCGGAACACGCCATCGACGGCGCGCAACTCGGCCGGCTTGATCAGCTTGGAGTGCGCGACGGTCACTGAATGGAGGGGGCCGTCGAGCTTGTCCTGCCAGAACGCCAGGAAATCCTTCAGCGCCGGAAATTTCGGAAACATGTCATAGTTCTGCCAGACGTAGGTCTGGAGCAGCGAGGGATGATCCGGCATCCGGTAAAGGATTTGTGCCGTCGTCAGCCCGTAACCCAAAAGCTGTTTCCGAAAATCCTCGGAAACGCCCCCACTCCGCACGCCCATGCCAACCTCCTTTGCAGGAGCGCATTCAGGGGGCGGCCTGGTCGGTGTGCGCCTTACGAGCCACCCGGTACTGATGCGCTCACATGAGAGAAATGTGACGCAAACTGACAACACATCTCAAGCCCAAAGGTTTAACAAGCTGTTGAAATTCAATGCGTTAGCAGCAGATGCGGCACCGTGCTAATACGGGCAACGCTCGGGTTAACGATGGCAAGGGGATTTTGGCAGACGGCGCTATCGAGTGCTTATTTTTCTGCTACAAGCCCTTGCTCCCGCAAAAATCCTGCCTTATCTCAGCAGTGCCCGCCTGGCACTCGCAGGCGGCGACTGCTAACAATCTTAAATCATCAACCCGAGCAATTGCTTAGGAGGACTGCATGAAATTCCGTCCGCTTCACGACCGCGTCGTGGTCAAGCGCATCGACGCAGAAGAGAAGACCGCTGGCGGCATCATCATTCCCGACACTGCCAAGGAAAAGCCTTCGCAGGGTGAGGTCGTCGCCGTCGGCCCCGGTGGCCGCGACGAAGCCGGCAAGCTGATCCCGATCGACCTGAAGGTCGGCGACCGCGTGCTGTTCGGCAAGTGGTCCGGCACCGAGGTCAAGATCGACAACGTCGATCTGCTGATCATGAAGGAAAGCGACATCATGGGCGTCATGGACGTCCCCGCTTCCAAGAAGAAGGCGGCCTGACAGGCCCCTCTCCCTCCCGTCAAACACCTAAGGAAAAATTCACATGGCAGCCAAAGAAGTCAAATTCTCGGTTGAAGCGCGCGACAAGATGCTGCGCGGCGTCGACATCCTCGCCAACGCGGTGAAGGTCACGCTCGGTCCGAAGGGCCGCAACGTCGTGCTCGACAAGTCGTTCGGCGCTCCCCGCATCACCAAGGACGGCGTCACCGTCGCCAAGGAGATCGAGCTCGAGGACAAGTTCGAGAACATGGGCGCGCAGATGGTGCGCGAAGTCGCCTCCAAGTCCGCTGACGCGGCCGGCGACGGCACCACCACCGCTACCGTGCTGGCCCAGGCGATCGTGCGCGAAGGCGCCAAGTCGGTTGCCGCCGGCATGAACCCGATGGACCTCAAGCGCGGTATCGACCTCGCGGTCGAAGCCGTCGTTGCGGATCTCGTCAAGAACTCCAAGAAGGTCACCTCGAACGACGAGATCGCCCAGGTCGGCACCATCTCGGCGAACGGCGATGCCGAAATCGGCAAGTTCCTCTCCGACGCCATGAAGAAGGTCGGCAACGAGGGTGTCATCACCGTCGAGGAAGCCAAGTCGCTCGAGACCGAGCTCGACGTCGTCGAGGGCATGCAGTTCGACCGCGGCTACATCTCGCCCTACTTCGTCACCAACGCCGACAAGATGCGCGTCGAGATGGACGACGCCTACATCCTCATCAACGAGAAGAAGCTCTCCTCGCTGAACGAGCTGCTGCCGCTGCTCGAGGCCGTGGTGCAGACCGGCAAGCCGCTGGTCATCGTCGCCGAAGACGTCGAAGGCGAAGCGCTTGCGACCCTGGTCGTGAACCGTCTCCGTGGCGGCCTGAAGGTCGCGGCCGTCAAGGCTCCGGGCTTCGGCGATCGCCGCAAGGCCATGCTGCAGGACATCGCGATCCTGACCGGCGGCCAGGCGATCTCGGAAGATCTCGGCATCAAGCTCGAGAACGTCACGCTCAACATGCTCGGTCGCGCCAAGAAGGTGATGATCGACAAGGAGAACACCACGATCGTCAACGGCGCCGGCAAGAAGGCCGACATCGAGGCGCGCGTGGCCCAGATCAAGGCGCAGATCGAGGAAACCACCTCGGACTACGACCGTGAGAAGCTCCAGGAGCGTCTGGCCAAGCTCGCTGGCGGCGTCGCGGTGATCCGCGTCGGCGGCGCGACCGAGGTCGAGGTGAAGGAGCGCAAGGATCGCGTTGATGACGCGATGCATGCAACCCGCGCGGCCGTGGAAGAAGGCATCGTCCCGGGCGGCGGCGTCGCCCTGCTCCGTGCCTCCGAGCAGCTCAAGGGCCTGCGCACCAAGAACGACGACCAGAAGACCGGCGTCGAGATCGTGCGCAAGGCGCTGTCGGCTCCCGCTCGCCAGATCGCGATCAACGCCGGTGAAGACGGCTCGGTGATCGTCGGCAAGGTGCTGGAGAACAAGTCGTACGCTTTCGGCTTCGACTCCCAGACCGGCGAATACGGCGACCTCGTCAAGAAGGGCATCATCGACCCGACCAAGGTGGTCCGTACCGCGATCCAGAACGCAGCCTCGGTGGCCGCGCTCCTGATCACCACGGAAGCCATGGTCGCCGAGCTGCCCAAGAAGGGCGGCGCCGGTCCCGCGATGCCCCCGGGCGGCGGCATGGGCGGCATGGACTTCTAAGGTCCAACCACATAGAGAACGAAGAAACCCCGGCAGCGATGCCGGGGTTTTTGTTTTTTATTGATACACGTTAAGATAGCGCTCCGGCGTCATTCCGGGGCGGCGCAAAGCGCCGAACCCGGAATCCATTTCACTGCTTGCTCATGGCCTATTACGTCTACCTCCTCGCCAGCAAGAAGTACGGCACGCTCTATCTTGGCGTGACTAACGACATTGTCCGACGCATTTACGAACATAAAAGCAAAGTCGTTGCGGGGTTCAGCAAACGGTACTCTGTCGATCGGTTGGTCTGGTACGAGATCTACGACGACCCCATCACCGCGATCACCCGCGAGAAGGAACTGAAGAAGTGGCGGAGGGAATGGAAAATCCGGCTTATAGAAGAGAAGAATCCTGAATGGATTGATCTCTATCCGCAAATTGCGGTTTGACCTTGCGGATCAATGGATTCCGGGCTCGGCGCTGCGCGCCGCCCCGGAATGACGAGAGAATGGAGAGCGCCGCGCAAAATGACCGCCAGCCCTTCACCTCACCTTCCCCATCCGCTCGAAACGCGGCTCGCCGTTCTCGTCGAGCGACCAGAAGATCCGCGTCACCTTGCCGACGAGATTGTCCATCGGCACGAAACCGAACGCCGACATCATGCGGCTGTCGGTGGAATTGTCGCGGTTGTCGCCGAGCACGAAGAAATGGCCCGGCGGTATGGTGAAGACGTTGGTATTGTCGAGGTGGCCGTTGTCGACGCAATCGTGCGTCACGTAGCTCGCACCGTTCGGCAGCGTCTCGCGCCAGCGCTTGACCGTCGTAGCGTCATCCACACCGCAGGCAGAACCGGCACGCGTCTCCTTCAGCGCAACCCGCGTCACCGGCTTGTCGTTGAGGATGAGCTGGCCCTGCCGCATCTGGATGCGGTCGCCGGGCAGCCCGACCACGCGCTTGACGTAGTCGACCGAATTGTCCTTCGCCGTGCGGAACACGACGATGTCGCCGTATTCCGGATCGGAGGCAAAGACGCGTCCTGAGAGAAAGGACGGCGCGAAAGGCAAGGAATAGCGGCCGTAGCCGTAGGCATATTTCGCCGCGAAGACGTAGTCGCCGACCATCAGCGTCGGCACCATCGAATTGGAGGGGATGCTGAACGGCTGATACAGGACGAAGCGAAACAGGATCAGCGGTGACCACAGCACCGGGACCAGCAGGATCAGGATGACGATCACCTTCCAGTCCCGCGATCGCGCCGTCGGCGGCCGAATCGTGTCTTGAACAATCGTCATGCGCCTGCCCTGTTCAAACCGATGGTCATCGCGAGATTACGCAACCTTTGCGCGCGTGCAATCCCACTTCCGTGATTTTGGTCGCACAGGCGTCGTTCTTCGTTCATTGCAAGCGACGACAACGGATATGTGAAGGGCCGCCCGTGGGCGGCCCTTCACGTTTGTCACGCGCTCTCGGGCGCCTTCAGGCGCACGAGCCGGGTCAGGAGGGCATCGAGGCCCTCGCCGTGACCGGCATGGAGGTCGATGCGGCCGACCTTCTCGACCAGCCGCTCCAGCGACTCCAGCTCCTTGAGCCGCAGTAGCAGGGGGTTCTCCTCCATCAGGCGGGCGGTGTTCAGAAGCGAACGCGTCGCCGCGGTCTCCTCCTGCCGGCGGATCAGGTTCGCCTTCGCGCCCCGCTCCGCCTCCACCACCTTGTTCACCAGCTCCCGGATCTCGCCGGGCAGGATCACGTCCTTGACGCCGAGCTCGGTGACCTCGACACCTGACGCCGCGACGCGCGCACGCACATAGTCGCGCAGCTCCGCATCCAGCGCCGCCTTTGCAGACAGCACCTCGTCTAGCGTCCGGCCCGCGACCGCCTCGCGGATCGCGAACTGCACCAGGCGGTACAGCCACGCATCCACGTCGGGCACGGTCGCAACCGTGCGCTCGGGATCGACCACCCTGCGGAACGCCGTCAGCGTCACCCGCAGCGCGATGCGATCCTTGGTCAGCATCTCCTGCGCGGTGATCTCGACCGCCTGGGGCCGCAGATCGAGGCGCTTCACCTCGATCTTGCGGCCGACGGTCCAGAAGGCGTGCCGGCCGGGCGCGAGCCGCTCGATGAGCCTGCCCTCAACGTAGAGCAGGCCCGCCTCGTGGTTCTCGACCACCGTCTCGGACGATACCGCCGAACGGTTGCGCTCGATCATGCTCAGATGCCGCGCGTCGATCCGGGGATCGCTCGACACATCGATGCGGGTCGCGACCTTCCAGTAGACGCGCACCTGCCAGGGCGTCATCAGATGCACGGGCCGACCTTCGAGGCTGACGATGGCGATCTCGTCCGCTCCGGTCTCCACCGCCTCGAACAACTCGGCGGCGAGATCGGGCCGCGCGGCCTTCAGCACCGCGTAGCGATCCGCGGGGAATTCCGTCCCCACGACGTCGTACACGGTGGCCGCCAGCTCGTTGCGCCAATCGATCAGCCGATGCCGACCAGGCGCGAGCACCCGCTCGAGCTGGCCGTTTCGCGTCAGTAGCGCGCGCTCACCGTCCTTCACGGTGATCGTGGTCGTCAGCAAGTGCCAGGTCATGACACCCTCCTTCGTTTGCGTTCGGCCGGATGGCCGACAACAGGCTTCGTTTGCAAAGGATTTGAGGACGCGGACGACGCTTCCTGCAGAGATCGGCGGGCCGTGGCTTGAGCTTGCATGACGACGGGCGCACGCGCGCGATCGCGCGACGATTGTCGCGCGGCCGAGCGGAGCCACCCGGTATCAGCGCAAGCGGTATCCACCGCGGCGCGAAGCCGGTCTCACAGTGTCTAGGTTCGGACGGAAAGCCTTGCGGCAAAACGGCCGGACTGCGACTGAAGCGCGCGTCCGGTCCTCGTCAGAGGTGTCAGTTTTTCAGGCTGACCCGTAGCGCTGGAGCGGGATTCGAACCCGCGACCCGATGATTAACGTCACCTGCTCTACCCAACTGAGCTATCCTTTGTGGGACAAGAGACCGGAATCGAACCGATGCCTTCGGGGTTTCAGCCCGACGCTCTCCATGAGCTACATCCTGCTTTTGCCTTCATTCGGCGGAACACGAAACCGGAGACCGGCTCGCGCCAGCCGGGATCTCAGAGAGCCCGGACACATGGCCTAGCGAAGGAGCGGGCTAATAGACGAGGCACGCACGGGTTGCAAGAGGGAAATTCAGGATTCTTCGTGACGACTTGCGCACCGTGACGCGATGATCACAGCGCAGCACGACGTCAGGGGCGCGAAATGTCCTGGAAGCACGCCCTCACCCAGTCGATCGTCACGCGTGTCGCGGGATCACGCTTGAGGTGGTTCTGCACCAGGAGCCAGACGTCGCGCCGCCTCGGCAGCAGCGTCGCGCGCAGGCTGCGGTCGGCGAGCAACGCGGCACAGCTGTGCTCGGGCAGTACGCCGACGGCCTGATGCGACTGGATCATGGTCCTGATGATGCGGACATTGTCGGTGACGCAGCGCAAATTGGTCAGCCGCTTCGCGCGCAGGAATTGCTGTTCGGGTATCGTGTCGAGCTCGTCCGGATAGGCGCAGGCGACCGGCTCACCACCGGTGCGGTCGGCGGGCTCGAAGAAATAAAGCCTGACATCGCCGAGCTTGGAAATGGTGAAGTCGCCCTTCTCCGGCTTGCGCAGGCGAATGGCGAGATCGGCCTGCCAGCGCGAAAATTTTACGTTGCCGCTGGAGGTCAGGAATTGCAGGGTCAGGCCGGGATGATCGCGCAGAAAGCTGCTCGCGTGCGGCGCCAGCAGCTCTTCGGCGACCGCGTTGGTCGAGGCGATGCGCAGGCGACCGACCGGACCGGACCGGCTCTCCTTGATGCGGTCGATCGCCGCGACATGGGCCGCCATCGCGCCGACATGCTCGAGCACCGCTTCGCAATGGCGCGTCGGACGTCGCTGGCCATCCACGGCGTCGAACAGCGGCACGCCGAGATCGCGCTGGATGCGCGCGAGCCGGCGGCCGACCGTGGTCTCGTCGATGCGCAGCCGCGCGCTGGCGCCGGCATAGGTGCCCTCGTCCCTCACGGCTGCGATGATGCGCAGATCGTCCCAGTTCATGGCCGCGAGCCTAGCAGCCGATGCAACGACCTGCAAATCTGCAGCCATAAGCTGCAATAGTCCTGCACGATGGCAGGGCGCTATCGCGCTAATGTCGCGCCATCCGCTCGTCGCAAGAAGGCTCCCATGACCGCTCCCAAGACCCTGCTCGAACTCTCCGGCGCCGATCTCAATCCGCCGAAGCTCAACGAGGCCTGCCTCGTGCTGATCGACATTCAGAACGAATATTGCGCCGGCCCGCTGGCCCTGCCCGATGCGCAGCCCGCGATCGCCGCGGCGGCGCGCCTGCTGGCGCGGGCCCGGGAGAGCGGCGCTGCGATCATCCACATCGCGCACAAGGGCCGCGCCGGCGGCCTGTTCGACCGCGAGGCCGCGCGTGGCGCGATCGTCGATCGCCTGACGCCGCTCGCGGGCGAGCCTGTGATCGAGAAAACGCTGCCGAACGCCTTTGCCGGCACCGATCTGCAAGCCCGGCTTGCCGCGGCGGGATGCAAGAACATCGTGCTCGCCGGCTTCATGACCCACATGTGCATCTCCTCGACCGCCCGCGCCGCACTCGACCTCGGCCTGCGCACGACGATCGCGGCCGATGCCTGCGCGACCCGCGACCTGCCGGATGGCCGCGGCGGCACGCTGGAGGCCCGGACGATTCACGAGGTCGCGCTGGCCGAGCTTTCGGACCGCTTCGCGATCATCGCGCCCGGCGATGCACTGAATTGACGGAGCATACGATGCTGCAACTCTATTTCTTTCCGATGGCCTGCTCGCTCTCGAGCCGCATCGCGCTGATCGAGGCCGGCATCGAGGCGCAGTATCACCTCGCCCATATCTGGACCAAGCAGGTCGTGGACGACGGCCGCGATTTCCGCGGCGTGTCGCCGAAGGGCGCGGTGCCGGTCCTGGTGCTGGAGAACGGCGAACGGCTGACCGAGAGCGCGGCGGTGTTGCAATACATCGCCGATTTGAAGCCGAGGGCGGGCCTTGCGCCGGCGTTCGGCGATCCCGATCGCTATCGCCTGCAGGAATGGCTAAGCTTCGTCGGCGCCGAGATCCACAAGGCGTTCCTGTTTCCGACCTTCTGGTACAAGGATGACGGCTCGCTCGCCAAGCCGCGTGCGAGGATCACGCAGACCTTGTCGGTGCCGGCAGCACATCTGGCGGAGCGCGAATTCCTCGTCGGTGACAGCTTCACCGTCGCGGATGCGCATCTCACCTGGGCCTTGCTGCTGCTCCGTCCCGCAGGCATCGACATCGCGCAATGGCCGTCCCTGTCGGCCTATCTCGCGCGCATGCAGGCGCGGCCGGCCGTGCGGGAGGCGGTCGCAACGGAGATGGCGCTGCGCAAAACCCTCGCGGCGTGACAGGATGCACGGCTGCCAAAATTAGAAGCGAGATCGTGAGGGCATTGAAGTCGGCGCGGCATGCGCTAATCTGACGGGATATTTTTCAGTTTTCCCGGACGGCCTTCATGCGCCTCTTTTTTAGAAGTCATCTGCCCGGATTCTGTTTGGCTCTCCTCACCTCCTGGCTTGGCCTTGGTTCCGTCTGTGCGGAGACGCGGGTGGCACTGGTGATCGGCAACGGCGCTTATGCCTCGACGGCGCAGCTTCCGAACCCTTCGCACGATGCCGAAGACGTCGCGGCCTCGCTGAGGCGCAGCGGCTTCGAAGTGATCCAGGGCATCGACCTGCGCCAGGCCGATATGCAGGACCTGACCATCCGCTTCGCGCGCGCCGCGAGCAGGGCTGACGTCGCCATGTTCTATTACAGCGGCCATGCCATGCAGTACAACGGCGTGAACTATCTGATGCCGGTCGACGCCACGCTGACCGATGAGGCCGACCTCAAGCGCTTCGTGCGGGTCGACGACATCGTGAACGATCTGCAGCAGGCCAAGAACCTGCGCATCCTCGTGCTCGATTCCTGCCGCGACAATCCGCTGGCCGACATGCTGAAACGCTCAGCGACGCGTGCCGCCTCGGTCGGCCGCGGCCTGTCGAAGGTCGAGGCGCCACGCGGCACCATCGTGTCGTTCTCGACGCAATCGGGCCAGGTCGCCGCTGACGGCGCCGGCCGCAACAGTCCCTACACGACGGCGTTCCTGAAACACATTGAGGAGCCGCAGGAGATCGGCGACGTCTTTCGCGACATCAGCAGCGACGTCTACGATTCCAGCGGCAAGTCCCAGCTGCCGGAGCTGTCGCTGTCGATCATCGGCAAGTTCTACCTGAACGGGCCGGTGTCGGTGACGATCACACCCGGGGCGCCGCAAGCCGCGCCGCGCACCGACCCTTGCGCATCCGCGGAGGCGCACTGGAAGGCGGCGGACGGCATCGGCACCATCGGCGCCTTCGAGGATCATCTGACGCGATTTTCGAATTGCAGTTTTGCCAGTCTCGCTAGGGCGCGGATGGATGGCCTCAAGCAGAAGGTGGCAGCAGCCCCTGCGGCCGGCGAAAGCAGGACCTTTGACGGCAAGTGGGACGTGACCGTGAGCTGTGCCAGCTCCGGCAAGGCCATGGGCTATACCCGAGCCTTGTCGGCCACCATCGCCAATGGCGTATTTCATGCGGAGGATCGGGACCCGCGGACGAGCAGCACGCTCGCGATCGATGGACAAGTAGGAGCGGACGGGAAAACCACGCTGAGTGCGCGAGGCCTGACCGGTCCCAGCGCCTATACCGTCAACAACAGCGCTCCCGGCTCACCCTACGGCTACACGATCGACGCGCAGTTCGAGCGGAGCCGCGGCAGCGGCAAACGCAACGAATTGCGTCCGTGCAGCTTCACTTTCGTCAGGCGGTAGCCGGGCGCGCCTTTGCGCCGCGCACCGGCTTCACTCCACCCGCGCCAGCACGGCGAGCTTGCGGATGCCCTTGTTTCGGTAGGCGTCGAGGAACGCGTAATAGTCCTTGAACGATACGCAGCCGTTGGAATCGCCGTTCGGCCCGAGCATGAAGGTGTGGGCAAGCAGGCCGTCGCGGCCGTAGATCGCGCTCTCGCCGCCGACCGGGGTCAGGCGCAACGCGGGAACGCCGTGGAACAGCGCTTCGCGCGGTTTCAGCGTGTAGATGTGCGGCGGCGTCACGCCGCGCATGCGGGTACGCTGGGAGCGCGGATCGTCGAGATTGGAGCCGAGGCCGGAATGCGCTTCCAGCTTGGTGCCATCCGGCAGATACACCGTCTTGGCGGTGATGTCGTAGACCGCGGTGTCACGCTCATAGGGCGGAGCGCCGCCGAACATCGGGTTCTGCTCCTTCGGCGCGATAGCAGAGGTCACGGAGGCGTCCGCCGAAGCGTAAGCGAGCAGTCCGCCGGACGGCTCGCGCTTGCCCCAGAGTTTTTCGACCATCGACTGGCGCGGACCGGTGATCGACATCACCGCGGCCTTGGCGCGGTCGGCGAATGATTTCTTGGCTTCGGGCGCCGGTATGATCTGCGCCGGATCGGCAGAGGCGAGCTGTATCTGGGCATCCCCAGCATGCTTGGCCTTGTCTGCAGTCTTGTCAGGGGTCTTCTCAGCCATCTTGGCCGGGGCCGACGGCTTCAACGCTTCCGCGACTTTCGCGATCACGCCCTGCTTCGGCGCGTCTTTTGCCACCGCAACCTGGGTCGCCGGCGCCGCGCTGGCGGCGTTCGATGCCACGCCTTGGGTCGCAGCCGCAGCAAAGCGCTCGTTGAACATCTCACGCGAGATCGGGGCGGCGACCTGCAACCTGTCAGGCAGCAGCGCAAAGGCTTCCTTGATGGCGTCGCCGGCCTCGCGCAGCGCGACCTTGGGCGCCCGCTTGAGCACCGGCGCGTCGTAGCCGATTCTGCCGACGGTCGGATAGACGCTCGCGCCAAAGACGTTGCTGTAGATGGTCCAGCCGGCGCCCATCACGACGCAGCCGATGGCCGCGGCGCCAAGCCAATTGGTCGTGGTCATTTTCCGGGAAGAATTCCGCGAATTTCTCTTGGACTTCCGTGCCGCGTTACTCTGCGCAGCGATACTCGTACTCATTCGCCTTGCGTCCAGGACGGTGTCACTCAGTCCCCCTTCAAAGTGCCGCTGGTCACGATCCGGGAACAGCATCTCGCAGAGGGTCGGAGCGTCATTAAGGCGACTTTTAGTTAAATGCGGATTAAGTTCGGGCAGATGTGGGGCAACTCGTTAATGTCGTCCCATTTCGGGAAAAAGCCCGCAGAACTACGGACTTAGTTGCGTCTGTTAACTATAATTCTCGGCAGGATCGGCGCATTCAGCGGTTGTCTCCGGCCACCTTCCTAGGGCCACCCAACCAAGTCGTTTTCGTGGCCTTTGATACTTGGACGATAACCGGGAAGCATTGCGTGAGGCTGGCGTGTGCGGGCTCCGCCTTCGTCCTCCGCTGCCTGCACGGAGGGACAAGCCCGTCGCTTCCACGGCTCGTCCCTGACCGAAAGTTGATCGCGCCGAACTGGAAAATGCCGCAACAAGGAAATAGCTGCGAGAGCGGCACTTTTCGGCAGCCTCTGCGTGTGATACGGTACCGTATCAACATCGCCTTGAACTGTGCCGGGCATGTAAACGGAGGCTGGCATGAGAAGGTTCGCGCGGGCCGGAGGTTGCGCTCTGGTGTGGTCGTCTTTGTTGATGGGATATGCAGCCGCGCAGCCTGCCAATACAGCTTGCACATCGTCGGCGTCGGCCGCGGGCACGCAGACCTGGCGCTGCGACAACGGCATCACAATCGTCGCAGAAAACGGCGCCAGATTTGAACTAAAGGACGCCAACCGTGACGGACACATAGACTCCGTCGAGTTGAGCAGCAAAGCCCTGCTGGTGGAAGTGCGCAGGAAGCCGGGCGGTAATTCGTTCAAGGTGCTGACGCCGCAGGCGATTGCCGCGGTGCGCGGCACCAGATGGGCCGTCGATGTCGCAGAGGCCAAGACCTCCGTCTTCGTCGCCGACGGCCGTGTCGGCGTCAACCGCAGAACGCGTGGACGCGGCGTCGTGCTGGGCCCCGGCGAAGGCGTCGACGTGGAAGCGACCGGGCCCTTGACGGTGAAGCAGTGGGGCCAGCCGCGCATCGACGCTCTCATGGCAAGACTTGGTCAATGAGGCTTGGTCGATGAGACTTGGTCGATAGACCTCGGCCCTCAGGCCCCGAAGAAAAAGAAGATTGCAGTACGACGTAATGACGAGACGCGTTCAGATCCTGGTGGCACTCGCCCTCACCGCGCTGTGGGGCGCGGGCATCTATGCCGCGCACGCAGGCGGCCATCTGCGCTTTCTCGACCGGCTGGAAGCAACGCTGACCGATTGGCGGACCCAGGTCCGCGGCGTGCAACGTCCGCCTGATCTCGTCACCATCGTTGCGATCGACGATACCGTGGTGAAGCGCGGCGGCAGCTATCCGCTGCCGCGGGCCGATCTCGCCCGCGTCGTCGACACCATCGTGCAATTCAAGCCGAAGGTCGTTGCGATCGATCTCCTGCTCGTCGACCGCAGCGCTGCGATCGGCGACGCCACGCTGGCGAACACGCTCGCCACCGGTCCCATGGTGCTCGCCGCCGCGGCGATCTTCCCCAGCGCCAGCGAGACCGTGGAGGCCGGCAGCGCAGGTCCCCTCGCCGTGCTGCCGCAAGCCGAACGTTTCCTGCTGCCGCTGCCTGCGTTCGCCGACCACGCCGAGGTCGGTATCGTCAATGTCGCGACCGGACAATCGGGCTCGCCGCTCTCGGTGCCGATGCTGTTCCGGACCCGCGACAAGGTCGAGCTGTCGTTCCCGTTGCGGGTCGCGGCGCGCGCGCTCGACAAGCCGCTGACGATCGCGTCCGATCATCTCATGCTCGGCGACCGCACCGTGCCGACCGATACCGACTTCGCGCTGCCGATCACCTATTACGGCCCGCGCCGCACCATCCGGACCGTGAGCGCGCAGAGCATTTTCGACGGCACGCTCAATCGTGCGGCGATCGAGAACCGGATCGTCGTGATCGGCGCCGCGGTCGCGGGCGGTGGCGACCTCTATCCGACGCCGTTCGATTCCCTGATGCCCGGTGTCGAGGTGGTCTCGACCGCAATCACCCATCTCATTGCCGGCGACGGCATCGTGCGCGACCGCAGGGTCCATATCGCCGACGCGCTCGCCGCGATCCTGCTGCCGGTACTGCTGGTCGGCTTGCTGGCCTGGCGGCGCAGCGCGCTCGGCATCATGGCGGCGGCGACCGTGATGATCGCCTGGGCCGGCCTCAATGCGTTCGCGTTCACGCACGGCGTCTGGCTGAATGCGGCAACCACGCTCGCCGCCGCAGTGCCGCCGGTTGCGATCTTTGCCGGCGTGCAGCTGTGGGCCGGAGCCCGCCGTACGCAACATCTCGCCGCCAAGAGCAGATCTCTCGCACAATTCCAGGCACCGGCCGTGCAGGAATGGCTGGCGCGCGATCCGAACTTCCTGTCCAAACCGGTCCGGCAGGACGCCGCAATCGTCTTCATCGATCTCTCCGGCTTCACGTCGTTGAGCGAACGGATCGGTCCGGACGCGCTTCGGGAGATCCTGCAGGCGTTTCACGCGCTGATCGACAAGGCCGCGGTCGATTGCGGCGGCATGATCACCGGCTTTCTCGGCGACGGCGCCATGATCCTGTTCGGTCTGCCGGCTGCGATGCCCGATGACGCCGCGCGCGCGCTCAAATGCGCGATCGACTTGCACCGTGGCGTCGAACACTGGATCGCCTCGCTGCCGTCAGCGATCGGCGGCCAGCTCGGCTTCAAGATCGGCGCGCATTTCGGCGAGATCGTCGCCTCCCGCCTCGGCGAAAGCCACCAGCACATCACCGCGACCGGCGACACGGTCAACGTCGCGAGCCGGCTGATGGAAGTCGCCGTCCAGAACGATGCACGGCTCGCCCTGAGCAATACGCTGCTGGATACGGCCGACTTCCACGGGGCTCCCGACGGCGTTCTGTCGGGCCCCCTTCCCGCCCAGATCCGTGGCCGCTCCGGCGTCGTGACCGTGTGGTTCTGGCGCGACCGGGACGGACCGAGCCACACTGCGGCCATGGCCGAGATGATCGATTGAGGTCGCTACCTCGCTTCCGGCGGCGGCGAGCGGTCCAGCACGTCGCCCTTGGCGTCCTCCAGCAGATCGACGCCGTAGGTCTCGACCACGAGCGGGCCGCGCTTGCGCTGCAATTGCGCGACCTGCGTGACCTTCGCAAATAGGGCGTCGAGGACGGGATGACCGTCCGGATGCAGCTCGTCGACATAGAGCAGCTTGCCCGCAAGCAGCTTTGGATCGGGCTCGCGCATGTTGACCCAGCGGATGCGCTGGTTCTGCTGCACCACGCAGGTGCCTGATGGCAAGTAGAAGGCGAGCCAACCCGTCGTGCCATAGTCCTGCGCAAGCACGCAGGTCGCGCCATAGCGCGCGCGCATGGCCTCGATTCCCGCGGCGAGCTCGCGCCAGCCGACGCCGACGCTGCGCACGGTGGCATCGCGGCGATATCCCGAGAGCCAGCCGGTGTTGGCTTGCACGATCAGCGCCGCAAACATCACGATGCCGACAGGCGCGGCCCAGCGCAGGCAGAAATCCGCCAGGCGCCGCGCACGCGGCTTCCACTGCGCGAGGTTGGCGGCGGCAGCAGCGGCAACAACGAAAGGCGGATAGACCGGCGCGAACCAGTTGGCTTCGACGCGGGCATGCAGTGAATGCCAGACGAAATAGGCGACGATGGTCCAGAACATCGCCTCGATCAGCACGCGTGAGGCCCGTGCGCCGGCGCGCTGCCAGGTCAGCGCGTGCAGGCCCATCGCACCGAGGATGAAGACCAGCGGCGTCGCGAACGCGATCTGGGTCGGGATCAGCTCGGCGATGAAGACGGGGCGGAAGTCCTCGATCTTCGCGCGCCCGAGCTGCTTTGCGAACGAGACCCATTGGTGGTCCGCATTCCAGAGGATCACCGGCGAGAACAGCGCCAGCGCAACGAGGCCGCCGAGATAGGGCCAGGGCGAGAGAAACCAGCGCCGCAGCTTCGGCACGCAAGCGAGCCAGATCAGGATCCCGGCGCCGAAGAACATCGCCGTGTATTTCGACAGCAGCGCGGCGCCAACGGCCGCGCCGACCGCAAGCCACCAGACGCCGCGGCCGGTCTCCAGTACCTTTGCGAGGAAGAACAGCACGAAGCTGGATGCGACCAGAAGCGGCGCATCCGGCGTCACGATCAGCGTGCCGACGGAGGCCATCATCGTTACATTGAGCAGGATGGCGCTGGTCGCCGCCACGCGCGCGCCCCCGAACAGGATCGCGGCGGAGCGATAGACCGCATAGCTCATCGGCAGCGCCAGCAGGACCGAGACGAGGCGGACGCCGAGCTCGGTATCGCCCGCGATCATGGTGCCGGCGCGGATCACATAGGCGACCATCGGCGGATGGTCGTAATAGCCGCCCGCCAGATTCTTCGACCACATCCAGTAATAGGCTTCGTCGAAGGTGATCGGCGTGACCGCGGCCGCAACGAGCCGCATGGCCACCAGCGCCAGAATCAGCAGCGTGGTGTTGCGGACGATCCGAGCGTCAGCCCCGCCCATCTCGCGTTATTTCTTGCGCCAGACGAACAGGCCTGACATCGCGTAGTTCCACACCACGCCCATCAGCGCACCGGCCATGCCGGCCAGCCACCAGATCGGCTCCTGGTCGTAGACCGAGAAGGCGACGCCGACATTGGCGAGCAGGCCGACGCTGCACACGATGTAAAAGGCGATCAGGCCGCGCAGCAGCGCAAAGCCCTTCAGCCGCTGGTCGCGATAGGTGAGGAAGTTATTGAGGATGAAATTGCTGGTCATGGCGACGATGGCGCCGGCGGCCTGCGCCTCCGCGAACGGCGCCTTGAACAGCTGAAGTCCGATGAACAACGTGGTGAGATGCACCACGAGGCCGATGCCGCCGACCATCGCGAACAGGATGAAACGCAGCGAGACGATGTCGTTGCTCAGCTTGGCCAGCACCAGGCCGAGGAAGTCGAGCGCGACCATGGAATCGAGCTTGCTCTCGCCATGCTGGCGGGCGCCGAAAGTGTAGGGAATCTCGACCGCGCGCAAGCCGCCGTGCGCGGTCGCGACGACGTCGAGCAGGATCTTGAAGCCGTGCACGGAAAGCTTCGGCGCGAGCTGTTCGAACCGGTCACGGCGGATCATGAAGAAGCCGCTCATGGGATCGGCGATCTCGACCCGCAGCATCTTCCTGGCGAACTCGGTCGCCAGCGCGCTGGCGCCGGCGCGCTGCTTGTTGAAGCCCTCGGTCTTGTAGCCTTCGATGTAGCGGCTGCCGACCACGAGGTCGGCCTCGTCGCTTGCGAGCAGCAACAGCATTTTCGGCAGTTGCGTCTCGTCGTGCTGGAGGTCGGCATCGATCACGGCCACATAGGGCGCGCTGGAGGCCAGGATGCCCTCGATGCAGGCGCCCGACAGGCCGCGGCGGCCGATGCGGCGGATACAGCGCACGCGGCTGTCCTGCTGCGCCAGCGTGCGCACGACGTCCCAGGTGCCGTCGGGCGAATTGTCGTCGACGAACACGACCTCCCAGGCGACGTTGGCGAGTGTCGCCTCCAGCCGCCGGTATAGCACAGCGACATTGTCGCGCTCGTTGAAGGTCGGGACGATGACCGACAGTTCCGGCCCTTCGAGAGCCTGCAGCGGATTGTCGGAGCCCGGTCTGATCGCTTCATTCATGACGGCAGCGTATATCCGCCGCGTCTTACGCTGCCAAGTTCTTGCGCTGCCAAGTTCTTGCGCTGCCGAGCCGGGGGGCTGTGGGGAATGCCCCAAAAGGGGCCCTAAAATGCCAACGACCCCGGAACGGCGGGCTGCGCGTACATCCGGCGCAAGCCTTAAGCTATTCCAAGGTCGTCCCAGCGCCGGAGTTTTTCGCTCAACGTCGCCGTTAAAGGCTAGATGGGAATGACAAGATCGCTTCGCAAGGGGCAAAAACGACGATTTTTGCGCCTTATTGGTTCGGCACTTCCCGGATGATCGGCCCGCGCGGCGCGGGCGCGGCTGGAGCTGCGGGGGCCGCGGCCGGGGCCGGCTCGACTTTTGCCGGTTTGGGCGGCTTGCCATACTGGCCGATCGGCCCGAACACGACAGCGACCGCAAGCACGACCGCGGCGACGATCGCGCCCAAAATGCCCCCTACCGACTCAGACGCCATGGAAACCCATCCCTGTTCCAGATCCGTTGGTGATATCACGGATGCGCGCGGAGCCGGAAGTGCCGCCGAATGGCGAATGGGGCGCCCCAGGCGTCTGCCCGGCTCGTCATCCCTATTTCGCCGGCGGCCTCTGCTTGACGAAGGCCGTCACGATGTCCTTCTGCGCGGCCTCCACCGCCCTGTTCGCGGTGGCGAGATGGGCGCCGGCATCGATATCGGGATATTGCGTGGTGAGATAGTCGAGCAGCGCCACCCGGTAATATTGCCGCTCCGACGGACAGGCGCCCGCGACCGAGCGGCCAAAATCCTGTTGCGACATTCCCTGATTGCTGTCGCGCGAATATTCCCGCGCCAGACAATGCCAGTAATCGTCGCGGCCCTGCATGGCGAGCTTCTGAACGCCCTTCGCATCGTCGTCATCCGCCATGATCGGAGATATCATGGCAGCAGATGTCATCATGACGAGCGCCGCTCCCAGCATCAGTCTCCGCATCTTTTTCTCCTTTATCGCAGATCCCAAGGCGACCTTAGACCGGACGCAGCAACTGGCCAATCACAACTGGTTTGATTAGGATGACGCATCCCCTCCACGTCGATGCGAGATCCTTACCGTGGCCAAAGCAAAAACCGCGTCCAAGAAATCAGGCAACATCTTCATCGGCATCGGCGGCTGGACCTTCGAGCCCTGGCGCGGCGTGTTCTATCCGGAGAAGCTGACGCAGGCCAAGGAGCTGTCCTATGCCGCTTCGAAGCTGACCTCGATCGAGATCAACGGCACCTATTACGGCTCGCAGAAGCCGGAGAGCTTTCGCAAATGGGCGAGCGAGGTGCCCGACGGCTTCGTGTTCTCGGTGAAGGGACCGCGCTTCGCCACCAACCGGCGGGTGCTGGCGGAAGCAGGCGATTCCATCAAACGGTTCTATGATTCAGGCGTGCTGGAACTCGGCGACCATCTCGGGCCGGTACTGTGGCAGTTCGCGCCGACCAAGAAATTCGACGGCGCCGATTTCGGCAAGTTCCTCGAGCTGTTGCCGCGCCAACTCGACGGACGCGCATTGCGCCATGTCGTCGAGGTCCGCCACGACAGCTTCTGCGCGCCGGACTTCGTGGCCCTGATCCGCGAGTTCGAGACGCCCGTGGTGTTCGCCGAGCACGGCAAATATCCCGCCATCGCCGATGTCGCCGGCGATTTCGTCTATGCCAGGCTGCAGAAGGGCAATGACGAGATCAAGACCTGCTACCCGCCCAAGCAGCTCGATGCCTGGGCCGGGCGCCTCCAGGCCTGGGCTTCCGGCGGTGAACCGGACGACCTGCCCAAAGTCGACAAGGCCAAGCCGAAGAAGGAGCCGCGTGACGTCTTCGCCTACGTCATCCACGAGGGCAAGGTGCGCGCGCCCGCCGGCGCCATGGAGTTGATCGCAAGGGTGAGCTGAGGTGGGCCATTGAGGCGAGACATGGCAAAGGCGAAGAAGCTTTTCACCATCGGCTATGAGCAGACGCCGCCCAAGGCGGTGCTCGACGAGCTCGAGCAGGCCGGGGTCAAGCTCGTGGTCGACGTGCGCGCGGTGACCTCGTCACGGCGGCCGGGCTTTTCCAAGAAGCAGCTTGCCGCGGGTCTCGACGAACGCGGCATCGCCTATGTCCACCTCGCCGCGCTGGGCACGCCGAAGGAAGGTCGCCTCGCTGCCCGCAGCGGGCAATACGATTTGCTGGAGAAGATATTCTCGAAGCACCTGAAGGCGCCGGAGGCCAAGGAGGCGATGGACGAGCTCTCGGCGCTGGTGAAGAAGGCCGGTCCCGTATGCCTGCTCTGCTACGAGCGTGACCACACCCATTGCCACCGCCAGATGATCGCGGAGATCATCGAGGCGCGCGATGCGGTTGCAGTGAAGAACCTGGCGGGGCGGCAAGTGTAGCCAAGCCGTGGCGCCGGCCGCAGCCGTCATCCTGAGGTGCCGGAGCGAAGCGGAGGCCTCGAAGGACGATGGCGTGCCCCAAAGCTGCGTAGTGGCCGTTCATCCTTCGAGGCTCGCAAGCGCTCGCACCTCAGGATGACGGTTCTACCCCTCCCCCGCCAGCTTGAACGTTCCCTCCATCATCTGCACGCAGCTGCCGCCGACATGGGCGGAGACGATCTTGCCGTCCTGCTTGCGCACGCGCGTCAGCAGGATGCTCGGCCGGCCCATGTCAAAGCCCTGGCCGACCGTGAGCTTGAGTTCGCCATCGCGCACGGGATCGAGGTCGGCGAACAGTGCTGCCGCGGCAACCGTGGCGCTGCCGGTTGCGGGGTCCTCGGCGAAACCGCTGGTGCCGCGCATGAACATCCGCGCCTGGAGATCGCAAGACGCCTCCGCGGCGCCAACCTCCCGCGTATAGAACCACACCGAGAACGCGCCGTCGCGCGGGAGCACCCTGCCGAAGGCGGCCGCATCGGGCCTTGCCCGCTTCAGCGCATCGCGCGAATGCAGCTCCGCCACCAGGAAAGGCGTGCCGACGCCAACGACCTGCGGCGCGTGGCGATCGGTCCTGATGTCATCGGCAGCCAATGAGATGCAGGCCGCAATGTCAGCGGCGGAAATTTCCGCCAGTCGTGACAGCGGCTGCGGAGCAGTCAATTCGGTGCTGACCACCTTTCCTTGCTCTCGACGAATGTCGACCGGCACGAGCCCGGCCTTCTCCTCGAACAGCAAACGCGGCTTCGACTCACTGGCGAGGCTCGCCAGCACGAAGGCGGTCCCGACATTCGGATGGCCGGCAAAGGGAAGCTCCCGCACCGGCGTGAAGATGCGCACCTCGGCATCATTGGCCTTGTCACGCGGCGACAGCACGAAGGTGGTCTCGGAATAATTGAATTCGGTCGCGACCGCCTGCATCTGCACCGTCGTGAGTCCGCCGCCGTCGAGCACCACGGCGAGCTGGTTGCCGCCGAAGGCGCGGTCGGTGAACACGTCGACGGTGATGTAGCGACGCAGCATCTTCTCTTCCTCATGCAAATCACGGCCACGACCGGCCGCATCGCGCGCAGTCTACAAGCCGAAAACATCACGCGTCATGCCCCAAAATTCCGAGCAATCGGAGCAATCCCAGATGCAGGAGAAACCGTGTGCGACAACGTGTGGCGCGCCCTATCCGAGCTGAAACACCGCCACCTTCCGGTCATAGCCGCGCACCTCGACCTCGCCGAGCGCAACGGCGTCGTCACCGTCGTTGCCCAGCGCCTCGCGCACGGTCGAGGAAATCAGGAGCTGCGAACCGAACTCCTTGTTCAGTGCCTCCAGCCGCGAGGCAAAGTTCACGGTGTCACCGATCACGGTGTATTCCTTGCGCCGGGGCGAGCCGATATTGCCGGCGACGACCTCGCCGAAATGGATGCCAATGCCGATGCGAAGCGGCCAACTCGTCTGCGCGTTGATGCGGTCCATCGCGCCCAGCATCTCGCGGCCCGCGGCAACGGCACGCTGCGCCGCGTCCGAGGCCTCCAGCGGCGCGCCGAACAAGGCAAGAAAACCATCGCCCAGGAACTTGTTCACGATGCCGCCCTGACGGTCGAGAATGTCCACCAGCACTGCAAAGGCGCCGTCGAGCCGGTCGACCACCTCCTGCGGGGTGCGCGACTGCGCGCCGGCCGTGAAGCCGCGGAAATCGACGAACATCACCGCGACGCGGCGAACGTCGCCGCCCCCGCTGGTTCCCGCCGCCATCAGCCGCTCCACCACCTGCGGAGAGACATGCTGGCCGAACAGGTTCGTCACCCGGTCGCGCGCGGTCGCCGCCGCGATGCTCGCGGCAAACTGGCGGCGCAGCTGCGCGCCGACGGCGCCCGCCAGCGCACCGCAAATCAGGATGACGACGCTGCGCACAGCGTGGAAATAGATCAGGGGATCGCCAGCCTCGTCCGCCGAATTGTAGTACAGCGCGACCGACAGAAGCCCGGCTGCAGCCACGAAACCGGTGAATGCAGAGAGCCAGAAATCGAGCCGCAGGGTCGAGAGGATGACGAAGATGAAATACATCAGCGGCACGGCGAAACCGAGCGCCTGGCTTGCACCCATCGTACGGGTTTGCAGGATCAGGATCACGGTCGGCAGCGACGTCTCGATCAGCGTGCCGACATAGCGCCGGATCACCGGCACGTCCCGATCGAGCCGCAGGTTCTTTCTGATCTGGGTGTGGACCCAGACCTCGAACAGGATGAAGCCGGCGAGCAGAGCATAGACCGCGATAATCCCGTCCGTTCCGTGCCACACCCGGTTCACCACGCCGGGGTCGATCAAATAGATCGAGGTGAGCAACAGCATCATGATGCAGCCCGTCAGGATCAGTGCCCGCACCCGCAACAGCTCGGTGCGCAACACCTCCCGCGTCAGCTCGCGCTCGAAATCCTCCGACAAGACGGCTTGGTGCCGCGTCTTCCTGCTCGCAAACCTGACCATTTGCCCCTCGATTCCGGAGCCATTGTGCCTCAATCCAGCGTACGGCGGAAGCGTGTCACGGCGATCGTCATGGCGAGCAGCATCAGGGTGGCCAGCGCCAGCGTGTCGAAGCGCAAATTCTGCATGCTCGCCCCCTTCAGCATGATGGCGCGGACGATGCGCAGGTAATGGGTGAGCGGCAGGCATTCCCCGACATATTGCGCCCAGGTCGGCATGCCCGCGAACGGGAACATGAAGCCGGACAGCAGAATGCTCGGAAGGAAGAACATCATCGACATCTGCATGGCCTGGAGCTGGTTCTGCACCACGGTCGAGATGGTGTAGCCGATCGACAGGTTGGTGGTGATGAACAGTGTCGAGAGCAGTGCCAGCAGGAACAGATTGCCAAGCACGGGGACGCCGAACAGTCCGACGCCGATGCCGATGATGAGGAAGGCCTGCAGGAAGCCGACCAGCACATAGGGCACGATCTTGCCGAACATCACCTCGACAGGCTTGATCGGCATCGACAGCAGACTCTCCATGGTGCCGCGCTCGACCTCGCGCGTGACCGACAGCGCGGTGAAGATCAGCATGGTCATGGTGAGGATGGTGCCGACAAGGCCCGGCACGATGTTGAGGCTGGAGGATGCGGCCGGATTGTAACGGGCGTGCGCGCGAATCTCGAACGGCATCTCGGGGGGATTGCCGATGTAGAGATCGTGCTTGAGCGCAGTCTGCACGACCATGCCGAGCGAACCGATCGCCGCGCTGGCCGCCACCGGATCGGTCGCGTCGGCCGCGACCAGCAGCGCCGGCCTGTCACCACGCCGCACCGCGCGCTCGAAGCCGCGCGGGATCTCCACGCCGAACAGCACCTTGCCGGATTTCAGCAGGTTGTCGAAATCCTCGACATCATGGACTTCGTAGAGGAAGCGGAAATAGGCCGTGTTCTCGAGAGCTTTCAGGATCGAGCGGGCGAGGTCGGAGTCCTCCTGCAACAGTACCGCGCTCGGGAGATGATGCGGCGTGGTGTTGATGGCATAGCCGAACAGCATCAGCTGCATCACCGGCAGCATCACGATCATCGCAAACGACACGCGGTCACGCTTGAGCTGGATGAACTCCTTGATCAGCATTGCATAAGAGCGCCGCAGGAAACCGAAGCGCTCGCGGATTTCGCGGCGCGGCGGGGGATGGTCGACGGCACTCATTGGAAATTGTCCTTGGAGCGACCCATCAGTTCGATGAACACGTCTTCCAGCGAAGGCGACGATTGGTGCCAGTGCAAGCCGCTTTTTTCCCGCCACGGCGCGATGCTGGCTTCGAGCGCGGCAACGTCGCGCCCCGAGACATGAAGCGAAGTGCCGAACGGCGCCACCATGTCGATCCCGGGCTTGCCGGTGAGCCCGGCAGCGAGTTCGTTGAGTTCCTCGCCTGTCACCGTGTAGGTCGTCAGCGCGGATTTCGCGATCACCTGCTCTACCGTGCCGTGCGCGAGCAGATGGCCGTAGGCGATATAGGCGATCTCGTGGCAGCGTTCGGCTTCGTCCATGTAATGGGTGGAAACCAGTACGGTGAGGCCGTCGGCGGCGAGTGCGTGGATCTCGTTCCAGAAATCGCGCCGTGCCTTGGGATCGACGCCCGCCGTCGGCTCGTCCAGCAGCAGCAATTGCGGATTGGGTAGCGTACAGGCCCCCAGCGCCAGCCGCTGCTTCCAGCCGCCGGAGAGCTCGCCCGCCAGCTGTTCCTCGCGCCCGGAAAGGCCGATCCGCTTGATCATGTCGCGCGCAGCGCCGCGCGCATCGACCAGACCGTAGAGCCGCGCGACAAACTCGAGGTTCTCGCGCACCGAAAGATCCTGATACAGACTGAAGCGCTGGGTCATGTAGCCCACCTGGCGCTTGATCTTTTCAGCGTCGCGCAAAATGTCGTAGCCGAGACAGGTGCCCTCGCCGCTGTCGGGCGTGAGCAGCCCGCAGAGGATACGGATGGTCGTGGTCTTGCCCGATCCGTTGGGGCCAAGGAAGCCGTAGATCGAGCCGCGCTTCACCTGCATCGACAGATCGTGCACGACCTCGCGGCCGCCGAACGATTTGGTCAGCCCCTTGACGTCGATTGCGATGCCGCTCTCGCCACTCATCGCTTGTCCGCCACCGGGGTTTTGGGATCGAGATAGACGTCGATCGGCTGTCCGACCCGCAGCGCGTCCGGGCGCGATGGCCGCGCCTGGATCAGATAGACCAGCTTGTTGCGCTCATCGAGGCTGTAGATGACAGGCGGGGTGTATTCGGCCGAGGTCGCAATGAAGTAGATCTTTGCGGTGAGATCGGCTGCGCAATTGTCGCAGGAGATGCGCACATTATCGCCGATTGCAAGCTTCGGCAGTGCGGTCTCCGGCACGAAGAAGCGCAGCTTCATGTTGCCGGGCGGCATGATCGACAGCACCGGGCGCTGCGCTGCCACCATCTCGCCCTCGCGGAAATAGATCTGCTGGATGGTGCCGGCGACGGGCGCAAAGCCCTTGCGCCGCGCCATCCGCGTCTCCGACGTCGCCACCCGTGCTTCCGCGACACGCAGGGCCGACACGGCGGAGTCGAGATTGGCCTGCGTGCCCGAGCCGGTCTTGCTCAGCGAGGCCGCGCGATCATAGGTCTGCTGCGCATTGGCAAGCGTCGCCTTCTGCTGGTTGAGATCGGCGAGCTGAAGGTCGTCGTCGACGGAATACAGGGCATCGCCGACCTTGACTTCATCACCCTCGCGCACATTGAGCTTCGTGACCCGGCCCGCTTCATCAGGGCTGACAAAAATCATGTCGGCCTCGACCCAGCCCTGGAAGCCGGGATCGCGCTTGTCGTTGCAGCCGGCAAGGCCGGTTGCGAGCACGAGAACCACGATCGAGCAAAGGCGCGGCAGATTGGACTGTCGCTCCCTCACCCTGAGGAGCCGCGAAGCGGGCCACAGGCGGACCTGCATCCTTCGAGACGCGCGTTCCGCGCTCCTCAGGATGAGGTGAGACATGATTTGCGACGACCTCATGTCGTCCTCCGTTCGCCAAAAATCAAATCGAGATGGACGCGCAGCATCTCCTGTGCGTCGAGCGGCGCGTGCCGCTCAAACAGGCTTTGCCAGATCACCGCGATCATCGCCGGCGCGACCACGATCTGCGGATAGCGCGCGAGGTCCTTCTCCCGGATCTCGCCGCGGGCGATGCCCAGCTCGATCAGCGCGCGCATGGCGGCGATCCCGCGCGAGACGACCTCGCGGTAGTAGAAGTCGGCGACGGCCGGAAAGCGCGGCCCCTCCGCTACGATCAGCCGCACCAGGTCGCCGCGCCTGGTGCCGATGACTTCTTTCAGGAAATTGCCGGCAAAGGCCTCGATGAGGTCGCGCACCGATCCCGTCGGCGGCGGCAGCGCAGTCAGCCGCGCCACAACGGGCACGATGACGATGCGCACCAGCTCCTCGAACATGGATTCCTTGTCCTTGAAGTGCAGATAGATCGTGCCCTTGGCGACGCCGGCACGTTTGGCAATGTCGTCGAGCCGCGTTGCGGCAAATCCGCGGGAGATGAACTCCTCCATCGCGGCGTCCACGATTGCCGCCCGCCGCTCCTGCGCGCGCGCGGTGCGATTCGATGCGGGCACCGCTCCGAGAGCTGCGGCCGCAGCCCCCGCGCTTGGTGCAGACCTGGTGGTGAGCTTGGTCGGCTTCTTCATCCCACACGATATGACTGACCAGTCAGTCATAGTCAAGCTGAGATCGAACTGAGAGGCGCGATCGAATTAGTCTTGACTAATGTATTAGTATTAGCTAATTGAAATACATGATCGAAGCCGCTCCAAACCCCGTCACCACCGTGATGCGCGCCCTCGCCGACCCGACCCGCCGGGCCGTGTTCGAGCGCATCTTCGAGAGCAAGGAGATCACCGTCGCCGAGCTGACGCGCGGCAGCGGCGTGACCCAGGGCGCGATCTCGCAGCACCTGAAGTCGCTGAAACAGGCGGGCCTCGTCGCCGAGCGCGCCGAGGGCCGCAACGTCTATTACCGCGCCGCGCCGCAGGGACTCGAACCGCTGGTCACCTGGATGGACCATTACGGCGTGTTCTGGCGCGAGCGCTTCCAGAATCTGCGTGACCTCTTGAAGGAGATCGATCCGTGAGTGCAGTTGCTTCCAATGTCCGGACCCAGGACATCGTCATCGACGAGGTCTTCCCTCACACCGCCGCGACGATCTGGAAGGCGCTGACCAGCGCCCAGCTGATCGCGCGCTGGCTGATGCCGCCGACCGGTTTCGAGGCCGTCGAAGGCAATACTTTCACCTTCAAGACCAATCCGGCCGGCGCGTGGGATGGCACGATCCATTGCCGCGTTCTCGAGGTCGTGCCGAACCAACTCTTCGCCTATGCCTGGAAGGGCGGCGACGCCGGCAACACCGGCTACGGCTCGGCGCTCGACACCGTCGTCACCTGGTCTCTGACGCCGACCGAAGCAGGGACGCGCGTGCGGGTGGTGCATTCGGGCTTCGTGACGCCGACGAACGACACGGCCTATCGCAACATGAGCGACGGCTGGGTCAAGGTGCTGCAGCGGCTCGATGCCATCTCCGGCGAAGACAAGTGAGGAAGCATCGCGATGGATAAGCCCTATACCGGCGGCTGCGCCTGCGGCGCGATCCGCTATTCGATTGCCGGTGAGCCCTTCTTCAGCAATCATTGTCAGTGCCGGGACTGTCAGCGGGAAAGCGGCAGTGGCCACGGCTCGTATGCGACGTTCGCGCGGGCGGGCGTCACGGTCACTGGCGAGGCCAAGCATTGGGACATGGTCGGCGACAGCGGCAATGCGAAGACGCGCGGCTTCTGCCCGCTATGCGGCGTCGCGGTGTACATGACCTTCGCGGCGATGCCCGACATCTTCACCATCCGCGCCGCAAGCCTCGACGAGCCCGCCCGCTACAGGCCGCAGGCTGTCACCTACGCCGCGCGCGGACACGGCTGGGATCACCTCGATCCGAGCCTGGTCAAGTTCGAAGGCATGCCGCCCGGATGAGGCGCTAGCCGAAATCCAGCACCATGCGGCCGTCGATCTTGCCGGCCTTCATCCGCTCAAAGACGTCGTTGATCTCAGTGAGCGGCACCTTCGTCACCTCGGCCTTCACCTTGCCGTCGGTCGCGAATGCGACGGCTTCGTCGAGGTCGCGCCGCGTGCCGACGATGGAGCCGCGCACCGTGATGCGCTTGAGCACGACGTCGAAGATCGGCGTGGGGAATTCGCCCGGCGGCAGGCCGACGAGGCTGACGGTGCCCCTGCGGCGCACCATCTTCAGCGCCTGCGCAAACGCTGCAGTCGAGACCGCTGTCACCAGCACGCCGTGGGCCCCGCCGCCTGTTGCCGCAAGAACCTTGTCCACCGCACCAGCAGCGAGAGCGTTGACCGCAAGATCGGCGCCGGTTGCGCGTGCCAGCTCCAGCTTGTCCTCGGCGATGTCGATTGCAGCGACCTTGAGCCCCATCGCCTTGGCGTACTGGATCGCGACATGGCCAAGGCCGCCGACCCCTGAGATCACCACCCACTCGCCGGGCCTCGCCTCAGTCTCCTTCAAGCCCTTATAGGTGGTGACGCCGGCGCACAGGATCGGCGCGATGGCGGCGAAATCGACGCTCGCCGGCAGCTTCGCGGCGAAGGCGGCCGAGGCGATGACATATTCGGCGAAGCCGCCGTTCACGCTGTAGCCGGTATTGTGCTGGTGCTCGCAAAGCGTCTCCCAGCCGGTCTCGCAATATTCGCAGGACATGCAGGCATCGTGCAGCCAGGCGACGCCGACGGCATCGCCCACTTTCAGATTCTTCACGCCGGGCCCGAGCGCGGCGACGATGCCGGCTGCCTCGTGGCCGGGAATGAAGGGCGGCACCGGCTTCACCGGCCAGTCGCCGGAGGCGGCATGCAGGTCGGTGTGACAGACGCCGCAGGCCTTCACCTTGACCAGAATCTCGCCGGGACCGGGCTGCGGCACCGGCACGTCCTCGATCACGAGTGGCTTGCCGAATTGCTTGACGATCGCGGCTTTCATGGTCGGCATCGGTCTGCTCCTGTGCACCTTGAAGCAGAATAGCGACGACGCACCCCCTTCCATTGATGGGGGTCAAACAGCACAAAGTTTGCGCAAGCCGGCCGATCATGACACCACGATGACCACGTGGGGATGCTGGCGTGTCAGCTGTGGAACTTGAGGCCGTCGACGATCTTGTCGATCACCTTGCGCTCGGCGCGCATGGCGATGCCGACGAGATTGAGATCGTTGCGCGCCACAGCTCTCACCGCCTCGCGATTTGCGGCATCGTGCGTGGTGCTAAACATGTCTTCGGTATAGACCGCCGGTTTGACGTTGCGCGCCAGCGCACGGTCCAGCGCACGCGACAGCGCAGGGCCGTCGGCGCCGTAGATCAGGATCGGCTGCCCGATCAGCGCATGATATTTCGTGCCTGATGCGTCTTCATAGGCTTCGCCGATGCATTCGGGAAAAGCCGCGGCGATGCCGCTGGTGAGGAAGGACGCGACGTTGAGCTTTTGCCAGGCTTGAAGATCGGTACGGATCACGACCGCGATCTTGGTATCGAATTGCATGTGGTTCCTCGATTGTCATTCCGGATTCGATGCTACGCATCGCCCCGGAATGACAGCAAGAAGAATCAGCGCTCGAAAAATCAACCCTTGGCGTCGCAGGCCCAGGCGCGGATCACGCATTCCTTGCCGCCGTATTTGTAGCATTCGCGCGTGGCGGCGTTGAGCGAGGCAGAGATCTTCGGCTTGACCGCATAGCCATACGCGCCGCAGGGATTGGTCATGTCGACCGACATCGCCGCGCAGGCGCGCTTCATCGTCACGGTGGTGCAATCACCTTTGCACTGCTTCTGCGCTGCGGCGCGCGCCTCTTGCTCGTGGCCATAGTCGAACGCCTGGCCATAGGCCCCGCATTTGCCGACTGCGAACGCGCCGGCGGCATGGGCTTCGGTGATGTAGCGGGCGCCGGTGACGGCAACTGAAAAGACAAAGCAAAACATCGCGCAGCGGCGCGCGACGGCGTTCGAAGACATGGAAAATCCCCTCCCCCCAAGGCAGGTGGAGGAACTCTAAGCGGCGGTTATTTCCAGATGGTGAACGGGCGGTTGAAATCGAGGAAGTCGCGGGAGGTTCCGTAGGGTGGGCAAAGCGAAGCGTGCCCACGAGTCCAGACTGCAATTCGGAGGGATGGTGGGCACGGTGCTGAGCGCCTTTGCCCACCCTACGGCTGCGGCAGCGTCATCCGCCTCGGGCCGCCTCCAGCGCCTGCGGCGTGTCGATGTCGAGGAAGGCGCTCTCGCCATCCACGGGCACTTCGGCCACCGCCTCGCTGTGCTTGGCGATCAGATGGCGCGCGCCGACGTCGCCGTCGAGCGTCATCAATTCCTTGAAGAAGCGGCGCGACCACAGCACTGGATTGCCGCGGCGGCCTTCGCTCACGGGCACGACGATGAGATTGCCGCGATCCGGCGCGAAGCCGTGGATGAGACGGTCGATCAGGCCGGCATCGATCAGCGGCATGTCGCCGAGACAAACCACGGCGCCGTCGCAAGTCTCCGACACGGCCGCGATGCCTGATTTGACCGAGCTGGCGATCCCGCCGGCGAAATCCGGATTCTTGACAAACCGCACCTTCAGGCCTTGCAACGCCTGCTCGACCAGCTCGGTCTGATGGCCGGTGACCACGATCACCTCGGATGCTTTCGACGCCAGCGCCTGCTCGGTCGCGATCCGCACCAGCTTCTTGCCGTCGAGCTCGGCGAGCAGCTTGTTCGGTCCGCCCATCCGGGTCGAGCGTCCCGCCGCCAGCACGATGGCGGCGACCTGGCTGTTGCCCTCGGTCTCAGGTTTTGCGCGCGGCTGCGGCCGCGTGACGATCTCCATCAGCAGGCCGCCGACTCCCATGCCCATCAGCTCGGCGCGCGTCACCTTGATGCCGGCGAGCAGCCGCATCAAGACCCAGTCGAAACCGTTCTCGACCGGCGAGCGGGCGCAGCCCGGCGCGCCCAGCACCGGCACGCCGCCCGCGCGCGCGATCAGCAGGAGATTGCCGGGATCGACCGGCATGCCGAAATGCTCGATCTCGCCGCCGATGCCGGTGACGGCCGCCGGGATCACGTCGCGGCGATCGGCGATCGCGGATGCCCCGAACACGATGACAAGCTCGGCGCCTAAGCCAAGCAACTCCTTGATCGCGGCCGACAGTGCCGTTTCGTCATGCTGGACCCGCCGCTCGGCGATGATGCTGGCGCCGGCGGGCGCAAGACGCTCGGCGGTGACGCGCAGCGTCTTGTCGATCACCTTGGAGGACAGGCCCGGCAGCAGCGTCGAGACCACGCCGACGCGCTGGATGACGTAAGGCGCGATCTTCAAGACGTCCCGGCCCGCCGCCGTCACCGCGGCATCGCGCAAAGCGCCCTCGACGCCGAACGGGATGATCTTGACGGTGCCGACCATCTCGCCTTCGACCACCGGCTTGTAGGCGGCGAGTGTCGCTAAGGTGATGGCTTCGTCGATGTTGTTGATGCGGTCGACCGCGGCGCGGTCGATCACGAGCACACCCGGACGCGCCGCGAACAGGTTGGCGCGGCCGGTGAAGGCGCGCTCGACATGGATGCCCTCGCCGCCGACGGCGAGCGCGATGCCGGCGGCGGCGACGTCCTCGGAGACGTCACCCTCCTCCATACGCACCACGACGAGGTCCTTGATGCCGGCGCGCTCCAGCGCCTCGACCTCAGCGACGCCAATCGTCGTGCCCTTCTTCAGGACCAGCGGACCTTGGCGCAGGGTGTGGACGGTCACCCCGCCGATCGCATCCCTCGGGCTCGCCGGTCCGAACTTCATGCGGCTACTTCTTTTTCCTTGGGCGGCAGGCGAAGCACTGCGGTGATTTCCGCCATGATCGATACTGCGATCTCCGACGGAGAGACCGCGCCGATCGCAAGCCCGATCGGCGCGTGGATGCGCGCAATGTCGCTCTCCTTCGCGCCCTGCGCCCGCAGCCGGTCGCCGCGCTTGGCATGCGTTTTCCGCGAGCCAAGCGCGCCGATATAGAAGCAGCCGCGCTCGAAGGCGTGCAGCAGCGCGGGGTCGTCAATCTTGGGATCGTGCGTCACCGCGACAAAGGCGGTGTAGGCATCGACATTGAGCGGCGGCAGCGCAATGTCCGGCCATTCGGCCACCAGTGGAATATCGGGGAAGCGCTCGGGGCTCGCAAATGCCGTGCGCGGATCGACCACCGTGACGTCGTAGCCGAGCGAACGCGCGAGCGGCGCCAAGGCCTGGCTGATATGGACCGCGCCGACGATGACGAGCTTCGCGGTCGGCGCATAGACGTTGAGGAACAGCTTCTTGCCGCCGGTCTCGACGCTGGCGCTCTTGCCCATGCGGAGCTGCTTGTCCAACTCCGCCCGCAACGGATCCCTGGCGAAATCAGCGGATTTCACCAGGCGCTGCTCGCCGCTCTCGGTGTCGGTCACCAGGATCGCAGGCCGGCGCGCGGCCCGCTCGGCGTTCAGTTCGTGCAGGATTGCGAGCTTCACGGCTAACCGACCTTCTCGACGAAGACGCGGATGGTGCCGCCGCAGGACAGCCCGACATTCCAGGCGGTCTCGTCGGCGACGCCGAACTCCAGCATCCGCGGCTTGCCGCTCTGGATCACGTCCATGGCCTCGGTGACCACGGCGCCCTCGACGCAGCCGCCGGAGACCGATCCCAGGAACGTGCCCTCGTCGTTGATGACGAGGCTGGAGCCCGCCGGGCGCGGCGCCGAGCCCCAGGTCTCCACCACGGTGGCGAGCGCGACGCCACGACCGGCCTTCTGCCAGTCCTCCGCCGCCTTCAGAATGTCCTCGTCGCGATCGAGCATGGCTGTGCCTCTCAGGCTGCGGAGCGGATCAGGTTGCGATGATGCGGCGGCAGCGGCCGCGAGAGCGTCGTGATCAGCTCCTGGATCGAGCTCAAATTATGTACCGGGCGGAATTCGTCAACGTGCGGGAGCATCATTTTGATGCCCTGGGCCTTGGCCTCGAAGCCGCCGAACCGCAGCAGGGGGTTGAGCCAGATCAGCCGCCGGCATGACCGGTGCAGCCGGTCCATCTCGAAGGCCAGCTTGGAATCGGCCTCCCGCTCCAGCCCGTCCGATATCAGCAGCACGATGGCGCCCTGGCTCAGCACCCGCCGCGCCCACAATTTGTTGAAGTTGTGCAGCGAGGCCGAAATTCGCGTGCCGCCGGCCCAGTCCTCGACCGAGGCCGAGCAGCTCGCCAGCGCCTCGTCGGGATCGCGCTGGCGCAGCGCGCGCGTGACATTGGTCAGGCGGGTGCCGAACAGGAACACCGAGACGCGCTTGCGCGCATCGCCGACGGCATGGAGGAAATGCAGGAAGAGGCGGGTGTACTCGCTCATCGAGCCCGAGATATCGAGCAGCGCCACGATCGGCGCCGGCTTCTCGATCCGGCCGAGGCGATGGATGTCGACGATGTCGCCGCCGGTGCGCAAGGAGGCGCGCAGCGTGCGGCGCAGGTCGAGCCGCAGCCCGCGAGCATCAGGCCGCTGCCGGCGCGTCAAGAGCTCGGCCTGCGGCAGCCGCATCCGCTCGACGGCCCGCAGCGCCTCGGCGATCTCCGCGGCGCTCATCTGCGCGAAATCCTTCTTCTGAAGGATTTCCCTGTCGGACACCGACAGCCGCAGATCCTGCTCCTGGTGCTGCGGCGTCTCGGTCATGCGCGGCTGTGACATCGCCTCCTGCACGCGGCGGGAGCCGGCCTGCGGCTTCTTCTTGGCCTCGTCCGGCAGCGGCACCGAATCCAGCATGTGCTTCCATTCTTCCGAGGCACGGAAGAACAGGTTGAAGGCCTGCTTGAAGATCAGCGCATGCTCATGACGCTTGACGAAGATTGCCTCCAGCGTGGTGAAGACGTCGGCGCGGTTGCCGATGTCGATCACCTGCAGCGCGCTCATGGCATCGATGACCGCGCCCGGACCGACCGGCATGCCGGCCGCGCGCAGCGCGCGGGCGAACCCGACGATGTTGTCGGCGAATTGTTCGGTCTGCTCCGGCGCAAGGTGGTTGATGGCCATGGTTCAATACTCTCGGTCGTCATTCCGGGGCGCGCGAAGCGTGAACCCGGAATCCATTCGTCCACCGTCTCTGAAGCCCGATGGATTCTCAGGTGCGCAATTGCGCACCGTAGCTCGCGCTACGCGCGCCCCGGAACGACGACGATCAATTCTCGCTCGTCGCCTCCTTCAGCACCTTCTGCAGGGTGTCGCCCTGCATGCGGGTGATGTCGTCCTGGTACTTGAGCAGCGCACCCAGCGTGTCGCCGACCACTTGCGGGGTCAGCGAGCGGGCATCGAGTTCGGACAGCGCTGTGGCCCAGTCGATGGTCTCGGCGACGCCCGGCGACTTGTAGAAGTCCTGGTTACGCAAAGCCTGGACGAAGCGCACGACCTGCTGCGACAGCTTGGCGGAGATGCCGGGCACGCGCGACTTGACGATCGCAAGCTCGCGCTCGGCGGCGGGATAATCGACCCAGTGATAGAGACAGCGCCGCTTCAGAGCGTCGTGGATCTCGCGGGTGCGGTTGGAGGTGATGATGACGATCGGCGGGTGTGGGGCCTTGACGGTGCCGAACTCAGGGATCGTCACCTGGAAGTCGCTGAGGATTTCGAGCAGATACGCCTCGAACGCCTCGTCGGCGCGGTCGAGTTCGTCGATCAGCAGCACGGGCGGTCCGGCCACGTCGGGCTCCAGCGCCTGGAGCAACGGCCGCTTGATCATGTAGCGGTCGGCGAAGATGTCGCTCGAGAGCTGGTCGCGGTCGGTGTCGCCGGCGGCTTCCGCCATCCGGATCGCGATCATCTGCGCGGCGCTATTCCACTCGTAGACCGCGGAGGAGACGTCGAGACCCTCGTAGCACTGCAGGCGGATCAGCTTCCGCCCGAGCGCCGCCGAGAGCACCTTCGCAATCTCGGTCTTGCCGACGCCGGCCTCGCCTTCCAGGAACAGGGGACGTCCCATACGCAGCGAGAGGTAGGTCACCGTCGCCAGCGACCGCTCAGCGAGATAGCCGCGCGACGTCAGGAGTTCGAGCATCGCATCGACCGATGCCGGCAATACAGCTGATGTATCGGCACCGGAAGTAGTGGCCGCTGAAGTCATGAAAGGCCAGTCTCGGTTGCGCCCTCGCGGGGCAAGTCTTGTGCTGGGAGTGAGGTCACCTCACTCCTTGGCGTTCGCGGCATCGAGAGCGCGCCGCGTCAGCACCCCGATGAGATGGGCGCGGTATTCGGCGCTGCCGTGGATGTCGCTGTTGAGCCCGGTCGCCGGCACCTCGATGCCTTCGATCGCCTTCGACGCGAACCGCTTTTTCAGCGCCTCCTCGAAGGCCTCGACGCGGAACACGCCGTCGGAGCCCGCGCCGGTCACGGCCACCCGCACGTCCGAGGGACGCCGCGCCACGAACACGCCGACCAGCGCATAGCGCGAGGCCTGGTTGCGGAACTTGATATAGGCCGCCTTCTTCGGCAGCGGGAACATCACCTTGGTGATGATCTCGTCGGCTTCGAGCGCGGTCGAGAACAGGCCCTGGAAATATTCTTCGGCCTTGAGGCGGCGCTTGTTGGTGACGATGGTGGCGCCCAGCGCGAGCACGGCAGCCGGATAATCCGCGGTCGGGTCGTTGTTGGCGAGCGAGCCGCCGATCGTGCCCTTGTGACGCACGGCGGGGTCGCCGATCTGGCTGGCGAGATTCGCGAGCGCCGGAATCGCTTCACCCACGATCGCGGAGCTTGCGACCTCGGCATGCTTGGCAGTGGCGCCGATCACCAGCGAACGGCCCTTCATCTCGATCGCGTTGAGCCCCTCGATATGGGAGAGGTCGACCAGATGCGGGGGGCTGGCGAGGCGCTGCTTCATCACGGGAATCAGCGTGTGACCGCCGGCGATGATCTTCGCGTCTTCGTTCTTCACCAGGAGGTTGGCGGCCTGCCGCACGGTCCCGGGGCGATGATATTTGAATTCGTACATCTGAATGTCCTGATCGCGGGATCGTTGCGCGGCTTAGGCGAGGTCGGATTTCGCCATCGCCTTGGCGCCGGCGGAGATCGAGGCGACGATGTTCTGGTAGCCGGTGCAGCGGCAGAGATTGCCTTCCAGCTCTTCCCGGATCGTATGGTCGTCGAGCTCGTTGCCCTTGCGGTGCACGATGTCGATCGCAGTCATGATCATGCCCGGCGTGCAGAAGCCGCACTGCAGGCCATGGTGCTCGCGGAAGGCCTCCTGCATCGGATGCAGCGGCGCGCCATCGGCGGCCAGGCCCTCGATCGTCTTGACCTCATGACCATCGGCCATCACCGCCAGCGTGGTGCAGGACTTCACGGCTTTGCCGTCGACATGCACGACGCAGGCGCCGCACTGCGAGGTATCACAGCCGACATGGGTGCCGGTCAGGCGCAGATTTTCGCGCAGGAACTGCACCAGGAGGGTGCGGGGATCGACGTTGGCCGTGACTGGATTGCCGTTCACGATGAGGGAGATTTTTGCCATAAGCACTCTCTATCAGCGCCCCGACGGGTCCCGTCGAAGCGGTTCTTATAATTATTCCAACCCATCATATGGGCCATTATGCCCCGGGGCAACATCGCCCGGGGCGCAAGGCGCCATGACAAAAAGTGATGCCGAAGGCGCTGGCCTTCAGCCCTGTACCGCCTTGGCGAAGTTCGCGAAAAATTCGTCGGCGAGCTTCTTGGCGGCGCCGTTGATGAGGCGCTGGCCGAGCTGCGCCAACTTGCCGCCGATCTGCGCCTCGACCTCGTAGGACAGCAGCGTGCCGCCGTCCTTCTCCGCCAGCTTGACCACCGCGCCACCCTTGGCGAAGCCGGCAACCCCGCCCTCGCCCTCGCCCGAGATTCGATAGCCGTTCGGCGGATCGAGATCGGACAGGGTGACCTTGCCCTTGAAGCGCGCCGACACCGGGCCGACCTTCATTTTCGCCGTGGCGCGAAAGCCGCCGTCCTCGGTCCTCTCGAGCTCCTCGCAGCCGGGGATGCAGGCCTTCAGCACCTCGGGATCGTTGAGCTTGGCCCACACGGCCTCGCGCGGCGCCGCAAGCTGGACTTCGCCGTTCATCGTCATGGCCATGAGGGTGCCTCCCGGATCGCGTAACTTATAGTGCTGATCAAGTAACGCAGGGACGCGGCAAAGGAAAGGGCGGCGCCCGATCAAGTGCAATGCATATTCGCAACTGCAAAAAGACGTGTGCGGGCGGTTGGGGATTGGCACGGCCGGGCCATGGTGATTAGGTCGCGCGATATGAGCACTTCCCTTTCCCCCCTGCTCGCACCGATGCTGTCGAGCGCCGCCATGCGCGCGGTCTGCGATGACCGCGCGACCCTGCAGAACATGCTCGATTTCGAGGCAGCCCTGGCACGCGCGGAGGCCGCCACGGATGTGATTCCGGCCTCTGCTGTCGGGTCCATCGAGGCCGCCTGCAAGGCCGATTCCTTTGACATGGCGGCACTGGCCGAGGCCGCGACGCGATCGGGCAATCTGGCGATTCCCTTGGTGAAGATGCTGACCGCCAATGTCGGCGGGGCCGACACCGAGGCCGCGCGCTACGTGCATTGGGGCGCGACCAGCCAGGACGTGATCGACACTGCGACCATGCTGACGCTTCGCGCCGGCATCGATGCGCTGGACGCCGATCTCAGCCGCGCGATCAAGGGCTTTGCGGCGCTGGCACGCAAGCATCGCAACACCGCGATGGTGGCACGGACCTGGCTCCAGCACGCACTGCCAATGCCGTTCGGGCTCAAGGCCGCCGAATATGCCGCGGGCCTCGCCCGCGCCCGCTGCCGGCTGCGGCGGCTGCGCCGCGAGGGCCTGGCGCTGCAGTTCGGCGGCGCGGCCGGCACGCTCGCAGCCCTCGGCGACAAGGGGCTTGCCGTAGCGGAACGTCTCGCGAAGGAGCTCGATCTACCGCTGCCGGACGCGCCCTGGCACACCCATCGCGACCGCATCGCGGAGGCTGCGTCAGCCTTCGCGATTCTCGCCGGAAGCTGCGGCAAGATCGCGCGCGACGTCTCGCTGATGATGCAGACCGACGTCGCGGAGGCCTTCGAGCCTGCCGGCGAAGGCCGCGGCGGCTCCTCGACCATGCCGCACAAACGCAACCCGGTCGCCGCCGCAAGCGCGCTGGGCGCCGCCACGATGGCTCCGCAGCTTGCCGCGACGATCTTCGCGGCCCAGGTGCAGGATCACGAGCGCAGCGCAGGGCCCTGGCACGCGGAATGGCCGACGCTGCCGCAATTGATGCTGGTCACCTCGGGGGCGCTGGCCGCCATCGTCGACATCGCCGAGGGCCTCGAGGTCGACGCCGCGCGCATGCGCAGCAATCTCGATGCGACGCACGGGCTGATCATGGCGGAAGCGGTGACCTTCGCGCTGGCCGCCAAGATCGGCAAGAGCGACGCGCATCATCTCATCGAGACCGCCAGCAAGCGCGCGGTCGCCGACAAGAAACATCTGCGCGAAGTGTTGTCGGCCGATTCGCAAGTGACGGCGCATCTTTCGCCAGAGAAAATTGCGGCATTGTTCGAGCCGATGGCCTATCAAGGGGTTTCCCAGGCCCTGATCGACCGGCTGCTCGCTTCCCTGGACCTTTCCTGATGTCATTGCCGGGCTTGACCCGGCAATCCATCATCTGGAAAGACTGATTGTCAGATGGATGCGCGGGTCAAGCCCGCGCATGACGAGGAAAATACCATGCCCATGATCGATGCCGACGGTTGCCTGCTCAACGTCTCCGTCGAGGGCCGCGACGGCGGGCCGACCTTGATGCTCTCCAATTCGCTCGGCTGCACGCTGCAGATGTGGGAGCCGCAGATGAAGGCGCTGACGCAGGTGTTCCGCGTCATCCGCTACGACCGCCGCGGCCACGGCAAGTCCAACGTTCCGCCCGGCCCCTACACGATGGAGCGGTTCGGCCGCGACGTGCTCGCGATCCTCGACGACCTCAACATCGAGAAGGTGCATTGGTGCGGCCTGTCGATGGGCGGCATGGTCGGGCAATGGCTCGGCGCCAACGCGCCCGAGCGCTTCGGCAAGCTCATCCTCGCCAACACCTCCTGCTACTATGCCGAGCCGACCAAATGGCTGGAGCGCATCGACGCCGTGAAGAAGGGCGGCATCGCCGCGGTCGCCGATGCCGTGATCGCGGGATGGCTGACGCAGGATTTTCGCGACCGCGAGCCTGAGATCACGGCGAGGATGAAATCAATGCTGCTCGCCTCCCCCGTCGAAGGCTATCTTGCCTGCTGCGAGGCGCTGTCGACGCTCGACCAGCGCGAGTTGCTGCCCAAGATCAAGAGTCCGACGCTGGTGATCGCCGGCCGCCACGACCAGGCCACCCCGATCTCGGCGGGCGAGTTGATCCGCTCGAAAATTCCGGGCGCCAGCATGACCATCATCGACGCCGCGCATATTTCCAACGTCGAGCAGCCGCACGCGTTCACCGACGCGGTGGTGGGCTTCCTGACGCAGCGTTAGCAACAACCGTCATTGCGAGGAGCGCAGCGACGAAGCAATCCAGACTGCCTCCGCAGACACATTTCTGGATTGCTTCGCTACGCTTGCAATGACGGAGGGGAGGATAGAAATGGACGACCAGAAGCGCCGCGATGCCGGCATGAACGTGCGCCGGAAGGTGCTGGGCAATGCCTGGGTCGACAAGTCGATCGCCAACCGCAATGCCTTCAATACTGATTTCCAGGACATGATCACGCGCTATGCCTGGGGGGAAATCTGGACCCGGCCGCATTTCGACGAGCGCACGCGGCGGGTGCTGGTGATCGGCACCATGGTCGCACTCGGGCAATGGGACGAGTTTCGCCTGCACGTGCGCGCGGCGCTCGCCGAAGGCGGCTTCACGCCCGACGACATCAAGGAGATCCTGCTGCAGCAGGCGATCTATTGCGGCGTGCCGGCAGCGAACCACGCCGTCAAGGAAGCCTCAGCGATTGTGCAGGAGCTCGGCCTGCTCAAGTCCTAGCGACGCAGGGATATCGGCAGGCGTCTCGACGGTCTGCGGAGCCGCCTCGGGCCGCTCGATCAGGATCACGATGGCAGCACCGAGCAGCAGCAACAGCTCGGTGGCATGCAGCCGCAGCGCGGCCATTTCGCCGACCTTCGAAGCCATCACCATGCTGGCAAACGAGATCAGGCTGCCGATCGCCAGCGCGATCCCGAGCGCCTCGTCGCTGCCGCCGGACTTGCGGATGCGGGGAATGCAGAGCAGCACGAGGTAGATCGCAAAGAACGCCACGACGGTCAGCCGGCCGAGCGCAAGCAGCCAGGCGGCACGCACCGTTTCCATGCCAGCCATCTGGAGATGGTCGCTCAAATAGAGCGCAACGGCGACGCTCGGCCGCTCATAGAGGCCGTGAACCGGTGCGACGATGATGTTGAAGGCGACAAGGGTCCAGGCCGGAATGAAATAGGCCGCCAGCAGCGCGCCGTTGACCGAGCCGATCCGCCAATTCCTGAACATGCCACTTCCCGCTTCGTCGATCACGCGCCTTCGCTGGGAAGGCTTTGCCGGGAGCTAACTCGCATCAGACTGTGGCGGCAATTTAAACCCTTTGTTTACCTTAACTGCCCCTCGAGAGGTCGCCGTGCCGGTTCCGGCTCGGCGCCGCCCGGAATGACGACGGAGACGACCAAGAAAAAGGCCCCGCCTGTTGGCGGGGCCTCCTGCTCTTGGGCTCCCAAACTCGTTATTTCTGGCCGTGCTGGCCGCCCTGCTGGCCGGGGCGATCGCCCTGGCGCATCGGATCATTCTGCTGCTGCTGCCCGGGTTTCTGACCCCCGCCCTGCTGCTGACCGGGCTGTTGATCGGGGCGCTGCTGGCCGGGATTCTGACTCTGCTGACCCGGATTCTGGTTCTGCTGCTTCGTCATTCGGGGAACTCCCTTGTTAGACGTCAGAGACGAGATAACCGCTGCCGCCTCGTTTGGTTGCCCACAAAGCCGGGTTCCTCGCAGTTGCGGAACCGGACAACCAAATCAGCTCTGTACAAGACCTTTTGCGGTGGCGTGAGCTGTTGCAGCCGCCAGTTCCCTCCTGTTACAAATCCGGAAGAATGCTTAGGGGCTGCCGGGGCCCAAGAACCTACACTTCCACTCTCCCAAGAGCTCCCTTTTGAGCCCGCGTCAGGTTTGGTACGGCAGCCCATGGATTACTTCGCCCAGCAGCTCATCAACGGTCTCGTTCTGGGCTCGATCTACGGCCTGATCGCCATCGGCTACACGATGGTCTACGGCATCGTCGGCATGATCAACTTCGCCCATGGCGACGTCTTCATGATCGGCGGCTTCATTGCCCTGATCACCTTTCTGCTTCTGATCTCGACCGGCCTGACTGCAATCCCGGTGATCCTGCTGATCGTACTGCTGGTCTCGATGGCGATCACCGCGCTCTATGGCTGGACCATCGAGCGCATCGCCTACCGGCCGCTTCGCCACTCCTTCCGCCTCGCCCCGATGCTGTCGGCGATCGGCATGTCCTTCGTGCTGACCAACTACTCGCAGGTCGCGCAGGGCGCACGAGTCAAGCCGATCCCGCCCGTCATTACCGGCGGCTATACCCTGCACGAGAGCGCGGACGGCTTCGTCATCCAGCTCTCCAATATCCAGATCATCGTGGTCATCACCACCATCGTGCTGCTGGCGATCTTCACCTGGCTGGTGTCGCGGACAAGGCTTGGCCGCGACATGCGCGCCTGCGAGCAGGACCAGACCATGGCGGCCCTGCTCGGCGTCGACGTCGACCGCACCATCTCGATGACCTTCGTGATCGGTGCGGCGCTCGCTGCGGTCGCGGGCCTGATGTACCTGCTCTACTACGGCCTCGTCGATTTCTTCATGGGCTTCGTCGCCGGCATCAAGGCGTTCACCGCTGCCGTGCTCGGAGGTATCGGCTCGCTGCCGGGCGCCATGCTCGGCGGCCTCGCGATCGGCCTGATCGAAACGTTCTGGTCGGCCTATTTCTCGGTCGAGTACAAGGACGTCGCCGCGTTCTCGATCCTGATCGTGGTGCTGATCTTCATGCCGACCGGCCTGCTCGGCCGTCCCGAAGTCGAAAAAGTCTGACGGTCGCACGCGTGACAGCTCCCTCGACCAACCCGGCCAAACCCGCAACGAGCATTCCCGCTCTCCTGAAGACAGCCTTCGTCAACGCGCTGATCGCGCTGGTGCTGTTCTCGCTGATGATCGGCATCCGCACCGAGGCGGGCTCCTCCGGCCAGCTCACCTATTGGACCCGCTTTGGCGACCTCGCCTCCATCGTCGCCGCCGTGTTCGGCGGCTCGATCGTGATCGAACTGCTCAGGCAATGGATCGGCCCGACCGGCGCCGAGAAGCTGGTGCCGCCGGCGGTGCAGAGCGGCATGTCGTTCATCGGCCGGTACCTCGCGCCGGCGCTCCTGATCTTCACGCTGCTGGTGCCTGTCATCTTCTATAACCAGCGCTACATCCTCGACCTCGCGATCCTGGTGCTGACCTATGTCATGCTGGGCTGGGGCTTGAACGTGGTGGTCGGGCTCGCCGGCCTGCTCGATCTCGGCTACGTCGCCTTCTACGCGGTCGGCGCCTATTCCTACGGACTGCTCGCGACCAATTTCGGCTGGTCGTTCTGGATCTGCCTGCCGCTCGCCGGCATCCTCGCCGCGTTCTGGGGCGTGCTGCTCGGCTTCCCCGTGCTGCGCCTGCGCGGCGACTATCTCGCCATCGTGACACTGGCCTTCGGCGAGATCATCCGCCTCGTCATCATCAACTGGCAGGATCTGACCGGCGGCCCCAACGGCGTCTCCGGAATTCCCCGCCCATCCTTCTTCGGCATCCCGCTCGACAACAGCGACGACGGGCTCGCCGCCAGGCTCGGCATCGAATATTCGCCGACGCACCGCATCGTCTTCCTGTTCTATCTGATCCTGGCGCTGGCGCTGCTGACCAACTGGGCGACGATCCGCCTGCGCCGGCTGCCGATCGGGCGAGCCTGGGAAGCCCTGCGCGAGGACGAGGTCGCCTGCCGCGCGCTCGGCATCAACACCACGACGACCAAGCTCACGGCGTTCGCGACGGGCGCGATGTTCGGCGGCTTTGCCGGCGCGTTCTTCGCCACCCGGCAAGGCTTCATCAGCCCGGAATCCTTCACCTTCCAGGAATCGGCTCTGGTGCTCGCCATCGTCGTCCTCGGCGGCATGGGCTCGCAGCTCGGCGTCGCGCTCTCCGCGCTCGCCATGATCGGCGGCTTCGAATTGTTCCGGAGCCTGGAGGGCTATCGCATGCTGGTGTTCGGCATGGCCATGGTGCTGATCATGATCTGGCGGCCGCGCGGCCTGATCGGTCATCGCGCGCCAACCGTGTATCTGACCAAGGCGAAAGCGATCTCCTCCGACCTCGTCAAGGAAGGGCACGGATGAGCGGCGACAAGATTCTCAACGTCGACCGGCTCGCCATGCGCTTCGGCGGCATCGTTGCCGTGCAGGACCTTTCCTTCGGCGCCGAGCGGAAAAAGATCACCGCGCTGATCGGGCCGAACGGCGCCGGCAAGACCACCGTCTTCAACTGCATCACCGGCTTCTACAAACCGAGCGGCGGCGCCATTCGCCTCACCCATGACGGCGGCAGGACGATCGCGCTGGAGCGGCTGAACGATTTCCGCATCGCCAAGCAGGCCAAGGTGGCCCGCACCTTCCAGAACATCCGGCTGTTTCCCGGCATGACCGCGCTGGAAAACCTGATGGTGGCGCAACACAACGCACTGATGCGCGCCTCCGGCTTCACTTTCCTCGGCCTGATCGGCGCCCCCGGCTATCGCGACGCCGAAAAGCGCGCGATCGAGCTCGCCACGGACTGGCTCAAGCGGGTCAATCTGCTCGACCGCGCCGACGATGCCGCCGGCAATTTCGCCTATGGCGACCAGCGCCGGCTGGAGATCGCGCGCGCGATGTGCACCGAGCCTGCACTATTGTGCCTGGACGAGCCCGCCGCCGGCCTCAATGCGCGCGAGAGCGCGGCCTTGAGCGAGCTCTTGCTCTCGATCCGCGACGAGCTCGGAACCTCGATCCTCCTGATCGAGCACGACATGTCGGTGGTGATGGAGATCTCCGACCACATCGTGGTGATGGACCATGGCGTCAAGATCGCCGAAGGCACGCCGCGCGAGGTCCGCGACGATCCCAAGGTGATCGCCGCCTATCTCGGCGCCGATGAGGAAGAGGCGGCGGCCGTGATGGAGGGCGGCTCATGACCGCGGCACCGTCCCCTCTGCTCGCGATCCGGGGTTTGCGCGCCGCCTACGGCAAGATCGAGGCGCTGAAGGGCGTCGACGTCGAGATCAATGCCGGCGAGATCGTGGCGCTGATCGGCGCCAACGGCGCCGGCAAGTCGACGCTGATGATGACGATCTTCGGCAAGCCGCGCGCACGCTCGGGGCAGATCCTGTATGAAGGCCGCGACATCACCGACGTCCCCACCCACGAGATCGCGCATTTGCGCATCGCCCAATCGCCGGAGGGCCGCCGCGTCTTCCCGCGCATGAGCGTGGCGGAAAACCTCCAGATGGGGGCGGATGCCACCGAATGCACCGAGGCCGAACGCGAGGCGACGCTGCAACGCGTCTTCACGCTGTTTCCGCGCCTGAAGGAACGCTACGCCCAGCGCGGTGGCACCCTGTCCGGGGGCGAGCAGCAGATGTTGGCGATCGGCCGCGCCTTGATGAGCCGTCCCCGCCTGCTCCTGCTCGACGAGCCCTCGCTCGGCTTGGCGCCGCTGATCGCGCGCCAGATCTTCGATGCGATCCGCACGCTGAACCGGCAGGACGGCCTGACCGTCCTGATCGTCGAACAGAACGCCAACCACGCCCTCAAGCTCGCCCATCGCGGCTACGTCATGGTCAATGGCCTGATCACTCTGGCCGGTACGGGTGCCGAATTATTGCAGCGCCCCGAGATTCGCGCGGCCTACCTGGAAGGCGGCCGGCACGGCTGACCGGGCCGCCAAGCCCGACCGGCGTCCGGCCGAAGGTGGCGAGATATCTCGCTCGATGCCCGTATTTTGCCGGTGACTTCTCCTCGAATTCATTCGAGAATGGCTTTGGTTTGGACCGGGCACGCCCGGCAACTTCCACAGGCGACCACCCGCGAGGTATCTCATGAAATCACTGAAGCTCATCGGTCTGGCATTCGGCGCATCGCTCGCGCTGTCGGGCGCGGCATTCGCGCAGGATGTCACCGTCGCAGTCGCAGGCCCGATGACCGGCGGCGAGTCCGCCTTCGGCCGCCAGATGAAGAACGGCGCCGAAATGGCCGTGGCCGATATCAATGCCGCCGGCGGCGTCAACGGCAAGAAGCTCGCGCTGTCGGTCGAGGACGACGCCTGCGACCCGAAGCAGGCGCGCTCGATCGCCGAAAAGATCGCCGGCGCGAAGATCCCGTTCGTGGCCGGGCATTATTGCTCGTCGTCGTCGATCCCGGCTTCGGAAGCCTATGCCGACGGCAACGTTCTGCAGATCACGCCGGCCTCGACCAACCCGCTGTTCACCGAGCGCAAGCTCTGGAACGTGGCGCGCGTCTGCGGCCGTGACGACCAGCAGGGCCTGATCGCGGCGCAGTACATCGCCAAGAACTTCAAGGGCAAGAACATCGCGATCCTCAACGACAAGACCACCTATGGCAAGGGTCTCGCCGACGAGACCAAGAAGGCGCTCAACAAGGCCGGCGTCACCGAGAAGATGTACGAGTCCTACAACAAGGGCGACAAGGACTTCAACGCGATCGTCTCGCGCCTGAAGCGCGACAACATCGACCTCGTCTATGTCGGCGGCTATCATCAGGAGAGTGGCCTGATCCTGCGCCAGATGCGCGACCAGGGTCTCAAGACGATCCTGATGGCCGGCGACGCGCTCGCCGACAAGGAGTATGCCTCCATCACCGGCCCAGCCGGCGAAGGCACGCTGTTCACCTTCGGTCCCGACCCGCGCAACAAGCCGACCGCGAAGAAGATCGTCGACGCCTTCAAGGCCAAGAACATCGACCCCGAAGGCTACACGCTCTACACCTACGCGGCGATGCAGGTCTGGTCGCAGGCGGCCAAGAAGGCCGGCACCACCGACGCCAAGAAGGTGATGGAAGCGATGAAGGCCGGCAAGTGGGACACCGTGATCGGCCCGATCGAGTACGACGCCAAGGGCGACATCAAGCAGCTCGACTACGTCGTCTACAAGTGGGACGCCAAGGGCGGCTACGCCGAGATCAAGGGCAACGGTACCTGAGCGCCCTTTCCCGGGCTCGAGATTCCAACACGCCCCGGCTTGCCCGGGGCGTTTCTTTTGCGCGGCGGGTTCAGACGGCCGCAGGCAGCTCGCCGCCGGCTGCAGCCTGGGCTTTCCGAAGCGCCTGCAGCAGATCGTTCGGCCGAAACGGTTTCTGCAGGCAGACCACGCTGGCGAGGTGGGGCGACTGCTCCATGAAATCCAGCGCCGTCATTCCGGACACCGCAATGACGGGAAGCCCCGGGGCGCGCTCGCGCAGGGTCGCGATGACGTCGACACCGCTGATGTCGCCAAGGAAGATATCGACAATCGCAGCGTCAAAGGAGCCTTCCGCGAAGGTGTTCAGCCCGGCGGCCCCGCTGTCGGCCTCGGCAACCTCGTAATGATTGACCCGAAGCACGATCGCGACCATCGCGCGTACGTCCTTCTGGTCGTCGATGATGAGAATACGAGGCATGGGAACAACTCCCGCAGATTGATCAAATCGTTGATTCAAACCTGGAACCCGCCGCAACGGGAGGGCATTATGACACCGCCCAGTAAAGCGCATCTTACCCGATCCTCATTCCGCGTTCCCACCAAAATTAAGTAAGCTGTAACCCTCGGTTGAGTCGTTGCTGCAACAGTTCGCGACACGTGCCCAGAACGGGGTACCCGTGGGGGTCAAGAACGGCCAAACCTTGGAATTGCGGTGATGCTCAAGACGGGTCTGGATGAGATGAACGCGCCTGCGATCGACCGAAGCACGTTTCTTTCAACGTTGCCGGCCACATCGGCCGACCGGACCGCGGCATCATGGATCATCGGCGTTTCTTCGATCCTGTTCGCCTTGACGGTTCCGTTCGCAGGTATCCCGTTACTTCCAATGCCTGCTTTCGTCGCGAGCTATCAGGCAGCCCTGGCGGTGAGCGACATCGTCACGGCCGTGCTGCTGCTGTCGCAGTTTTCGGTGTTGCGGACCCGCGCCCTGCTGTGGCTGTCGAGCGGCTACCTGTTCACCGCTGCGGCAGCGCTGATTCACGCCCTCACCTTCCCCGGCCTGTTCGCACCGACCGGACTGTTTGGCGCCGGCGCCCAGACCACAGTCTGGCTCTACATGATCTGGCACGGCGCCTTCCCGCTGTTCGTACTGGGCTATGCCTGGCTGAAGGAAGAGGACGGCGGCCCCAGAATCCGTGGCGCGACACGCAACGCGATCTACGCCGTCGTGCTCGGCGTGATCGCGACCATCGGTGCCTTCACCTGGATCGTCACGGCCCAGCACGACCTGTTACCGGTGCTGCTTCGCGACGGCCGTTACACCCCGACCATGATCGGGGTCGTGTCCTTCGTGTGGTCGCTGAGCTTCGCCGCAATCGTTTCGCTGTGGTTCCGGCGCCCGCATTCGGTCATCGACGTCTGGCTGATGGTCGTGATGTGCGCATGGTTGTTCGACATCGCGCTGTCCGCAATCGTCAACGTCGCGCGTTTCGATCTCGGATTCTACACGGGGCGTCTGTATGGCCTCTGCGCCTCGAGCTTCGTGCTCGCTGTGCTGTTGATCGAGAACGTTCGCCTCCAAGCTCGGACGGTGGGTCTCGTCGGCCGGCTGCGCGAGCAATCCGCATCGGATCGCGACTTCTATGGCAAGCGCCTCGCCCTGTATGGCGCCGTCGTCGAATCCTCCAACGACGCCATCATCACGCAGTCGCTCAACGGCGTCATCACCGGCTGGAACCGCGCCGCCGAGCGCCTGTTCGGCTATCCTGCCGCAGAGGCCGTCGGCAAGCCGATCGACATCATCGTACCTGAGGACCGCAAGCCGGAAGTCAGGAGCATTCTCAATCGCATCAGCGGCAACGAGTCGATTGCCCAGCACGAGACGGTCCGTCTCAGGAAGGATGGTCGCGCGCTCGACGTCGTCCTCAACGTCTCGCCACTTCGGGCGGAGAGCGGCGAGATCATCGGCGTCTCCAAGATCGCCCACGACATCACCGAGGAGAAGCAATCCAGGGAAAAGCTTCGCCGCGAGATCGAGGAGCGCCAGCGCATCTTCGAGACCTCGCAGGACCTGATCCTGGTCACCGACGGTTTCGGCAATTTCATCCAGGTCAGCCCGAGCGTAAAGGACATCCTCGGATTCAGCCCGGAAGATCTGACCGGTCACAGCGCGACCGAGTTCATTCACCCCGACGACCTCGATAGAACCCGGGAGGAGATGCGCGCGGCACGGCGCGGCGCGGTCAAGCGCAGCTTCGAGGCGCGCTACTATCACTACGACGGACACGAGGTCGCGCTGAACTGGATGGGCACCTGGTCCGAGCCGGCAAAGCGTCACTTCTTCATTGGCCGGGATCTCACGGAGAAGCAGGCCGCCGAAGCCCAGTTCCGGCAGGTCCAGAAAATGGATTCCATCGGCCAGTTGACCGGCGGCGTCGCTCACGACTTCAACAACGTGCTGACCGTCATCACCGGCACGATCGGCATCTTGTCTGACGCGGTCGCCGATAGGCCCGAGCTGGCTGCGATCACCAAGCTGATCGACGACGCCGCCGAGCGCGGCGCGCAGCTGACCAGGCACCTGCTCGCCTTCGCCCGCAAGCAGCCGCTCCAGCCCCGCGAGATCGACGTCAATGCGCTGGCGCTCGAAGCCGCCAAGCTGCTGCACCCCACCTTGGGCGAGCAGATCACCATCATGCCGCAGCTCACCGAGGACGCCTGGCCGGCGCTGGTCGACCCCGGCCAGCTTTCGACAGCGATCCTCAATCTCGCGCTGAACGCGCGTGACGCCATGCCCGAGGGCGGCACCCTGGTGCTGGAGACCCGCAACGTCTTCCTCGACGACGGCTATGCCAGCATGAATGCCGACATGGTCCCCGGCAATTACGTGATGATCGCGGTCAGCGACACCGGCTCCGGAATTCCGCCGGAGCTGATCGACCGGGTGTTCGACCCGTTCTTCACCACCAAGGAGGTCGGCAAGGGCACCGGGCTCGGGCTCAGCATGGTGTTCGGCTTCGTCAAGCAGTCCGGCGGCCACATCAAGATCTACAGCGAGGAAGGCCACGGCACGAGCGTCAAGATCTACCTGCCGCGCTCGAGCGGCGTGCAGGAGAGCGATATCGAGGCTCTGCAGAACGCGCCCATCACCGGCGGCGACGAGAAGATCCTGATCGTCGAGGACGATGCGCTGGTTCGGCAATATGTGGTGACCCAGGTCAAGAGCCTCGGCTATACCGCGCTCGAGGCTGCCAACGGCGCCGAGGCCCTGGCCATCATCGACAGCGACAAGACCATCGACCTGCTGTTCACCGACATCATCATGCCGGGCAACATGAACGGTCGCCAGCTCGCCGATGAAGCCGCCCGCCGCCGCCCCGACCTCAAGACGCTGTTCACCTCGGGCTACACCGAGAACGCCATCGTCCACCATGGCCGGCTGGATTCCGGCGTGCTGCTCCTGGCAAAGCCTTACCGCAAGTCCGAGCTTGCCAAGATGCTCAGGACCGCGCTCGCCGGTTGAGCCCGCGTCCTCCCTGCGCTATCGCAGATCGCGAAATGCACTCAACGATGAGGCCGTCTTGAAAAATCTGCTCACCGATATTGCCGGCGTCCGCGTCGGCCATGCCGAAGATGCGAAAGTGGCCTCCGGCACGACCGCGATCATCTTCGACCAGCCGGCAGTCGCGGCGATCGATGTTCGCGGCGGCGGACCCGGCACGCGCGAAGACGCACTGCTCGATCTGGCCAACACCGTCGAGCGCGTCGACGCAATCGCACTTTCAGGCGGTTCCGCGTTTGGCCTCGATACCGGAGGCGGGGTGCAGGCCTGGCTCGCCGAGCAGGGCCGCGGCCACCGGGTTCGGGAAGCGCTGATCCCGATCGTGCCGGGCGCCATCCTGTTCGATCTGCTCAATGGGGGGGACAAGGCCTGGGGACGGTTCTCGCCCTATCGCGACCTCGGCTACGCCGCGGCGGCCGCCGCCGGCACCGACTTCGCGATCGGCAGCGCCGGCGCCGGCCTCGGTGCCACCACAGCCACGTTCAAGGGCGGGCTCGGCTCGGCGTCGGCGGTGACGCCTGACGGCGTCAAGGTCGCCGCGATCGTCGCCGTCAACGCGGTGGGAAGCGTCACGGTCGGCGATGGACCTTGGTTCTGGGCGGCGCCATTCGAGGTGAACGGCGAGTTCGGCGGACGCGGCCTGCCGGACAAATTCACCGACGACATGCTCCGCATGCGCATCAAGGGCGGCCCTGCCGCGAACGCGCGCGAAAACACCACCATTGGCGCCGTCGTCACCGACGCGGTGCTGACCAAGCCCCAGGCCAAGCGGCTGGCGATGATCGCGCACACCGGATTTGCCCGCGCAATCTATCCGGTGCATGCCCCCCTCGACGGCGACGTGCTGTTTGCGGCGGCCACCTGCGAGAAACCGATCGAGCCGCTGGCTGGCCTCACCGAGCTCGGCATGGTCGCCGCCAACGTGGTCGCGCGCGCGATCGCAATCGGCGTCTATCATGCGACAGCGCTGCCCTTCCCCGGCGCGCTGCCGGCGTGGAAGGACAGATTCGGTTAGAAACGAAACGGTCGATACGGCATTATCCTGGCGGCCGAAGGTGTTCCGCCATGCCGTCTTCCGTGATCAGGTTCTTCCGCTATGCGCCGGACACCCGCGAGCTGAAGGTGACTTTCGTCAGTGGGCGCTTCTATGTCTACGAGGATGTTCCGCCCGAGGTCGCCGCCGCGTTCAGGGAAGCGCGTTCAAAGGGAGCGTTCTTCAACGGCGAAATCCGTGACCGGTATGTCTATCGTGACATCACGCAAGAGTATGCCGGCTGATCCCGGATGCCGCTCAAACGCTCATCGACATCGACGAACCGGCAGCCGCCGAAGAACCCTGCCCCTGCCCGCCTTGCTGCTGCATCAACTGCGCGAACAGATCGTAAGCCGAGTTGCGGGGGCTGGAGGCGCCCGGCACCGTCTTCGACATCTTGAATCCGTCGGCATAGGTGACGGTCGTCGTGGTCGAGCCGTCGGCAGCGGTCGTCGTGGTCGAGGTCGATCCGCCGCCGGGCTTCGACGAGGAATCCGATCCGTCGCCGGCGCCGCCCGCACCTTGCGCGTGATGGTGCCCGTGGCCGCTCTTCAGCGCCTTCGACATCTCATCCAGGCTCACGCCGCCGTCAGCATTCGAATCCAGCTTGGAGAATACGTCGTCGGCCTTTGCGAGGTTGGTCCCGCCGGCGCCGAGTGCGTCCTCGAACTCGGACTTGGTGATGCTGCCGTCACCATCCGCATCAATTTGCGAGAACAGGTCCTTCAGTGCTGCATCCCGGCTCTTCGAGGTCGAAGAGGTCGAGCTTGAGGAGGTCGAACTCGTCGCGCTGCCGGTGTTACCCGCCGACTGGCTCTGCGCTGCGAAGAGAGCGTTCATCGTCTCCGGCGAGATCTGCGGATATTTGCCTGAATTGACCGATGAGGTCGCACCGCTGGTCGTGCTGCTGCTGCTATCGATCGCGAACGGATTGGTCGCGCCCTGCGAAGATCCCGCTTTCTGCGTCGACGATGATGACTTCGAGTTCGTCAGCGACTGGATCGCGTCGAGCGCGCTCGATACGGCACCAAGGGCGAACAACATTGCACAACTCCAACCGATGCGGCATGCCGCAGCCAATGTTCTGCAGGTGATGTCAGCAAGCGGCGTGCCAGCGCAAAAAGTTCAATGAAATCCGCGCTTCGTGCGCATCGCCGAGCCCCGAAACACCGGCAATTCGTGCCGGCGGCGGCAGAAATTTCCGCCCACAGGAAGCACGCCAGCCCTGCATTGCCCGCCGGGGGGGGCCATGTTAGGCGAGGCTCAATCTTCTTTCGGCCGCCACGGGAAACCGCGTCATGACCCAAGCCTTCGCCCCCCGCCCCCTGGCCATTGCCCCCTCGATCCTGGCCTCGGATTTCTCCAGGCTCGGCGAGGAGGTGCGCAGCGTCGACGCCGCCGGCGCGGACTGGATCCATCTCGATGTGATGGACGGTCACTTCGTTCCCAACATTTCCTACGGCCCCGACATCATCAAGGCGATGCGCCCGCACACGAAGAAAGTGTTCGACGCGCACCTGATGATCTCGCCCTGCGACCCCTATCTCGAGGCCTTTGCAAAAGCCGGCTGCGACCACATCACCGTGCATGCGGAGGCCGGTCCGCACTTGCACCGTTCGCTCCAGGCGATCCGCGCACTCGGCAAGAAGGCCGGCGTCTCACTCAATCCCGGCACGCCGGTCAGCACGCTCGAATATGTCCTCGATCTCGTCGACCTCGTGCTGGTGATGTCGGTCAATCCCGGCTTCGGCGGCCAGGCCTTCATCCCCTCCGCGATCGGCAAGATCCGCGACATCCGCGCCATGACGGCGGGACGCCCGATCGACATCGAGGTTGATGGCGGGGTCGGCCCCGACGTTGCGGGCGCGCTCGCGGCGGCGGGCGCCAACGCCTTCGTTGCCGGCACATCCGTATTCCGGGGCGGCACGCAGGAAGCCTACAAGACCAACATCGCCGCGATCCGCAACGCGGCGCTGGGGGCGCGCGGCGAAGCGATCTGATCCGGATCGAGAGCCCACGCGAACGATCGGAATTTTCGCGGCTTTTACGGGTGTTGCAACGCGCAATGCCTAAAATTGCAACCTTGATCCGTACTCATCCGGACTTCACTGATTCGCGCAAATCACCGCAAGTGATTCCTGCCTGCTTTTGACGGGAGGACATCATGACGACGACCCTGATTTGGACTGGCGTAGCATTGTGGCTCGGGTTCAACGCGGCGGTTGCAGCTCGCAGCCGTCATGTAGCGCAGCCGGCGAAGGTTGCGGATTGCGCCCGCATCGTTCACCTTCATCGTCGGCGGGGCTGAGCGCCATGCAGATCGCCCTCGTGAAGCGGCAGCCGAAGCGCAGGTGCAGAATCCCGCGCCGCCCGCATCCGAGCCTCGATTATTTCTTCGGCCGCCTCGAGCGCACTGACGGCGCGCTGGACGACGATGCAGCGCTCGACACGACGGACCTCGATCATTGCTTTCCCTCGCAACGCCGACACTGAGACTTCTTTTCCGGACCGCCCCATGAAACCCCACTGCCCGAACTGCCTGAAAGAAATGTCCAAGGCATCCGCCTCGCGTAACCTGTTCAATTGCGAGCCCTGCCGCGAGATCATCCAGTATTTCGGCGGCAGCGCGGATCACGGCGAGCCCGGCCCGCAATTCTCGTGGCCGATCCGCCGCAAGCGCGTCGCCCACACCGCGCACGCCGCCTGACCACCTTCAAGTCGCCACGCGAATTATCCCGGCGCTCCGCCAGCTTCGGCCTCGCCGACGTCCCCAGCCATCCGCGGCGGCCGTACCACGGTTACGGTGCAACTCGCTTCCGAAGCCACCTTGGCTGAGACGCTGCCGAGCAGCGTGCGCCGGAACGAGCCCTGCCGCGCGCCGATGATGACGTGGTCGACCTGGTTGACCTCGGCGAATTCCAGGATCGCGGCGGCGGGATCGACCGCCTCCAACACATGGGCCGACAGCCGGCTCTCATCCAGCTTGAGCGGCGTCGCCCAATGCCTGAGCGCGACCAGGCGATCGATATGCTTGTTGGAGCCCTGCTCGTCCAGGGTCCGGTCGATCGCGATCCGGTTCAGCTTGAGCACGTTGACGCAGGCAAGCCGCGCTGACGGCAAGGTGGCAAGGATGCGCTCGGTGGTCACGCGCAGCGCCTCGTTCAACTCGGGCGCGCCTTCCATCGTATCGAGCGCCACGGCGAGGATCGGGCTCGATGCGATCTGGGCGGCGACGTCCGATTTCGCGCGTGGCGCCATGACGCCCTGGTTGAAGCGGCGCCGCCAGGCGATGCTGAGGGGGTCGCGTTTCATCCGTTCCGAGCGCGTCGTGAGCCTGACCTGATCCGGATGGGTCAGATCGAAGGCGAGCTGGGACGCCGTCGGATAGCGCCGCACCGGCTCGATCTCGAGGCACCGCAAGACCACCTCCTGGAGCCATGGCGGATAGTCCGCTCGCAACCTTCGCGGCGGATACGGATCGCGCCACAGTCGGCGCCGCATCGCGCGCAGCGTCTCGCCCTCGCCGAACGGCCGCTCGCCGGTGGTGAAGAAATAGAGCAGCACGCCGAGCGAAAACAGGTCGCTGCGCGGATCGTCGCGCACCCCTGACAGCCGCTCGGGTGCCATGTAGGGCGCGGTGCCGTAAGGCAGCCGGAACTCCTCCTGCAGGAGATCGGGCAGGTGATTGTGATGCGACAGGCCATAGTCGATCAGCACCGCCTCGCCGCTCTCGCGGAACATGATGCTGCTCGGCTTGATGTCGTGATGGATCACGTTCTGCCGGTGCAGGTCGGCAAGCGCGGTTGCGATCCTGGCGACGAGCTGCCGGGCTTCGTCGTAAGGCAGCGGCAGCTCAGGCAACCGCTTGTAAAGCGTGGTGCCGCCGATTCGCTCGATCACGACATAGGCCTGGTGCGCGAAATCGCCGGTGCCGAAACAGGCAGGGACGTGTGGACCCGCCAGCCGCGGCAGGATCATCATCTCCATTTCGAAGGAGACGATGGCGGCGGGGTCCTCGCCCTCCGACACCCGCGGGATCTTCATCAGCAGGGGCACGTCGATGCCGGGATGGGTAACCGTCCACAGCGTCGCCATGCCGCCGGCATGAACGCATTCACCGATGGTGTAACCATCGATCACCGCACCGGATTTGACCAGGGGCTTCGGCATCGGCCTCTACCGCCCCTCCGAGAGCCGATCGGCGAGCCAGTGCGGCAGGCCGTTGTCGCGAATCCTGTCCGCCGCGGTGCCGATGTCGTAGGGCGCGCGGCAGTAGGTGATCTGGCACGATTCGGTGTCGAACAGCACGAAGGCCGCCGACGGATCGCCGTCGCGGGGCTGGCCGACCGAGCCAAGCACCGCGAGCCATTGCCGTCCGCGCAGAAGCTGCACGGGAACGTCGGTCTTCGGCACGAAGCTCGTCATCTTCGCCGTCACCGACATCGAATAGAGCGCGGGACGATGGACATGGCCGCAGAACGTGACATGGGCGGGCGTCGCAATCAGACTCTTGGCGGCGTCCACCGTCGAGCGGACATAGTGCCAGCGTTGGGGGCTGGAAGCGTCCGAATGCACGAAGAGACGATCGCTATCCTCGATCAGCATCGGCAGTTCGGTCAGGAACCGCCGCTGCGCGGCGTCGAGCCGGCCGCGGGTCCATTCGATTGCGATTTGCGCCTCGGCGTTCATGGTCTCCGTCGGGGAATTGACCGCCTGGTCGTGATTGCCGCGGACGGCGATCGCCCCCTGGGCAACGAGCTCCATCGCGGTATCCACCACCCATTCCGGATCGGCGCCATAGCCGACGAAATCGCCGAGCAGCACGAACCGCTCAGCGCCCTTGGCGCGGGCAACCTTCAGGCAGGCCTCGAAGGCCTGCCTGTTGCCGTGGATATCCGAAAAGACAGCGAGCAGCACGCACCCTCCACCCTCCAATTCTTATTGAAGGCCGGTAAGGCCAAATTGAGGGAAGTCAAAACCATGCGCCAGCGGCGCGCCGTTTACCAGCGCAGCCTGTCGGCGATGATCCTGCGGAGGATCTTGCGGTGGCGGTGACGAGCCTATTGCTCGTCCTTTGGCGGCATCCGGGGCGGCGGCAGCGGGGTGAAGCTCACGCCTTGCGCGCCGGCCGGCGGGGCGATGAATTCGCCGGTCGAGGAATCACCGCCGGTCGTTTCCATGATCGTCTTGGGTGTCACATATTCCCGTACCATATCAATGAGGCTGCCATCGCCGCCGCCGAAATCCGCGGCGCGGCCACCTTGCGGATGTCCCAGGGCGATCTCGTTCTCCGCGGCATGGGTCTTGTCGGCAAGGGCGTCGTTATAGGGCACGCGGAACGCCCGTGGGATACCGCTTGGGCGATTGTCCTCGTCCAGTTGCTCGACCCACAGATAGATCGAGCCGGGATCGCCCTGAAGCGAATGCGGCTCGACGATGCGGGCCTTCAGCAGCTTGAAGGTCGCCGGCAGCCGGTCGGAGCTGGCCCAGCCGAGCAGCCCGCGCATTTCGCTGAAGCTGACGACGTAGAAGGCACTGGTCACGACCACGGCGACCGCCTTCAGCGACCAGTGCAGCCGCGCATAGACCAGCACGACCAGCAGCAGCGCGCCGATCACGGCGTAGGCGAGCGACAGCGTGAGGATGACCGTTTTCAAATCACTCACGGAGCGTCCTCGCTGCGGGAATCCTCACCCCGGTGTTGGGATCGACACCGGCCCCGTTGGCTCGCACGTTGCGGAAGGTCTCCAGCAGCGATTTAGGTCGCTGGCTCACGTCGATGACCTTGCCCTCGGCATCGAGCCGGAACCGCACCGCCGTCTTCTCGTCGCCGGTGTGGTCGAGCGTGAACTTGTTGTCGAAGACCACCTGCGCGGTCGGATTGAGCTTCTGCACCTTCACATTGGCCGTGACGGGTTCGCCGGTGGTCGCGACGAAATGCGAGACGTTGACGGTGTATTCACCGGGGATCATGCCGCGCAGCGTCACGATCTCCTCGCGGATCGGCGAGGCGATCTTCTTGCCGGCGACCATGATGAAGTCGTTGGCCCCGCCTCGGTCGTCGCGATCGAGGGTCAGGAAGCCGGCCTCGCGATGGCGGTACCAGGCGATGTTGCCGGCGGGATCCTGCACGAACAGATCGAGATCGTCGGGGTGATTGTCCGGCCAGTCCAGCGTGATGATGAACTCCGCCTTGGAGTCGATCTTGCCCTCCTTGGCATCCGGGGAGACCGCGAGCAGCGCGAGGAAAAACAGGAACGCGATCACCTGGAGCGCCTTGAACAGCATCACGCCAAGCGGATCGAACGGCTCCTCGCGCGGATAGAGACCGAAATCATCCATCATGGCGGCATTCCAGAGCCCTGGTCAGAACTCTTTTCCGAGCCCTTGCGCTCCAGCACGGGCGTCACATAGGTTTCGGTCAGCACGACCGCATCCGAGAACACCCGCTGGGTCGCGGCGTCCAGCATGTAGTACTGAATACGGACCAGGATCGAGCCGACGAGGCCGGCGAGCGTCGTGTACATCGCAACCGCCATGCCGTCGCTCATCAGCCCCATCGAAGAGCGCATCGCGACCTTGTCGGCAGCATCCAGCCCCGCGATCGGCGCCAGCATGATGATGAAGCCGACGATGGTGCCGAGCAGGCCGAGCTTCATCAGCGTATCCGAGACGAAGGCGCCGAACCCGTTGGAGCCGCGCAGCCGGTCCGCGAGCGTCCGCAGCAGCAGCGTCTGGTCGACCGGACGGTAATCCTGCGCGGCCGCTTTCGTTACCAGGCTCTGGATGTGGTCGCGCACCAGCCCGCGCGGCAGCACCGCCGCGTTCGCATCGAGCACCTTGCCGCCGTCAGGCGCCGCGAGCGCCTCGCGACAGCGCCGCGCCGCGGCGCCTTCACGCGCGATCGCGCGCGTGCGCAGGAAACAGTGGCCGCAGGTCAGGACATAGAGCACCGCGATGACGCTGGAAATGTAGGTCCGGTCCGAACTCAGCATCAGATGGATCAGGCCGAACCGCCACAGCAGCACAACAGCGAAGATCGAGAGCCCGGTGAAGATCATCCAGAACAGCAGCGCGCTGCGCTCGGATGGGTCCGTCGTAGCAGACGCGATCGGTCCAATCGTGATCGAACTCATGCTGCACTGCTCCTCGCCGGTAACGTTTCCCACTCGATTAGATCAAAACCGCCGTATCCGGTCCAAAGACCCATGCCCAATCCGGCTTGGGAAATTTGCCCGAGCTGCACTCCGGCCACACCCCGCAATTGGCAAGGCGCGGCGGCGTTGTTAGGCTGAGCTTATCAAACGTCGAGGGTGATCGCATGCGCCTCGTGCTTCAGCTTGTCGCCCGCCTGCTGCTTATCGTGGCTCTGTGCCTCGGTGCGGCAACGATATGGGCCACTTTCGACGCCTATCGCAGCGTCGACCGCTCGACGGCGGCCTCGGCGCAGCGGGTCGCGCAGGCGCTTCAGGCCTTGTACTGGCATGAGTTCTTGTTGCGCAGCAGCAGAACGCGCGAGCAGCTTTTGCCGGTTCCGGAATGGCGCACCCTGGAGACGATGAAGCTGATTTCGCCGGGAGTCTGCGTCGAGTTCCAGCCGGCCATCGCATTTGAAAAGCCGCTCTGCGGCCAGAGCGAGGGGCTGGGCAAAACCCCGCCGCGCTGGTTCGCATCGATCGTGCCGATCTTCCTCGGCAGCCATGCCGAGGTGGTGCGCCCGGTCAGCCCCCGCGCCGCCTCGGCCGGAACGGTGGTCGCGACGCCGGATGCCGCGGCCGCGATCTCGCTCGCCTGGGAGTACATCCTCAACGTGATCGACATCGCGCTGTTGATGGCGGCCGCAATCGCACTGCTGGCTTCGCTGGCGATCGCCCATGCGCTGGCCCCGGCGCGCACGATCGTGACCGCCCTGCAGCGCATGGCGCGCGGGCAGTATCGCACCAAGCTGCCGCGCTTCCGCTCGATGGAGCTGGCGATGATCGGCGGCGCCGTCGACGAACTCGGCGGCCGGCTGGAGGAAGCCACCGAGCAGCGCGCCGCGCTGACGCGTCGCCTGATCGAGATCCGCGAAGACGAGCGCCGCGCCCTCGCCCGCGAGCTGCACGACGAATTCGGGCAGAATCTCTCCGCCATCCTCGCCTTTGCCAATACGATCGAGACGGCGAGCACAAAGGGAAAAACCGACCACGGCATCGCACAGGATGCGCGCATGATCTCGCAGGCCACCCATCATCTGATGGCCTCGCTCCGCGATGCGCTGAAGCGCCTGCGCAATCCCCTGCCCGAGGAGCTCGGGCTCGAGGCAAGCCTCGTCAATCTCGTCGACAGCTGGCGCTCGCAGACCGCGGCGCGGCCAACGATCCAGCTCGATCTCCGGGGTGACCTCACCGACATCAGTGGACCGGCCGCCACCACGGCCTATCGCGTGGCACAGGAATGCCTGACCAACGCGCTGCGTCACGGCGCGGCGCGCAAGATCTCTTTGCGCATCGAACGCCGGGCCGGCGAGGACGACGCCCTGCTGATCCGCGTCGAGGACGACGGCGGCGGCGATGCGGAACGCGTCGCGCAATCGGCCGGCTTCGGCCTGACCGGCATCCGCGAGCGCATCACGGCGGCCGGCGGATCGCTCTCGATCCTGCCTGCCCGCGGCGGCCTCAGCGTCGCCGCCACCATCCCGCTCGCCGCATGAGGGCGGAATGAGCGGGGTCGCGGCAACAGGCATCTCCGTGCTGCTGGTCGACGACCACCCGATCGTCCGGCAAGGCTACCGGCGCGTGCTGGAAAGCCAGGGCGATCTGCATGTCGTGGCGGAAGCCGACAACGCCGCGGACGCCTACGGCGCGTTCAAGGCGCATGATCCCGATGTCGTCTTGCTCGACATCTCGATGCCCGGCGCGAGCGGCCTGGAGGCGATCCGCAACATCCGCGCGCGCAGCCCGCGGGCGCGGATCCTCGTCTTCACCATGCACAACGAGGCCGTGCTGGTGAAATCAGCCTTCAGTGCCGGCGCCAGCGGCTTCGTCACCAAGAGCAGCGAACCGTCCGCCGTCGTCACTGCGATCCGCGCCGTGGCGCGCGGCGAGCGGGCCATGAGCGACGATATCGCGCACATTCTTGCCGAGGACAGTTTGTCGGCGGGCTCAGTGTTGGATCAGCTGGGCGAACGCGAGATCGAGATCCTGCGCCAGTTCGCGGGCGGCGCCACCACCGAGCAGATCGCGACGCGTCTCAATCTCAGCGTTAAGACAGTGCAGAACTACCACTATCTGATCAAGACCAAGACCGGCGCGCGCACGGACGCTCAGCTGGTGCGGCTCGCGGCGACGTCCGGGCTGACGCGGATCTAGCAGCAGAGCTGCCGCACTGCGCCGGCTCCTTGAAGCTTCTCAATCCGCCGAACGAAATTGGAACGGACTCCATCGGGCTCTGGTTAGTACCGCAGTGAAGGAGTCACAAGGTCATGAGTAAAGGTCATCACAAGGCAGTCGACCATCCCCCGATCATCACGGTAGGCGAACTCATCGACGAACTCTGCCGCCTGCCGGACACAGCCGTCGTCCACTTCCGCTGCCCAATGCTCGATCAGGAGCTAACCTTCTACCGTCTTCGCAAGCGGTCGAAGGACGCCGTCGAAATCGCGGTCAATGCCTATCCGAACAGTCCGCCGGTCGTGCCATCGTCCAATCCTGCCTTCCACGCGCGAGGAGATGCGGCTCCCCCGTCCTCGCTTCGCGACGGCGGCCTGCTTCACAAGGCGAGAGGTTGATCGGCAGATCAGCGGATCGAACGGGGTCCTGCGGCCTCAGGCCGCCTTCAGACCGCGCAGCAGCAGCGCGAGCGTCGCATCGACGCGCGCGGAAAGATCGGCATCCTTCCACTCGTCGGCATGGGCCGGATGATGGAAACGAACGGTAGCATCGAAGATCGCGCGCGCGGTGGTCTTGACGTCGCCGATGGCGAATGCGCCCTGCTTCACCCCGTCAGTCAGGATCGCCGAGATCTGGTCGATCATCGTTTCCTTGTGGCATTTGACGGCCGCGCAGGCTTCGCGGGCCAAGGTCAAATAGGTGTCGAACATTTCTGGGTCGTCGAGCACGCGCGATCGCTTGGCGTGGAACAGCGTGCGCAGCCAGCGATCGAGCCTGGCCGGCGCCGGGCCCTGCTCCCCGGCGATCTGGCGCAACGGCGCATCGATGCGGTCCAGCCAACGTTTGGCGACGGCCTCGCGCAGCGAGGCCTTGCTCGGGAAATGGCGATAGACGCTGCCGTGGCTCACATCGAGCGCACGGGCAACGTCGACCACGGTGGCCTTGGCAAGTCCAAAGCGCCTCAGCACGTCCTCGGTGACTTCGAGGATCCGCTCCGGCGTCAAGACAACGGCTTCATTCATGCCAGCACCATGTTCCCGTTCGGGGCTCAGTTGTCCGGCGATGGAGCGGCTTCCGAAGCGCCCATTGCCGGTCGTTCGGAAAGCTCTCGCCTCAATGAGGCAGTTTTGCAGCCTGCGCCGCGATCTGGCGCGCCACCAGTAAATTGAGCCAATGCCCAATTGTGCCGGTGAGATTGATGATTTCGGTCGTCATTTTCTTATATCTCCATTCGTCCACGGCCCTCGCCCTTTCGCTGGCGACCTTCGATCCGAGAGGTATTTCGGATCTCCGGCTCCCCCTTGGAGGTGACCGCGGGACACCCAATCGGAGCGTCCGGGAACGGATATACACGCCTCGATGACAGATTTCAATATCTGTCAGTCAATGATCCGTGATTGACAGTTAATATTTTCGGCTGACGTCGCCGCCCCCTGCTGACCGGTCCGGTGGATAGCTCGGCGATCCCGCTCTCCCGGGGGCCAGACCGTTTGTTTCGCCCTGCCTGCTCTGCTAAATCACGGCGTAAAAAGCATTTTGGCCGGCGCCGCCCTCAGGGCCGCCCGCCCACCTTCGTGGAGCCGTCAGATGATCCCCCGCTATACCCGCCCGGAAATGGCCTCGATCTGGGAACCGCAGACCCGGTTCAAGATCTGGTTCGAGATCGAGGCGCATGCAGCGGACGCCCTCGCCGAGCTCGGGACCATCCCCAAGGAGGCCGCCAAGACGGTCTGGGCGAAGGCCAGGGATGCCGTTTTCGACGTCGCCCGCATCGACGAGATCGAGCGCGAGACCAAGCACGACGTCATCGCCTTCCTCACCCACCTTGCCGAGATCGTCGGCCCCGATGCGCGCTTCGTCCATCAGGGCATGACCTCCTCCGACGTGCTCGACACCTGCCTCAACGTCCAGCTCACCCGCGCCGCCGACCTGCTGCTCGCCGACCTCGACAAGGTGCTGGCTGCCCTCAAGAAGCGCGCCTTTGAGCACAAGATGACGCCGACCATCGGTCGCAGCCACGGCATCCATGCCGAGCCCGTGACCTTCGGCCTCAAGCTCGCTTATGCCTATGCCGAGTTCTCGCGCGCCAGGGACCGCCTGATCGCGGCGCGCAAGGAAGTCGCGACCTGCGCCATATCAGGCGCCGTCGGCACCTTCGCGCAGATCGATCCCCGCGTCGAAGAGCACGTCGCCAAGGCCATGGGCCTCGTCCCCGAGCCGATCTCGACCCAGGTGATCCCGCGCGACCGCCACGCGATGTATTTCTCGACCCTCGGCGTGATCGCCTCCTCGGTCGAGCGCCTCGCAGTGGAGATCCGCCACATGCAGCGCACCGAGGTGCTGGAGGCCGAAGAATTCTTCTCCGAAGGGCAGAAGGGCTCCTCCGCCATGCCGCACAAGCGCAATCCGGTGCTGTCGGAGAACCTCACCGGCCTCTCCCGCATGGTGCGCGCCTATGTGACGCCGGCGCTGGAGAACGTCGTGCTCTGGCACGAGCGCGACATCTCGCATTCCTCGGCCGAGCGCATGATGGGCCCGGACGCGACCGTCACGCTCGACTTCGCGCTGGTGCGCCTCGCCGGCCTGATCGACAAGCTGCTGGTCTATCCCGCCAACATGCAGAAGAACCTCGACCGCCTCGGCGGCCTCGTGCACTCGCAGCGCGTGCTGCTGGCGCTCACGCAGAAGGGCGCAAGCCGCGAGGATGCCTACAAGCTGGTGCAACGCAACGCGATGCCGGTCTGGCGGGGAGAAGGCGATTTCCTTGTTCTGCTGAAGAAGGACGCCGAGGTGAAGAAATATCTGACCGACGCCGAGATCGAGGAGCAATTCGACCTCGGCTATCACCTCAAGCACGTCGACACGATCTTCAAGCGCGTGTTCGGCGAGAGCTGAGCGCGCGACCGTAGCCCGGGTGAGCGCAGCGATACCCGGGAGCCGACACACAGAAGTCCCGGATGTCGCTTCGCTCATCCGGGCTACGACAACAGAGACGGATACCCCTCATGCCCATCGTCAACCGCGTTGCCGCCCTCTCCGACGAAATGGCCGCCTGGCGCCACGACTTCCACGAGAACCCCGAGCTGCTCTACGAGGTCCACCGCACCGCCGGGATCGTTGCCGAGAAGTTGCGCGAGTTCGGCTGTGACGAGGTGGTGACGGGCATCGGCCGCACCGGCGTCGTCGGCGTGATCCGCGGCCGCAAGTCCGCATCCGGCAAGACCATCGGGCTCCGCGCCGACATGGACGCGCTCCCGATCATGGAAACCTCGGGCGTGGCCTATGCGTCCAAAGTCCCCGGCAAGATGCACGCCTGCGGCCATGACGGCCACACCGCGATGCTGCTGGGCGCTGCCAAATATCTCGCCGAGACGCGCAATTTCGACGGCACGGCGATCGTGATCTTCCAGCCTGCCGAAGAAGGCGGCGGCGGCGGCAAGGCGATGGTCGAGGACGGGCTGATGACGCGCTGGAACATCCAGGAGGTCTACGGCATGCACAACATGCCCGGCCTGCCCGAAGGTCATTTCGCGACCACCCCCGGCGCGATGCTCGCCTCATCCGACAACATCCAGATCACGGTCCACGGCAAGGGTGGCCACGCCGGCGCGGGTCCGCACAAATCCGTCGACAGCGTGCTGATCGGCTCGCAGATCGTCAACGCGCTGCAGTCGATCGTGGCGCGCAACGTCGATCCGTTGAAGTCGGCCGTCATCTCGATCACGCAATTCCACTCCGGCACGGCCTTCAACATCATCCCTGAAATCGCCGAGCTCGGCGGCACCGTGCGCACGCTCGATCCTGAAGTGCGCGATCTCGTCGAGCGCCGCATCGGCGAAGTCGCCGAGAGCGTCGCCCGTGCCTATGGCGGCTCGGCCGAGACCAAGTACACGCGGATGTATCCGGTGACGATGAACCATGCGCGCGAAGCCGGCCTTGCCGCCGACGTCGCCCGCGACATCGTCGGCGCCGATCGCGTCAACGACAAGTTCATCCCGATGATGGGCGCCGAAGACTTCTCCTTCATGCTGGAGGCGCGTCCCGGCGCGATGGTGCTGGTCGGCATGGGCGACGGCAACGAGTGCCATCACCCCGCCTACGTCTTCAACGACAACATTTTGGGCCACGGCGCCTCGTTCTGGGCGCGTCTGGTCGAGACGCGGATGCCGGCGGGATAGGGCCGCACACCTTGCTGCTGTAGCCCGGGTGAGCGAAGCGACACCCGGGAACGTCCTGCCTGACTGATCCAGTCGCCCGGATATCGCTATCGCTCATCCGGGCTACGATCCAGCGCACGCTGTCTTACCCCTGCACGACCTCATGCCGCATCACGAACGGCGCGAGCAGCGTGTGCACCTCGCCCGCAACCGCCTCGCGCTGGTCCGCCGGCAGGCCCGCGAGCGTCACGGTTGCGATCGAGCCGTGGCTGCCGTGCGCGCCGACCCTGACCTTGCAGTCGATCCCGCGCTCGATCAGCGGCGACAGCACCTTGGTGAACACCCGTTCGGCCGCGTCCCAGCGCAGCTGCGGCTTGAACACCTTGCCGACGCCGGTCACCGGCATCGGGTCGATCGGAATGACCTGGACCGGGACGGCGGCCCGCTCCGGCGTGCGCTCGCGAACCCACGATTCCAGTTCACCGGGCTGTACGCTCGCGCCCGGCTTCAACTGCACGTAACCAACCGGCAATTCGCCGGCATAGGCGTCGGGCTGGCCGACCACAGCGGCGAAGCCAACCGCCGGGTGCTGGAACATGATCTCCTCGATCGGCGCCGGATCGATGTTGTGGCCGCCGCGGATCACGAGATCCTTGGCGCGGCCGGTGATCCATAGATAGCCGTCGGCATCGAGCCGGCCGAGGTCGCCGGAATTGACCCACACATCGTCGACGAACGCGCCCTTGTTGTGCTCGTCGTTGAGATAGCCGCCGAACACGCCGGGTCCAGCCATGATGACGACGCCGATCTCGTCGGATGCGCAGTCGCGGATCGGCCGGCCGTCGGCATCGAGCTGCACGATGCGCACGCGCGCGTAAGGCATGGGAAGCCCGACCGAGCCGAGCCTGATCGGCCGCGACGGATAGGCCAGTGTGTGCACGCTCGACGTCTCTGTCATGCCGTAAACCTCGACCACTGGCAGCTTGAGCTTGTCCTGGATCGCCGAGCCGACGGCGACGGGGATCGCCGAGCCGCCGCCGGCGGCATATTTCAGGCTGGAGATGTCGGCGTTACCAGGCGGCACGCCGAGCGTCGCGGCCAGCACCGTCGGCACGCTGGACAGCGCCTCGGGCTTGAAGCGCTCGACCAGTCTCCAGATGTTCTTCACCGCATTCGGGTTGCGCCAGCCACTCGGCGACAGCACGACCAGCGAGCCGCCGCTCGACAGCATCGTCAGCACCTGTGTCAGCGAACCCCCGACGTGAAACAGCGGCATGCCGAACAGCAAATTGGCGCCGGGCTTCGACTTCAGCAGCAGATTGAGCGCCCAGGCCTGATAGACCTGATTGGCGTGGGTGTGCCGCACCAGTTTTGGCGTACCGGTGGTGCCGCCGGTGTGGAAATAGGCGGCGACGTCGCCGCCCGAGATCTTGCGCCCGCTGACCAGCCGGTCGGACGGCTGCTGCTTGATCAAATCGTTGAAGGCAAAGATGCCCTTCGCCGGATCGCCCCCGCCGAACACCTGCACGATCGCCTTGAGGTGTTTCAACTGCGGGCGGATCTGCTCGACCTTCTGCCAGATGTCGGCGCCCGGCATCGGCCCAAGAGCCACCAGGATCTTGGTGTTCGCGGCTTCCAGGATCTCCGCGATCTGGTGCGGCTCCAACAGCGGATTGACGGGATTGGCAATGCCGGCGGCCTCTGCGCCGAACAGCGTCACGAAGGCATCCGGCACCAACGGCAGCATGAAGCTGATGACGTCGCCTTTCTCCGCGCCGAGCGCGTGAAACATGTTGGCAGCCTGCGTGACACGCGCAATGAAATCGCGGTACGTGACCACCAGTGGCGTGTCGGCGGGATCGGCGTTTTGCAGAAACTGGATCGCCGCCCCGTCGGGATTGCGCGCCGCACCAAGCTTGATCGCGTCAAACGTGCTCTCGGCGGCGATGCGGTCCGCATAGGGGACTTGCTCGAACGCCCGGACCTCCTCGTCTGTCAAAAGATCCGGATAGTCGTTGCCGATAAGCCGATCGAGCGCGTGGATGCCCGCCATGGAATTCCGTCCTCCCTCAGATACATATCCCCGCCCCTGTCTTTTGACATTTTGGTTCGGCGAGGTCCCGACCGATGGCCGGCCGGGAGCAGATAGAATGATCGATGATTTGGCGTTCGTCCATGGCCGGCTGCAACAGCTCGCGCGGCGAGACGCCGGCGTGGCTTTATGGACGATCCGGCGACCAGCCTATTGCGTTGAAATCGGCAGGCGCAGGCATCACGTCGGGCTCGGCGGTTGCCTTACACAGAATTGCGTCTGCACGATTTCGGTCCGACACTTCGATCGGCACGCCCTCTTTGTCCACAGCGAGTATTCCCGTCATCTCGGGCGGTGCGGTCATTCCGTAGCCGTCTCCCTGGCGTTGACGCGGTCGAGTATCTTCCTACCCATCGCAAAAGCTTGCGCATCGCCACGCTCGATCATGGCACGCGCGGCGACGGCGGCGCGGGACAGCAGATCGGGAAGCCGATCGAGATCGATATTGTCGAGAATGCGCGGTCCGTAGCGACGGAGTGCATTGTCGAGCAGCGACTGCAGTTCTTTGGTCAGGCGGTGCTCCGCGCGCATGCGCGAGGCAAGCGCCAGGACTTCGTCGCGTGCAGCCGGCGGAATCAGGACTTCGACACGCACGAGGTCCGCCGCACCCTGACGCGATTGTTCGCAGGGATCATCGGCTTTCTGCCTCATGAAACATCGACGCTGCCACACGTATCCCGGGCACGCAAATTTGTATCCCGGTTACGATAACAAACCATTGTTATGGCTCAGTTTTATTTAATCAGGTTCGAAAGGGATGAACCTCCTCACGCCGTACACGGACCAACTGGCAGCAGCGGCTTGGCCGGACGACCGGCCGCGAGAGCCGAGGACATCATGACCACGCCCCTGCGAGACCACATCACCCCGCTGCTCCTCGCACTTGCCGTGACATCGGGGATCTTGGCATCGGCGATCGCGCTGCCCCGCGAGGCGCTCGCCGCCGACAGCGGGCTCGACAAGATGCGCGCCAGGATCGCGGCTTTCGTCGGCGACAAGATGGAAAAGCTCGGCGGCTCGCGCATCGTCTACAAGGTCGACAGCGACGGCCTGCGCGAGACCGTCGTGGCGGATTTGCGTGACGACGTCTACAAGATCCTGCGCGAGGACAAGATCGCCTTCTCCGGCCTTGCGGTCCGCGACGGCGGCGTCGAACTGAAGATCGCGGACGCCAAGTCGCGCGCGCAGCTCGCGCGCAAGCTCGCGTCAGCCGCGGAGGGATTGCCGTCGCATGCACTCACCGTGACAGATCTCGGCGACGGATTGGTCCGCCTGGCGCCGACCGAGGCCGCGTCCACGGCGCGGCTGCGCGAGCTTGTCGATGATAGCATCGACATGATCGAACAGCGCCTCAAGGATTCCGGCATCAAGCTCGCCAGCGTCCAGCCCGACGGCACCGACCGCCTCCGGATCTTCGTGCCGGGCGAAATGGACCCTGAGCGAGTGGCCGCAATCTTTGCCCGGAAAGTCAAGGTCAGCTTCCGCCTCGTGGACGTTTCGATGCCGGGCGCGCAGGCGCAATCCGGCAGCCCGCCCGAAGGCACCGAAGTCCTGCTCGGCTTCAAGGACAAGATGCCCTATCTGGTGGCCAAGGATAGCGTGCTCGAGGGCGAGGACATCAGCGATGCGACGCCGATCTTTGCGGCCGGCACGAAGGAACCGATCGTCTCGTTTCGCTTCAACGGGCGCGGCACGCGACGCTTCGCCCACGTCACCGCAGAGAATGTCGGAAGGCCCTTCGCCATCGTGCTCGACGACAAGGTGATCTCCGCCCCCGTGATCCGCGAGCCCATCACCGGCGGTTCGGGCCAGATCTCCGGCAATTTCACCCTGGAGGAAGCAAGCAGCGTCACCATGCTGCTGCGCGCCGGCTCGCTGCCTGGACGTCTTGGCCTCGTCGAGCAACAGGTCGTCCAAGCCGCCGCCAAGCCATAACGCGAAGATCGTCCGACGCGCCCCGCCCCGGGCCTCCGCCCCCTCCGCGACGCCGAAGCTCGCCACCGAATCACGGCCGCGTGCGACCAGGGGCACAACCAACGGGCAATTGCCGAAACGGCCGATCAGGCTAAAATTTGCCTCTTGCAGCGTGACGGCCAAAGGCTTCATTTCAGGCGGCCGTCACTCATTTTCGGCTATAGGTGTCGAGCATACCGACCAGGACTGAAGGCCTTACGCGGGGTTAGTACCATGCCGTCCGGCAGCGCAGACATTTCCTCGATCCTCGACCGCATTCTCGATGCGGCAACGGACAACCTCAGGATCGCGAAGATCCTGGTCCAGATGGGCCTGGATCCGAACGACGTCACCTATGATGCGATCTTCAACCGGCTGCTGGAGATCTTCGTCCATAATATCACGCTGGCCAATCTGTTCGCCGCAGTCGGCGCCGGCTTCTTCGTCGCGACCCTCCTGATGCGGACGATGGTGCCCCTGCGCGTCGCCAACATGATCGGCTGCGCGTTCTTCGCCGTGTTCGGTGCACTCTCCGCCAATGTCTCCACCTTCCTGCTCTATCTGTTGCTGCTTCCGATCAATGCCCTGCGCCTGCGGCAGATGCTCAAGCTGGTCAAGAAGGCGCGCCATGCGGCCGAAGGCGACATGTCGATCGAATGGCTCAAGCCGTTCATGACCGAGCGCAAATATCGGCGCGGCGACACGCTCTTCAAGCTCGGCGATCCCGCCAAGGAGATGCTGCTCACGGTCACCGGCAAGTTCCTGGTCAAGGAGATCAACGTCGAGATCGGGCCCGGCGCGCTGATGGGCGAGCTCGGCTTCCTGACGCCGGACAACCGGCGCACCGGCACGATCGAGTGCATCGAAGACGGCCAGGTCCTGACCATCACCTATGACCGGCTGCTGGAGATCTACTTCCAGGATCCGCAGTTCGGCTACTATTTCCTGGTGCTGACCAGCCAGCGCCTGCTGCAGAACATCGATCGCCTGCAGAAGCAGCTGGCGACGGAGCGGGCGGCCACGACGAACAGGATCGCGTGATCGCCGCCGCTCAGTCCAGCAGCAGCGCCATGCCGGGATCGCCCTTCTCCATCGCGCGCCGGTAGGCCGGGCGGGCACTGACGCGGCCGAGATATTTGACCACGTTCGGGCAGCGCGCGACATCATAGGGCTGGAAGTAGCGCATCGTCGTCAGCGAAAAGCCCGTCATGATGTCGGCGGTGGTAAAGGCCTTGCCCGCCAGATATTCGGCTTCGCGAAGACGCGCATCGAGCAGATCGTAGGCGCGATCGAGCCGTCCCTTCATGGCCCGCAGGGTCGGGTTGTCCTTTGCAAGATCCAGCCGATTCAGAATCATCATTCGCCCCATGCTGGGCTGCAACGTGCCATTGGCGAAGTGAAGCCAGTACAGGAACTGCGGGAAGTCGGGATCATTGGGGCCGAGCACCAGACGGCCGTTGCCGTACTTTGCAATGATGTAGTCGACGATGGCGCCGGACTCCGCGAGCACGAGATCGCCGTCGGTCACGACGGGCGCCGCCCCGATCGGGTGCAGCGCCTTGTACTCAGGCGGCGCCAGCATGGTGACGGGATCGCGTGCGTAGCGCTTCAGTTCGTAGGGTAGCCCCAGTTCCTCGCATAGCCAGACGATGCGCTCGGACTGGGACTTGCCGAGATGATGGACGGTGAGCATGGGGCCTCCTGCCGCGGTAAGTTGGGCACGTCATGATATGCCTATAGCCCGCCATTGCCGGGGCCGCATCTCGGCTTGTGCCTGCAGGCAGCGCGTCCGGCCTCCCCCCGAGTAGACCCGCCGCAAAATCGCCCTAAAAACCGAATGGTAACCATGACGGGCTAGGATAATGACGTGACCAATTCTCCGACGATCCTGGTATTCGATTCCGGCCTCGGCGGGCTCACGGTGCTCCGCGAGGTTGTCGCCGCGCGTCCGGACGCCCATTTTGCCTATGTCGCTGACGACGCCTTCTTCCCCTACGGTCACCATAGCGAGGACGAGATCATCGCCCGCGTCGTGCCGCTGATGGGTGAACTGATCGGCACGCATGATCCCGACCTCGTCGTCATCGCCTGCAATACGGCGTCCACCCTGGTGCTGTCTCACTTGCGGGCCGCTTACTCCGTGCCCTTCGTCGGCACCGTGCCGGCGATCAAGCCGGCCTGCGCGCAATCGAGGACCCGCCGTGTCTCCGTGCTCGGCACCAAGGGCACGGTGAAGCGCGAATACACCAAGGCCCTGATCCGCGATTTCGCGCAAGGATGCGAGGTGACGCTGGTCGGCTCGCCCGAGCTCGCTTCGCTGGCTGAAGCCGAGCTCAGCGGCGCTTCCATCAGCGACGGCGCCATCCTGGCCGAACTCGCCCCCTGCTTCGTCGGCGAAGACGCGACCTCGCGTACCGATACGGTGGTGCTCGCCTGCACGCACTATCCGCTGCTGCTCGACCGGATGAAGCGGCTGGCGCCCTGGCCGGTCGACTGGATCGACCCGGCGCCGGCGATCGCCCGCCGCGTCTCGGATCTGCTCGGGCCGCCTGGCGATGGCATCGCACAGTCCGGCGCCGAGATGATCTTCACGTCGAACCGCGTGCACGGCCTCTCGGCCACGCTGACGCCGTTCTTCGGCGGCCGCGCGCTGGCCTGACTTTGCGCCTCGGTGCTGCGCTGCTAGGTTTTGTCGTCGCCACCTCACCGCAGGCCTTCCATGTCGGACCAGACCCCGCCGCTCAACCGCCTCCGCCAATTGTGGCGCGAGGGCCGCCCCGCCTTCGGCGCGATCGCGACCATCCCGTGCGTGCAGACGGTGCAGATCATGGCGCGCTCGCTCGACTGGATCATCGTCGATCTCGAGCATGGACCGATCGGCCTCACTGAAGCGCACGCGATGATCGCCGCGACCACGGGCACGCCGTGCACGCCCCTGGTGCGGATCGCGGCGAACGAGCCGTGGCTTGCGAAAGCGCCGATGGACATCGGTGCCTTCGGCATCAACTTTCCGATGATCACGAACCGCACTGAGGCCGAGAAGGCGGTCCGCAGCGTGCGTTACCCGCCCCGCGGCGACCGGCTCTGGGGACCGTTCCACGCCCCGTTCCGCTGGGGTCAGTCGATGTCCGACTACATGGCAAGCGCCGATGACGAAATGATCTGCATGATCACCATCGAGCATGTCGATGCCGTCAACCGCATCGACGAGATCATGGCGACGCCGGGCATCGACGTCGCGGTGATCGGGCCCGGCGATCTCGCGACGTCCATCAACAAGCGCGGCCAGATGGACGATCCGGAATTGCTGGAGCTGGTCGCGCGCGCCGAGGCCGGCATCCTCAGAAGCGGCGTGCCGATCGGCGGCGTGGCCCGTACCGCCGACCAGGCCAACGCCCTGGTCGATCGCGGCTACCGCGCCATCGCGCTCGGCTTCGACTGGTCGCTGTTCCAGCGCGGCATCATGGCGGCATTCGAGGGCATCAGACGCTGAGCAGGCCGATGCCACCTTGCCGGGAACTGCGGCCCTGCTAGGGTCGCTACCTGGGAGGAAACAATGCTCAAAAAGACCTTGCTCGCTCTTGCCTTCACCGGCCTCGCCTTCGCGGCCTTCGCCCAGCAGCCCGGAATCAAGCGCACCCCGCTCCAGAAGGTCGAATTTCCGGACGGCTACAACACCGTCACCGCCATCGCGGAAGTCCCGGCAGGAGGCTCCGCCGGACGCCATACCCACCCGGGAATCGAGACCGGCTACGTACTCGAAGGCGAGCTCAATCTCCTGATCGACGGTCAGCCGGAGAAAACCCTGAAGGCCGGTGATTCCTACCAGATCCCGGCAGGCGTCGTGCACGACGCCAAGGCCCATGGCGATAAGGCCATGAAAGTGTTGGGAGTTTACGTCGTCGACAAGACCAAGCCGCTGGCGTCGCCGGCTCCCTGAACGGTCGAACCGTTCACCCCCTGATGGGTTGGTTCGTGCTAAGGGAACGGCGAGTGGGAACCCGCTCGCTGCACATTTTGTCATCTTTAGGAACCGAAGACCGATGCGCGGGACGCCAAAGCCCATTTCGCTGCCGCGCCGCCTGATTTGCGACCTCATGCGCGCGTCGATGGACGTTCCGTTCGTTTCGCTCTCCCGTTCGCTCAATATCCGCCCCCTGCTCGAGGCACGCGCCAGCGCCGCCGCACCAGCGGGCTGGGCCGCGACCTTCGTCAAAGCCTTCGCCCTGGTCGCCAGGGACGAGCCGATCCTGCGCACGGTCTACGCCAAATGGCCCTGGCCGATGTTCTACGAATTGCCCCACAGCGTGGCGTCGGTGGCGATCGCCCGGGTCGAGGACGGCGAGGAATGCGTGATGCCGCAGCGAATCGCAGCCCCCGAGGCCATGGCGCTGGCCGCGATCGACGCCGAGATCCGGCACGGCAAGACCGCTCCGATCGCAGACGTCCCGATGTTCCGAAAGATCATGCGGGCAACCCGCCTGCCGCTGCCGCTGCGGCGGCTGTCCTGGGCGATTGGCCTGAATTTCGGCCGCCAGCGAGGCAATTGGTTCGGCAGCTTTGCGGTGAGCTCGGTGGCCGCCTATGGCGGCGGCGAGCTCCACCCCATTACGCCCGGCCCCTTCATCGTCAGCTACGGCCTGGTCGAGCCCGATCAGACCATCCATGTCGTGATCCGCTGGGACCACCGGGTTACCGATGCGGCGCCGATCGCCCGGGTCCTGACCCGGCTGGAACAGGTCCTGAACACGGAAATCGCTGCCGAATTGTGGGCGGCCGGCGCGAAGCCGATAAGGGCGGTCGGAACATGATTCCGAGCCCATTCGCATTGACAGAACGGGCCGAACTCACCTAAAAGCCGCCTGCTCGCGGGCCGATTTCGGCCCGCGAAGCGTTTCGCGACCCGTGGTCCACTCCCTTAAGCTTTGGGGATCGGACCTGTCAGTGCCGGGCTAGCCCGGCACCCAGGAGGGCGCGTTTCCTCAAACCATGTACCTGAAGAGGACGCGATGACTAAGCGCAGTGAGGCGAAGTACAAACTCGATCGCCGTATGGGCCAGAACATCTGGGGCCGCCCGAAGAGCCCCGTCAACCGCCGCGAATACGGCCCCGGCCAGCACGGCCAGCGCCGCAAGGGCAAGCTCTCGGACTTCGGCGTGCAGCTGCGCGCCAAGCAGAAGCTGAAGGGCTACTACGCCAACATCAGCGAGCGCCAGTTCCACAGCATCTATGTCGAGGCGAGCCGCCTCAAGGGTGACACCGGCGAGAACCTGATCGGCCTCTTGGAGCGTCGTCTCGACGCGGTGGTGTACCGCGCCAAGTTCGTCTCGACGATCTTCGCCGCGCGCCAGTTCATCAACCATGGCCACGTCAAGGTGAACGGCCGCAAGGTCAACATCTCGAGCTATCAGGTCAAGATCGGCGACGTGATCGAGGTCAAGGAAGCCTCCAAGCAGCTCGCTCACGTTCTCGAAGCCAGCCAGCTCCCCGAGCGCGACACTCCCGACTATCTCGAAGTCGACCACGGCAAGATGACCGCGAAATACGTGCGTATTCCCCATCTCTCCGACGTGCCGTTCCCGGTGCAGATGGAGCCGCATCTGGTCGTCGAATTCTATTCGCGCTGATAGGCTCGGCAGAACGATATTCAAAGGCCCCGGTTTTCCGGGGCCTTTCTCGTTTGAGGCGACCACTCCATCTCACGATTCTCTTGTGCTAAAGTCGCGAGCAACGGAGCTCGATCATGACGCGCCCTCTCGACGAGGCCTTCGACAAGGTTGATGATCGGCCTCCGCTAAAGCGAGGCAGAGGCTGAAATCGCCCGCGGCGAGTTAGCCAATGCCGACGAAGTTCGAGCCATGTGGAAGAAGCACGGTCTGTAATGTCCTACACCCCTCCCCCCGTCGATCCCAAAGCGCCGCCGGTGCGCATCAATTTGCTGTCCGACACGCAGACCAAGCCGACGGCTGCGATGCGCGAGGCGATGGCACGGGCGGAGGTCGGTGACGAGCAGGTCGGCGACGATCCGACCGTGAACGCGCTGTGCGAGCGGGTCGCCGAGCTGCTCGGCAAGGAAGCCGCGGTCTACATGCCGTCGGGCACCATGTGCAACGTCACCGCGACGCTGGTGCATTGCCGTCCCGGCGACGAGATCCTCGCCCATGAGACCGCGCACATCATCGCCCGCGAAGGCGGCGCGCATGCCGCAATCGGTGGCTTCCAGGTCACCCAGCTGAAGGGCCCCGACGGCCAGTTCACGCCGGAGACATTCCGGAAAGCCCTGCATCCGCGCACGCGCTACCAGCCGCCGCAGACCGTCGTCAGCGTCGAGCAAACCGCCAATATCGGGGGCGGCACGATCTGGAAGAAGGCCGCGCTCGACGAGATCGTCGCGATCGCCAAGCAGCACGGCCTCGTCACCCACATGGACGGCGCGCGCCTGCTCAACGCCACCGTCGCCAGCGGCATCTCACCGCGCGACATGACCGCCGGCTGGGATTCGGCCTGGATCGACTTCTCGAAAGGACTGGGCGCACCGATCGGCGGCGTGCTCGCGGGCTCGCGCGCCTTCATCGACGCGGTCTGGCAATGGAAGCAGCGCCTCGGCGGCTCGATGCGACAGGCCGGCATCTGCGCCGCCGCCTGCATCTACGCGCTCGACCATCACGTCGACCGCCTCGCCGACGACCACGCCAATGCGCGCGCGCTGGCCCGTGGGCTGTCGCAGATCGCAGGAATCGAGGTGCAGGAGCCCGAGACCAACCTGGTGTTCTTCAAGCCCGACGGCGCGGGCATTGCCGGCGACAAGATGGTTGCGGCGCTGCGCCAGCGCGGCGTGACGCTGGCGATGATGGATGGCCGCATCCGCGCCTGCACCCATCTCGACGTCAATGCGGCCCAGGTCGAGGAGACCATCGGATACGTGCGCGAGATCGTGCGCGGAGCGTAAATCCCGTAGCCCGGGTGAGCGAAGCGATACCCGGGGACTGACACGCAGCGATCCCGGATATCGCTTCGCTCATCCGGGCTACGAAGGTGGTGAGACCGCCTCTCAGCGCCCCATCGCCTGATAGATCAGCGTCTTCAGCGCCAGCTGGATCCGGCCGCGCTGCGAGGGCGTCTGCACCATGAAGATTCCGAACAGATCGTCTTCGGGATCGATGAAGAAGAAAGTGCCGCCGACGCCGTCCCAGCGATATTCGCCCAGCGGCCACGCCGTGCCCGGCGGCACCGCAGTGCGCACGGCGAAGCCGAGGCCGAAGCCGGAACTGCCGCCCGGATAATAGCCCTGGTCGCGCGCGATCTTGGTCTCGGGGCCGATGTGATCCGATGCCATCAGCGCGACGGTCTCGGGCTTGAGATAGCGCCGGCCGTCATAGGTCCCGCCGTTCAGCAGCATCTGCGCAAAACGGGCGTAGTCGCCGACGGTGCCCACCATGCCGGCGCCGCCCGATTGCCAGATCGCCGGACGCCTGATGTCGCGAACCGGCGTCGTTGGATTGATGTTGCGATCGGCCGGCATCGGTTCGGCAATGCGCGGGAATTTGGCGGGGTCGCTGACGAAGAATGCCGTCTCCGTCATGCCGAGCGGATCGAGCAACCGCTCCTTCTCGAACTGCAGCAACGTCTTGCCCGAGACGACCTCGACGACGCGGCCGAGCACATCGGTGGCAAAGCCGTAGTCCCACAGCGTGCCCGGCTGCTCGGCGAGCGGCAGCGTGGCGAGCTTCGCGACGAAATCGGCATTGGACACATCGCCATTGAAGAGGTTGGCGGCCGCGTAGAGCTCGCGCACGGCACCGCCGCCAGATGAACCGTAAGGCAGCCCCGCGGTGTGGCGCAGCAGGTCCTTGATCGTGACCGGACGCGCCAGCGGCTCCAGTGCCAGCGAAACCTTGCCGTCCTCCGCCTTCTTCTCGACGCCGACCTTCATATCGGCAAAGGCCGGAATGTACTTTGCGACGGGATCGTCGAGCGAAAGCTTGCCCTCCTCGACCAGCATCATCGCCATGACCGACGTGATCGGCTTCGACATCGAGTAAAGGCGGAAGATCGTATCCGCACTCATCGAGATTTCGGTCGCGACGTCACGGACGCCGAAATTCTCGTAATAAACGGGCTTGCCATGCTGCTGGAGCAGCAAGATGGCGCCGGGGATCTTGCCGGTGGCAACCTCATTCCGGATGTAGTCGGAAACTTTTGTCAGGCCCTCGGGCGAGAAGATGCGTGTGGCGCGCTCGGAGCCTGCCTGCGCGCTCGCGGCACCGACCAGAAACACGAGCGCCGCGATGAGCACGCGGCGCCCGAACGTGTCACTTTTCCATGGCTTCATAGACCAGCTGCTTCAATGTCCGCTGCACGCGCTGGCGCTCGGTCGGGGTCTGCTCCAGCAGCACGAAGAACATGTCCTGCTTGGGATCAATCACGAAATAGCAGCCGGAAGCGCCATCCCATTTCAGTTCGCCGAGATCGCCGGGCGGCGGCGGCTTGGCGTTGCCGGGATCGGTTCGGACGGCGAGCCCGAGGCCGAAGCCAAAACCATCGCCGGGGAAGTAGAAATAGTCGCGATCGACACCTGAGCCCGGGCCGATCTGATCGGTCGTCATCAGCTTGAACGTCTCGGGCTTGAGAATGGTCTTGCCGTCGAGGCTGCCACCGTTGAGCAGCATCTGCGCGAAGCGCTCATAGTCGGCCATGGTCGTCACCATGCCGCCGCTGGCGAACTGGATCTTCTTGGCCACCGTCGGATCGTTGATCCGGCCGACCCGGAAATCGCTGTCGTTCGGCACCGGCTGCGCCAGCAGCTTCTGCTTCTCGGGAGCAGTGACGAAGAAGCCGGTATCGACCATGCCGAGCGGGTCGAGCAGCTTCTCGCGCATGACGTCGATCAGCGGCTTGCCGGCCGCGATCTCCATCACGCGTGCCAGCACGTCGGTGGAATGACCGTATTGCCAAAGCGCGCCCGGCTGGTTGTGCAGCGGCAGTTTCGCGATGCGCTCGGCGAACTCGGCGAGGTCGAAATCGCCGGCATAGATGTTGGCCTCGCGATACGCCTTGCGGACCAGGCTGTCGCCGTAAAAACCATAGGTGATGCCCGATGTATGCGTCAGCAGATCGTGCACCGTCATCGGCCTGTTCGGCGGCACCAGCTCGAGCGATTTGGTGCCGTCCTCCGCCTTCTTCTCGACGCCGACCTTCACGTTGGCGAAGGACGGGATGTATTTCGAGACGGGATCATCCAACTTGATCTTGCCGTCCTCGATCAACCGCACCGCGACCACCGATGTGAGCGCCTTGCTCATCGAGAACAGGCGGAAGATGGTCTTGTCGGTGATCGGTGCCTTGCTGACCACGTCCTGCACGCCGAAGGCTTCGTGGTAGACCGGCTTGCCGTGCTGCCGGATCAGCACGGTCGCGCCGGCGATCTTGCCGGTCGCGACCTCGTTCTTGAAGAATTCGCTGATCTTGCCGAGCTTGTCCTGATTGAAGTGCGCGCCGGCCGGAATCTCGTAGGTGCCCTCGGCTTGCGCCAGCGACATCGCGCCGAGCGACACCAGCGCTCCGCAGACCAGCGCACGCAGTCCAGACCTTGAAATCATATCCCCTCCCCGGAACCTGGCCCGGCGGAGTGTACCGGCCGCATCATCAGGCACAAGGGCCGGGGTGTCGCGCAAGTGCCTTGGCATGGAGCTTGGCACTCAGCTCGGCGAAGCAGCAGAACACGACACGGGTCACGGACGGCGCCGCCGAGAGCCCTTCGACCGTCGCGCGCACCGCAATGTCGGCAGCCCGGTCGGCGGGAAAGTGGAAAATGCCGGTCGAAATCGCGGGGAATGCCACTGAGGTCAGTCCGTGCTTCCCGCACAGCTCCATCGAACGGCGGTAGCAGGAGGCGAGCAGATCGTCCTCGCCGATCGTGCCGCCGTTCCAGACCGGCCCGACAGTGTGGATCACATGCGCGGCCTTGAGCCGGTAGCCCTTGGTGATCTTGGCGTCGCCCGTTCCGCAGCCGTGGAGCATGCGACATTCGGCGACCAGATCGGGCCCGGCGGCCCGATGGATCGCACCGTCCACGCCGCCCCCGCCAAGGAGCGACGTGTTCGCGGCGTTGACGATGGCGTCAACGCTCAGCGTGGTGATGTCGGCGACGATGACCTCGAGCTGGGCGCCGCCAATCCGGCGCGTCAGCTGGGTCATCTATCAGGCCGCGACGACGACGCCCTTCTCGGTGAAAAGCTGCTGCAATTCGCCGGCCTGGAACATCTCGCGGACGATGTCGCAACCGCCGACGAACTCGCCTTTCACGTAGAGCTGCGGAATGGTCGGCCAGTTCGAGTAGTCCTTGATGCCGTTGCGCAGCTCGGCGGATTCCAGCACGTTGAGGCCCTTATAGCCGACGCCGATATGGTCGAGGATCTGGACGACCTGGCCGGAGAAACCGCACTGCGGAAATTGCGGCGTGCCCTTCATGAACAGAACCACGTCGTTCGACTTCACTTCGTTGGCGATGAATTCATCGATGCTCATTTCCGTGTCCTTCCGGGGCGAAGCCCTCACCAATCAACTCGGGCTGGCTCAGCCGATTTAACCCGATACCTGCCTATATATGTAGCCCAAACCGTTGTGCATCCAAAGTAAAATGGCGGCGACACGCCCCCGCTGGCCGGTTTGCCCCCCAGCCGGGTCCATAGGCTGATGACATCAATATCATCGCCGGAGAGGACTTTCATACCGTAACGGAGCCCCTATCTAGGACGAACCCAGGTTTTGGAACCGGGCAACGCCAACAACGTTCTCTTGTCCTGTCTGGAGAAAAACGTGACGAAACAAGCCTCCGCTACGGCCGCCCCCACGCTTTCGTCACTGTCCTCCGTCGGTAACCTCGCCCGGCGGCTGGAAGACGCCTATGTCGCCGTCCGCAACGAGACCGAACGCCGGGCCGCCTCTCTGTCGCCGGAGGACCAGCAGATCCAGTCCATGCCGGATGCGAGCCCGGCGAAATGGCATCGGGCCCATACCACCTGGTTCTGGGAGCAATTCTTGCTCGGCGAGCACGCGGCTGGCTACCGGCCCTTCCATCCCGATTTCGCGTTCCTCTTCAATTCCTATTACGTCAGCGCCGGACCGCGTCATGCCCGCAATCATCGCGGGGATATCACCCGTCCCAGCGCAAACGAGGTCGGCGCCTATCGCAACCATGTCGATGCGGCCGTCGTCAAATTCTTCCGCGAGACCGGCGCGGACAAGCTTCGCGAGATCGCGCCGCTCGTCGAGGTCGGGCTGAACCACGAGCAGCAGCATCAGGAATTGATGTTCACCGACATCCTGCACGCTTTTGCGCAGAACCCGGTCTACCCGGCCTACGATCCGGACTGGCGCTTCCCGGCCTCGACCCGCGGCGCCGATGAATGGCTGACGCTGAACGAGGGCATCCACACCGTCGGCCATGTCGACGACAGTTTCCATTTCGACAATGAGAAGCCGGCGCATCGCGCCCTGGTCGGCCCGGTCAAGATCGCGCGCAATCTCGTCACCAATGCCGAATGGCTCGCCTTCATGCGGGACGGCGGCTACGCGAAAGCAACGCTGTGGCTGATGGACGGCTTTGCCGCCGCCAGCAAGGAAGACTGGCAGGCCCCGGGGCACTGGCGCGAGATCGATGGCCAGTGGCACGTCATGACACTGGCGGGTGTGAAGCCGGTCGATCCCACCGCGCCGGTCTGCCATATCAGCTACTACGAGGCGGACGCCTTCGCGCGCTGGGCCGGCAAACATCTGCCGACCGAGATGGAATGGGAGGTCGCGGCACGCGCCGGCCAGCTCAACGATGCCTTCGGCATCGTCTGGCAGTGGACCCGCAGCTCCTACGCGCCCTATCCCGGCTACCGCGCCATCGAAGGCGCGCTCGGCGAGTACAACGGCAAGTTCATGGTCAACCAGTTGGTGCTGCGCGGCTCCTCGCTTGCAACGCCGGAAGGCCACAGTCGTATCACGTATCGCAACTTCTTCTATCCGCACCACCGCTGGCAGTTCACCGGATTGCGGCTCGCCGACTACGACTAAAATTTCCGACGACAAATGCGCGCCGGACAGCGCGTTCAGGAGAGTATCATGAATGTGCACGCCAGCGCTTTGGCCGAAGCCCATCTTCCCGACGAGCAGACCACCGCCTTCGCCCGCGAGGCGATCGAGGACCTCTCGCAGCAGCCGAAAAAGCTGTCGCCGAAATATTTCTACGACGCCACCGGATCGGAGCTGTTCGAGGCGATCACGCGCCTGCCGGAATATTATCCGACGCGCACGGAGCTCTCGATCCTGAAGGAGCGTGGCAGCGAGATCGCAAAGATCATTCCGGAGCATGCGGCCCTGGTCGAGTTCGGCGCCGGCGCGACCACGAAGGTCCGCCTGCTGCTCAACCAGTGCAAGTTCGCGGCGTACGTCCCCGTCGACATCTCCGGTGACTTCCTGAAGGAGCAGGCGAACGGCCTGAAGCGTGATTTCCCCACGCTCGGCATTTATCCGGTGGCCGCCGACTTCACCACGCCGTTCGAGTTGCCCAAGGCGGTCGCTTCCATGCCCAAGGTCGGCTTCTTCCCGGGTTCGACCATCGGCAATTTCGAGCCGCATGAAGCGCAAGCCTTCCTGAAGAGCGCGCGCGCGATCCTGGGCCGGGGCGCCCAGATGATCATCGGCGCCGATCTCGAGAAGGACGAGCGAGTCCTGCATGATGCCTATAACGATGCGGCCGGCGTCACCGCACGCTTCAACCTCAACGTTCTCGTGCGGATCAACCGTGAGCTCGGCGGCAATTTCGACCTCTCCGCCTTTACCCATCGCGCCATCTACAATCGCGAGCGGCACCGGATCGAGATGCACCTGATCAGCAAGAAGAGCCAGACGGTGCGGCTGCTCGGCACCAGCTTCTCGTTCCGTCCGGGCGAGAGCATCCACACCGAGAGCAGCTACAAATACAGCATCGCGCGCTTTGCAGCCCTGGCACAGGGCGCCGGCTGGCGGGTGCGCGAGAGCTGGACGGATGCGGCGAAGATGTTCTCGGTGCATGCGCTGGAAGCAACGGAGTAAGCCTCCGCACCGTCACTGGAGCGCATCCTTCGAGACGCCCGCCTTTGGCGGGCTCCTCAGGATGAGGTCGGAGTGAGTGGGCGTCAGCTGCAATATGCGCCGATGCTGATCAGCCTCATCCTGAGGAGGCCGCGCAGCGGCCGTCTCGAAGGACGAGGCGCTTGCTCAGCCGTTCGCTTCAAAATTCCTCGGCTTGCTCCGCCGTTGATCCGAGCGACATCGACTCCCACACCGCCACCACGATCATGATCGCCGTCGTCGCGACCGACAGCCAGAGCGGCGGGAGATCGGCCGCGAACCACCACAGCACCAGCAACAGAATGATGCCGATGCCGTGCGAGAGCTGGAGGAAGCCACGGATCGCGTGCTTGAACAGGATGGTGCCGATCAGAAACACCAGCGGGCCGCCAATCGTGCTCACGATGGTGCGCATGTCGGAATGGCCGGTCGGGTGCTTCAGCACCAACTCGTCAGAGACAGCGGTCAGGATGATGCCGGCGATGATGGGCATGTGGAGATAGGTATAGGCAAGCCGCGCCAGCCGGCCGGATTCGGCGGACTTCGAAATGCGCTCGGCGCCGGCCTCGGCACCCCGGTGGAAATAGACCCACCACATCGCGATGGCGCCGACCAGTGCGGAGACGAAGGCCAGGATGTTGTCCGCGGTCCACTCCAGCTCGGCGAAAGTCGCACCGTTGACGACGACGGCCTCACCGAGCGCGATGATCACGAAGAGCGAGCAACGCTCGGCCATGTGGCCGCCTTCGACGGCCCAGGCCTCGACCGACGAGAAACCGAGCTTGGGAACCCAGAAACGCGCCGCCGGCGAGACGTATTCCCAGGTGACCGCCGCAATCCACAGCCATAGCCGCGTCTCGCCCTCGGACAGGCCGCCTGCGATCCACAGCACCGCGGAGATCGAGAGCCAGGTCAGAATCCGGATCGCGTTGTGGCGGACTGCTGTCCTATGCCGCGGCGTTGCGAACAGCCAGAAGGCGGTGCGCCCGATTTGCATCGCCGCATAGGCGATCGCGAACCACAGGCCCCGCCCTTCGAAGGCGGTCGGGATCGTCGTCGACAGTACGAGACCGCCGAGCATCATCAGGAAGAGCATGACGCGGACCGGCGTCAGTTCCGGATTGAGCCAGTTGGTGACCCAGGCGGTGTAGACCCACACCCACCACACCGCGAGAAACAGCACCGCGACGTGCACCGCGCCAAGCGGCGTGAAATGGTGCAGCAGCGTGTGCGACACCTGCGTGACGGCGAAGACGAAGACGAGGTCGAAGAACAGCTCGACATTGGTAACACGGCTGTGCTGGTTCGGCACGATGACGCGAAACATCGCGCCGCGAGAATTGTCCGCAGCCATCGTTGCCTCCCGTCGCGTGATCAGGTCAGGCGCCCGGAACGCCGGTTTGCAGCGCCAGCGCGTGCAGCACGCCGCCCATCTGGCCGCGCAGGGATTGATAGACGATCTGGTGCTGCTGGACGCGGGACTTGCCGCGGAAGGATTCCGAGATCACGGTCGCGGCATAATGGTCGCCATCGCCGGCGAGGTCACGGATGGTCACCTCGGCATCGGGGATCGCTGCCTTGATCATCGCCTCGATATCGTGGGCGTCCATGGGCATTAGGGTCTAGCTCCTGTCTCGGCATCGAATCGCTTGCCGGGGTCGAATCTGCAAAGCCGAACTTGCCGGCATGGCGAAACTTAGCGTGAACGGCCTTCTACGTCACGCCTTCAGGCACTATATCCCTGATCCCATCAGGATAAAGGCACGACAAAGTGCCGCGCGCGGCAGATTGATCGAAAAGGCGTGACATCATGAAGATTCCAGGGCCCGACCACCCGATCACCATCACCCGAAATCCCAGGCGCGTCCGCGTCACGGCGGGCGACATCGTGATCGCCGAGACCAGCAAGGCACTGACCTTGAAGGAGGCCAAATACCCGGCGGTGCAATATGTGCCGCGTGAGGATGCCAACATGGCCCTGCTGGAGCGCACCGAGCGGACCACCCATTGCCCTTACAAGGGGGATGCGAGCTATTACAGCGTCAAGGCCGACGGCAAGGTGCTGGACAACGCGATCTGGACCTACGAGACGCCGTTCCCCGCGATGACCGAGATTTCCGGCCATCTCGCCTTCTATCCGGACAAGGTGAAGATCGAGGAAGTGGGGTAGAGACCGACACAGGTCGTTGCGTCATGGCCGGGCCTCGTCCCGGCCATCCACGTTCTTGGCTGCTCAGGTTTAGATAGTTCGTGAACGCCCGGGACAAGCCCCGGGCATCAGAGATTGATGCAGCCGCTACGCCCTGAAGATCGTCAGCCCCAGTATCAGCAGCACCAGGAAGATCACGACGAAGACGTAGAACAGGAAGCGGGCGATATCGGCGGAGGCGGCCGAAATGCCGGTGAAGCCGAGCACGCCGGCCACGATCGAGACCAGTAGGAAGATCAGCGCCCATTTCAGGATCGTCATCGCAAGCTCCGAGAATCTTGCCGCGCCCCTGCGGCCCAAGCCCTTTTCGGGAACGCTAACTTCGCTGAGCGGAACTGGTTCCTGTGAGCGGCGCACCTCAAACGAGGCTTGCTGAATCCGGTTCCGGGCGGCACAGTCTTGCCGGGGAGCAGGAGCGCAGGGCAGCTATGACGACGATGTCACATTCGGCGACGATCGGCGCGGAGGCGCATGCCGCACCGAAAAGCAAATCGCGCAATCTCTCGCTCGATCGCGCCCGCACCTTCCTGACGCTCGTGGTGCTGCTGCATCATGCGGTGATCCCCTACACCCATTTCGGTCACACCGATCCGGCCTCCTTCGCCGGCTTCGACATGATCGTGCTCGCCACCGACAGCTTCTTCATGGCGATGTTCTTCTTCCTGTCGGGCCTGTTCACCTGGCCCGGCATCGCGCGCAAGGCGCCGTCGGTCTTTTTGCGCGACCGTCTGCTGCGGCTTGGGCTGCCGTTCGCGATCGCGGCTCTCACCGTCATCCCGCTCGCCTATTACGCGATCGCGCTGCGGGCCGAGCCCGAGCTGACCTTCGCGGCATTCTGGTGGAAGACGGTGACGACGGGACCGTGGCCAAGCGGCCCGATCTGGTTCGTGTGGGTGCTGCTCGCCTTCGACCTCACCGCAAGCCTGCTCTACCGCGTCTCCTCGCATCTGGTCGATCCGGTCAACCGCATCTCGCTGCGCGGTTTCGAGCAGCCGGCCGTGTTCTGGCTGCTGCTCGCCGGCGTCAGTTTGCTCGTCTACGTGCCGGCGCTGGTCTATTTCGGCGCCAACAAATGGTTCGAGTTCGGGCCGTTCTCGGTGCAGGCAAGCCGCATCCTGCTCTATTTCTCGTATTTCTTCATCGGCGCCAGCGTCGGCTCGGCGAATTTCGATCGCGGCATCCTCGGCGCGGACGGCCAATTGCCCAAGAACCGCTGGTTATGGGTGATCGTCACGCTGATCCCGTACTGCCTGATGTGGGGCATGATCTACATCAAGCGCGAAATCCTCGGCAATCCCGATCCGCTGCCACACTGGTATCCTGTCTTCTACGGCACGTTCTTCGTGCTGTTCTCTGCCTCGATCCTGCTCGCGATCCTGGCCTTCTTCCTGCATTCGAAGGCGCCGGGCCCGACCCTGCTCGACCGCATGCAGGCGGATGCCTACGGCATCTTCCTGGTGCACTATCCGATCGCACTATGGATCCAGTACGCGCTGTTCGACTACGAGCTGCCGGCGATCGTGAAGGCCACGATCGGCTTCGTGCTTACGGTGATCCTGAGCTGGGGCCTGACGGCGGTACTGCGGAAAATTCCGGGCGCGTCACACGTGTTGTGATATCCGGGCTACGGAGCCCACCACACTCACCGCCGTCATCCTGAGGCGCGAACCTTGCGACGCATTTGCATCGCAAGGTGAAGCCTCGAAGGATGGGCCGCAGACACTTGCAGCCCATCCTTCGAGGCGCGCAAGCGCGCGCACCTCAGGATGACGGTTGGGCTTGCGGCGAGGAAGAATCGGAGTTGGCATGGAGCCGACGGACCTGAGGCAGCGTCCTACGCCGCCTTGCCGCCCATATAGTCCGGCAGCCAGCGCTCGTGCGACGTCCGCAGCGCGTCGATCGCAACAGGCGCTTCGCCCGCGATGGCAATGGCATCGCCGCCGGTGGTGCCGATCCGCACGCAGGGCACCTCGCAGCCGCGCATCTTGGCGAGCACACGGCCGGCTTCGGCTTCCGGCACGGTGACGAGATAGCGCGCCTGATCCTCGCCGAACCAATAGGCCTGCGAGACCAGCGACGTCGGCGCCGCCAGCAGCTTGGCACCGATGCCGCTCGCCATCGCCATCTCGGCCAACGCGACCAGCAGGCCGCCGTCGGAGAGGTCGTGCACGGCGGTCGCGGTGCCCGCATGGATCATGCCGCGCACGCAATCGCCGTTGCGCTTCTCGGCGGCGAGATCGACCGGCGGCGGCGCACCCTCTTCGCGGCCGCAGATGTCGCGCAGATACACCGACTGGCCAAGCCAGCCGTGGGTGTCGCCGACCAGCAGGATCGCCTCGCCCTCGGCCTTGAAGGCGAGCGACGCCGACTTGGTGAAATCGTCGAGCAGGCCGACGCCGCCGATCGAGGGTGTCGGCAGGATCGCGCGGCCGTTGGTCTCGTTGTAGAGCGAGACGTTGCCGGAGACGACCGGGAAGTCGAGGGTGCGGCAGGCTTCCGAGATGCCCTTCAGGCAGCCGACGAACTGGCCCATGATCTCGGGCCGCTCGGGGTTGCCGAAATTGAGATTGTCGGTGATCGCGAGCGGCTTGCCGCCGACCGCGGTGATGTTGCGCCAGGCTTCCGCCACGGCCTGCATGCCGCCCTGATAGGGATCGGCCTCGCAATAGCGCGGCGTGACGTCGACGGTCAGTGCCAGGCCCTTGGGCCCGTCCTCGACACGCACCACGGCGGCATCGCCGCCGGGACGCTGCATGGTGTTGCCGAGAATGACGTGGTCATACTGCTCCCAGACCCAGCGCTTGCTGCACATGTCGGGCGTGCCGATTAGCTTCTCGAGCGCGGCGCCGAGCGCCATCGGCGCAGGCACCTCGCGGGCATGCACGACCGGCAGCGCGGCGGAGGGCACATGCGGGCGGTCGTACAGCGGCGCCTCGTCGCCGAGCTCCTTGATCGGCAGATCGGCCATCACGTCGCCGCCATGCTTGACCACGAAGCGCTTGCTCGGCGTTGTGTAGCCGACCACCGCGAAGTCGAGGCCCCACTTTTTGAAGATCGCCTCGGCTTCCTTTTCCTTCTCGGGCTTGAGCACCATCAGCATGCGCTCCTGGCTTTCCGAAAGCATCATCTCGTAGGCGCTCATGCCGGTCTCGCGGGTCGGCACCGCATCGAGATCGAGGTCGACGCCGAGGTCGCCCTTGGCGCCCATCTCGACCGCCGAGCATGTCAGCCCCGCCGCGCCCATGTCCTGGATCGCGATGACGCAGCCCTTCTCCATGATCTCGAGGCAGGCTTCCAGCAGCAGCTTCTCGGCGAAGGGATCGCCGACCTGCACGGTCGGCCGCTTCTCCTCGGACTTGTCGTCGAACTCGGCCGACGCCATCGAGGCGCCGTGGATGCCGTCGCGGCCGGTCTTGGAGCCGAGATAGACGATCGGCATGTTCACGCCGGAGGCGGCCGCATAGAAGATCTTGTCGGTATCCGCGAGGCCCACGGCCATGGCGTTGACCAGGATATTGCCGTCATAGCGGGTGTGGAAGCGCACCTGGCCGCCGACCGTCGGCACGCCGAAGGAATTGCCGTAGCCGCCCACGCCTGCGACGACACCGGAGACGAGATGCCGGGTCCTGGCATGCTCGGGCGCACCGAAGCTCAGCGCATTGAGGCAGGCGATGGGACGTGCACCCATGGTGAAGACGTCGCGCAAAATGCCGCCGACGCCGGTGGTCGCGCCCTGATAGGGCTCGATGTAGCTCGGGTGGTTGTGGCTCTCCATCTTGAAGACCACGGCCTGGCCATCGCCAATGTCGATCACGCCGGCATTCTCGCCGGGGCCCTGGATCACCCAGGGCGCCTTGGTCGGCAGGCCCTTGAGATGGATGCGTGACGACTTGTACGAGCAGTGCTCGTTCCACATCGCCGAGAAAATGCCGAGTTCGGTGAAGGTCGGCTCCCGCCCGATCAGCTTCAGGATGCGCTCGTATTCGTCGGGCTTGAGCCCGTGGGCGGCAACCAGTTCGGGGGTGATCTTGGGTTCGTTCTTCATGGAATCCAGGCTTTCGGCGGCGGCTGGGCCGTTCTTAGGAACATCCGGGGCTCGCGAAAAGCCCTTTATGGCGCATTTTCCCGCTGTCCCACGTTTTGCAGGCGGGGGCGGCGGGAACAGGAATTGCACGGCGCGGACGGATCGGATTTAAGGGCTCGAGACCCGCAATTGAAGGCCCATTTCCTTGCACGAATTGACCAAAACGCCCCCGCCCCGCCGCCCGGACCTGCACATCGCCACCGAGGGCGAATTTCTGGGCTGGCGGACCTGGATCCGCGACAGTTTTGAAGCCCATGTCGGCCCCTTCTGGCACCTCATCGAGGCGGACGGCAGCGTCCGCAGCGCCTTCCGGGTCGAGAAGAAGCATCTCAACGGCTCCGGGAACGTCCATGGCGGCTGCTACATGGCCTTTGCCGACTACTCCCTGTTTGCAATCGCCACCCATGTCCTGGACAGCCGGGCGGTGACGACCAATTTCGCCTGCGAATTCCTCGACGCGGCACGCGAGGGGGAGCTGATCGAGTGCACCGGCGAGGTCACCCGCGCCGGCGGTTCGCTGATCTTCCTGCGCGGCAAGATGACGTCCGGCGACCGCGTGCTGCTGACCTTTTCCGGCACGATCAAGCGGATGAAGCGGAAGGCGCTCCCTCAGCCAAACGCATAGCTCGGCCGCTTCCCTTTTCGCCCGCCCTCGCCCAGACTTCCTGGCAAGCGCTGTCGCGCCGGGGAGCAGGAACAAGGTGCCGCAGAGCACATCGGAGGCGCGTCGCGCGACGGCGGCCGCAGCAACGCCGTTGCCGTCCATGGCCGCCACCGGCGCCCGCAACTGGCGCGACTATGCGTTGCTGCTCGCGCTCGCGTTCTGCTGGAGCTCGACCTATCCGTTGACGAAGCTGGCGCTTCCCACCATCCCGCCGATCACCTTCATCTCGGTACGCTCGCTGATCGCCGCCGCCTTCCTGTTCGCGATCCTGTGGATGCGCGGCATCAAGGTCCCGACCGACGCGAAGGCCTGGAAGCTGTTCGCCACCCAGCAACTCATCAACTCCACCTTTCCCTTCCTGATCATCACCTGGTCGCAGCAATATGTGCCCGCCTCGAACACGGTGGTGCTGGCCTCGACGACGCCGATCTTCGCCTTCCTCATCACCTCGCTGATCACGCGCCATGAGCCGGCCACGCTCATCAAGCTGGCAGGCGCAATCCTTGGCCTCGCCGGAACGATTCTCATCGTCGGGCTCGACGCGTTGCGGGGTCTCGGCAGCGAGATCGTGGCGGAAATCGCGATCCTGCTCGCCACCATCTCCTTTGCCTGCGCGAGCATCTTCGGCCTGCGCCTGTCCGACTACGATCCGATGGTGGTGGCGGCGGGCTCGGTGCTGTTCGGCGGCCTCGTGCTGCTGCCGCCGTCGCTGATCATCGACCAGCCCTGGACGCTGAGCCCGACCCCGACGGCGATCGTCGCCACCATCGTCATGAGCATCGTCTCGAGCGCATTCGGGTTGATGCTGTTCTACGTCTGCCTCGGCCGCCTCGGCACCCTGACCACGAACGCGCAAGGTTACTTGCGCATCCCGATCGGCGTGGGGCTATCGGTGCTTTTGCTCGGCGAAAGCGTGCCGTCGAACCTGGCGCTCGGCCTGCTGCTGGTGATGGCGGGCGTTGCCGCAATGACGGTGCCGGCTAGGCGGCTGAAGCTGCGATAGCGCAAGACGCGATTACTTGGCGTCGTCCGCCAGCATCTTCCGGTATTTCTCGACGTCGCGCGTCACCAGCTTTTGCAGCACTTCCGGCGCATGTTCGTTCGCATCGGGCGCGACGGTCGACAGATCGGCGAAACGCTTCTTGACCGCGTCGGTTTCGACGGCGGTCCGCGCCGCGGCGTTGAGCTTGGCGATCACGGCCGGCGGCGTGCCCTTGGGCGCGAACAGGCCGTTCCAGCCCTGCGCCTCGAATTCGGGCAGGCCCGCTTCCGCGGAGGTCGGCAGGTCGGGCAGCGTCGCGAGCCGCACGGTCGAGCCGACCACGAGCCCCTTCACCAGCTTCTCGTTGATCGACTGCGAGACCGAGGCGGCAGCATCGCAGACGCCGTCGATCTGGCCGCCGACGGCATCGGTCAGCGCGGGCGCCGCGCCGCGATAGCCGACCAGCGTCGCGTCGATCCCGGCTGCGGTGACGAAGCTCTTGCAGATCAGATAGTTCGACGAGCCAACGCCGGCATGGCCGAGATTGATCTTGCCCGGATTGGCCTTGGCATAGGCGATGAACTCCTTGAGGTCCTTCGCCGGAAAATCCTTGCGCAGCGCGACGATGCCGAACGTCTTCGCCACCATCGCGATCGGCACGAAGGAGTCCGGCGTGAACGGCAGCTTTGGATAGATCGTATAGGTCGCGGCATTGGTGCCGGCATTGCCGATCGCGATGGTGTAGCCGTCGGGCTCGGCGCGGGAGGCGCGTGCCAGCGCGGTCGAACCGCCGGCGCCCGCGACGTTCTCGATCACGATCGTCTGGCCGAGCGCGATGCCCATCTGCTCGGCCACCGCGCGCGCGATCACGTCCGAGGTGCCGCCGGCCGCGAACGGCACGATCATGGTCACGGGACGCTTGGGATAATCCTGCGCGAATGCGCCGGTCGCGAGCGAAATCGACGCGAGCGACAGCGCCGCGATCGCGACGAGCGAACGCTTCAGCCCAAACGCAATCACGCGGCTTTTTCCAGATGCGCGGTCAGGCCCGCGAACAGGCCGCGGCCGTCGGTGCAGCCCATGATGTCTTCGACGTGGTTTTCCGGATGCGGCATCATGCCGAGCACGTTGCCCCCGTCGTTGACGATGCCGGCGATCGAATGCGCCGCGCCGTTGATGTTGCTGTCATCGTCGACCACGCCTTCGGCGGAACAGTAGCGATAGAGCACCCGCCCCTCGCCCTCGAGCCGCTTGATGGTCTCCTCATCCGCCTCGTAATTGCCTTCGCCATGGGCCACCGGCACGCGGATCACCTGCCCGGCATTGTAGCCGCGGGTGAACGGCGTATCGGACCGCTCGACGCGCAGATGCACGTCGTGACAGATGAATTTCAGCCGCGCATTGCGCATCAGCACGCCCGGCAGCAGGCCGGACTCGCAGAGGATCTGAAAACCGTTGCAGACGCCCAGCACGAGGCCGCCCCTGGCCGCGTAGTCGCGCACCGCGTCCATCACCGGCGCGCGTGCCGCGATGGCGCCGCAGCGCAGATAGTCGCCGTAGGAGAATCCGCCCGGCACCACCACGAGATCGGTCCCCGCAGGCAGCGCCGTCTCGGCGTGCCAGACCATCGCCGGCTCGCTGCCCGAGATCAGCCTCAGCGCACGCGCCATGTCGCGCTCGCGGTTGATTCCGGGAAAGACGAGGATGGCGGCTTTCATGGCAGAGGTTCCGACGGTGATGGGAATCGGGCTGGCCAAAGGGCCAATTCGTCAAGAGACATAGCCATTTGACGGGGATTTTACCAGTGCTAGCCTCGCCGGACGGCCTTGTACACAGGCCATAGCCTTGGTCACTTTTGCCCGACGATCTTGCCCGGGATTGAAGCCATGAACGTCCCGTCGCTGCCCACATCCCCCTCCGAGCCGGTGTCCGCCGAGGGCGTCGTCGCCGCAGGCGCCTATGTCGACGGCCGCCGTATCGCCAACATCGCCATCAGCGAAGCCTCGAGCTGGCGGGCCAAGCCCGGCCACGTGGTCTGGATCGGCCTGCACGAGCCCGACATGGCGCTGCTCGGCGCGGTGCAGAAGCAATTCGACCTGCACGAGCTCGCGATCGAGGACGCCAACCACGCCCATCAGCGGCCCAAGATCGAGCAATATGGCGAAGCCCTGTTCATCGTGGCGCGGACGGCGCAGCTGGTCGAGGGCCGCATCGTCTTCGGCGAGACCCACATCTTCGTCGGCGAAGGTTATCTGGTCTCGGTGCGCCACGGCGCCTCGACGTCCTACACGCCCGTGCGCGAACGCTGCGAAAGCTGCCCGCGGGCGCTCGCCCGCGGCGAGGATTACATCCTCTATGCGATCCTCGATTTCATCGTCGACAATTACTCGCCCGTGCTCGAGAGCATTCACGACGAGGTCGAGGGCATCGAGGACGACGTGCTGTCCAAGCCGATCAGCAAGACGCAGATCGAGCGGCTCTACATGCTCCGCCGCGACCTGCTGCGGCTGCGCAACGCGATCGGGCCGCTGGTGGAGGTCTGCCGCCGGCTGGAGCATGACGAGCTGTCGATGGTCCGGCAGGCCATGCAGCCGCTATTCCGCGACGTCACCGATCACGTCCGCAACATCCAGGAGCGCATCGATTCCATGCGCGAGGTGCTGGCCTTCGCCTTCGAGGCCAGCCTGCTGGTCGGCCAGGCACAGGAGACGGCGGTGTCCAAGAAGCTCGCCTCGTGGCTCGCGATCATCGCGATCCCGACCGCGCTGGCCGGCATCTACGGCATGAACTTCAAGCACATGCCGGAGCTGGAATGGGACTACGGCTATTACATGCTGCTCGGCGTGATGCTGACGGCCTGCACCGCGCTGTACTGGCGTTTTCGTCGCGTCGGATGGCTGTGACGGAATTGCCGTAGCCCGGATGGAGCGAAGCGCAATCCGGGACAGTGCCCGCAGATGCACACCCGGATTTCGCTTCGCTCCATCCGGGCTACAAGGACGACCTAACCGATCAGCTCGACCCGATAGTTCTCGATCACGGTATTCGCCAGCAGCTTGTCGGCGGCATCCTTCAACGCCGCCTCCGCCTTGGCCTTGTCGGCGCCGGCGAGCTCGATGTCGAACACCTTGCCCTGCCGGACGCTGGCAACGCCGTCGACGCCGAGCGACTTCAGCGCGCCTTCGATGGCCTTGCCTTGCGGATCGAGGATGCCCGTCTTCAAGGTAACGGTGACACGTGCCTTCACGTCGAAAATCCCCTCAGCTCTTCACCAGCACCGGGCCTGTGCCCTGCGGACGCTCGTTCTCCATGAGGATGCCGAGGCGCTTTGCAACTTCCGTGTAAGCCTCGAGCAAGCCACCGAGATCCCTGCGAAAACGATCCTTGTCGAGCTTCTCGTTCGACTTGATGTCCCACAGCCGGCAGCTGTCCGGCGAGATCTCGTCGGCGACGATGATGCGCATCATCTCGTTCTCGAACAGGCGGCCGCACTCCATCTTGAAATCGACGAGGCGGATGCCGATGCCGAGGAAGAGGCCGGTGAGGAAGTCGTTGACACGGATGGCGAGCGCCATGATGTCGTCGATCTCCTGGGGCGTCGCCCAGCCAAAGGCCGTGATGTGCTCTTCCGACACCATGGGGTCGTTGAGCTGGTCGTTCTTGTAGTAGAATTCGATGATCGAGCGGGGCAGCTGGGTGCCCTCCTCGATGCCGAGGCGCTGCGACAGCGAGCCGGCGGCCACGTTGCGCACCACCACCTCGAGCGGCACGATCTCGACCTCGCGAATCAACTGCTCGCGCATGTTGAGACGGCGGATGAAGTGGGTCGGCACCCCGATGTCGTTGAGGTGCTGAAACAGGTACTCCGAGATCCGGTTGTTGAGGACACCCTTGCCCTCGATCACCTGATGCTTTTTCGCATTGAACGCGGTGGCGTCATCCTTGAAGTGCTGGATCAAGGTACCGGGCTCCGGGCCTTCATACAGAACCTTTGCCTTGCCTTCATAAATGCGACGCCGACGGCTCATGGGGATGTACCGTGTTTTGTTGAAATCCATATATTTGGTGTGCTCCGGTTACCAGGATTACGACCCACAGCGGAGCTGCCGTGAACAGCCGGGAACCCGTCTATGACCCAAGAGAACCTGGAGGAAACAGAACGGGAACCAAGCCTTCCGGCAACCTATCCGATTGGCTGACCGAGCACAATCGATCCGGCCGTCCGGCACCAACTTATACCATCTTGCCTGCGGCTTAACGGCCCGTTGTTTTGCCGATTCGTGCTATCTATGTAGGCATGCAGTCGGGTCGCCGCAACGGAAGGCTCCCGCTCCATTCAGCAGGGGATTTGGAACAAGGTATGAGCCAGTTCGACAAGCGCCAGGAAGGTTTTGAGAAGAAGTTCGCCCTCGACGAGGAGCAGAAATTCAAGGCGGAAGCCCGCCGCAACCGGCTGCTCGGGCTGTGGGCGGCCGAAAAGCTGGGCATGTCAGGTGACGCCGCCACCGCCTACGCCAAGGAAGTGGTCGCGGCTGATTTCGAGGAGGCCGGCGATGCCGACGTCCTGCGCAAGCTGACGGCCGATTTCGCCGCCAAGAACGTCACCGTCACCGAGCAGGCGATTCGAGCCAAGATGAGCGAGCTGCTTGCAGTCGCCGCCGCCGAGGTGAAGGCGGGGAAGTGACTTGACCCATAGAGAGTAGCGAATGGGCGTCCCCATTCGCTGCTCACGATTCGCCACTCGCCTCGTTCACTCCTCCTTGAAGCCGTATTCCGGCACGTTGCCGCTGGCACCGTAATATTTGTACGGCAGGAATTTGCCGCTCATGGTGATCTTGACGCGGTCGCCCTTCGGGTTGGGTAGGCGCTCCATCACCATGTCGAAATCGATCGCCGACATGATGCCGTCGCCGTACTCCTCCTCGATCAAGGCCTTCCAGGCCGGACCGTTCACCATCACCAGTTCGTAGAAGCGATAGATCAGGGGATCGGTCGGCGGCATCGGCATGCCGCGCATCGGTGTCTCGTTGAGCATGGCGACTTCGGACTTCGACAGGCCGAACAGCTCGCCGGCATTGGCCGCCTGCGGCTTCGTCAGCTTCATCTGGCCGAGAATGGCGCCTGTTATCAGCACCTCCGAATAGCCGCCGATCTTCTCGCAGATGTGCTTCCAGCTCCATCCCTTCTCGCGCTTGATGTCGAGCAGCTTTTCGGTGAGGTCTTCGCGTTTCATGCCGGGGTCTCCTTGGTTAGGCACTCAATCCGGGATTTGTCCCGGGCATCCACGTTTGCCGTGGCTCATCGCTGCCCGCCGCAATCGTGAGCCCCGGCTTGCCGATCTGCACCAGCGGTACGTTGCGCGGATCGTGATCGGACATCTCGGTCGTGAAGGTCTTGCTGCGCGTCACCAGGAAATCGATGATGTGGTTGCGCAGCGCATAATAGAGCGGATGGCGGTGCAGATCGGTACGGCCGCGATCCCTCGGCAGCGGGTTCTCGACGACTTCCGCCAGCACCGCGCCGGGCCCGTTGGTCATCAGGAAGATCTTGTCGGCGAGATAGATCGCCTCGTCCACATCGTGAGTGATCATGAACGCGGTCTGCCCCGTCTCCAGGCAGATGCGCCGCACCTCGTCCTGCAGTGTACCGCGCGTCAGCGCATCCAGCGCAGAGAACGGCTCGTCCATCAGCATGATCTTCGGCGTGATCGACAAGGCCCGCGCGATGCCGACGCGCTGCTTCATGCCGCCGGACAATTCCGATGGCCGCTTGTGCTCGGAGCCGGTGAGACCGACGAGATCGATGAAAGTCTGAGCATGCGCCTTCACCCTGGCGCGATCCCAGTTGCGCCATTTCGAGCTCACGGCATAGGCGACGTTGCCGAGCACGGTGCGCCAGGGCAGCAGCGCGTGGCTCTGAAAGATGACGGCGCGGTCGAGGCTGGTGCCGGAGATCGCCTGCCCGTCGACGATCACCGTTCCCTCGCTCGGCGCGTCGAGCCCGGCGAGGATGTTGAGCACGGTGGTCTTGCCGCAGCCGGAATGCCCGATCACGCAGGCGAACTCGCCGCGTGCCATCGACAGCCACAAATTCTCGAAGATGGTGGTCGTGGCGCCGCTGGCGCCGGGATAGCGCTTTGCGATGCCTTCGATGGAGATGAACTTGTTGGTCACAGCCTCTACTCCGGAAACGTGACCAGGCGCGTGAAACGCGCCAGGATCTGGTCGAGCAGCATGCCAATGATCCCGATCAGCAGGATCGCGATGATGACGTTGGTGATCGACAGGTTATTCCACTCGTTCCAGACGAAATAGCCGATGCCGGTGCCGCCGACGAGCATCTCGGCGGCGACGATCACGAGCCAGGCGATGCCGATGGAGATGCGCATGCCGGTCAGGATCGTCGGCGCCGCTGCGGGGAGGATGACGGTGAAGGCGCGCCTGACGGTGCCGACTTCGAGCGTGCGCGCGACGTTGATCCATTCCTTGCGCACGCTGGCGACGCCGAAAACGGTGTTGAGCAGCATCGGCCAGATCGAGCAGATGAAGATGACGAAGATCGCGGAGATCGAGGAATCCTTGATGGTGTAGAGCGCGAGCGGCATCCAGGCCAGCGGCGAGATCGGCTTCAGCACCTGGATGAAGGGATCCAGCGCCTTGCTGAGCAGCGGCGACATGCCGATCAGGAAGCCGAGCGGGATCGCGACCAGCACCGCCAGCAGATAGCCGAGCCCGACGCGCGCGATCGAATAGCCGAGCTGGATGCCGAGCCCCTTGTCGTTCGGCCCGTTGTCGTAGAACGGCCGCCGCAAATGCTCCCACAGCTTGGCGCCGACATCGAGCGGCCCGGGCATCGCCGATTTACCCTGCGTCGCCGTCAGGCCCATCAGCTTGGCGTATTCCGGACTCATCGTCGTCGTGGCGCCGGTCGACCGCGTGGCCAGATGCCAGACGCCGAGGAACGCGGCGAGCAGCACGATGGAGACGAGACCGGCGCGGAGACGGAGGGAAGATGTCATCGGGCGCACCATCGATACTGTGTCCCGGGCGCGGCGCAGCACGAAGTGATGCGACGCAAAACCGGGACCCATGCGGCCACACTGGGTCCCGGCTCAGCGATGCACCACTGCGTGCTGCTTCGCGTCCGGGACACGAGAGAGCTCACCATCACGACGCCTTCCTGATCTTGAAGCTCGCGACATAATCCTCGGGCTTGGCCGGATCGAAGGTCTTCCCCATCACCGAGAACGACTTGTACGCGCTTGCAGGCGGCGACAGGCCCATCTCGGTCATCAGCTTCTTGGTGTCGGTGGCCAAATACACCTGCTCGGCGACCGCCTTGTAGTCGACGTCGCCCTTGATCTGGCCCCAGCGCTTCATCTGCGTCAGCATCCACACCGCAAAGGACTGCCAGGGGAACGGATCGAAATCGACGCGCTTCGCATCCGTCTTCACGCCGCCGAGACCGTCGGCATAGGTGCCGGTCAGCACCTGCTCCAGCACGGTGACGGGCGCGTTGATGTAATTGGCCGGCGCGATCGCTTCCGCGATCTGCTTGCGATTCTCCGCTTTCGACGCATAGGCCGTGGCATCGACGATGGCCCGCGTCAGCGCCGCAAAACTGTTCGGCGCCGTCGTGATGAACTCGCGGCTGGCGGCGAAGCTGCAGCAGGGATGACCGTCCCAGATTTCCTTGGACAGAATGTGCATGAAGCCGACGCCGTCATAGATCGCGCGCTGGCAGATGTTGTCGGGTGCGAGGAAGCCGTCGATGTTGTCGGCGCGCAAATTCGCGACCATCTCCGGCGGCGGCACCGAGCGCAGTTGCACGTCGGTGTCGGGGTCGATGCCATGCTCGGCGAGATAATAGCGCAACAGGTAATTGTGCATGGAATAGTCGAAGGGAATTGCGAACTTCATTCCCTTCCAGTCTTTCGGATCGCGCTTGTCCTTGTGCTTCATCGCAAGCGTGATGCCCTGCCCGTTGATGTTCTCGATCGCAGGCACAGCGAACGGAATCGGGTTCGACCCCAGGCCCAACGAGATCGCGAGCGGCATCGGCGCCAGCATGTGGGCGGCGTCGTATTCCTTGTTGATCGTCTTGTCGCGGACCACGGCCCAGCCGGCGGTCTTGACCACTTCGACATTGAGCCCGTGCTTGGCATAGAAGCCGAGCGGCGCCGCCATGATGATGGGCGTGGCGCAGGTGATCGGAATGAAGCCGACCTTGAGGTCCTTCTTCTCGGGCGCGCCGGCCTGCGCGAAAACTTCGGTCGCCGTCTGCAGCGGAAAGAACTGCGACAGCGCGGCCAGCGCGGTCGACGCCCCGACCGACTTCAGGAAAGCGCGCCGCGCCACGTCCTGCGGAAACATCGCGCGCATCACGGCAGACGCAACCACGCCCTCGTAGCGTTTCTCCTCGCTCTCAACGGGCTCGCAACGCAGGGTCAGGGCAGCCTCGTGCTCTCCCGCCGAGGCGTGCTGGCCGCACACACAACCGGAACGGAGATTGCGATTGGCATCGAATGGATCGTCGAACGTGGACATGTTGCTGCGCCCCTTTGTCACACCGCGCGGCGGACGCCCCTGCCCGCCGCATCAGATCAAAATTCCATCGTGGCCCGGCTACGGCTTGCGCAGCCGGGCCATTGGAAACATGCAGGTTCTATGCCGCCTTGCCTGTTACCTGGGCAGCTACCGGCAGCCCCTGCTCGATCGGCAGCGAGGGGTCACGCGACCATTCGTTCCAGGAGCCGAAATACATCCGCACGTCCTTCACGCCGGCATTCTTCAGCGCCAGGAACGTGTTCGAGGCGCGCGCCCCCTTGAAGCAGTAGAGATAGACCGGCGTCGACGGTGAGATGCCGACGGTAGCGCATTCGGCGAGGATCTCGTCCTTGGACTTGAACCGGGGCCCTTCCGCGGTCGGCTTCATCATGCGGTACCATTCCAGCCACACAGCGCCGGGGATGCGACCCTTGCGCGGGCAGAAATCCTTGCCGTAGGGCGACGAGCTGTCGCCGATCCATTCATCGACATCGCGCACGTCGAGGATGGCGATGCCGGGTTTGCCGACCGCGGCAAGCATCGTCTTCGCATCGATCAGGATGTCGCCGGCTTCCGGCACGATCGCGAACGAGGCCTTCACCGGGGTCGGAACGTCCTTCGTCACCGGCAAGCCCGCGGCCGCCCACGCATCGAAGCCGCCATGCAGCACCTTGATCTTGGGATAGCCGAGCATGGTGAGGAGATAATAGCCGCGGCAGGACTGGCCGAAGCCGGAATTCATCGATTGCTCGTAGATCACCGCCGTCTCCTTGCCGGAGAGACCGGCGGCGCCGAAGGCGTCGGCGAATTTGGTCTTCAGCTCGGCCATGCCTTCCGGCGTCGAGGTCGCGAGGAACGTGAAAATCTCGTGCACGTTCACGGCATTGGGCAGATGCCCGGCGGCGTAGGCGTCGGGATTGCGGGTGTCGATGACGACACAGGGTTCGAGCTTCAAGAGATCGGCAAGTTCGCTGGCAGAGATCAGAACGTCCGTCATTGGCAGCCTCTCCGTTGAGGTTAAGTGGTCTTCTGGGGGTGGACTCGTGAAGCTCAGCAATCGGCGAGCATCTTGCGCAGCTGCTTGGTGGCCGGCGTGACGATCGCCACGAAATAGGCCTCGCGCAGCCGACGCTGCGCGCGGTGGCCTTTGAGATAGCCGCGCGCGCCACAATGCAGCATCGCCGCATGCGCCGCCGCGACGCTGGCCTCGCCGGCGCGAAGCCTGAGCGCAATCACCTTGCGCCAGTAGGTGTCCTCCTCGTTGTAGGGATCGCGCGCCAGCGCCATGGTCTCGGCCTCGAGCTCGGCGGCGAGGTCGCGGAAGTGCACCGGCTGTTGCGGCAAATAGCGGTTGATATGGCCGAGCGGGTTATCCACCTCGTCCATGATGTTGATGCAGTCCTTGATGAGGCCGAGCGCCATGCCGGCCTGCAGCAGGATGAAGCCGGCGCGGATCTTCTTGACGAAGGGGCCGGCGGGATCGGCCAGGATCAGCTCATCCGGCACGAAGACGTCACGGAATTGCACGCCATAGGTGCCGGTGCCGTCCATCGCCATGAACGGCTTGCACGGCGTCAGCGTGATCGCAGGGTCCGAGCAGTCGGCCAGGAACATGACGGTGCCGGGCTCGCCGCTTGCCTTGCCCTGATCATCCTCGCGCTCGAAGATGGTGCCGAAATAATGGCCGGGGCCGAGATTGGAAACCCACGGCAACGCGCCGCGCACGATATAACCGCCCTCGACCTTGCGGCCTTTCAGCTTCAGTTTCTCGATGCCGAAAAAGCTCTTCATCGGGTTCGACAGCCCAGTGCCGCCGAGCACCTGGCCGGTCGAGAAGCCATCGCCGAAGCGCTTTGCCAGTTTCATGTTGGTCGAGTTGGCGGCATACCAGACCAGCGTGTTCTGGCACCAGGCCATGAAGGCCGTGGCGCCGCAGACCTCGCCGATCGCAGCCATCGCCTGGATCGCGCAACGAAGATCGGCGGGACCTTCGTGCGGCACGTGACTGCCCCAGGCGCCGACGGCGCCGAACTTGCGCAGCACCTCGGCCGGATAGACCGAGCCGTCGTCGATGCCGGCGGCAAGCGGCGCGAGATCTTCGCGCGCGATCCGCGCCACCTCCCCTGCAATGGACGGTGCGGGCTGATCCAAAACCTCGGCCCGCGATAAAGCCAGTGAACCCATGATCGTCTCCCGCACCTTGTCCTGGTTGCCGTCTGCTAGATGCCGACCTCGAGATTGACCGGACGCGTGAAGGTGTTGGCCACCGGCGACCATTTCTTCACATGGTCGACCAGCGCGTTGATCTCGTCCTGCGAGACGCCCTCGCACGCCATGTCGACCTTGACCCGCACGTCGGTGAAGCCGACCGGCTTGTCCGAGGTATCGCCGGTGCCCCAGACCGCGGTGATGTTGAGGTCGCCTTCGAGCTCGAGCTCGAGCTTGTTGACGATCCAGCCGCGATGCACGGCGTTGGCATGCAGGCCGACTGCGAGGCAGGAGCCGAGCGCGGCGAGCGAGGCTTCCGACGGATTCGGCGCGGTGTCGTCGCCCAGCAGCCCCGGCGGCTCGTCGACGATGTAGGGCGGCAGGTTGCGGATGTAGTTGGCGTGGCGGAACTTGCCTTCCGCGACCGTCTTGCACTTCAAGGTCTTGACGACCTTCGGATTGGCCTTGCCGCTCGCAATCAGTTGCTCGAGGCCATTCTTGTCGATGGGCGCTAGGCACCCCGTCAGCACTGTCTTTTGAACGACGGCAGTCATCATCTTCTCCCTGGCAGAAGTGGAAAACGGCAGGATACCGAACGGTCTGTTTCCTTGCATGGAGCGTGCCAGAGCAGCCCGAAAACGAAACGCGAGGCATTGGAGCCGCTTAGCGGTGGCTGCCTGTGGATTGATCAGCGGCGTCCTGCTCAAAGGCGATGCAGATGAGAGCGCCGGTGCGAATCTTTTTAGCGCGGAGCAGATGCGGCTTGATGATACCGCGCGGCTGCGATTAAGTTGCAGTCCATGGCCAAGCCTTCACTGAACAAGCCCTCGCTGAACAAGATGTCGTCGAAGAAGAACGCGGCGCATTCAGGCGCCGGCGACGACGAATCCGCGCGCGGGCGCCTGCTCAGCGCCGCCTCGCATCTGTTCTGCAAGAACGGAATCAACGCCACCGGCATCGATGCGATCATCGAGGAAGCCGGCACCGCGAAGACCACGCTGTACAAGCTGTTCGGCTCCAAGACCAATCTCGTCAACGCGGTGCTGGAGAGCGAAGGCAAGCAGTGGCGCGAATGGTTCATAGCCGCGATGGAAGACGGCGGCGGCGATGCACAGGCGAAGCTCACGCGCATCTTCCCGGCCCTGAAGAGCTGGTTTGCCGAAGAGCGCTTCTATGGCTGCCCCTTCATCAACGCGGTCGGCGAGCACGACAAGGACGCCAAGCAGTTCCGCAACATCGCGCTGAAGCACAAGAAGATCGTGCTCGGCCACATCGAGAAGCTTGCCGGCGAGCTCGGCTCGAGCGAGCCTGCCGTACTCGCGCATCAACTCGGCCTCCTGATCGACGGCGCGATCGTCGCCGCGATGATCTCGCGTGATCCCGGCGTGGCAGATACGGCGGCGCTGACGGCCGGTCCCCTGCTCGGCCAGTCGAAGGCGAAGAAGAAGCGCGAGTTGGAGGCGGTGTGAGTCTGCCGTGATCACATGGTGATCCCGTAGGGTGGGCAAAGGCGCGAAGCGCCGTGCCCACGCTCTTCCAGAGATCGAGGGACAACGTGGGCACGCTTCGCTTTGCCCACCCTACGAAATACGTCCGATAAATCTGCCAATCGCCTCCAGCACGGGTCGCTGATCGCCGGCAAAGAACCAGTGATCGTTGCCGTCGAGCTCGACGAACTCCGCGCCCTTGATCCGGCTCGCGATATCGCGGCCGGCTGCGATGCGCACCGCCTTGTCGCCTCGTCGGTGCAGCACCGATGTCGGCACGGCGATTTGCGGCAGCAGGTGTCGCACGTCGGCGTCGCGAAACGCTTCCAGCACGGCCGAGATGCCGCCGGGACTGGAGGCCGCGCGCAAGAGCCCGGCCCACCAGGCGCGCGCCTGGGGATCACCGGCCAGAGTCGGCGCAAATGTCTCGATCCCGACCGGGCCGCCCCATTGCGCAATCAGATGCCTGCTCCAGGCATCATACTGGCTGGCGCGCAATGCGTGCGGATAGTCCTCGGACCAGCACCCCTTGGCCAATGCACCGAACAGGATCAACCCGGCCACGCGGCGCGGCTCGTCGACCGCGAACTTGATGCAGGCCGGGCCGCATTCGGACGCGCCAAACAGCACGACACGGCGCGAGTCCGCGGCCCGCAGCACGGTGCCGATATCCTCCGCAGTGACATCGATGCCGGGCGCCGATCCGACCCGGTCGGACAGCCCGATGCCGCGCCGGTCGAACACGATCAGCCGCCCGAGCTTCATCAACGACGCCAGGAAGGTCCGGCTCGCCGGATGCTCCCAGGCGCGCTCCACATGCGAGACGAATCCCGGCATGACCAGAATATCGAGCGGACCGCGGCCATAGGTCTGATAAGCCAGATGCACGCCGCCGCCCTTCACGTAACGTGTGGTCGGAGTGGCGTGTGGAGCCGCAGCCGGACTCATCAGCGCTTCGGTCTCGGCCTCCGGCGCGACGTCGAGCTCGTCGCGCAGCCGCTGCGTCAGCGCCGCGTGATGGCGTTCAGCCGCGCTTCGGTCGCCCGCCAGCAGCAGGCTGCGGATCAGGTGCCGGCCGTACACTTCGCTGAGCGGATCGAGCTCGACCAGACGCTGCGCATGGGCCGTCGCGGCAAAATGGTCTCCGGCCGCGTTCTTGTCCTGCACGAGACGCTCGAGCGCATGCACCAGCCGGCCCCGTAGCGCCTCGCGGCGAAAGAACGCCCAGTCATCGAATTCGGGACAATCCTCCGGAGCGAACCCCGCCAGGAAGTCGCCCCGGTAAACCAGGCAGGCCTGTTCGAATGCGCCGCGGTCGCAGGCCTCCTCGAACAGATGCGAGTCGAGCTGCAGCTCGACGTCCGGCGACCATCGCAGGCTGGTGCGGTCGGTCTCGAACACGGACTTGCCGAGCGCGAGCTCGACGCGATGAAGCAGCCGCCGCAAGCGCGCCAGGCCCGTCTCACGGGGCGTCTCCGGCCATAGCAGCGTCGCCATCATTTCGCGCGCGACGGCGCTTCTCGCCTCCCCGAGATAGACCAGCAGCGCAAGCCCCTTGCGCAAGGCCAGCTTGATCGGGCGGCCGTCGGCGCGGACCTCGGGGAACCCGAACGTTCCCAGCGAGAAAGCCGTCATGGAAATCCTCTTCTTCCGGCCGGCGTCCCCCGGGGGACGCGCAGGGGACGGTCCGGTGGGTACGATCGGGCCAGATCGAGCCTGCTCGCCGGAGAGCGCCCAGGCTCTGCATGCGGCACCGCCGCCCTCGGCACAATAGGAAAAACCATGTTCGCGCGCCTCGCAATCCTGCTCTATGCCCTCGTGAGCTATGCCGTCTTCACGATTTCATTTCTCTACGCGCTCGGTTTCGTCGGCAATTATGTCGTGCCGAAGTCCATCGACGTCGGCCCCGCTTCGAGTCTGGGCGAGGCCGTATTCGTCAACCTGCTGCTGATGAGCCTGTTCGCCATCCAGCACACCGTGATGGCGCGCCCGGGCTTCAAGCGATGGCTGGCCCAATACATCCCCGCGGCCTACGAGCGCAGCACCTACGTGTTGCTCTCCAGCCTGATCCTCCTCCTCCTGTTCTGGCAGTGGCGGGCGATTCCCGCACCGGTCTGGCAGACGAGCGGAATAGCGGCGTGGGTGCTGACCTCCACGCATTGGCTCGGCTGGCTGATCGCGTTCGCCTCGACCCACATGCTCGATCATTTCGACCTGTTCGGCTTGCGCCAGGCTCTTGCCGCGTCGCGCGGAGCCGAGATGCCCGACCAGTCGTTCCGGACCCCGCTGCTCTACAAGATCGTGCGGCACCCGATCATGCTCGGCTTTCTCCTCGCATTCTGGGCCACACCCGTCATGACGGAGGGCCACCTGCTGTTCGCGCTTGCCAACACCGCCTACATCCTGATCGCATTGCAGTTCGAAGAGCGCGATCTGATCGCCGTATTCGGCGCAACGTATCGGGATTATCGCCGGCGCGTTCCGATGCTGGTGCCGCGACTGTCCGCACGCGGCCGCAACGACGGTCGCCGGCCAGCCGGAGCTCCGTGATGAACGCAATGCTCCCGCTTCCCGCGACGGCGGTCGATGCCGCGACCCTCGCCGATACGCTCGACGGGCTCGACATCGGCCTGTATCTCGTTGCCGCGGATGCGCGCCTCGTGCACGCCAATACGGCCGGGCGCGCCATTCTCGCGGCGCGCGACATCCTGCGCGACGTTCGCGGCCACCTCGTGGCCTGCGATGGCGCAGCCAACCATGTCCTGCAACGGCTGTTCGCCGCGCCCCGACTGGCCGGCGAAACAGCGGTGCCGATGATCGGCGCCGACGGCCAGCGCTTTGTCGCCCATGCCCTGCCGCTGGCATCCGAAGCGCGCCTGTATGCGGATGAGGCTTGCCGCGCCTCGGCCGCCTTGTTCGTTCGCAAGGTGGCCCTGACGATACCGCCTTGCTCCGACGTGATCGGCCAGGTCTTCCGGCTGACGCCGACCGAATTGCGCGTCCTCCTCGCGATCGTCGAACTCGGCAGCGTTCGCGACGTTGCCGCCGCGTTCGGCGTCGCCGGCTCGACGATCAAGACACATCTGCGCCGCCTGTTCGAAAAGACCGGCGCCGCGCGACAGGCCGATTTCGTCAAGCTCGTCGCGGGATATGCGACGCCGCTGAGAAGCACCGGAGAGCCACGATGAAAGCCATTCTCTGCCACGCCTTCACCGGACCCGGCGATCTCAGCCTCGGCGAGATCGATGTGCCCCAGCCTGCCGGCGACGAGATCCTCATCGACGTCCATGCGGCATCCGTGAGTTTCATGGACCAGTTGATGGTCTCGGGCCTCTACCAGATGCGGCCGCAGACGCCCTTCGTGCCCGGCACGGAAGCCTCCGGAACGGTCGTCGCAGTTGGCGGCGACGTGACAAGGTTCGCGCCCGGCGACCGCGTGGCCTGCAGCAGCTGGACCGGCGGCTACGCCGAACGGATGATTGCGAAGGAGTCGAAGACCGTACGCCTGCCTGACGGCGTCGCGTTCGAAGCGGCGGCAACCATCCTGCATAATTACGGCACGGCCTATTATGCGCTGGTCGAGCGGGCGCGAGCCGAGCGCAGCGAAACGCTGTTCGTCACCGGCGCTGCCGGCGGCGTTGGACTGGCCGCCGTCGACCTCGGCCGCCATCTCGGCCTGCGCGTCGTCGCCGGCGTCGGCTCCGACGACAAGGCGGCCCTGGTGCGCGGCTATGGCGCCAGCGCGGTCATCAACTACCGCAGCGAGGATCTGCGCGACCGGATCAAGTCGATCACGTCGGGAAACGGCATCGATGTCGGCTTCGACAATGTCGGCGGCGCGATCTTCGAGCAGATGGCCCGGCTGATGAAATGGGGCGGACGGCTGATGCCGATCGGCTTCGCCGGCGGCGAGATTCCGTCCATCCCGATGAACCTGCCGCTGCTGAAGAACTTCTCCATCGTCGGTGTCTTTGCCGGCGCCTGGGCGGAGAAATTCCCTCAAGAGGGCGCACGCATGAACGACACGCTGATGCAATGGCTCGCCGACGGACACATTCGCCCGCATATCGATCGTCTCCTCCCTTTGGCGGAGGTCGCCGAGGCCATGCGGGCCGTGGCCAACCGGACGGTTCAAGGCCGAATTGTGCTCAAAATCAGGTAAAATGCGCCATGGCCCGGATCATCATCGACAAGCGCTATTGCGGCCCTCCGAATTCCGGCAACGGCGGCTATGTCTGCGGCCGGCTGGCCCGGCACGTCCCCGGGGCTGCAGAGGTGACACTGCGTGCGCCGCCGGCTCTGGACACGCCGCTCGCTGCGGTCGCAATGGACGACGGCACATGGGAGCTTCGCGATGGCGACAAGGCCGTCGCCACCGGGCGCGCCGCGAGTGTCGAGCTTGCGCAGGTCGAGACAGCCACCCTGCCGGAAGCCCGCGCGGCCGAATTGCTCGCACTGTCCAGACCGCATGAGCATCCGCTGCCACACTGTTTTGTCTGCGGTCCCGCAAGGACGAAAGGCGACGGCCTGCGCATCTTCGCCGGCCCGCTCGGCCGTCGCGCGCAGACACCCGTTCTCGCCGCGAGCTGGGTCCCCGATCCGAATCTCGCCGCCGAGGATGGCCTCATCGCCTCCGAATTCCTCTGGTCCGCGCTGGATTGCCCCACCGGCTTTGCCTGCAATTACGACCAACAGGGCGGCAGCTTCGAGAAGACCCCGCTCCTGCTCGGACGGATGGCAGCCCGCATCGAAGCCCGTCCCCGTCCCGGCGTGCCCTGCATCGTCACCGCATGGCCCACCGGCCGCGACGGCCGCAAGCGCACGGCCGAGGCCGCGCTTCACGATGAAGCCGGGAAGCTGCTCGCTGTGGCGAGGACGACATGGATCGCAGTGGAGCGCGAGGTGCAGCTCGGGCGCGGCTGATATAAACCCGATCCCGCAGGGTGGACAAAGCTTCGCGCCTTTGCCCACCGACAAGATCGCATTACAGCAAGGTCTTGGAGAAACCCGCCGCAAGATGATCGATCAAGGCGCGCACGGCCCGCGGTAGACCTCGTCGTGTCGTAAACACGAGATGCACGATACCCGGGTGACCACGCCAGTCCGACAGCACATGGACGAGCTTACCCTGCTCGAGCGCCTCCCGGCAAAGATGGTCGGGCAGAAGCGCAATGCCGAGTCCCGCGACCGCCGCATCACGCACTGCGCTGAAGTCACCGCATCCCATCCGCGGCTCGTGCCTGTGGATGCGAGCTTGCCCGTCATTCGTCTCCAGATGCCATTCCACCATCGCGTCGTCATCGGAGGTCGCGAGCGTCGGAAGTGCGGCAAGATCGTCGAGAGTTCGCAGCCGGCTTGCCAGTTGCGGGCTTGCGACAAGGATCCGCATCGATGTGCCGAGCGACCGCATGGTGAGTGCCGCGTCACCGACGAGCACAGAACGGACCCGCAGGGCCACGTCGATCCGCTCCTCAATCAGGTCCACCGGCCTGTCGATGGCAACGAGTTGCAGGCGTACCTTGGGATAGCGCGTCAGGAAGCTCGACACGAGGCCGGACATCTCCCCGACCATGCCGGTCGGACAGCTGAAACGAATGCGGCCGTGCGGCTCGGCCTGCGCTTGCGTGACCAGCGCCTCGGCCTGTTCGGCCTCCGCCATGATGGCGCGACAGCGCTCGTAGAAGGCCTGGCCCACTTCGGTGACGCGGAAGCGTCGACTCGAGCGTTCGATCAGGCGCAACCCCAGGCGTTCCTCGAGCCCGGCAATCCGCCGGCTCAGCTTGGATTTGGGCTCGTGCAGCGCCCTTCCCGCGGCGGCGAATCCGCCGTGCCCGACCACCTCGGCAAAATAGGCGAAGTCGTTCAAATCAGTCTTCATCGTTCCTCTCATAGAACGTTGAGTACCAAATTTGCTTTCTACCGTCACCATCGTTCCAACCGCATATACGACGGGTGACGGCGCTTCTGCCGGGAATTCCAAAGGAGACGAACGATGACCAACAGGTTCAACAACAAGGTCGTGGTGGTGACCGGCGGCACCAGCGGCATCGGACTTGCCACCGCAAAGGCTTTTGCGGCCGAGGGCGCCTCGGTTTTCATCACCGGCCGCCGCAAGGACACGCTGGACGCAGCAGTGAAATCGATCGGCGGTCGCGTGACCGGCGTGCAGGGCGACATGGCCAATCTCGCCGACATCGACCGGCTCTACGACGCCGTCCAGAAGAAGCACCAGCAGATCGACGCGATCTTCGCCAATGCCGGCGGCGGCGAGTTCGCACCGCTCGGCGCCATCACCGAGGAGCACTATCAACGCACTTTCGACACCAACGTGAAAGGCGTTCTCTTCACCGTGCAGAAGGCACTGCCCCTGCTCCGCGACGGCGCGTCCATCGTGCTGAACGCCTCGACCACGAGCGTCTCGGGCACGCCCGCCTTCAGCGTCTATTCGGCGACCAAGGCTGCCGTGCGCAATTTCGCGCGCACCTGGATTCTCGACTTGAAGGATCGGCGCATCCGCGTCAACGCCGTCAGCCCCGGTGTGACCGAAACGCCCGGGCTGAACCATCTGTTCGGCGCCGGCGAGCAGGCCGAAGGCACCAAGACTCATCTCGCGAGCATGATCCCGGCCGGCCGCGTCGGCCAGCCCGAGGAGATCGCGAAGGCTGTTCTGTTCCTCGCCTCCGACGAGGCCAGCTTCGTCAACGGCGTCGAGCTTTTCGTCGACGGCGGTCAGGTGCAGATCTGAGCGCACGTTCGATCAAGCTGGAAGCATGCTTCGACCGCCGGACATTCCGTCCGGCGGTAAGGCAGACCGCCTTAATTTACCTTCCATCAAGCACGGCTTGCGATCAGGGAACCCTGTAAACACGGCTTTAGGAGCCCCCGCCTTTATCATCCGCACGACAAGGGGATACTTTGGGATGCGGTCCGACGCTGGACGATACAGCTTGCCACGCTGGCGCGTGATGCAGTGGTTGACGGACGTCGGTCCCGACGTGCCGGCCGACATTCGTGCAGCCCTCATCGCCCAACTCTTCGGTGCGGTCCCGATCTTTGCCGGAGGCGCCATCAATTCGGTCGCGATCGCGGCCATCATCGCCTATCGACAGCAGACGGCGCCGCTCATCGCCTGGTTCGTGCTCGAACTCGTGATTTGCCTGGCGCGCCTCGCGATCCTGCTCGCAGCACATCGCGCGATCCGGCTGCATCGCCCGACCCCGACCGATCTTCATCTCCTGTTCTCGATGGCCTGGAGCCTGAGCCTCGGCCTTGGCGCGATGGCGAGCATCGCGAGCGGCGACTGGCTCGTGGCGATGCTTGCTTGCATGTCCACGGCCGCGATGATCGGCGGCATCTGCTTCCGCAATTTCGGTGCGCCGCGATTTGCCGGGCTCATGATCCTGATCAGTCTCGGCCCCGTCGTCCCTTACATCGCCCTTCTTCACGAGCCGGTGCTCTACATCATGATCTACCAGATCCCGATGTATCTCGCGGCCATGACCGGCGCGGCCTTCCGGCTCAACAGGATGCTGATCACCACCATGCAGGCCGAGCGCGAGAACAGCCGTCGCGCGCACCATGACGCACTCACGGGTCTGCTGAACCGCGCCGGGTTGGTCGGTGCGCTCGAAGCGGAGCTCGCGCAAGCCGTCCGTGAGCCGCGCTCCTTTGCTCTGTTCTTCGCCGATCTCGATGCGTTCAAGCCGATCAACGACACGTTCGGGCATGCAGCCGGCGATGAGGTGCTGAAGACTGTCGCCGGGCGGTTGCGCAAGGCGGTGCCCGAAGGCGCGGCCATCGCGCGGATGGGCGGCGACGAATTCGTCGCCCTGGTCGATGGCATCACGGCCGAGCAGGCACAGGCGATGGGACAACGCATCGTCGGCGAGATCGCAAAGCCCTATCAGGTCGACGGGGAGACCCCTGTGATGATCGGCGTGAGTGTCGGCATCGCGCTGTCACCCGATCACGGTTCCCAGGTGGACGAATTGCTCGCGGTCGCGGATGCGGCCCTCTACGAAGCGAAATCCGGCGGCAAGTCGCGCTGCTGCCTGGCGACGCTTGAGGGCGGCCTGACTGTGCTGCGCCGGCTCCAGAATAACCGCAGGCGTGCCACGCACGCGATCAGCGCGGCGGCCTGACCGCGTCCTCTCTCGCGTTCGTGTGACGCGCGGCTCAGCTCATCCGGTCTGCAGCCCACCCCATAGCCGTCCTGCCGAAGAAAGCTCCCAGCGCGCCGAACATCGCGGTCGTCCCGACATTCCACATCAGGATCATGGCCGAGGCATCGATGGTGTGGAACAGCGACAGTGCCACGGCCGTAAGCGCGCCGACACCGAGGCTGCCCGTGATCGCGACCGCAGCCGGCTGAAGAACGGCTGCGTAGCGCAGCATGAAGCAAAGCAGACACGAAAGGGGTAGGCCCGTCAGCACGAGCGTGGAGAAGCACCGCACAGCCTCGCCCGGACTCACCCCCTCCGGTCCAATCACGACCCAATGGGTCAGGCACTGATAGCCAACGTTGGACAGCCAGACGACAAGAGCGGGAACGGGAAGCAGCAGCCAGAGCTTCGAGCGGTCGGGCAGGCTGACGACGAAGGCCGCGATGGCCGCGAGGATGCCTGTCGCAAGCGCCGCTGCCGTGCGCGTGGCGAAGGCCGTCTCCCGCAGCCGGTCGCCGAGGTCGGGTCGAATGCCGCGATTGACTGCGATCAGCGCCAGCAGCAAGGCGGCAAATCCAAGCCAGCCAAGGGCGCGCACCAACGGCGGCTGCAGTCGTTTCACCGGCTTCATGTCCGACGCAAGCGTAGCGATGAGGTCGGGCGTATCGATCATGGCTGGATCCGGTCGGAAAAAAGTCTTTGCAGGTTCTTCAGAGCCCGGTGAACGTTCACCTTGAGCGCTACGACCGACATGCCGCTCGCATGCGAAGCGTCCTTCAGGGACATGTCCTGCAGTTTGACGAGCCGCAGCGCCTTCTGTTGAGCCGGCGGCAGGGTTTCGACGGCAGCCTGCAGATGATGCCCATCCAGGCCCGTATCGGATTGCGGCTCTGCAACGGCTTCGTGTTCGCGCTCCATTGCGACCTCCCGGCGGCGGATGCGGCCCCAACCGCGCAGCCGGTCGACCAGCCGACGCTTGGCGATGGTCACGAGCCAGGGGGCGAAGGGACGCGCGGGGTCATAGGTGTGTCTGATCGCGTGCACCGTCAGCAGAATATCCTGGATGGCGTCCTCTACGTCGGCGCCATCTCGAAGTCGCGGCGTCGCCAACGAACGCAGGAATGGGGATATCTCCGTCAGCAGGCGATGATAGGCGACCCGATCGCCGTCCTGCGCCCGCGCCATCAGGATCGACCAGTCGAGCTCGCGCGCCTGCCGGGTATCCCGTGCATTGGAGCCGCTGCCATCGATCACCTTGAGCAGCACCATGCGTCACAGCCGCGTCGTCAGGTCGACCAGCCAGTCCGGCATGGCGCGCGTCAGGGATGTCTCGATCAGCTTGTCGAAGCCGGTCAGAATGAAAAGACCCGCCAGAACGAGCATCCCGCCCATCGCGGGCTTGGCGACCTGCGCAACCCGCATCATGCCGTCGCGCCGGGCGAGGATTGCCTGGCGCGAACCGTAGGCGAGCAGGAGGATCGGCGTTGCCGCGCCAAGCGCAAAGGCGGTCATGGTGGCTGCCGCCGAAGCCAGGTCGCGGCCCTGCGCGGCGAGCCCGACGGCTGCTCCCAGCGTCGGGCCCGTGCAGGGCGACCAGACCACGCCGAGCAAGGCGCCAATGACGAACTGACCGCCGAGTCCCCGCGGCGTGACGCGATCGAGCAGCGTCTGACCGCCCGTTGCAAGCGGCGCGGCCGCCGCGGCCAGCCTGCCCTGCAGCGCCGGGACCAGCAACACCAGCCCCATGATCGCAAGCAGCGCGGCAGTCGCCAGGCGCAGGACGGCGGGATCGATGCCGGCACTGAACCCGACCGTCGCCAGCGTGATGCCGACCGCTGCAAAGGACAGCGATAGCCCCGCTGCCAGCGCGACTGGTCCCCACGCATGGCGCTCGACGGCCGCGAACAGCACGATCGGCAAGATCGGCAGCACGCATGGAGATAGCGTCGAGAGCGCGCCGGCCACATAGCCGAGCGCCAGCGTGACCGACATGATCAGAACGCCTTGGCGACCATGGCTCGGATCGCAGCGGGATCGGTTTCGCCCGTCGAACGGCCGATCTCCTTTGCCCCACGATAGACGATCAAGGTGCTCTGGTTCTGAACCTTGAGCTGCCTGAGGACATCCTTTGCGCTGTCGAAATCCACGTCGAGGATGACGAGGTCAGGCCTCTCCTGCTCGATCTGCTGCACGATCGGCTTCTGCTTTCGGCAGGTGGGGCACCAGGGTGCTGTGACCTCGATCAAGACAGGCTTGTTGGCCGCCTGAGCCGCCTGGAGGGCTTTCGGTTCATACGGCTGGGCGGCATGGGCAAGGGTAGGCAGGACCAAGGCGGCCGCGACCAGCATGGCCTTGGAAAACGTGAATGACATGGGTCTCTCCGTTCGAACGCTCTGAAGGCATTTGCGCCCCCGAAAGAGACTGTTCGCAGCGAAGGAACCAAAAGTTACGCTTGGCGGAAAAGAAACGGATGTCCTCGACCTGCCGGCGTCCGTTCGCAGTGCGAAGCGTCGCTGATGCAGGAACGCCGCGATGGCGGACGGCCGGCTACGCGCCCTGCTCCATCATCCCCGCGAGCCGCGCCAGCTCCGCCTCGAGATCGCGCTCGACATCCGCCGCGCGGATCTCGAGCACCCGATAGTCCCGCGCCTCGAGCCAGCTCCGCCGTCCCGCACGGTCCGCTGCGATCGCCTCGCCCTCGCCCGGGTTGACCAGCTCGATCGCGATCCGGTGCGGGAACGAGACGAAGTCCGGGATATGGCGCCCCACAGGAGTCTGGCGCTTGAACAGGCCTGCAAAGCGGCGGTCGCGGGTCAGGGCCTGCCAGAGCAGGCGCTCGGCGTCGGTCGGATTGCGGCGAAGCAGGCGGGCGAGGCCGCGCACGGTAGAACCGCTATCGGGCGTCCCGCTGCCGTGCTCGGCGAGCAGAGCGCGCAGGCGCGTGGCCTGCTCGCCGTCGAGCACGCCGCCCTTGGCTGGGCCCTTGCGTCCCTCGGCGATCGCCATGATCACCCCGTGCAAGGTGTGCATGTCCTGCTTGGTCGGCTCCATCCGGCTGAAAATGTTGCGCAGGTTGACCAGCATGGTGTCGCGCTTCTCGGCCGGGCGCAAAAATTCCACCTTGTCGAGCTCACGGATGAGGTTGTCGAAGAACGCCTGCATCTGGTGCTGCGAGGCGCGCTCGGACCGCTCCGGCATGGCGTGCGGCAGCTCGCCTGAGGTCGCCCGCTTGAACCATTCATAGCCGACCAGCAGCACGGCCTGGGCGAGGTTGAGCGAGGCGAAGCCCGGATTGACCGGGAAGGTGATGATGCGGTTGGAGAGGCCGACCTCTTCATTGGTCAGTCCCCAGCGCTCGCGGCCGAACAGGATGCCGGCCCTGCCGCCGGCCGCGAGGTGACCCGCGATCTCGCCGGCCGCCGCCTCCGGCCCGACCACCGGCTTGGCCTGATCGTGCGGGCGCGCGGTGGTGGCAAACAGCAGGTCGAGGTCGGCGACGGCCTCTTCGACCGTGCCGAACAATTGGACCGTTTCCAGGATGTGGTCGGCACCGGCCGCGGCCCGCTGCGCGGCGATGTTGGGCCAGCCGTCCCTGGGGTTGACGATGCGCAGGGCGCCAAGCGCGAAATTGCCCATGGCGCGCGCGGCCATGCCGATGTTTTCCCCGAGCTGCGGCTCGACCAGGATGACGATGGGACCGTCGAGGGAGAGACCGGCCTTGCTCTTGTCAGTCCCCGACATCTCGTCTCGCTTTCACGCTTGTCCCTCAAGGCCTTGGCAGGGTCGCCTCAGGAATTGATTCATGCCGGCCGCCCAGATCTCCCTGGGACCGGCTGCCCGTTCGCCTGTCGTTTGCCTGTCCTGACGAAATTCTCAAGGGAAATAACGGGTTGGAATCGACTTTTGAATCTCGCTTGAAGCCTCAGCCCCGCCCCGGCCTTTGGGCCCCTCCCCGCCCCCCGTCTGTGGAGGCTGGATCGGCTAAAAGTGCATAATCCCTTGGCTTTCGCCCGCCGCGTCCGGGTGCTATGACGCCGCGGATATTCCCGTGGCGCGCCAAAAGCGCCGTTCCCAAGAGGCTTCCCCGATCATGGCAAAAATCAAGGTATCCAATCCCGTCGTCGAACTCGATGGCGACGAGATGACCCGGATCATCTGGCAGTACATCAAGGACAAGCTGATCACCCCGTTCCTGGATGTCGAGCTGATGTATTTCGACCTGGGCATGGAGTACCGCGACCACACCAACGATCAGGTCACCATCGACGCCGCCGAAGCCATCAAGAAGGTCGGCGTCGGCGTCAAGTGCGCCACCATCACCCCGGACGAGGCCCGGGTGAAGGAGTTCAACCTCAAGCAGATGTGGAAGTCGCCGAACGGCACCATCCGCAACATCCTCGGCGGCGTGATCTTCCGCGAGCCGATCATCTGCAAGAACGTGCCGCGCCTGGTTCCCGGCTGGACCAAGCCGATCATCATCGGCCGCCACGCCTATGGCGACCAGTACCGCGCCACAGATTTCAAGTTCCCGGGCAAGGGCACCCTGTCGATGAAGTTCGTCGGCGAAGACGGCACCGTGATCGAGAAGGAAGTGTTCAAGGCACCGGGCGCCGGCGTCGCCATGGAGATGTACAATCTCGACGATTCCATCATCGACTTCGCCCGCGCCTCGCTGAACTACGGCCTGCTGCGCAACTACCCGGTCTACCTCTCGACCAAGAACACGATTCTCAAGGTCTATGACGGCCGCTTCAAGGACATCTTCCAGGACATCTACGACCGCGAGTTCAAGAAGGAATTCGAGGCCAAGGGCCTGACCTACGAGCACCGCCTGATCGACGACATGGTGGCCTCGGCGCTGAAATGGTCGGGCGGCTACGTCTGGGCCTGCAAGAACTACGACGGCGACGTGCAGTCCGACACGGTCGCGCAGGGCTACGGCTCGCTCGGCCTGATGACCTCGGTGCTGCTCACCCCCGACGGCAAGACCGTCGAGGCCGAAGCGGCCCACGGCACGGTGACCCGCCATTACCGCGAGCACCAGAAGGGCAAGGAGACCTCGACCAACTCGATCGCCTCGATCTTCGCCTGGACCCGTGGCCTGTCGCACCGCGCCAAGCTCGACAACAATGCCGAGCTCGCCAAGTTCGCCAACACGCTGGAGAAGGTCTGCGTCGACACCGTCGAGGCCGGCTACATGACCAAGGACCTCGCGCTCCTGGTCGGCGCCGACCAGCGCTGGCTCTCGACCACCGGCTTCCTCGACAAGGTCGCCGAGAACCTGACCAAGGAGCTGGCGGCCTGAGCCGACCGCAATTTCGCCCGACTGGGCCAGACATGATCACGGGCCGCGCAACAGCGCGGCCCGTTTCTTTTTGGGTCCTTGCCCGGAGATGCCACCATGTTGATCAAGCTTGCCGGCCCCACGATGCTGTTCGCGGCCCTGATCGGACCGGCCGGGGCTGCAGAGCGACTGCCCGACGCCATCGCCGCACCGGGCGAGAGCGTCGTGCTCAGCGTCCACGCCGAGGGCGCGCAGGTCTATGAATGCAAGGCGGGTAGCGACGGCAAGCTCGCCTGGGCCTTCCGCGAGCCGATCGCGACGCTGCTGTCCGAGGGCAAGACCATCGGCCGGCATTATGCCGGCCCGAACTGGGAGTTCGCCGATGGCAGCGCGGTGGTCGGCAAGGCTATCGGCAACGCACCTGGCGCAACGGCAGCCGATATCCCCTGGCTGAAGCTCGAGGTCGCCGCCCGCCGCGGCAGCGGCACCCTTACGCCGGTCACCACCGTCCAGCGCATCAACACCCATGGCGGCAAGCTCGACGGCGCATGCGACAAGGCCGGCGAGTTCAAGAGCGCGCCCTACTCGGCCGAATATGTCTTCCTGAAGAAGGGTTGAGGCCGATGCTCTTCATGGTGATCGAACGCTTCAGGGACCGCGATCCCATCCCGGTCTACCGGCGCGTGCGCGACGAGGGCGTCAAGTTTCCGGAAGGCCTGAAATATCTCGGCAGCTGGATCGAGCCGAATTTCGACCGCTGCTTCCAGCTGATGGAATGCGACGACGCGCGCCTGCTGCAAGAATGGGTGTTGAACTGCCAGGGCAACGGCATGACCTTCGAGATCGTACCGGTCGTGCCCAGCAAGGAGACGCGCGAGGTTGTCGCGCCCTTCCTCGACCGAACCTGACGGCTACCCCGGGCTCTCTTCCTGCTCGGCCTGAGCCAGCTCCGCCAGCGCGAGGTCGCCGGTATCGGCGAGCCTCGCCTTGGCGGTGGTGTGGACGTGGTCGGCGAGCGTCGGCATGCGCGCGATCAAGGCGTGAAAATCCTGGGCGTCGAGCACGAGCAGGCGCGTCTTGCACGTCGCCGTCACCGTGCCGCTGCGTTTTGTCTTGTGCAGCAGCGCGATCTCGCCGAAGAAGGTGCCGTCGGTGAGCCGCACCTGCTGGCTCGGCAGCGCGATCTCGACCTCGCCGGCGGTGATGAAATACATCGACGAGGCCGCATCGCCGCGGCGGACCAGGATTTCGCCCTGCTCGATGGTGCGCGCGCGCAAGAGGCGCATGATGTCGGCGATCTCCGCGGCCGACAGATGCGAGAACAGCGGCACCCGCGCCAGCATGCCCCAGGTGACGACGAAGTCGCGCCGCTTCACCTCTTCGGCAAAGGCGGTGGAGATGATCGCGACCGGCAGCGCGATCATGGCAAAGCCTGAGATGATGGCGAACGTGGAGACCAGCTTGCCGAGCGCCGTCACCGGCACCACGTCGCCATAGCCGACGGTGCCGAGCGTCACGATCGCCCACCACATCGCCTGCGGGATGGTGCCGAGCTTGTCCGGCTGCACGTCGCGCTCGATGGCGTAGAGCAGCGAGGCGAAGGACAGGACCGCGCCGATCAGGATGACGATGCAGCCGATCAGCGCCCGCCGTTCGGCGTGCACGGCGGCGAGCAGCGAGCGCATCGCCGGCGAATAGCGGATCAGCTTGAAGAACGGCAGCACGCCCAGCGCCGCCAGCGTCGCGTGCCGGCCGGTGGCGAGCACGACGGACGCGGGCAGGAACGCCATGAGGTCGATGATGCCGAGCGTCGAGAAGACGTAGCCGAACCGGTCGGACAGCGCGGAGCCCTTGCGCTGGGTGTGTCCCGCCACGGTCCACATCCGCGCCAGATATTCCAGCGCGAACACCATCGCGGCGAGGGCTGTGACGACCGAGAACAGCGTGCCGAATTGCGCGTCCAGCTCCGGCACCGATGCGAGGATCATCGCGACGACGTTGAGTACGATGACGCCGATGATGAACTTGATGAAGCGCGACCCGGCTGAATAGGCCAACGGGTCGTGCTCCAGCAATTCATAGAGGCGATCCCTCAAATCGGGATCTCGCAAGCCACGTTCTCGCGGAACGGGGCGCATGGCGATTTACGCGCCTGCCATCGCTTTTTCGATCGCCGCCAGCGCGTCCGTGGCCTTGGCGCCATCGGGGCCCCCGGCCTGCGCCATGTCGGGCCGGCCGCCGCCGCCCTTGCCGCCGAGCGCTTCGGAAGCGATTTTCACCAAATTCACCGCGTTGAAACGCGCGGTGAGGTCGGCGGTGACGCCGACCACCACGCCGGCCTTGCCGTCCTCGGTGACGCCGACGATCGCGACGACGCCGGAGCCGACCTGCTTCTTGGCCTCGTCGGCCAGGCTCTTGAGATCCTTCATCTCGATGCCCTCGACCGCGCGCGCCATCAGCTTGACGTCGCCGACCTCGCGCACACCGGAAGCTGCGCCATTGCCGACAGCCGCACCGCCGCCCATCGCCAGCTTCTTGCGGGCGTCGGAGAGCTCGCGCTCGAGCTTCTTGCGCTCCTCCATCAGCGCGGTGATGCGCGCGGGGACGTCGTCGATCGAGGTGCGCAGCTCGTTGGCCGCGGTCTTGGCCAGCGCCATGGTCTCGTTGGCGTGCCTGCGCGCATAATTTCCGGTCAGCGCCTCGATGCGGCGCACGCCGGAGGCAACCGCGCTCTCGCCGGTGAGCGTGATCAGGCCGATATCGCCGGTGCGCCTCACATGCGTGCCGCCGCAGAGCTCGACCGACCAGCCGAGCGCGTTGGTGCCGCGCTCGCGCGCGGTCCGGCCCATCGAGACGACGCGGACCTCGTCGCCATATTTCTCGCCGAACAGCGCGCGCGCGCCGGCTTCGCGGGCCTCGTCGACGCCCATCACGCGCGTCGTGACCTCGTCATTCTCAAGCACCACGTCGTTGGCGATGTCCTCGACGCGGGCCAGTTCCTCCGCCGTGATCGGCTTCGGATGCACGAAGTCGAAGCGCAGGCGATCCGGCGCGACCATCGAGCCGCGCTGGGCGATGTGGTCGCCGAGCACCTGGCGCAGCGCCTCGTGGATGAGATGCGTCGCCGAATGATGCGCGCGGATCGAGAAGCGCCTGGAATGATCGACCTCGAGCTGGAGCGCAGTGCCGAGCTTGAGCTCGCCGCTCTCCACTGTGCCGACATGCACGAAGAAATCGCCGAGCTTCTTCTGCGTGTCGGTGACGCGGAATCTGATGCCGCCCTCGCCCGTGAGCACGCCGGTGTCGCCGACCTGGCCGCCCGATTCCGCGTAGAACGGCGTCTGGTTCAGCACCAGCGCACCGGTCTCGCCGGCCTTGAGGCTCGTGACCTCAGCGCCGTCCTTCACCAGCGCGGAGACCACGCCTTCGGCACTCTCGGTCTCGTAGCCCAGGAATTCGGTGGCGCCCAGCTTTTCGCGCAGCGGAAACCAGATCGCCTCCGACGCAGCCTCGCCCGACCCCTTCCAGGACTCGCGCGCCTTGGCCTTCTGGCGCTCCATCGCGTCGGTGAACGAGGCCTGGTCGACGCTGATGCCGCGCGACTTCAGCGCGTCCTGCGTCAGGTCCAACGGAAAACCATAGGTGTCGTAGAGCGTGAAGGCGACGTCGCCGTCGAACATGTCGCCCTTCTTCAAGGACGCGCTCTTCTCGTCGAGGATGGCAAGGCCGCGGGTCAGCGTCTTGCGGAAGCGGGTCTCTTCCAGCCGCAGCGTTTCCTCGATCAGGTTCTCCGCGCGCATCAGATCGGGATAGGCCTGGCCCATCTCGCGCACCAGCGCCCAGACCAGCCGATGCATCAGCGGCTCTTTCGCACCCAGCAGCTGCGCATGGCGCATGGCGCGGCGCATGATCCGGCGCAGCACGTAGCCGCGGCCCTCGTTCGAGGGCAGCACGCCGTCCGCGACCAGGAAGGCCGATGAACGCAGATGGTCGGCGATGACGCGGAACGAAGCCACCGTCTGCTCGTTCGGGCCGTGGCCCAGCGCGGACGAGGTCGCATCGATCAGATGACGGAACAGGTCGGTCTCGAACACGCTGTCGACGCCCTGCATGATGCAGGCCATGCGCTCCAGGCCCATGCCGGTGTCGATCGAGGGACGCGGCAGATCCACGCGCTCCTCCTTCGTCACCTGCTCATATTGCATGAACACGAGATTCCAGAATTCCAGGAAGCGGTCGCCGTCCTCTTCCGGCGAGCCCGGAGGTCCGCCCCAGATATGATCGCCGCGGTCGATGAAGATCTCCGAGCACGGGCCGCACGGACCGGTGTCGCCCATCGCCCAGAAATTGTCCGAGGTCGGGATGCGGATGATGCGATCCTCGGAGAAGCCGGCGATCTTCTTCCACAGGCCGGCCGCCTCGTCGTCGGTATGATAGACCGTGACGAGCAGCTTGTCCTTCTTCAACCCGTACTCTTTGGTGATGAGCTTCCAGGCCAGCTCGATCGCGCGCTCCTTGAAATAGTCGCCGAACGAGAAATTGCCGAGCATCTCGAAGAAGGTGAGATGGCGCGCGGTGTAGCCGACATTGTCGAGGTCGTTGTGCTTGCCGCCGGCGCGCACGCATTTCTGCGACGTGGTGGCGCGCTGATAGGGCCGCTTCTCGACGCCGGTGAAGACGTTCTTGAACTGCACCATGCCGGCATTGGTGAACATCAACGTCGGATCGTTGCGCGGCACCAATGGCGAGGACGACACGATCTCGTGGCCGTTCTCGGCAAAGAAGTTCAGAAAGGTCGACCTGATCTCGTTGACGCCGCTCATGTTCATCCAATCGGGTGTGCTGGAGCATGATCCGGAAAAGTGCGAAGCGGTTTTCCGGAAAGATCATGCTCAAACAAAGAGCTAAAGCGCGATGACTCTCATCGTGCTCTAGGACCCGCTTCTCGCCATCCAAACCGTAACGTTAAGGCTGATATCTGCGGGCCAAAGCGCTTTTAGACAAGGCCAGCTGCGCTGTCCAGAAACTGTGCAAGGAGATCAGAGGGTTGCCGCAGGCGCTCAATCCCGTTGGATAGGACGCGCGGACGCGTTGACAGGCTTGGCCCCGCTGTGGTCTTTACCCATCTGTATCGTACGGCCACGTCGGGAGAGACCGGCTTTAGGCAGCCGGCGCCGAAGGAGCAACCGCCCCGGAAACTCTCAGGCAAACGGACCGCGTGGCTTTGACAGCATCTGGAAAGAGGCGCCGGCGGGCTTAAGGCCCGGACAGCGTCCGCCGACGGGATAATACTCTCAGGCACAGCGACAGATGGGGCTTCGACTGGTGTCCATCGGGGAATCGTCCCCGGGGAACCGCCGAGGGCCCCTTAAGATGCTAGCGCACGACAAAGACTCCCTGAAACGTACGCCCCTTCATGGGCTTCATGTCTCCCTGGGCGGCAAGATGGTGCCGTTCGCGGGCTATGACATGCCCGTGCAATACCCCGCGGGCGTGCTGAAGGAGCACCTCCACACCCGGGTCTCCGCCGGCCTGTTCGACGTCTCCCATATGGGCCAGATCGCGCTCCGGCCGAAATCCGGCCGGGTCGAGGATGCCGCCCGCGCGCTGGAGCGGCTGGTCCCTCAGGACATCGTGGCGATCGCGCCGGGACGGCAGCGCTACGCCCAATTCACCAACGACAACGGCGGCATCCTCGACGATTTGATGGTCGCCAATTTCGGCGATCACCTCTTCCTGGTCGTCAACGCCGCCTGCAAGGACGCCGACGAGGCGCATCTGCGCGCGCATCTCTCCGACGTTTGCGTCGTCGATTCTCTCGCAGATCGCGCGCTGATCGCGCTGCAGGGACCGAAGGCCGAGGCGGCGCTGGCGAAATTGTGTGCAGAGGCGCCCGCCATGAAGTTTATGGATTCCGGCCCGCGCAAGGTCGCCGGCATCGACTGCTTCGTCTCGCGCTCCGGCTACACCGGCGAGGACGGATTCGAGATCTCGGTCCCCGCGGCCGAGGCCGAGCGCCTCGCCAAGACGCTGCTCGAAAATCCCGATGTGCTGCCGATAGGCCTGGGCGCCCGCGACAGCCTGCGGCTGGAGGCCGGGCTCTGCCTCTACGGCCACGACATCGACACCGCGACCACGCCGGTCGAGGCCGCGCTGGAATGGTCGGTGCAGAAGTCCCGCCGCAGCGGCGGCGCGCGCGCCGGCGGCTTTCCCGGTGCCGAAAAGATCCTCGCTGATTTCGATCAGGGCGCGGCCCGTCGCCGTGTCGGCCTGCTCGCCCAAGGACGCGCGCCGGTGCGCGAGGGCGCGCCGCTGTTTGCGAATGACGCGGGCGGCGAGCCGATCGGGCAGGTCACCTCGGGCGGCTTCGGCCCGAGCCTGAACGCGCCGGTCGCGATGGGTTATGTGCCCACGAGCCAAAGCGCGCTCGGCACAAACCTGTTTGCCGAAGTGCGCGGCCAGCGCTTGGCCGTGCAGGTCGCCGCGATGCCTTTCGTCAAGAACACCTACAAACGCTGAGGACCGACAATGACCACGACGCTGTACACCTCCGACCATGAATGGCTCGCTATCGACGGCGACGTCGCCACCGTCGGCATCACCGACTATGCCCAGCAGCAGCTCGGTGACGTCGTGTTCGTCGAATTGCCCAAGGTCGGCCGCGCGCTGAAGAAGGCGGAAGCCGCCGCCGTCGTGGAATCGGTCAAGGCCGCCTCCGACGTCTACGCGCCCGTGACGGGCGAAGTGCTCGAAGCCAATGCCGAGCTCGTGGCCGAGCCGGCGCTGGTGAATTCCGACGCGCAAGGCAAGGCCTGGTTCTTCAAGATCAAGATGGCCGACAGAAGCGAGCTCGGCGGCCTCATGGATGAAGCCGCGTACAAGGCACATACAGCGTGAGGATATGAGCCGAGACGTCTCCACACACTCACTGTCATCATCCGCGAAGGCGGATGATCCAGTACGCCGCGCCCTCTCGGTTCAAGCCGTGACGGCTGCGTGTACTGGATGCCCCGCCTTCGCGGGGCATGACGGCGACAGCGAAATCTAGCGAGGACCCATGATGACCGCGCACCGCAAATCCAACGGCGACACCGCCAGCTTCGTTCGCCGCCACATCGGCCCGTCGGCGCGCGACGTCACCGCCATGCTCGAAACCGTCGGCGCGAAAAGCGTCGACGCGCTGATGGCGGAGACGCTGCCGGCCTCGATCCGGCAGGCTTCCCCGCTCGATCTCGGCAAGCCGCTCAGCGAGACCGAGGCGATCGCGCATATGGCCGAGCTCGCCGCCCGGAACCAGGTCTTCACCTCGCTGATCGGCCAAGGCTATTCCGGCACGATCCTGCCCGCGGTGATCCAGCGCAACATCCTGGAGAACCCGGCCTGGTACACGGCCTACACGCCGTATCAGCCCGAGATCAGCCAGGGCCGGCTGGAGGCACTGCTCAACTTCCAGACCATGATCTGCGACCTCACCGGGCTGGATGTGGCCAACGCCTCGCTGCTCGACGAGGCCACCGCCGCAGCCGAAGCGATGGCGCTCGCCGAGCGGCACTCGCAGGTCAAGGCGCAAGCCTTCTTCGTCGACAAGGACGTGCATCCGCAGACGCTGGCCGTGATGCGCACCCGCGCCGAACCGCTCGGCTGGACCCTGATCGTCGGCGATCCCCTCACCGACCTCGCTGGGACTGACGTGCTCGGCGCGCTGCTGCAATATCCGGGTTCTTCCGGCGCAGTGCGCGACCTCCGGCCCGCAATCGCGACACTGAAGGCCAAGGGTGCGCTCGCGATCGTGGCCGCCGACCTGCTGGCCCTGACACTGCTGGCCTCGCCCGGCGAACTCGGTGCCGACATCGCGATCGGCTCCGCGCAGCGTTTTGGCGTGCCGATGGGTTATGGCGGGCCGCATGCGGCCTATATGGCGGTGCGCGATGCGCTGAAGCGCTCGCTGCCCGGCCGCATCGTCGGCCTCTCCGTGGATTCCCGCGGCGCCCCCGCCTACCGCCTCGCGCTGCAGACCCGCGAGCAGCACATCCGTCGCGAGAAGGCGACCTCGAACATCTGCACTGCGCAGGTGCTGCTTGCCGTGATCGCCTCGATGTATGCGGTCTATCACGGGCCGGAAGGCCTGACGCAGATCGCGCGCAATGTGCATCGCCGCACAGCCGTGCTCGCGAGCGGCCTGCGCAAGCTCGGCTTTGTGCCTGACAGCGAGACCTTCTTCGACACGATCAGCGTCGATGCCGGCGCTGGGCGAGCCGAGATCGTCGCCCGCGCGGCAGCCGAGAAGATCAATCTCGGTGTCGGCGAGACCAGCCTGCGCATCGCGCTCGACGAGACCACGACATCAGCGACGATCGAAGCAGTCTGGCGAGCCTTCGGCGGCACGCTTGCTTACGCCGAGGTCGACGCGGAGACGCGCGAGGCGCTGCCGGACGATTTGAAGCGCACCACCGCGTTCCTGACCCATCCCGTGTTCCACGCGCATCGCTCGGAGACCGAGATGCTGCGCTACATGCGCAAGCTCAGTGACCGCGACCTCGCGCTCGACCGCGCCATGATCCCGCTGGGATCCTGCACCATGAAGCTGAACGCCACCACCGAGATGATGCCGCTGACCTGGCCGGAGTTCGCGACGCTGCATCCGTTCGTGCCGCGCGAGCAGGCCGCCGGCTATCACGCGCTGTTCGCCCGGCTGGAAAAATGGCTGTGCGACATCACCGGCTATGACGCGATCTCGCTGCAGCCGAATTCGGGCGCGCAGGGCGAATACGCCGGACTCCTGGCCATCCGTGGCTACCATGCCGCGCGCGGCGAGACGCACCGCAAGATCTGCCTGATCCCCTCCTCCGCCCACGGCACCAACCCGGCCTCGGCCGCGATGGTCGGCATGGACGTGGTGGTGGTCGCCTGCGAGAAGAACGGCGACGTCGACGTCAATGATCTCCGCGCCAAGGCCGAGAAGCATTCGAACGACCTCGCCGCGGTCATGATCACTTATCCCTCGACCCACGGCGTGTTCGAGGAGCACATCCGCGAAATCTGCGACATCGTGCACGGCCATGGCGGCCAGGTGTATCTCGACGGCGCCAACCTCAACGCGCAGGTCGGCCTGAGCAGGCCCGGCGATTACGGCGCCGATGTCAGCCATCTCAATCTGCACAAGACGTTCTGCATTCCGCATGGCGGCGGTGGTCCCGGCATGGGCCCGATCGGCGTCAAGGCGCACCTCGCGCCGTTCCTTCCCGGTCATCCCGCGACGCGCGCGGATGCTCCCGTCGGTCCGGTCTCGGCCGCGCCGTTCGGCTCGGCCTCGATCCTGACCATCTCCTACATCTATATTCTGATGATGGGCGGCGAAGGATTGAAGCGCGCCACCGAGATCGCGATCCTCAACGCCAACTACATTGCCGCGCGCCTCGATCCGCACTTCCCGGTGCTCTACAAGAACGCCAAGGGCCGCGTCGCGCATGAATGCATCGTCGATCCCCGGCCGTTGAAGACGACATCAGGCGTCACCGTCGACGATATCGCCAAGCGCCTGATCGACTACGGCTTCCACGCGCCGACCATGAGCTTCCCGGTCCCGGGCACGCTGATGATCGAGCCGACCGAGTCGGAATCGAAGGCGGAGCTGGACCGCTTCTGCGACGCCATGATCGCGATCCGGAAGGAAATCGCCGAGGTCGAGGCCGGCCGCTTCAAGATCGAGGCCTCGCCGCTGCGCCATGCCCCGCACACCGTGCACGACATCGCGGACGACGATTGGAAGCGGGCCTATACCCGCAGCGAAGGTTGCTTCCCCGCGGGCAGCTCGCGCACCGACAAATACTGGAGCCCGGTCGGCCGCGTCGACAACGTCTATGGCGACCGCAATCTGGTGTGCTCCTGCCCGCCGGTGAGCGATTACGCGCAAGCCGCGGAGTAAAGGGGCGTGGGGTGGGTTACGCGGGCGGCTGCGCGAAGCGCAGGCGACGGCGCAACCCACCGCGTCTGCTTCCGCAGTCACAAGGATGGTGGATTACGCGAGCGGACTGCGCTTCGCGCAGCCGCGGGCTAATCCACCATACGGCAATGATTTACGGCGCAATCAGCAACCGCGTGTCGCGATCCCAACGCCAGAGCCGCTCGTTGGTCAGTTCGGTCCCGCCCCACCAGCGCTTGATCGAGTTGTGGCGCCACATATCGTCTTCCCGAGCGACAAGGGAACGTCCGAGTTCGGTGAGCGTGACCTTCCACTCGCTCCTGCCGAAGTAGCGATCCTCATTGTCGAACGCCGGATCACCCAACAGAACGGGCGGTACCGGATGCTCCGCCAGTTCGATCAAGGCATCTTGCGCCTCGCCGGCATCGAACACATCGCGATAACACCTCGCTTCGGAGATGTATTTTGGGTCGGCGTGCCCTTCATTCACACAGCCCAGCATATCCATTTCGGTAGCACCGAGCCCGGTCACCTTGTCTGGAAGCTCTTCAAGCAACGCAATGAGCGCCGATCGAAGTCTCGGAAAGATCATCAGATCCGTCATCAGCAGATCGAAACAGGATCCTGGCGTCTCAGCCCGATAGGCGCGCCAGGCGCGGCCTGCCATCACCAAATGATCGTCGGCGACCTTGAAGGACGGCAACTTCCATTTTGCGACGGACTCCGCAGCATAGCCCGCAACGGGGGCGTCCGCATGCACCAGGCTCAGCTTGGTCGTGATTTCCTTGTAGGGACGAAGCAGGTCGAGCAGCCAGACAAGCACGAGCTGATCGTTCGGCAAAGGATCAACCCATATTTCGATCGAGTCGAACTTTGCACATAGCTCGAAGAAACCGATATCGCGCGTACCGAAACCGTCCACCGCCCCGCAACCGGCTCCATCCAGCCAGTGATCGCCCGGATTGCCATGTTTCGCCGATCGCCGCTCCAGCCCCATCAAGAGCTGCTCCTCGGAAGCCAATTTCCCCCGGACGAAGCGTGGGACGAAGCCCACCGCAACATTCGCAATAAAGGACTGACGGAGCGTATCTGCCGCAAGATCGTTTGTTGCCAGGATCAAATGTGACACGGTCGCCTCTCAAACTCTGGAGCATACCAGCTGCGCCCGGGCATCAGCCAGGCGCAGCCAGCAAGCGCGTCTCGGGGTACCAGCGCCAAAGCCGCTCGTTGGTGAGAAGCGTACCGCCCCACCAGCGGCGGATCGGATTATGACGGCGGAAATCCTCGGCGCCTGCCAGCACGGCCTTGCCCAGATCCGTGAGGGACAATCGGGATTGCTTGTATCGTGCGTGACGGAGGGCATCGTCGTGCATGTCGAGCGTGAATGGCCCCTCCACCAGCCCCGTGACCGCCGGCATGGGACAGCGCGCGAGTCCATCGAGCAGCGCGCCAACTTCCCAATAGTCGAAAACGCGCCGCGCGTTGGGTTTCTGATATCCCGGGAACACGTCGAACGGCGGCACCTCACCCGGCGCAATCAGTTGCAGTATCCGTGTTTCCGTGGCCCCAAGGCCGTTGGTGGTGTTTGGAAGCTCTTCGAGCAGGGCAACAACGCAGCGCTCGAGCTGCGGAAGCAGGCGCAAGTCCGCGTCGAGGAGGTCGAACCAGGCCTGCGGCGTCGGCGCGCGATAGGCCTGCCACGCACGACGAGCAAGCTCCAGATGATCCTGCATGGGCTTGATGGCCGGTGGGTCCAGCTTCGCAAGCTGCTCTGGCTTGACCTCACCCACGGCAAAGTCCAGGTCACGTATCGAGAGCCTGGAAACTGCCGCTTCCTCGCTGCCGCAATGATCAAGCAGCCAGAGCAGAAGTAACTGCGCATTCGGCTCTGGTCCCATCCACAGTTCGGCCGTGTCCCATTCTGACAGCAGGTCGATCAGACCGCGCCCCTTCAACCCAGCCCCTTCCAGGCGCCAGGCCGGCGTGTCGTCCAGCCAGTTCTGACCGAGTTGCTGCGTCGTCCGTGGGGAGAAGAATGCCTGGCACTCCGCCGCGGACGGCAACGGTCCCTCGACTAGCCGACGTTCGATCGCAATGACGAGATCGCCAAGGCCGGCCCCTCGTATCCCGCCGGCGGCGGATGAATCCGATGTCATGATGAGCCGCGTCACGCCGGCGTCCAGACGGAGAGTTTTTCCGCCTTCGGAAGCGGCCTCCACTCCAATTGGAAATGCAACGGTATGACGATCTCGGCCCACCCCGATCGAGCAAGATCACGGCCGCCACCCCAGCCAGCCAAGATCAGACGCTTCATCGTCCCACCTCACTGTCACGACAGCCCAAAACGAAGCAGGCACCGAAGACGTCGGCAACTCAACGTCCTCAGCGCCCGCTCCTCGCGAAAATTGTTCGCGTTAGGGATTACTCCTCCGCCGGCTCTTCGCCGTCGGCGTCGCGCTCCGGCGTGCCGGCGAGGATCTGCTCGGCGATCAGGCCGGAATTCTGACGGATCGAGGTCTCGATCTTGGCGGTGATGTCGGGGTTGGCCTTCAGGAACGCTTTCGAGTTCTCGCGACCCTGGCCGAGGCGCTGGCTGTCATAGGAGAACCAGGCGCCGGACTTCTCGACGATGCCGGCCTTGACGCCGAGATCGAGGATCTCGCCCATCTTGGAAACGCCCTCGCCGTACATGATGTCGAACTCGACCTGCTTGAAGGGCGGCGCCAGCTTGTTCTTGACGACCTTGACGCGGGTGGTGTTGCCGACCACTTCGTCGCGCTCCTTGATCGCGCCGATGCGGCGGATGTCGAGGCGGACCGAGGCGTAGAACTTCAGGGCGTTGCCGCCGGTGGTGGTTTCCGGCGAGCCGTACATCACACCGATCTTCATGCGGATCTGGTTGATGAAGATCACCATGGTGTTGGACTTGTTGATCGAGGCCGTCAGCTTGCGCAGCGCCTGGCTCATCAGACGCGCTTGAAGTCCCGGCAGCGCATCGCCCATCTCGCCCTCGAGCTCGGCCTTCGGCACCAGCGCCGCGACCGAATCGACCACCAGAACATCGACCGCACCGGAGCGCACCAGCGTGTCGCAGATCTCCAGTGCCTGCTCGCCGGTGTCCGGCTGCGAGATCAGGAGCTCGTCGATGTTGACGCCCAACTTGCGGGCATAGACCGGGTCGAGCGCGTGTTCAGCGTCGATGAAGGCGCAGATCCCGCCCTTCTTCTGCGCTTCCGCAACCGTATGCAGCGCCAGCGTGGTCTTGCCCGAGGATTCCGGCCCGTAGATTTCCACGACGCGCCCCTTGGGCAGGCCACCGATGCCGAGCGCGATGTCGAGCCCGAGCGAACCCGACGACACCGCCTCGACGTCCATCGACCGGTCGTTCTTGCCGAGCTTCATCACCGAGCCCTTGCCGAACTGACGCTCGATCTGGGAGAGCGCGGCGGCGAGAGCTTTACTCTTGTCCATGGAAGATCCTTCGACGATACGCAGGGCAGTGGCGGACATTGGTCGTGCTCCTTATGGCGAGGATTCGGGTGCGGGACAAACGATTGGCGAGGCGGCTCGTCGATAAAAGTATCGTACCCTATTTGTTCTAAGTTCGCAATATGTTCTTTTGCGGATTCCCCAACCCCCCTCCTCAATCCCCTGCTCGCCATCCCCCTGTGCGCACAAGTGCACAGACGCCGGCGCCAATCATGGTCCCTAATGACCCGTCACCGCACGACGCCTGGCCACTATCGGTGATGAGAACGCCGATTGCGCTCCCGCCTTCCTCGCGCGGAAAGGAGCATGCCATGTTCAAGCGACGACGTTTCAAGCAGCAGCTGACCCTTCAGGACCGGCTTTCCGCATGGGGGAAGCAGGTCAAGCAACAGGCCTCCGAGCTTCCGCCCGGGCCCGAGCGGGATGCCCTGCTGAAGAAGGCCCGCCAGGCCGATGTCGCCGATCATCTGCAAGACTGGGCCAAATCCCCCGGACTGCAACCGCCGAAATAGCAGGGCTGCGGCAACGTCCTCCCCGACCGAAGCTGACCTGCATCAACGACGCATGGACCGGCCCCCGTCAGAATTACATAATGCTGCGGCACCGAACCTTTTCGCGGTCTCCGGGCTTCTCTAGGATGAGGCCCGCAACTCTTGCCGCAACTCTCACCGCAACTCTTGGGGATCTCAGGCATGACCGGAAACGAGCGCCAGCAAACGACCAGGCGAAGTCCCCTGCTGCAGGCGGCGCATGAGGAGATGATCAAGTTCGAGCGCCAGGAAAACGAGTTCCGCAGGAAGGACCGCGAAGAGCGCGCCAGCGAGCTCCATCTTCCCTTGAACGACATCAAGATCCACTAGCGTTCGCCGGAGCTGCTTGAGAGGTACCTCAGCACCGTCAAGGCGCTGAGGTACCGCTGGAATGTCCTTGACGCCTACTGTGCATGGGGTTGTTTTGCCGTTTTGAGAATGCGGCATGCTCCGCGCCCCCATCATCGCGGGGCACGGCTGGCCGCCCCCCGCGCCACCCAGTCTAAAGCAGCGCCAGCAGCACGAGGCCGATCACCAGCACGACGAAGCCAGCCGCTGTCGCGGCGGCGAATGACCGCTCTACGTTATCCATGATGCCACCCCTGGTCGGCGTGCCACGTTTCCCCCATGGCTGCGCCGAACGGCGTGGAATCTTGCCGATGGGTGTGTCCGCAGTCGTGCGGACGGATGTCGAAATTGGGACGGGTGCGGGGCCAGTCTGCGGCCCCGGGATGCGGAAATCTGCCGCCTGTCAGGCTGCCGTAAGCGGGGCCGGCTAGGGTGATGCCGCTATGGTGTTGCAGCCCAGCACCTCAGCCTCCAATAACTCTCTGCCCCGTCTGGCACTCGCCAGGCGGGGCCTTTTCATGCCTGCCGGGCGTTCGGGGATCCCTCTCCTCCTGCGTCAGCAGCAGCGAGAAGGCGCGGATCGCGGGCGCGGCCAGCAGCACGATCGGCAGCATCGCGGCCCATGCGATCAGCCACGACACCATCCAGTGCGCGACGAAGCTCATCGCGCTGCCTGCTGGCAGGCTCGCAATTCCCGACGCGACCAGAGAAGTCAGTCCGGACTGGATGATTCCGAAGACGAAATGACTGTAGCGGCGGGGAATGCCGAGCATGACGGGCCCACGTTGTTTCTGCCATCGTCACACCAAGCAAAGCACATACCGCCGCTTGCAGCGAATCGGTCATCCCCGGCGCCCGCGATGCGGGCTGTTGGATCGGCCGCTCCATGCAGCCGGGTGCAGCCCAGGAACTCTGTTCTTGGTCGGAGAACCACGGAGCTTTCCGTAACCCGGAACCATCAGGCAGCGTGGCGTGTTTCGGACCGGGCTTCGCTTGTTTCGGCGCACGCGCGTTTTCGAGATATCCCCGAACTATCCGGGGCTTACCGCCAAAATTTGCTTGTGTCCGGGATATTGTGACGCCCAACATGTTTGCGGTCATGGAAGTGAATCGTGGGGAGGTCACCATGAATCACAGGGGCATCGAGTTCACCGTCGCCAAGACGGCGATCCCCGGAATCTGGCAGTGGCAGTTCCGCATCGGCGAGCAGGTCAAGTCCGGCAAGACCGAAACGAAAATCGATCTGTTGGCGATCCGGCGCGTGCAGCTGCGGATCGACCGGGAGCTGAAGCGATCGGCCGGGCAGCCTGAACCGGGCGGATGACGGTCGGAGTCGGATGGCGCCTTGTGCGCCGCCACGGCTGGCGGTTGCGGCGGAACATCATCCGTAGCCGCCCGGAATTGATCTGACGGTGGTTTGGGATTGGACTGCGCGCGTTCATGGCCTGGGGCGAGGCCGTCACGCGTGCGATCGGTGCCAGCCATGCCGCTGTATTTCTTTCGAATCCGGAATGGAAGTTACTCGGGCTGCGCGGACCAGGCGACGGAGTTCGCCGATCGCAATTCGGCCTGGAAAGAAATGACCAATGTCTGCGCCGACATGACCGCCGGCATTGCCCGCAAGCTCCAGGAAAATTCCGAGTGGCACATGGAACTGCTGGACGAGACCAAGGAGCCCGTGTTCCGGATCCGCATCGTTGCCGAAACCCTCGACTAGCAAGCACCTCTAGTCCGCGCTGGGCAGCCGCCGCATGGTGAATTCGATGTCCCCGCCGGGCAGCTCGCGCCAGCTCTCGACAACGCTCATATAGCCGGCCTTGGGGTAGCGGGCGAAGAAGGCCTGCGCCCTTTCCCGCGCCGCCGCGCGCGGCAGCGTGAAGGTCTCGCGCAGATAGCCGTCGCGGACGGCCTGGCCCGGTTTGCCGGCGATGTTGCGCCGGCGCGCCATCCGCTCGGCGAGATCCCGCGGACGGTCGGCCATGTCCTGCCCTCCTCTACGCGCTACGCTCAGCCCAATGTAGGGCCTGGGCCGGACGAAGAGGAGTCCCATCCGAGAGGCGCCATTGCCGCCTCCTGAACGGAATTCGGTCAATTGGCAGCCGTGCCGCTTTTGGTCTTTTTCGGCGCGCTGGTGGCGGCCGAGGCCTTCGGCGCCGCCGGCTGCTTCGGCGGATCGGAACGCATGCCGCCCCAGGGATCGTTGGACGTCTTGGAATCCGGGATCTTCTTCAGCGTTTCCTTGTAGGCCTTGTCGCGCTCGGCTTCCGCGGCCTTCTCCTCGGGGGTCTTGCTCGGGGCTTCCTGCAGCAAATTCAGATTGGGCATTTGCGCATAGGCAGGTCCCGCCAGCACGGCCAGCACCGCGGCGAAACGGAAAAGCTTCATCGTCTACTCCTTGATCCATGAGGCACGAATCGTCCGCACCTCGTCATCCCAGTCGCGGCCGTAGAGGCCGGTCGAGGCCCGCTAGAGCCGGTCCGATCTGCACGATTTCGGCGCATGCAGCCAGTCGTCCCAGATCGGACCGCATTTGGTGCACCCGCTCAGCCCGAGGCCGAGCGCTGCCAAACCAAAGACGAGGACAAACCGACGCAACATCATCCACCCACACCCAAGCAAGGCATCATATCGGGCCAAGTCAGGCATTTTCAAGCCGACCGGACCGGCGCCAGACCGGGTGACTTTGCCGCGCCGATGCGCGCACAATGCGCGAAACATCCGGCAATACAGGAGAGCGCGACAGCAATGCAAATGCAGCCAGACGCCGAATTCGGCCTCGCCGACGCCAGACGCATCCTCGGCGAGGTTTTTGCCCCCTGGGTCCAGGATCTCAACCTCACCGTCGAGCGCCTCGAGCACGCGCCGCCGGCGGATGCGCCGGACTGGCAGCCGGGCGCGCTGCTGCGCATGCCGTTTTCCGAGCGGTTGTGCCGGAACGGCGGCATCGTCTGCGGCCAGGCCCTGATGGCGCTCGCCGACACCGCGATGGTGATCGCGATCCTGGCGGCCAATCGCGGCTACCGCCCCATGACCACGGTCGACCAGACCACGCATTTCATGCGCGCAGTGTCCTCATCGGACGTGCTGGCGGACGCCCGCGTGGTACGGCTCGGGCGCACCATGAGCTTTGGCCGCGTCACGCTGCTCTCGGCCGCCGACAACAAGCCGGTCGCGATGGTATCGAGCGCGTTCGCGATGTTGCCGGGCTGAGCGGCATCTCAAAGCAAAAGAGCCGCGTGAGCGCAAAGCGCGTCGCGGCTCTCCATTGCGGTCTCCGCGAAGCGAGCGGCCGAAGCACGATTGCATCCGCGCTTCGGTCCCCAGGCCCCCAGGTGACTTCAAAATTCAGGTGACTTCAAAATTCAGGTGACTTCAAAATTCAGGTGACTTCAAAATTCAGGCGACTTCAAAGATCGGGTGACTTCAAAGATTACTTGCCGAGCACTTCGTCGGCCGCGGTGACGATGCTGGCGGTCGGATTCTTTCCGCAATAGGCACCGAACTTCTTGGCGTTCTCGATGAACACGTCGGTGTCGATGATCGCGTTGTCCTCGTCGCCCTTGTACCAGCCGTCCATCCAGGTCAACACGACCTGGATGTTGTCCTCGCCGCTCTCGAGGAACTGCTTGCAGCTCATGGTCGAGAGGTCCCACTTGACGGCGTGGGCGGGCATCGACGACAGCGAGAACGCGGCGGCGAGCAGAAGCGAAAGCGTGGTCTTCATCAGTATCTCCATCGGCGCGCAGCGCCATAAAAGAACAGCGTGTGGGGAAAGTCGGCGGGGAAGATTCTCCGCGTCAACGTCGTAAACGAAGTCTGAAGCGCCGAGCAAGTAGCGCCAGTATTGAGTTTAGTTCAACGTAATTTCTATGCACTATTTCACGACCATCATGATGGACCGACGCCGATGATCGAGAAACGTGCAGCGCAGCGTCACCGTGTTTTCAAGGGTGGAACGATCACCTTTGAAAACGGCGGTATTCCCTGCACCGTGCGAAACATGTCGGCGGGCGGCGCGGCGATAGACCTCGACACCCCCGTCACATTGCCGCAATCGTTCACGCTATCGATCGCGCACGACGATCTCGTCCGGAATTGTCGCACAGTTTGGCGCAGTGACAAGCGCGTCGGCCTCGCCTTCGTGCAATAGCGCGCGCGATGTGAACGAACGTTCGCATCGCATCCACAACACGATTATGATTGCCTGATACGACGACGGCGACACCAGCGCGCAAGGCTCGCGAACCTCGCCGATCACAGGCGCCTTGCCATCGATTCCGCAAGTGCGGTTGACGCAAAGCTCGGCGACACCGTCGATCAGTCGCCGACTGGTGAGCAGAACAGCATGACGTCGGGCGGCCCTCGACGAGGTGTCACCTCGCCTGGAAGCTGCCTTCACCACATCGCATCGGGCGAGCACATCACGCGATCACCGGCGCGGAATTCCGAAGACTCGGTGCCGACGCCGGCTTGCCGATTTCGACTTCCCTATTTCGGCTTCTTGGCGGGTTCTGTCGGGCGCGCCCCGCCCCACGGATCGTACTTCTCCTTGGACTCGGGAATACGCTCGAGTGCGGCCTTGTAGGCTTTCTCGTCGACCTTGGGCTTGTTGTCCGCCGGTTTGCCTGCGTCATTGGGGGGCCGCCGGGTCTGCGCTTGCGCAGGGGCAATCGCCAGCGCCATCACCGCAGCCGCTATGACCAAAATCCTCATTGAGGCAATCCCCTTCGTCTGGGGTAGAAACCTAGCCTGCAATTCCGGAATATGAAATGCCGCGGGGTCTAGTACTTCAGCAAAATTTGATTGCCGGGCACTTCGCTCGCTCGCGTTCGTGCCTATTTGTCGGCCCGCAGGGGACCTTCACGGATGTTGCGGATCATTGCTCATGCGGCGCTGCTCACCGAAGCGCTTGCGCTCGGTGGCTGCGGCTTTGCCGACAGCCGCGCACCGGTGCCGGAATTCATGCGCATGAAGGAAACCGAGCAGCCGCCGCCCGAAGCCGCCCCCGACGTCAAGCGCGTGGTGCGCGAGCAGATCGACGTGGTCTTCCTCACCACCTCCTATCCGCGCGCCGTGCACGTCGCCATGCCGCATCGTGAGGTGCGCGGACCGGGCTGGACCGCCTGCGTCCGCGCCGAGCTCACCTCCGCGACCGGCACCTCGCTCGGCGCCCAGACCTACATCGTGACGATATCGGGCGGAAAGGTGGTCGACCGCCGGCGCGCGGGAGCCGACGACATCTGCGGGACAGAGACCTACGAGCCGATTTAGGAGCCGCGGCAAAGAGCGGGCTCCGGGAAAAACTTGCAAACCAGCCGGGAACAATCACCGCCTCCCCTTCTTGTCGTCCCACAGGGCAGTTGCGGTGGAGGACAGAATGAAGACATTTACGATTGCGCTTTTGGCAGGCGTCGGCGCTTTGGCAGCCGCGTCGGGTGCGAAGGCATCCGATATCTACACGAGCAGCGAGTACACCAATCCGGATCTCGTCCAGCAGGTTCGGCTTGTCTGCGACGACGCCGGCCGCTGCTATCGCACCCGCGGCGGCGCGCGCGTGATCGTGCGCGATTCCTACAACTCCATGCCGCGTGATGGCTACTATGAGCGGCGGACGTATCGTCGCGACTGGGATGACGGGCCGCGCGCCGGCGTCGGTATTCGCGCTCCCGGCGTCAGCGTCGGCGTAGGCGTCGGCGACGGCCGCTGGTAATAACAGCGAGCTAAGGCAAAAGGACCGGACGACGATCGTCGCCCGGTCCTTCTCGCATCAGACGCCCAACGGCGCCGCTCAACTGGAAGCAGTCTGCTGCTGGAACTGATCGTACGCCGCGATCGCATCGGCTGCGTACATCAGCGACGGTCCGCCGCCCATATAGACGGCCATGCCGAGCGTCTCCTCGATCTCTTCGCGTGTCGCACCGAGCTTGACCAGCGCTTCGGTGTGGAAGCCGATGCAGCCGTCGCAATGCGCGGCGACGCCGAGTGCCAGCGCCATCAGCTCCTTGGTCTTCTTGTCCAACGCGCCGTCCCGCGTGGCGGCCTGGGCGAGTGCGGAAAATCCCTTCATGGTGTCGGGAATGTCGCTTCGCAGCTTCTTCAGATTGGCCGAGATGTTCCTGGTGATGTCGACGTAGTTCTTGTCCATTGGATCCTCATGAGCTGGATTTGGCTGTGGTCGAAGCCGCCTCGCGCGGCGCGCGCAAGGCGATGTAGATCGCGGGGATCACCAGCACGGTGAGCAGGGTCGACGAGGCAAGTCCGAACAGAAGCGAGATCGCCAATCCCTGAAAGATCGGGTCGAGCAGGATCGTTGCGGCCCCGATCATGGCCGCAAGCGCGGTGAGCAGGATTGGCTTGAAGCGGACCGCGCCGGCTTCCAGCACCACCTCGCGCAGCGACTTGCCGTCCGCGCCGCTGTGACGGATGAAATCGACCAGCAGGATCGAGTTGCGCACGATGATGCCGGCCAGCGCGATGAAGCCGATCATCGAGGTCGCGGTGAACGGCGCGCCCAACAGCCAGTGCCCGATCAGGATGCCGATCAGCGTCAGCGGTATAGGCGTAAGGATGACGAGCGGGAGACGAAAACTCCTGAACTGGGCGACGACCAGCACGTAGATGCCGAGGATGGCCGCACCGAAGGCGGCGCCCATGTCGCGGAAGGTCACCCAGGTGATCTCCCATTCGCCGTCCCACAGCAGCGTCGGACGCGACTCGTCGGTCGGCTGGCCGTGCAGGCTGATCGCGGGCTTCGGCAGCCTGCCCCAGTCATGGGCCTCCACGCGGTCGGCAACCGCGAGCATGCCGTAGAGCGGCGCCTCGAAGCGTCCGGCGAGTTCGGCCATCACCATATCGGCGAAGCGGCCGTCGCGGCGGAAGATCGTCGGCGAGCCCTGCTCCATCGTCGCCTTCACGACCTGACCGAGCTCGACCACCGTCCTGCTGCCGGGCAACGTGTTCGCCGGCACCGGCGTCGAGGCCAGCGCCTCGTCCCAGACCAGATCGCGTTTTCCGAGATGCACCGCGATCTCGATCGGGTTGCGGTCCTCGCCGCGATGCGAATAGCCAATCGAGATACCGCCGAACAGCGCCTGAATGGTGTCGTAGACATCGCGCTGCTCGACGCCGAAGAATTCGAGCCGGTCCTGGTCGATCGAGAGCCGTAACCGGGGCCGCTTGGCGCCGATGGAATCGTCGACGTCGACGATGAACGGCACTTCCGCGAACACCTTCTTGAGCTCGGCCGTGACCGCACGGCGTGTGGCTGCATCGGGACCGTAGACCTCGGCGAGCAGCGTCGAAAGCACCGGCGGCCCGGGCGGCACCTCGACCACCTTGATGCTGGTGCCCGCTGGCGTATCGAGCGCCTTCAGCTTCTCGCGCAGCTCCAGCGCGATCTCGTGGCTCGCGCGCTTGCGCTCGCCCCGCGCGGCCAGGTTGACCTGCACTTCGCCGAGTTCGGGCCTCTCCCGCAGATAATAATGCCGCACCAGGCCGTTGAAATTGAACGGCGCCGGCGTGCCGGCATAGGATTGCAGCGAGGTGACCTCCGGCAATTGCCGCGCGATCTCGGCCGCGCTGAACAGCGTGCGCTCGGTCGCCTCCAGGCTCGCCCCTTCCGGCAGGTCGACGACCACGGCGATCTCGGACTTGTTGTCGAACGGCAGCAGCTTGACCGTCACCGACTTGGTCGCAAACAGCGTCATCGACGCCAGCGTCGCGATGCCGACGCCGAGCAGGAATATCCAGGCCGACCGCTTGCTGCGCACGATCGGCGTGGCGAACCGCCGGTAGAGCCGACCGAGCCGGCCTTCATCATGCGCCGCATGCGCGGAGGCCACCTCGCCCTTTGGGGCGAGCTTGAGCATCAGCCAGGGCGCGACCACCATCGCGACGAAGAACGAGAACAGCATGGCAGCCGACGCGTTGGCCGGGATCGGCGCCATATACGGGCCCATCAGGCCCGACACGAACAGCATCGGTAACAGTGCCGCGACCACGGTCAAGGTCGCGACGATGGTGGGATTGCCGACCTCCGCCACCGCCTCGATGGTCGCCTGCAGGCGCGGCCTGCCGTCGCGCATGCCCCAGTGCCGCGCGATGTTCTCGACCACGACGATGGCGTCGTCGACGAGAATGCCGATGGAGAAGATCAACGCGAACAGGCTGACACGGTTGATGGTGTAGCCCATCAGATTGGCGGCGAACATCGTCAGCAGGATCGTCGTGGGAATCACGACGAAGGTCACCAGCGCCTCACGCCAGCCGATCGCGACCGCGATCAGGATGACGATCGAGACGGTCGCAAGGCCGAGGTGGAACAGCAGCTCATTGGCCTTCTCGTTGGCGGTCTCGCCGTAGTCGCGCGTCACCGTCACCTGGATATCCTCGGGGATCAGGCGCGACTTCAAGCCCTCGAGGCGCTTGGCGATGTTCTCGGAGACGACGACGGCATTGGCACCGGCCCGCTTGGCCAGTGCGAGACTGACGGCGGGCGTCCTCGCCCAATGCCCGCCGGCATCGCGCGAATCCGTCCAGACGCGATGCTCGACGGTGCTCGGGCCGACGACGACGGAAGCAACGTCCTTGACGTAGACCGGCCGGCCGTCGCGGCTCGTGATCAGCAGCAATCCGATGTCGGGAATGCCGGACAGCGTCTGCCCCGCCGCGACGCTCCGCACGATGCCGGCATCGCGGACCTGCCCGGCCAGGAACGAGCGATTGGCGTCCTTCACCTTGGCCACGAGTTGCTGCAGCGTGATCCCGAACAGCGACAGCTTCTCCGGATCGGGCTCGACCCGGATCTGTTGCGCCGCGCCGCCGGAAATGTAGGTCAGGCCGATGTCGTCGACCTTCATCAGCTCCGATCGCAGCTTGTCGGCGAGCTCGTAGATGTCCTTGTCGGTCCAGCGGCCGGCGGCCTCCGGCTTCGGCGACAGCGTCAACACCGTCACCGCGACGTCGTTGATGCCCCGGCCGACGATCAGCGGCTCGGGAATGCCGACGGGAATGCGGTCGAGATTGGCGCGGATTTTCTCGTGCACCCTGAGGATGGCATCCTCGAACTTGGTGCCGACCAGGAAGCGCGCGGTGACCATCACGCGGTCGTCCTCGGTCTGGCTATAGACATGCTCGACGCCGTCGATGCCCTTGACGATCGATTCCAGCGGCTTGCTCACCAGCTCCACCGCGTCCGGCCCGCGCAAGCCGTCGGCATTGACGCGGATGTCCACCATGGGAACGCTGATCTGCGGCTCCTCCTCGCGCGGGATCACCACGACGGCGATCAGCCCCACGACGAGTGCCCCGATCAGGAACAGCGGCGTCAGCGGCGATGCGATGGTCGACCGGGTCAACCGTCCTGACAGACCGAGATTCACGGCTGCACCAATTGGTCACCGACCTGGATACCCGAGAGGATTTCGAGCCCGTCCGGAAGCGAAGGCGTCGGCATGTCGCGGCCGCGCTGCACCGGCACGTCGATCGTCTCGCTGCCTTTCCGGAGCTGGACGTAGTCGATGCCGAACCGCGTCGTCACGCAGCTCGAAGGAATCACGAAGGCCGGCCGCGTGCCGCTGGCGATCCAGACACGCAAGCGATCCCCGACGAAATATTCGCCGAGCCCCTCGACGGTCGCGTCCGCAATGACGCGCCCCTCCTCGATCTGGGGATAGACGAGGTCGATCACGCCGCGCTTCGAGGCTTCTCCCGCCAGCTCCGCGCCATCGACGCGGACCTTGTCGCCGGCCTTCAGAAACCGCGCATGGCGCTCCGGCACGCGCAGCCGCAGCTTGAAGTTCTGCTCGGCGACCGTCACGATCGGGTCGCCGGCGAGCACGACGGATCCCAACGTGATCAGCCGCTTCAACACGCGCCCGTCCGCCGGCGCGAGCACCTGTCCCTGGTTGAGCTGCTCGTTGATGACGGCACGCTCCGCAGTCTTGGCGCGCAGGCCGTTGTCGGCGACATTGAGCGCCGTGCGCTGTTCGTCGAGCTTGATGCGCGGCAGAATACCGCGCTCGACCAGCCCTTCGGTCCGGGTGAAGTCGAGCTGCGCCTGCTTGGCCTGAGCCTGCAGCGCCTCGATCTGCGCGTCGAGCGATTTCATCTGCAGGACCAGCTTCTCATCGCCGATGGCCGCGATGACTTGACCGGCGGTGACGCGATCGCCTTCCCGCACCTTGAGCTGAACGACAGTGCCGCCGATCCGGCTACGCGCGGGGACCACGCTGATACTCTCGACGGTCGCGAAGACCGCCTTCTCGTCGGTGACCGGCTGTTGCGCGACGGTCAGCGTTTCCGCGGCGCCAGCAGATCCCGTCGGTACTCCGATTGCCGCCCACGCAGCCAGAAGCCCCAGGCGCGCCAGATGTTGCAAAGGACACATCCCTACCGTCATCGGTTCCATCACACCGCGTCGCGGTGCCCTTTCATTTCATCGACATCGGGCGCCGGCGTGTTGATCTCGCGCAAGGCGCAGCCGCTCGCCATTTCCTAGGCTTCATTTCGTCCTTGCGGACTTCGGCGCGCAAAACACCTGATAGAGCGTCTTCAGGATTGCGCGCGCCGGCTCGCTGGCGATCGAATAGAAGATCGTTTGCGCATCGCGCCTGGAGGCGACCAGGCCATCCTTGCGAAGGAGCGCAAGATGCTGGGAGACCGTCGAGTCCCGCAAGCTCAGGAACTCGGCCAGCTCGCCGACCGACCGCTCGCCGTCGATCAGCTGGCAGATGATGAGAAGACGGTGACGATTCGAGAGCGCCTTGAGCAGCTCGCTCGCCTGGTCCGCCGCCCGCTCCATGATTTCGCTATCTATTTTCATACTTGCGTATATACGCAAATACGAATATATAGTCAAGCGCCGCATGACGATCGGACCTGAACCGGTGAAGCGGCCTGATCCAACGGAGGTTACCCATGGCGGAGATTGTCGTAATCGGTGCCGGTCTGAGCGGAACGCTGATGGCCTATGAATTGCTGCCCCAGTTGAGAAAGGAGGATCGCCTCAGCGTCGTCTCGCAAGGCGCGGTCTATCATTTCGTGCCCTCGAATCCGTGGGTGGCCGTCGGCTGGCGCAAGCGCGAGGAGATCGAGATCGATCTCGCAAACGTCATGAAGCGCAAGGGGGTGCGCCTGCTGACGCAAGGCGCAAAGCGCGTCCACCCCGAGGAGAACCGTATCGAGCTCGGCGACGGCTCGTCGATCGACTATGATTATCTGGTCGTCGCGACCGGTCCCGAACTCGCCTTCGACGAGATCCCCGGCCTCGGCCCGCAGGGCCACACGCAATCGATCTGCCACGTCGATCACGCCGCGCACGCGAAGGACGCGTTCGAAAAACTCGCGGCGAACCCCGGCCCGGTCGTGATCGGCGCCGTTCAGGGCGCCTCCTGCTTCGGGCCCGCCTACGAGTTCCTCTTTATCCTGGAGACAGAGCTGCGCAGGCGCAAGTTGCGCGACCGGGTGCCGATGACCTTCGTCACTTCGGAGCCGTATATCGGCCATCTCGGTCTCGACGGCGTCGGGGACACCAAGGGTCTTCTGGAAAGCGAGATGCGCGAGAAGCACATCAAGTGGATCACCAACGCCCGCGTCGACAATGTCGCCCCCGGCTTGATGACGGTGGAAGAACTCGCCGACAACGGCACGTCCCGCAAGGCCCATGAACTGCCTTTTGCCTATTCGATGATGTTGCCCGCCTTTCGCGGCGTCGAGGCGGTGCGCGGTATCGAGAAGCTGACCAATCCGCGCGGCTTCGTCATCGTCGACAAGCATCAGCAGAACCCTGCCTTCCCCAACGTGTTTGCGGTCGGCGTCTGCGTCGCGATCGCGCCGGTCGGCGCGACACCGGTGCCGGTCGGCGTCCCCAAGACCGGCTTCATGATCGAATCCATGGTGACGGCGACCGCGATGAACATCGGCGCCCTGCTCCGCGGCAAGGCGCCGACGGCGCAGCCGACCTGGAACGCGATCTGCCTCGCCGACTTCGGCGATTCCGGCGTCGCCTTCCTCGCGCAGCCGCAGATCCCGCCGCGCAACGTCAATTGGTCCTCCAAGGGCGAATGGGTGCACTTCGCCAAGGTCGCCTTCGAGAAATACTTCCTGCGCAAGATGCGGCGCGGCGAGAGCGAGCCGTTCTACGAGCGCTTCCTGCTCGACCGGCTGAACATCGCCAAGATCAAGGAGGTCCGAACCGGCACATGAGTACGACACGCCAGATCGTCTGCGGACATTGCCGGCGCATCAATCGCCTGCCGGCCGAACGCGCTCCGCAAGGTGCGCGCTGCGGCGCCTGTCACCAGCCGATGTTCGCCGGCCAGCCGATCGAGGTGGACGAAGCAGCCTTCGACCGCCATGTCGCCAGCAGCGACATTCCCGTGCTGATCGACGTCTGGGCGCCATGGTGCGGACCCTGCCGCGCCATGGCACCGATGTTCGAGCGCGCGGCGCAGGCGCTCGAACCCGGCGTGCAGCTGTTGAAGCTGAATTCAGACAATGCACCCGCATTGTCGTCGCGGCTCAACATCAGCGGCATTCCGACGCTGCTGTTGATGCATGGGGGTCGCGAGATCGCCCGCCATTCCGGCGCGATGGATACGCGCAGCATCGTCGCCTGGACCGAAGCCAAACTGAACCGTTCGTAACGTCGCCAATCAAAAGGAGCCTGCCATGAATGTCGATAAAGCCGTCCTCGCCTTTGCGGGGTTCGTCGTCCTGCTCGGTCTCGCACTGGGCACTTATGTGAATGCGTATTGGTACCTGCTGACGGCGTTCGCCGGGCTGAACATGTTGCAGGCCTCGTTCACGGGATTCTGCCCGGCGGCGATCGTGTTCAGGAAGCTGGGCCTGAGCAGCGGCTGCGCGTTCTCCTGAACGCAACGCAGATGCAGTCAGTGATGCGGGGGAATTTGCCATGACCGACGACACCTTCATCGAGGGGCCTCTCTACGAGAAGCGCAGGAAGGTCTATCCGCAATCGGTCCACGGGCGGTTCCGCCGCATCAAATGGGCGATCCTGTGCGTCACGCTCGGGGTTTATTATCTCCTGCCGTTTGTGCGCTGGAATCGCGGACCCGGCCTGCCCGACCAGGCGGTGCTGATCGACCTGCCGCATCGCCGCTTCTATTTCTTCTTCATCGAGCTGTGGCCGCAGGAGGTGTATTACTTCACCGGCCTCCTCATCCTCGCGGCCATGATGCTGTTCCTGATGAACGCAGTCGCGGGGCGGCTGTGGTGCGGCTATCTGTGCCCGCAGACGGTGTGGACCGATCTGTTCTACGCCGTTGAGCGCTGGGTCGAGGGCGATCGCCGCGAGCGCATGCAGGGCGACAAGCGCTACTGGAGCTTCGACCACATCCGGAAGGTCGCACTCAAACACTTCCTCTGGGTCATGATCGCCTGGTGGACCGGCGGCGCCTGGGTGCTGTATTTCGACGACGCGCCGACCCTGGTGAAGGAGCTCGCCACCTTCCAGGCCCCGTTCATCGCCTATCTCTGGATCGGCATCCTGACCGCCACGACCTATGTCTTCGCCGGCCACGCCCGCGAGCAGATGTGCATCTACATGTGCCCGTGGCCGCGCATCCAGGCGGCCTTGACCGACGAATGGGCGCTCAACGTCACCTATCGACGCGACCGCGGCGAGCCGCGCATGTCGGTGAAGAAGGCGGAAGCCGCCCGTGCCCATGGCGATTTCGCCGGCGATTGCGTCGATTGCCACCAGTGCATCAATGTCTGCCCGACCGGCGTCGACATCCGCCACGGCATCCAGCTCGGCTGCATCCAGTGCGGCCTGTGCATCGACGCCTGCGACAACGTAATGAGCGAGATCGGCCGGCCCCAAGGCCTGATCGGCTACGACACCGACATCAACATGCAGCGCCGGCGCGAGGGCAAGCCGCCGATCTATCGTATCGTGCGCGCGCGCACGCTGATCTATGTGGCCGCGATCGCCATTGTCGGCAGCGTCATGCTGTACACTCTCGCCACGCGCGCGACCCTGGACGTCAACGTGCTGCACGAGCGCAATCCGCTGTTCGTTCAGCTCTCGGATGGCGGCGTGCGGAACGATTACACCGTGCGCATCCTCAACAAGGGCGCAGAGCGATCTTTCGCGCTCAAGGTCTTGGACCTGCCAGGCGCCACGGTTCGCGTCGCGGGCGTCGAACCGGGACCAGACGGTAACACGATCGTCCTTGTTGGACAGGATCAGACCCGCGAGGTCCGGATGTCGGTGCAGGTTTCGCCCGACCGCGTGCCCAAGTCCGCGATCGATATCGGAGTTGAGATCACCGATGTCGCAAGCGGGGAGCGCGCCGAGGCGCGCGATCATTTCGTGCCGAAGGAGTGAAAGTCGATGCTGCGGAGCAATCGTCTCAAGCCATGAGACGTTGCAGCCTCGACTGCGCGCGCGGGGCCATGACGATGTCAGGCGCGAGCTGGACCGAACTGTCGTGCACGACCTCTTCCGTCACGACGTTGAACCGAACCAGCTCCGCCTGGCCGAACGCCGTCGAGATCGCGACGTCGGCGGCGTCGCGGCCGCGGGCAATGACGATCCGGCCGATGCGCGGATGGTTGTGGCGCGCGTCGAACGTGTACCATCGACCACCGATATAGGCCTCGAACCAGGCGCTGAAATCCATCGGTGCCGGGTCGGGAGGCACCCCGATATCGCCGAGATAGCCGGTGCAATAGCGCGCTGGAATGTTCATGCAGCGGCACAACGTCACGGCCAAATGGGCGAAGTCCCGGCAGACGCCGATGCGCTCGGCATGACCTTCGGACGCCGTGCGGTCACCGCGTGCAAACTGGTAGCCGAATTTGATGCGGTCGTGGACATAGTCGCAAATCGCCTGCACGCGCTGACCGCCGCCTTCAATCTTGCCGAAGGTCGACCAGGCCAGATCCGCCAGTTTCTGGGTGTCGCAATAGCGGCTGCCCAGCAGATAAACGAGCGTGTCGTCGGGCAGGTCCTGAAGCTGAAGCTGAGCTGCGAACGGCGCCGCCGGCTCGGGAACGCCGGAATCTGCGATCACGAAGTCGTTGCGGATCTCGATCAGACCGCTTGGCGCGACCACGCGGGTGCAGACGTTGCCGAAGGCATCGAGGTAGTCCCTGGTGGCAACACCGGGCGTGGTCTGGATGGCGTGCGGGGACAAGAGATCGCCGTGCCGCGACGGATGCACACTCAGCATCAGGATCATCGGGACGTCTTGAAGGCAATTGAACGCAATGTCGTAGCCGGCGCGAATCTTCAAGATCGTCTCCTCGGAGTCGTCGTTGACCTCAGCGCAAACACCTGCCCCGGCGCATTCGTTCCGCGTCTTCGGCTGCAGCGCTGCTGAAATGAAGGGCAATTGTGCCTGTCGCCCCCTTTCCTCTGCCGTATCCCTCGAATCCCTGCTTGGACCGGGGACGAAAGCAGGGTCATATGGCCGCGGGCCGGAAGCGAGCACATGACAACCTACGCCGTCCACCACAGAACGATCTACCGCTATCGTCAGCCGGTGAAGCTCGGGCAGCACCAGCTGCTATTCCGGCCACGCGACAGCTACGACCAGCGCCTGCTGGACTGCCGGCTCGTCATCCGGCCCGAACCCGCCGAAATCCGCTGGATTCACGACGTCTCGGGCAATTGCCTCACGCTGGTCGACTTCGACACCGTGAGCGACCGGCTCGAGTTCGACACCACTATCGAGCTCGACCATACGCCGGAGAACACGCCGGACTTCCGCATCGAGGACTACGCCCGCGAGCATCCGTTCGCCTATGCGGACAGCGAGTTGCCAGATCTCGAACCCTATATGCGTCGCCATCATCCCGACGATGTCGCCGTGGAGGAGTGGTTGGCCAAGTTCGTGGCAGCGGACGGCCGGCGGCCCACGGGCCAATTGTTGATGACGCTCAACGAGGCCATTGCCGAAGGCTTCTCCTACCAGCGCCGGACGATGCGGGGAACACAGACGCCTGCGGAGACGCTTGAGTTGCAGCAGGGGACATGCCGCGACTTCGCGCTGCTGATGATGGAGGCGGCACGCGCGCTCGGCTTCGCCGCCCGCTTCATCACCGGCTATGTCTACGTCGCCGATCGCGACGGGCCGGCGCGGCTCGGCGGCGGCTCGACCCACGCCTGGTGCTCGATCTACGTGCCCGGCTCGGGCTGGGTGGAGTTCGATCCGACCAACGGCATCGTCGGCAATCGCGACCTGATCCGGGTCGGCGTCGCCCGGACGCCGCAGCAGGCCATTCCGCTCTGGGGCTCCTATTGGGGAGAACCCGAGGACGATCTCGGCATGGAAGTCTCGGTGAACGTGAAGACCGAGCGGGCTCCTCCGGCCGACCAGCCCGCCGCGACATCGTCAACGCGACGTTAACAATTTCGCGCAATTTGACGCGGCGCCCGAACGGCATTTTCCATCCTATGCGCTAGCATGCCCCACAGAACTCGGGCTCGGCCCGCGTGAACGGGGACGAGGGACGTGGTCGACATCGCGCAGCAGGCAGCGATCCATCCGGCACCGGCGGCGGATGCCACGACGGCGCGCGTGCCGCTCACGGCGATCGACCCCGGCCAGTGGCGCGCACTCGCGCAGCGGGCGATCGAGCCGAACGGGTATTACCTGCCCGGCTGGGAGCTCGCCGTCAGCGCCACCGCGCGCGGCCGCACCGAAGCCTCGGCCTTGCCCGCATTCGACGGCTCATCGTCGCGGCTGATCGGGCTGATGCCGGTGATCCCGCTATGGCGCGCCCTGAAGATCCCCCTGCCCGCGCTGGTGAGCGCGCACCCTTACGGCACGCTGTGCAGCCCGCTGATCGACCGCGACGCTCCGATCGAGGCGGCCACGCAACTGTTGCAACGGGCCCGCGAGGCCGGCGCGCATGCGCTGGTGCTCAACGACATCGCGCTCGACGGTGCCGCGATGAATGCACTGAAGCAGGTCCTGGACCGCGACGGCCTGACGCCGCGCGTGCTGTCCTCCTACGTCCGTGCCAGCCTGGATGCGACGCAAAATGACGAAACGCTGCTGCGCGAAGCGCTCGGCGCCAGGAAGCTCAAGGAGTTGCGCCGACAACGCCATCGTCTCGAAGAGCACGGCCCCGTTGCGTTCGACGTGGCCCGCCGGCCTGACGGGATCGGGCCCGCCCTCGAGACATTCCTGCAGCTCGAAGCCAGCGGCTGGAAGGGCAAGCGCGGCACCGCGCTGGTCCAGCACGCCGGCGATGCGACCTTCATTCGCCGCGCCGTGCCGGCCCTGGCCGAGACCGCGCAGTGCGAGATCATCACGCTTCGGGCCGGGACGACGCCGGTGGCCGCCGGCATCGTGCTGCGCCATCAGGACCGCGCCTTCTTCTTCAAGCTCGGCATCGACGAGCGCTTTGCGAAATATTCCCCCGGCGTGCAGCTCACCCTCGAGCTGACCCGCCATCTCTGCGCCGATCCCTCCATCGCCAGCGCGGATTCCACCGCGAGCGCCGACCACCCCATGATCAACCCGATCTGGCGCGGGCGTTTTACGATCGGCGACGTGCTGATCCCGTTGCGGCGGCACGATCCGGTCGTGGCGCTCATCCATGGCGCCTTGCTGGGCCGCAACGCCGCGCATGAGGCTGCGCGACGTCTGGTCCGCCGGCTCCGCAAATCAGCGAAAACTACTCCGCCGCCTGCGCGTTGATCTCCGCCGAGACCTGGCGGATGGCGCGCGCGAGCAGGTTCGGATCCTGCGCGCCGGAAACGGCGTATTTCTGCGCAAAGACGTAGGTCGGTACGCCGGAGATGCCCTTCTCGGCGGCCTCCTGCGCGTCCGCCGAAACGCGCGCGACGTCCTCGTCGGTGGCGAGGCGCTTGCGCACGTCGTCGGCATCGAGGCCGATATCGGCCGCCGCCTGCACCAGCACATTCACATCGGTGAGATCGCCGCCATCGCGGAAATACAGCTCCATCAGGCGCTGCTTCATCTCGGGCGCCTTGCCGATCGCTTCCGCCCATAGGATCAAGCGATGGCAGTCGGTCGTGTTGGGCTGGCGCGCCACCAGCTCGGGCTTGTAGAGAAGGCCTTCCTCGCTCGCGGCCGCGACGACGCGCCCCGCAATGCCCTTGTAAGCCTCGACCGAGCCGAATTTCTGGGTGAGATAGTCGTCGCGGCTGATGCCCTCGCGGGGCACCCAGGGATTGAGAAAGAACGGGCGGAAATTGAGCTTAACCGGGACGTCCGGCACCAGCGCCAGCGCGCTCTCGATCCGGTGCTTGCCGATATAGCACCAGGGGCACACCACGTCGGAGACGACGTCGATCTGGAGCGGTTTCAGCGTGCTCATGTCAGGCGCCTCCTTCGGGCGATAAGGGTTCGTCGGAAGATAAGCCGAACCCGCTCCGAGGCAAGGGCGTTAAGGATGGGCGCTAAGTCATGGCTGCTGCCATCTGCCTGAGCCGCTCGGCGGTGCGCTCGTCGGCCGGGAAGAAGGTTTCCAGCGCCAGCTCCGACAGTGTGATGTCGACGGGCGTGCCGAACACCATCGTGGTGGAGAAGAAGCTCAGGATTTCACCGTCGTGACGCAGCTTGAACGGGATCGCGACATTGTCGCTCGACAGCGGCCCCGCGCGCGCCGGAATCGGGTAGCTCTTGAGGTCGGTGTAGAGCTTGACCAGCCCGGGATCGGCCGTCACCTCGCATTGCCGGTGCAGACGCTCCAAGAGATGGCCGCACCATTCCGCGAGATTGACCGTGCGCGGCGCCAGCGCCTCGGGGTGAAAGGCCAGCCTGAGCACGTTGAGGGGCTGGCCGAGCAGATGTGGCGGAATGCCGTCGAGCAGCGGCGCCACCATGCGGTTGGCGGAGACCAGGTTCCAGTGCCGGTCCACCGCGAGCGCGGGATTGGGCTCGTGCGCTTTGAGCACGAGGTCGATCGCCTGGCGGGCTGATTTCAAGGCGGGATCCTCCAGCGGGCGCTGCTGGAACGCCGGCGCGTAGCCGGCCGCGACCAGCAGCACGTTGCGTTCGCGCAAGGGCACGTCGAGACGTTCGGCGAGCCGCAGCACCATGTCGCGCGAGGGCGCGGCGCGACCGGTCTCGACGAAGCTCAAGTGACGCGCCGAGATTTCGGCCTCGCCCGCGAGATCAAGCTGGCTCATGCGGCGGCGCTGCCGCCATTCGCGCAAATGGTCGCCGATGTGAACCGGCTGGCTGCGGTCGGCCTGTGCCGTGGATGCATGTGCGTTCATGGCCGAAAACCTATCATGCGGATTTCGGCCCATCCATTACCCGCGAGGTAATCGAATTGGCCCGCGGGCCGGCGCATCTTCGGTGGCGACAGGAGATGACCATGATCGCGCTGCTGCTCTACCGGACCGTCGCTGACCACCTTGTTCCCTGGGTCGTGGCCTTCGCAACGCGGATGCTGGCGCGCAGCCTCAACATGCCGGAGCCGCTGCTGCATTCGACCGGCGACTATGTAGTTGCACGGGTCACGGCCTTCGAGCACGGCGTCGGCAGGAGCCTCTGTCCGTTCCGCCTCGCCCGCCTGCTCCGCGCCTGGTGGCGCGGACTGCGCTGAATTCCACCCCGAGCCCACCCTGACCAAGGAGACCTCAAATGATCGACGCTTCCACCTTCCTGCGCCGCGCGCTGCTTGCCGATGCCGTCTTCAGCGGCGGCGCCGCCCTCGGCTTCACGTTCGGCGCCGGCACTTTCGCGACACTGTTCAACCTGCCGGAAGCGCTGCTGCGCGAGACCGGCCTGTTCCTGATCGCCTATGCCGCGCTGGTCGGCTGGCTGGCCTCGCGCGCCTCGGTGGCGAAGGCGCTCGTGCTGCTGGTCGTGGTCGGCAACGCGGCCTGGACCGTCGGCAGCATCGCGCTGCTGTTGTCGGGCGCGGTGTCGCCGAATATCGCCGGCGAGGTCATGGTCGTCGCGCAGGCCATCGCCACCGGCGTGTTCGCCGAGCTGCAATATGTGGGATTGCGGAAGAGCGGGAGTGTCGTCACAGCCTGATGATCTTGTGTCCCGGACGCGCTGCAGCGCTCCTGCGCTGCTGCGCAGAGCCGGGACCCATGCCGCACGGATCGGTCGCGGATACATGGACCCCGGCTCAGCAGCGCACCGCTGAAGGAGCGCTGCGCTGCGTCCGGGGCACGAGACCGTAGTTTTTACACAGCTGTTTCCACATCGTCATTGCGAGCGCAGCGAAACAATCCAGACTGCCTCCACGGAAAGATCCTGGATTGCTTCGCTGCGCTCGCAATTACGGAATGTGTGCGGCACCAGTTTGTGCTCTCCATCCGTCTTCATTACAGACATATCTCCGCGCTCTCGCGGCGCATTTCGCCCGAGCTTTGCCCGATCGTTCGCGCCCTTCGTTGCCAAAGGGCGCAGGGAAGGCCGGGCGCCGGCGGCACCCGAGTCCGTGTACAAGAAAACTGCACACGGGGTGGACTACAGGTGATGCCGGTCGCCCGGCCTTCCCTGCGCGGATGGTTTTAACGGTGTCCTTCGTGCTCTCCTCGGGGAGCGTTGCACTATTGCCCCCGTCGCCTTGCGGATGGCTGATGCACGTGCCCGGTCGGGCCGCCGCATCACCGCAAGCCTTGACGCCAGAACCGCGGGCGTCGGGACCACACGACTTCTCCGTCCGCGGACGATTTGGCCTCAGCGCCCGGGGCTTGGTGTGCACACCCCGGACCATCGACCAAACCGCTGTGACCGCGCCGTGTCGTATGCGCATCGCGCCGGGACTCAACGGTCGCCCGCCCCTGTCCCCACGCAATCGCGCCGGCGCTACCGCGTCCACCGCACCCCGACCCGCATCTCGTGACGATCGCGAAGCGCCCCTCTGGCAGGGCCGGGATGGCGTCTCTATGCCACAAATCCGAAATTCGGAAAAGCGATATATTTCTCCCAGGAGGGATTGACGGGTTTTGGGTGTTTTGCCCGACGCCTCGCCGCCGGCAGCACCCCTGCCGACATTCCGTGGCGCGCGGTACGTCACGCGGTCGGATGGTTGATGGTCGTGGCGCAGGCCATCGCCACCGGCGTGTTTGCCGAGCTGCAATATGTGGGGTTGCGGAAGAGTGCGCGCGTGGCGGCGGCGTTAGGCCGCTAGTGTCCCGGACCCGCTGCGACGCTTTCGGCGTTGCGGCGCAGAGCCGGGACCCACGCCACACGGGTCGCCCGCGGATACATGGACACCGGCTCTGCAGCGCACCGCCGAAGAGGCGCTGCGCCGCGTCCGGGGAACGAGAGCGTCGGCTACGCCCGCGCTCGGCCGTTCGCCTTGGCGACGGCGTGACCGTTCAGCTTCTTCTTTTTGGCGGCCTTGGTCTTCGAACCCTTGGCAGCTACCTTCTTGGTGGCGCGCGCCTTCACCTTGGCGGCTTCCGCGCGTGCCTCGGCGCGTTGCTTCTTGCGCTTCTTCTCGCAGGACTCGCACTTGCAGCCGATCGGCTTCAGATAGGCTTTGAAATAGTCGGTGCCGTAATCGTAATTGATCTCGTCGCCCGGCTCGATATTCCTGATGGCGCGGATGAAGACCTTGCGCTCGCGCGGCCGGACGTCCGACTCGGCGTTGGGCCGGCAGGAATGGTTGATGTAGCGGGCGAGATTCTTGCGCACCGAACCGTCGATGGTCCAGCGGCCGTTGAGCTCGAACAGGTATTTGTTCTCGATCTCGTCGTGCGCGGGAATCTTGGAGTCCAGAATCGGTCCGAAATAGCGGATGATCCGGGTCCCCTTCTTGATCGGCATGGTGGCGAACAGGCCAAGTCCGGTCTTGGAGCGGCCGACCCGGTAGGATTTGCTGGAAGCGATGGCTGGCATGATCAAGGGTAATGAGAAACGCAAACGAGGCGACAGGCCTCAGGCGAAGCCGCTCTTCTAGAACGATTCCGCGCCGCTGTCAGGTCCATCCCACGCCTGTTTGAACCTTGCCCACAATGAAGACGTCTGATGAGACGGAGTTCCCGGCGATGAAGCCCATGATGAACCGTATCACCATACGCCTGGCTGTCCTGATGATTGCCATTGGCGTGAACAGCGCCGGCGCCCAATCCGTGGGCAGCACATACACCTCGACGGCGCCAAAGGATTGCCGTCAGGTCGGCAAGCCCAGCGAGCTCGACGGCAGCACGACGCGGGCATGCCCGGGCAAGGCGGGCCTGACGGTGCTGATCGCCGAGGACGATCTTCGCGAAATCGTCTCGGTCGGCCGCAATCGCAGGCAAGCTGCCGAGGAACCGGCGGCGAAGGTGTGGTTTGGCCCGTTCAATTCGTCGGAGACCACGATCGAATGGCGCTCCATTGGCGCCAAGCCGTTCGCGATCATCCAACGCTGGCACATCGCCGATAATGACGATCCCGACAAGCAGGGTCGGCCGAACACCAGGGCCATGCTGGTCGTGACTCGGCTGCCGCCGGGCCCGGTCTGCCATGTCGCCTATGTCGATGCGATGGCCAATCCGGATGCCAACGAGCTCGCGCGCAAGGCCGCCGACGATGCCGCCCGCGGCTTCGTGTGCGGCAAGGACGAGGTGAAGATCATTGGCGCGCGCGGCCGCGCCGTTGAGCTCGCAACGATGCGCTAGCGTTTGGTCCGCCGATAGCGCGCCAGCAGCCGCTCGCCCTTGACAGCGATGCGCCGTGCCGCCGCCACAGTCTTCGGCACCGGTTCTCCCCAGGCATGCGCCGACAATGCGTGGCGGGTCGGCCGGCCCTTGGCATCGACCAGCGGCGGCAGTTTCGCGCGGCCGTAGAAGCGCACCGCCCAGCTGCCTTTCCGCCGCATCTCCTGCGGCGTCATCTCTGCCTCCGGCTTGGTGACGCCAGGCCGCAGATGGGCGCCCTGCTTGCGCGCGAATGCCTTGCGGCCCGCCGCGGTCAGGCCGCCGCGCGGATCCTTTTCGCGTGCGGACGCGCTGCCCTTGCGTGAGGATTTCGCCGTCTTCTTTGCGCTGCGCTTGCGACTCTTCTTCGCAGATTTTTTCGCCGACTTCGCCTTCGATTTGGAGGTCTTCTTCTTGAACGTCTTCTTCTTGGACGTCTTCTTCTTGGATGTCTTCTTCGCTGCCATGCGCATGTTGTCCACGAGGTTGGGATAGCGGCGGCCGGCGCGCCGGGCGCGCGCTTTCGCCGCCGATTTCTGCGCGGGACTGAGATGCTTGGCGGCCTTGCCGGCCCGCTTGCGGGGGTTCGAGCGTTTCCAGGGCGCGCGTGGTGTTTTTGCCATGGGGCGTCAACGCATCACCGAGGCAAGAGTTGCGTAGGCCGGCTCACGGACCGGGCGGCTTTCCCGCCATCGGCACCGTCAGCATCGCCTCGAGAAGCCGCTCCGCCGTCGTGCCCTCAGGCAGCCGCCCCAGGATGTCCTCGAGCCGTCCGTCGAGCAGCAGCGTGGTGAAGCCGTGCACCATCGACCAGGCGCGTGCGATCGCCGCACCCTGGTTCAATGTCAGCGCGTCTTCGCTGATCCGCTCCTGCCGCATCGCGCCGATCGCATTCGCAAGTCCGGCGAAGGAGGCTTCGGCCGCCTCGTGCAGCGAGGGCCTGGAATAGTCGAGCCGCTCGGTACGGAACATGATGCCGTACATGCCGGGATGGGCTTGCGCATAGGCGACATAGGCTTTGGGACGCGCCAGCGCGGCCTGGAGCGGCGTGGTGGCGGCATCGGAGGACGACGCCATCGCCGCGTTGAACTGGCGGAAGCCGACGGCGGCGAGCTCGCTGAGCAGGCCGGTGAGATCGCCGAAATGATGGGTGGGCGCGGCATGCGAGACGCCCGCCTCGCGCGCCACCGCGCGCAGAGTAAGGCCGGCGAGCCCCTCGCGCTCCAGCACCCGTTCGGCGGCCTGGAGCAGCGCCTCGCGCAAGGCGCCGTGATGATAGGGCGTCTCGGTCTTCGCGCCCTTGGCACGGCGTGCCGGACGGGATGCCGCAGTCGCATTCGTTGTTCGGATGGAACGCGCGCTTCGCGCCGTTTCGCTCTTGGTGTCGGTCTTTGCCATCCGCAAGCTATATGACGCAATATTGACAGTGTAAAGATTTCGCTTGACGAACGCGGCGATCGGCGCTATTTCATCTTTACGATGTAAAGATAGGGAGGGATATGCCGTGCAGCACGATGCCGCCGCCGAGCGCCGCAACAATATCGCGCCGATCCCGTTCGAGGCGGACGCGCCATTCCTGAAGATCATCGGCGAATTGCCGCGCGAGCTCAACGGCGTGCTCTATCGCAACGGCCCCAATCCGCAATTCGATTCCCCCGGTGCACATTGGTTCGTCGGCGACGGCATGCTGCACGCCTTCCACCTCGAAAACGGCCGCGCCAGCTATCGCAACCGCTGGGTCCGCACCCCGAAATGGCTGGCCGAGCACGATGCCGGCCGCGCCCTGTTCGGCGGCTTCGGCCGCAAGCTGCCGGATGCGCCCGCCGATCTCACCGACGGCGGCGTCGCCAACACCAACATCATCTTCCATGCCGGCAAGCTGCTGGCGCTGGAAGAAGCGCATCTGCCGACCGAGATCGAGCCGGGCACGCTGGCGACGCGCGGCTATCACAACTACCAGGGCCGCGTCGCCGGCAGTTTTACCGCGCATCCGAAGATCGACCCCATCACCGGCGAGCTCGTGTTCTTCGGCTACAACGCGGCAGGTCCGTTGACCCCCGCCCTCTCCTACGGCGCGATCGATGCCTCCGGCAAGGCGACGCGCTTCGAGCGGTTCGAGGCCCCCTATGCCAGCATGGTGCACGACTTCATCGTCACCGAAAACCATGTGCTGTTTCCGATCCTGCCGATCACAGGCAGCATGGAGCGCGCCATGAGCGGCCGGCCGCCCTACGCCTGGGAGCCGGACAAGGGCGCCTATGTGGGCGTGATGAAGCGCAGCGGCACCGCAAAGGACATCGTCTGGTTCCGCGGTGAAGCCTGCTACGTCTTCCACATCATGAACGCGTGGGAGGACGACAACCGCATCATTGCCGACGTCATGCAGTTTGAGGAAGCGCCGCTGTTTCCACATCCCGACGGCCGGCCGACCGATCCGGAGAAGTCGCGCGCCCGGCACTGCCGCTGGACCTTCGATCTCTCGGGCAATACCGACCGCTTCCGGCAGACCTATCTCGACGACCTCACCGGCGAATTCCCGCGCATCGACGACCGCCACGCCGGGCTGAAGAACCGTCACGGCTGGTACGCCTGCGCCAATCCGAAACGGCCGACATTCGGCGCGCTCTCCGGCATCGTCCATGTCGACGGCAACGGCAGGCGTCTCGGCCATTATCTGCTGCCCGCCGGCGACACCATCTCCGAACCGGTGTTCGTCGAGAGATCGAAGGATGCGGCTGAGGGCGATGGCTGGCTGCTGGCCGTCGTCTGGCGGGCGTGGGAAAATCGCAGCGATCTCGCCGTCTTCAACGCCACCGATGTCGAGGCCGGCCCCGTCGCGCTGGTGCAGCTCGGCCACCGCGTGCCCGACGGCTTTCACGGCAATTGGGTCAATGCGCAATAGCAGTCGCGGAATGACATCGCGGAAACGGGACTCCTCCATGCACATATCCTCGATCACCGCAGACCTCCTCGCCATCCTCGCGCTGATCTGTGCCGCGCTGACTCTCGAGGTGATCCATCTGCGTCGGAGCGGCCAGGTCATCTTCAATGGCGGCATCCTGCTGGGCCTCGGCCTCGCGGTTGCCTGTGGGCTGCCCCTCCTGCCGCGCCTGAACTTGGCGCAATTGGCCGACGAGGCTTTCGACCAAGCCCTTGCCGCATTGCAACTTCTACATGTTGCCTACACCATTTTGACACTGTAAAGATTTCACTTGACCCGACCACACCTCTGAATTATTGATCTTTACATCGTAAAGATAAACCCGACCGAGGGTGGCAATGGCGATTTTCCTGATCCTCGCGCCCTACGGCGCTTTCAGCCTGCTGATGCTGGTGACGTCGGCCGTGATGAGCGTGTTCGTGGCCTCCGCGATCTGCCTCGTCACCGTCGCAATCGATGTGCTGCGCGGGCGCTCGGTGAAGATTCTGGCGACGGGCTCGGCGATCGTGTTCGCCTCCATCGGCCTCTACCTCACGCTGATCGACCCGCAGCTCGGAACGCTCGGGGTCAAGCTCTCGATCGATATCGGCATCTTCGTCATCTCGCTCGGCTCGCTGCTGGTCCGCCGTCCCTTCACCTTGCAATACGCGCTCGAAGCGGTGCCGGCCGAGACCGCGGCGATTCCCGGCTTTCTCACCGCCAACTACGTCATCACCGGCGCCTGGACCATGGCCGCGTTGCTGATGGCGGCCGGCAATCTCGTGCTGCTCTACGTTCCCGGCTTGCCGCTCTGGTCGAGCCTTGCGGTCGCCTTCGCCGCCCGCAACAGCGCGATATACTTCACAAAATGGTATCCCGAGTATCGTCAGATCAAGTACGGTACGCCCGCCCGCGCCTTACCCGACGCAAGCTGAACAGGATCGACGATGAAGGACGTATTCGCCCGCCTCGCCTCCGACCTCTTCTCCGCCATCGTCTTCCTGGTCGTCTATCTCGTCACCGACAACGTCATCCTGGCGACTTCGGTGGCGATCGCCGGCGCGTTCGCACAAGTGGTCTACGCCCGCATCAAGGGCCAGCAGCTCAACTACATGACTTACGCGAGCCTCGGGCTCGTCGTCGTGCTGGGCACGGTCACGCTCTTGACCAATGATCCCCGCTTCATGCTGGCAAAGCCCGCGATCGCGCATTTCGCGATCGGTCTGATCATGCTCAAGCGCGGCTGGATGCTGCGTTACATGCCGCCAATCGTCGTCGAGACCGTTCCGGAATATGTCACGGCTGCGGGCTATGCCTGGGCGGCGCTGATGTTTGTGATCGGCGCCGGCGTGATCGTGGTCGCCTCCACAGGCGATTTGAAGCTGTGGGCGTTCTACCTCACGGTGGTCGCCGGCGGCGGTAAGATCCTGGCCTTCGCCGTGCAATATGTCGTGCTCCGGCTCGTCGTCACCAGCCGCCGGCGCGCCGCCGCCCGCGCCTGAAGCGCGACGTGATCGCGCTGCAGGCGTCGTCTGAGCATGATCTTTACCGAAAACCGCTGCACACTTTTCGGGATCATGCTGCAATGCCCTATTCGAGGGTTAGTCAGGAGCCGCGAGTTGAGCTATAGGCTCGCTCGGGACTGGCCGCGGATCGTCGCGGTCCGCCGGGATTTGTTCGGGAGACGGGAATGGCCGTAGACGGCAACTGGAATCTGACCATGACGACGCCGATGGGTGAGCGCCAGGCGACGCTGAGCCTCAAGGCCGCCGGCGGCACGCTGACGGGCACGCAGGGCGCGGAAGGCAATACCGCCGAGATTTTCGACGGCACCGTCTCCGGCGATGCGGTCAACTGGAAGGTCTCGATCGACAAGCCGATGCCGCTGACGCTCGAATTCATCGGCACCGTCTCCGGCGACAGCATGAGCGGCGAGATGGGCATCGGCCCGATGGGCAGCTTCCCGTTCACGGGCACCCGCGCGTAAGGCGCGCTGGCCATCATGCGCGTGCTTGGTCTCATCGCGGCGACGGTGCTGTGCGTCGCGACGCAAGCGGCACGCGCGGATGACACCGAACCGGCGTGGCGAGCAAGCGCGCTCGCACTGGTGCCGGCAGGCTATGTCGCCGGCACCGCCTATCGCACCGAAGGCGCGACCGGCTACCTCGCCGTCTATCCCGCGGCGTCGAACGATCCGAAGACACCCGCCAGCGTGTTCGCGGCACGTCAAAGCCTCGTGGTCACACTGACACCGGATGCGACGCGCGCAGTGTCCGCCGAGTTGAAGCCGCGCGCCGGGCCTGATCCGGATAACGACGACACCGACTTCGCAAAATTGCACACCGAGCTTGCGGCCAAGCGGGCGACGCTGCCCGATGGCACCGAGCCCTGCGACCTCGGCGCCTGGTCGATCGACAAGGATCCTGCCGGCCTCAACGTGCGCGCCGAGCCGTCGGCGACGGCGCGTGTGCTCGGCACGCTGCCGCCGCCCTATCGCTTGAAGCTGGGCGGCGCCGAGAACACGCCCGACGGCGGCTGGCTCACCGAATTCCGCATCATCGGCGTCAGGAACGGCTGGTTTCTGATCGAAGGCGCCAAGCCGCCGGGCAAGGACTACGAGGACGAGAAGAGATATCCGCGCAGCGCGCCAAAACCCTATGCCGGGCGCGGCTGGGTCGCCTCCAACAAGGTCGGCGCCGCCTATGCCAATGGCGCCACCCGCATGGGCGGACTGTTCCAGGCGCCCTTCGTCGATGCCAAATGGATGCCGGCCCAGCGCGAGCTCGGCGGTGCGATCGATACCGACGGCGGCCCGAAGCGCCTGTTCGCCTGCAGCGGCCTCTGGGGTCTGGTCGAGAGCCAGGACGGCGTCCGCGGCTGGTGGCGCGGGCTGTGCTCGAACCAGGTCACGAATTGCAGCTAGGGCAAACCGAGACTTTGCCGATAACTCAACTCGTCATACGCGGGCTTGACCCGCGTATCCATCTTCCGACGCGCGATGGATGGCCGGGTCAAGCCCGGCCATGACAACTCAGCCCAAATTCAATTCCTTGAAGAAGTCGTTGCCCTTGTCGTCGATGATGATGAAGGCGGGGAAATCGACGACCTCGATGCGCCAGATCGCTTCCATGCCGAGCTCGGGATATTCGAGCACCTCGACCTTCTTGATGCAGTGCTCGGCGAGGTTCGCCGCCGCGCCGCCGATCGAGCCGAGATAGAAGCCGCCATATTTCTTGCAGGCCTCGCGCACGGCAGGCGCCCGGTTGCCCTTGGCCACCATCACCATCGAGCCGCCGGCGGCCTGGAACTGGTCGACGAAGGAATCCATGCGGCCCGCCGTGGTCGGACCGAACGCGCCGGAGGCGTAGCCTTCGGGCGTCTTGGCGGGTCCGGCGTAATAGACCGGATGGTTCTTGAAATAATCCGGCAGCGGCTCGCCCCTCTCCAGCCGCTCGCGCAGCTTGGCATGGGCGCTGTCGCGCGCGACGATCATGGTGCCGGACATCGAGACCCGGGTCTTGATCGGGTGCTTCGAGAACGTCGCGAGGATGTCCTTCATCGGCTGGTTGAGATCGATCTTGACGACATCGCCGCCGAGCGCCTGCTCGACCTCGGGCAGATACTGCGCCGGATTGTGCTCGAGCTCCTCGAGATAGACGCCGTCCTTGGTGATCTTGCCGAGCACCTGGCGATCGGCCGAGCACGACACGCCGAGCCCGATCGGCAGCGAAGCGCCGTGACGCGGCATGCGGATCACGCGGACGTCGTGGCAGAAATACTTGCCGCCGAACTGTGCGCCGACGCCGAGCGATTGCGTCATCTTGTGGATTTCCTGCTCCATCTCGACGTCGCGGAAGGCGTTGCCGTCGGGCGAGCCGTGGGTCGGCAGCGCATCGAGATAGCGGGCCGACGCCAGCTTCACCGTCTTCATGCAGAGCTCGGCCGAGGTGCCGCCGATCACGATGGCGAGGTGATAGGGCGGGCACGCGGCGGTGCCGAGCGTGAGGATCTTTTCCTTCAGGAAAGCGAGCAGCCGCTCCTTGGTCAGCACCGAGGGCGTGGCCTGGAACAGGAAGCTCTTGTTGGCGCTGCCGCCGCCCTTGGCCATGAACATGAACTTGTAGGCGTCATCGCCATCGGCGTAGATCTCGCACTGCGCCGGCATGTTGTTGGCGGTGTTCTTCTCCTCGTACATCGAGAGCGGCGCGACCTGCGAGTAGCGCAGATTGCGGCGCAGATACGCATCGCGCGCGCCTTCCGACAGCGCCGCCTCGTCGTCGCCGTCGGTGATGACGTTGCAGCCCTTCTTGCCCATGATGATGGCGGTGCCGGTGTCCTGGCACATCGGCAGAACGCCGCCGGCCGCGATGTTGGCGTTCTTCAGAAAGTCGAGCGCGACGAATTTGTCGTTCGGGCTGGCCTCGCCATCCTCCAGGATGGCGCGGAGCTGCTTCAGATGGCCGGGGCGCAGGTAATGGTTGATGTCGCCGAAAGCGGCTTCCGACAACGCCCGCAGCGCCTCGCGCGACACCACCAGCATGTCCTTGCCCAGGACCTTCTCGACCCTGACGCCCTCGGCCGTGATCTTCTTGTAGGGCGTCTCGTCCTTGCCGAGCGGAAACAGCGGGGTGTGCTTGTAGGGCGGAACGGGCTTGGCCGGGTCGGGGAAGGCGGTCGGAGCGTTCATGGGCAAATCTCGGGGTTTTGAAGCCGTAGCTGGCCTCTCAGCATGGAAGCGTTCTAAGCTTTTTTGCCATAAAGGGAAGGCGTTCCGGCGCGGCCGGGGCATCCCGATTCGGCAACGAAGGGGTACCTTTCCGAGGGTTGCCGGCGGGACCAAAGCGATCATGATGCTTTTTAAGATCTGGCGGCGCCCCTTGCACTTCGCGCCCGCCGACGCTTGAATGCGCGCCTCAAGGGGCTTTTCATCATGATTTTCAAACTGCACTTCCGCGGCGCGATCCTGGTCGCCGCCGCCATCACCGGCCTTGTGACCCTCGCCTCGCCCGCGCGCGCCGATCGCTGCGACGACAGCGCCAAGGAGCTGGCGACCCAGATCGATCGCCTCAAGGTGAACTTTCGCGCCGCCAACGTGGTCTATCTGACGCACCCGGCGGCCAAGGAGCTGTCGGTGGGTTGCCGCGGCGACAAATATTCCATCGAGCTCTATGCCAAGGGTGATCGCAAGCCGACGCCGGAATTCTATGCGCTGGTGGGATCGATGGCGGCGATCGTCTTCACCGTGACCAAGGACGACACCACGACGGGCGCGACACGCTGCCTGAAGCGGATGGGTCTCTTGCGCGGCGACAAGATCAGCATGCGCTATCGGCGGCTCAACATGGAATGCACCCGCACCAAGAAGGACGCCTCCATCGCGATCACGCGCGGCAAGGACGAGTAGCGAGGATCACTCTTTCCACACATTCCGTCATCGCGAGGAGCCCTTGCGACGAAGCAATCCAGGCCGTCTCCGTGGAGATAGTCTGGATTGCTTCGCTGCGCTCGCAATGACGAGGAGAGGTCTCGTTGCCTCGTTGATAGAACGCGAGGACGCGCACGAAATCAGCCCATCCGACCGCAGCAGATCGCTCGCATTTTAACGAATGCCTTGAAGGAATTTTCGCGTCTCGCAGGGCAGGATCAATCGTTTCCATATGTGAGGATTTGCGGATGAACGTTTCTACCGTTGCGCCGCCGCCGATCGCGATCGTGGTTCCGAGCTACGACACGAGCAAGCAGCAGGACGACCAGACCAAGACTGCGGATGCCGACCCCACCTACAAGCCGCAGCCGCCCGCGCCGCTGCCGCCGGGTCAGGGCACGCGGATCGATCAGCTCGCCTGATCGATCCTCTCGATGACGAATTGCCCGATCCGGTCGATCGGGCTTTTTCGCGTCCGGCCGCGTGTGCGCCACCGTGGCCATCTCCCCTTCGCGCACGCCCCGGTCGTCAACCACCGCCTTCGGCTCGGAGCGCATCTTCAAGTGTGATCCGCCTCATCAAATCTCCGCGTCCCTCGTGCTCATGTGCGAGGCCGAACGAGCATGCATCGATGGGACGGGCCGATGGAACTGAACGAAAAGCTGCTGTCGCTGGTGGCGGACATCTACGATGCAGCGCTCGACGATTCCCGATGGCCGTCGACGCTTCGTTGCATCGTCGACATGGCGGGCGGCCAGAGCGGCGGCCTGGTGCGGATAGGAGCAGCCGGCGAGGCCGTGATCGCGCATGCCGTCGGGGTCGAACCCGCCTATGTTCAGTCCTACATCGAAACCTATGAGCCGTTCGATCCCTCGCGCAGCGTGCTCCACGCGCCGGTCGGCGAGATCCAGACCATCAGCGACTGGATCGATGTCGACGAATTCCGTACCACCCTATTCTACAACGAATGGACCCGGCCGCAGGGCCTCGAGGACGCCGCCAATATCCTGCTCGACAAATCTGCCGAGGGAATATCCCGCCTCTCCATCATGAAGGCCGGCGGCCCTGTCGACCGCAGGATGGTCCAGGTGATCGCCCACCTCACGCCGCATTTGCAACGCGCCATGGTCGTCAGGCAGAAGCTGCAGCAGCAAAATGCGCTGGAGACGATTTCGGTCCGCACGCTCGACGCCCTGCGAACCGCCGTGCTGCTGCTCGATGCCGAGGCTCACATCACGCACGCCAATGCCGGCGCGCGCGACATTCTGGACGAGGCCGAAATCCTGCGTTCGGTCCGGGGCCGGCTGCAGACGTCCGACCCGAATGCCGATCGTGTGTTGCGGCAGGCGCTGGCGGGCACGGCTGTCGGCGACCGGGCGATGACGAACGCGAGCATCTCGCTGCATCTGACGGCGCGCGACGGCTCGCATTACGTCGCGCACCTGCTGCCGCTGACCGCCGGGCGCCGGCAAAGGCTCGCAGCCAGCTACGACGCCTGCGCCGTCCTGTTCGTCGGCAAGGCCGCGCTCGATACGACCGTCGCGCCCGACCTGATCCGCAAGCTGTTCAAGCTGACGCCGGCAGAACTGCGTGTCTTCCTGTCCATTGTCGAGATCGGCGGAGTTCCCGACGTGGCCAGGAGCATGGGCATCGCCGAAAGCACGATCAAGACCCATCTCGCCCGGATCTTCGTCAAGACCGGCACCAAACGACAGGCGGATCTGGTTCGGCTGATGGCGGCCTACACGCCGCCGATCAGGATCTGAAGCCGGATCATCGCGGCGGCGGCAAAATCGCGTCTCCTCGTCCGATCGACTGACGTCACCGCGAGCGAACCTCGCTAGAGGGAAGCGCACCTTTGCGACGGGAGACGACGATGTTCTGCAAGCCACCCTGCCCCGACGAGCACGACCTCTCTCCCGTCCCCGACGATTCCAGCAATCTGCCTGCGCCGGAGCGCTCACGTGCGCTTCCCGGCCAAGACGCGTTCGGGCGATCGATCTCGCCCGAAGCGGCCGGTCCGGAACGGGGACTGCCGCCAGCCTCCCTCCGGACCGGCTAGATGTCCTGCGTCGAAAACGCTCTAGCCGTCGAGCTCCTTGTAGCGGCGGAAGATGCCCTGTTCGTTGAAGGGAATGCGGCGTTCGCTTGCCAGATAGGCCTTGATGTTCGGCCGCGCGGCGATGCGGTCGTGCAGGGCGACGAGCCCCGGAATGTCCGTCTCGAACGCCGTCATGCGTTTCGGGAAGGCATAGCGCAGCCCGGCGACGATCTGGAATAGCGAGAGGTCGACGTAAGTGAGCCGCCGGCCGGTGACATAGGCGCCGCCATTGCCGGCGAGAAGCTGCTCGAAATAGCCGAGATATTTCGGCACGCGCTCGCTCCAGAAATCCGCCGTGCGCTTCTTCGCCGGCGGCCTCTGGTCCTCGTAATAGAGCGAGGGCCCGAGTGGATGATGGGTGTCGTGGATCTCGACCACGAAATCGGTGATGGTGAGCTGCAGCTGGTGCACCCAGAGCTGCCCGGCCTCCGCCTTCGGCGCGAGCCCGTGGCGGCCGCCGAGATAGAGCAGGATATTGGCGGTCTGGCCGATGACGAGCTTGCCCGCCTTCAGGAACGGCGGCGCAAAGGGCGGCGTGCCCTGATGCGCGTCCATCATCTTCATCATCGCGGCCGTGCCGCGCGGCCCGCGTGCGACATCGACGTAAGCGGCCCCCGCCTCCTCCAGCGCCGACCGCACATATTCGCCGCGGCCCTGGATCTCGGGCCAGTAGTAGAGTTCGTATTTCATGAGAGAGGTCCGTGAGCGTGGGGACGATCGGACCAATGTAGCATAGAGCCGCATGTTCCGTCGTCATGTGACGGAACATCGGCGCCACAACGTCACTGCGAGCGCAAGCAAAGCAATCCAGAGCGTCTCCGCGGAGGCGGTCTGGATTGCTTCGCTACGCTCGCAATGACGAGACTAAAGAGCTTCGCGCCCTTAACTCAATTCGCCGCAAAACAATACAACAACCCGTCGCCGCCGGTGCTCTTCAGATCGGCCTGCGAGCAGCCGCCCTCGGGACCGCGCGAGGGGTGGGAGCTGTTCCATGATTTCGACGGCTCATCGTCGCGAAGGCCTTGACGATCCGCATGGCCGACGACCGCGGCGCCTTGCGTGCTCGACGTCCAATTCTTGCAGGTCTTGTCGTCACCGGCGGCGAACGCGGTGCCGTCGGGTTGCGTGCCCGTCAGGATGTCGTGCCGGTTCGGCGTGTCACCGCGGCCGTTGATGACCTCGCCCTTTTCGCTGAGCGCCGTTTGCTTGGTGAGGTTGTTGGCAGCGCCGTGCAGCTCGGCCATGTCCTTGGCGATCATCGTGCCCTTGGCGTTCTGCCACGGTCCCTTGCCGATGCGGTCCTTGGCGTTGACGGCCGGCTTGCCGTCGGCGGCCTGCGTAGAGAGATAGGCACGCCAGGTCTTGGCGCCGGCGCCGCCGGCCTGCGCAAGCTTCTGGCATTGCGCATCGGCTCCCTCGAGCCCACCGAGATCAGCGCCCTTGCCCGGGCCATTGGACGTCACGAAGAACGTCATGTCGGCCGACTGTGCTTGCGCCGATGGCATGGCCAGTAAGGCGATTGCCAGCGCAAGGCCTGAAATCGTCACGGCTTTCTCGATGCGGATCATGTGGTCCTCCCGTTGTGCTTGTCGTTGGCTGCCTGATTTCAACCCAAGGCGCGTCCGCTTATTCCAATGCGGCGCGATACGCCGAAAAGAAAAAGGCGCCGTGCGGTAAGCACGACGCCTTCGTTTCGTCCGAGTGTTTCAGCGATCAGTTGGTCTGCTGGATCGCCGACAATTCCCAGCTGCTGCCGGGCCGTCGGGCGAAGGTCCAGACTTCAGTGACTTCACCCGGCTGTTCGCTGCCGGCGACGACCGTGCCGCTGTTGCGGTCGAGCGTCTTGTCGGTGAGCGCGAAGCGCAGCGCAACCGTCGCGTAGTCGGTCTCGCCCTCGCGCCAGGCTTCCGCGAGGTCGCCCTGCAACAGCTTGACGCCGGTCACCTTGTTGACGACGTTGCGCGCGCGGTTCTGGCCGAGGTCCTGCTCGAAATAGGAGACCATCTCCGGCGTCGCGAGCGTGTGCAGCTTGGCCACGTCCTCGTTCGACCAGGCGGTCTGGACGTCGCCGAGCAGGCGCTCGAACGCCTCGTAATCGTCCGGCTTGATCTCGAGCGGCGCGTTGTTGGCGTTCGCGCCGAAGCCGAAGCCGCCAAGACCGCCGGCAAGTCCACCACCGAGGCCGCCGCGCTGGTTCGGCTGCGGTCCGGAAGCTGCGCCCGCATCGGCATTGGCATAGGCCGCCTGCGGCGTCTGACGGCGCTGCCACCAGGACATCGCCAGCCGCACCACCAACACCACAAGCACGATCTGGATGATCAGGCCCAGGATCGAGGACAGGCCGCCGAGGCCGCCGAACAGGCCGCCGCCGAACAGCATGCCGAGCAGGCCGGCGCCGAGGAAGCCGGCCGCAAGGCCGCCCATGAAGCCGCCGGCGCGGCCACCGAACAGGCCGCCGCGCGCGGGCGCGGACGCAGCCGAGTTCATGCCTGCACCCGGCTGGGTGTAGGTGCGGTTGAATTGCGAGGCCGAGCCCGGCGCCGTGGAGGTCGAGGGCGGCGCCGAAAAGGTGCGCGAGCCGCGTGAGCCCGACGAGCCGCCGCCGCCGACACGCGCGTCGGCGGACGAGATCGCCAGTGCGGTCGGCAGCGCAAGCGCCAGCACGACAGCGATCGTCTTGAAGAGACTGCGGGAGCGTAGCGAGAAATTCATGTGCGTTTCCCAAATCCCCGGCATGGGGACGTGCCCCTAAGATGGGCAGACTTCCCGAAAAGTGAAGTGTGTTTGGGAACTTGCGGCTGCGGCCCTCAGTCGCGGGGATGTGGCAAAAGCCCATATTTGGCCGTGGTTTGGCCGGATGCGCGGGGAACCCGTGGTTGCGGGCTACCGGCGGTTTTGACAAGAGACTTCCGCTCTTTCGCCTCCTTGCGAGCCCGGCTCTCTCGTCGTCATTGCGTGGAGCGCTTGCGACGAAGCAACCCACACTGCCGCCGCCGAGAGATTCTGGATTGCTTCGCTGCGCTCACAATGACGGAGAATGTGGGGCAGGACGTAAGCCCACTTCTCACCCCTGCTTCGCCATCGTCTCCTTCACCGCCGCCACCAGCTGGCTGAGCGTGAACGGTTTCGGCAGGAAGTCGAACTGCTGGCCCTCAGGCAGGCTCTTCTCGAACGCGTCCTCGGCATAGCCGGAGACGAAGATGAACTTGATGTCGGGGTTCTTCTCCCGCATCGCCTTCAAAAGCGTCGGGCCGTCCATCTCGGGCATGACGACGTCGGAGACGACGAGATCGATCGCCCCGCTCTGCTCCTCCAGCACTTCCATGGCATCGACGCCATTCTCGGCCTCGACCACGGTGTAACCGCGCGAGCGCAAGCCGCGTGCGTTCAGCGCGCGCAGGCCCTCTTCGTCCTCGACCAGTAGGATGGTGCCCTGTCCCGTGAGATCGGTGCGCGGCTTGGCCTCGGCCGCCGGGGCATCCTTTCCGGCGCCGTTGGCCGCGCTGACCGCAGCCGCCGGCTGCTCGACCTGCGCCTCGGGCTCGGCATGATGGCGCGGCAGGAAGATGTGGAACGAGGTGCCCTTGCCCGGCGCGGAATCGACGTAGATGAAGCCGCCGGTCTGCTTGACGATGCCGTAGACGGTGGAAAGGCCGAGGCCGGTGCCCTTGCCGACCTCCTTGGTCGAGAAGAACGGCTCGAAAATCTTGTCGCGGATGTCGGCGGGAATGCCGGTGCCGGTGTCGGCGACCTCGATGCGGACATAATCCGCGGCCGGCATGCCCTTGTAGGCGAGCTTGGCCGCTTCTTCCGCGGTGACGTTGGCGGTGCGGATGATCAGCTTGCCGCCGTCGGGCATGGCGTCGCGCGCGTTCACCGCGAGATTGACGATGACCTGCTCGAACTGGGAGACGTCGACCTTGACCGGCCAGAGATCGCGGCCGTGGATGGTCTCGTGCTTGACCTTTTCGCCGATCAGCCGGCGCAGCAGCATCGCGAGATCGGACAGCGCATCGCCGAGATCGAGCACCTGCGGCCGCAGCGTCTGCCGTCGCGAGAACGCCAGCAGCTGCCGCACCAGCGTGGCGGCGCGCGTGGCGTTCTGCTTGATCTGCATGATGTCCTGGAACGACGGATCGGTCGGCTTGTGCGCGTTCAACAGGAAGTCGTTCGCCATCATGATGGCGGAGAGCACGTTGTTGAAGTCGTGGGCGATGCCGCCGGCGAGCTGGCCGACCGTCTCCATCTTCTGCGACTGGTTGATCTGGTTCTCCAGCGCGCGCCGCTCGGTGGTCTCGAGCATGTGCACGATGGCGGCTTCCGCCTCGTTCTCGGCAGCATCGACCGGCGTAACGAAGAACTGGCCCCAGCGCTCCCTGGGCCCTTCCAGCGCCACTTCCACCGGCGCGACGTCGGCCTGGCCTTCGGCGGCCTGGTTGATGGCCGCGATCAGGAGGTGACGGTCGCGCGAATTCACCGCTCGGAAGATCGACTTGGAGGCGCTGTCGAGCCCGAGCGCCTGCCCGAGCTTGGCGTAGCGCGCATTGGCGCGCACGACGTTGCCGGCGCGGTCCACGGTCGCGATCGCCATCGGCGTATGGTCGAAGAAGCGCATGAAGCGCACTTCGGCGGCACGATCGGGATCGCTGCGCTCGTCGCGGGCGCGGCTGATCACGAGCGTGCGCGACGGCCCCGGGGCGCCGTCGGCGCCGAAGGCGAGCTTGTGATAGAGCCGCACCGGCATGGTCTTGCCGGTGCGCATGCGCAAATCGATGTCGAAGACCTCGGTCTTCACCTCGCCCGGCACGGCCACGATCGACGTCAGCAGCGAGGCACCGTCGCCGGAGACGATGTCGGTCAGCTTGAGACCGCCCGAGCCGATCTCGGCGAGGTCGTAGTCGAGCCAATTCGCCAGCGTCGCGTTGACGTAAGCGAGCTCGCCGGCGGGATTGACCGAGAAGAAGCCGCACGGCGCGTGGTCCAGATATTCGATGGCGTGCTGGAGCTCCTGGAACACGTCCTCCTGGCGCTCGCGGTCGCGGGTGATGTCGGCGATCGACCACACCGCGTATTTCGCCTCGCGCTTGCCGGTGCCGAGCGGGCGCACCCGCATGCGCAGCCAGCGGCCCTGGCTGCCGTCCTGGCCGGAGATGCGAACCTCTTCCTGCTGCCGCTTGCCTTCGCGCGCGGCCTTGAGCAGGCGGAACACGGCCTCCGAAACGTCGGGGTTGCCGATGAAGACACGCTCGACCGGGCGCACGTCCTGCGGGCCGGTCGCGCCGGTGAGCGTCAGATAGGCCGCGTTGGAATAGACCACGTGGCCGCGCTGATCGGTCACGGCGAGGCCATCGAACCCGTGATCGGCGATCCGGCCCACGACCGGATCGTCGAGGCTGCGGTCGGCGAAGCGGATGATCCCGGCGGCGAAAGCGAACAGGTTGAACAGGCCGACCATCGCCAGCACGGCAAGGATGCCGAGGATATAGGGCTGCGCCTGCGCGCGCCCGAGCGTCATCAGCCCGATGGCGACGGCGACGAGGCCGGCGGCCACCAGCAGCACCAGCGCAATGCTGCCCGAGCGCGGCGACGGCTCGTGCGTCGCAACGGGCTCGCGGGTGAGGTCGTGGTCGGTTTCGGCGGTCATTCTCGAGCTGGCGCAGCCTGTCTGCAGAGAATCAACGCGCGACAGCGCGCGTGGGGTCCTCCCTGCCTGAATCGGACCCTGAGGTGCAAGGGCAGCGGAGGCGAAAGGTACGCTGATTCCCAGATTACCGCCATTTCCGGTACTTTTCGGGTGTTTTATCCTCGCCCGGCGCCAAATCCGCGCTTCAGCCGCATGACGTAGCCGATGACTTCGGCGACCGCATGGTAGTGCTCGGCCGGGATTTCCTGATCGATCTCGACGGTGGCGTACAGCGCGCGGGCGAGCGGCACGTTCTCCACGATCGGGATGTCGTGCTCGCGCGCGATCTCACGGATCTTGAAGGCGAGATTGTCGACGCCCTTGGCGACGCAGATCGGGGCCGTCATGCCGCGCTCGTAGGACAGCGCCACCGAGTAGTGGGTCGGGTTGGTGATGATCACCGAGGCCTTGGGAACCGCCGTCATCATGCGCTTCCTGGAGCGTTGCTGGCGCAACTGCCTGAGCTTGCCCTTGATGTGCGGATCGCCTTCGGACTGCTTGAACTCTTCCTTGATCTCCTGGAGCGACATCTTCTGCCGCTGGAACCAGCTGCGGTACTGGAAGAAATAATCGGCAATGGCGATGATCGCGAGCGCCGCGACCACCGCACCGAGCAGATGGATCGTCATGCTGGTGCTGGCGCCGAGCATGGCGGCCGGGTCGAGCCTGACCATCGCCTCCATGCGATGCCGCTCCGGCCACAGGATCATGGTCATGACCACGCTGAGCGCGACCAGCTTGCCGATGCCCTTGAGAAAATTGGCCGCCGCCTGCTTGCCGAAGATGCGCTTGAAGCCGGCGCCGGGCGATATCTTGCTGAATTTCGGCGTCAGGGATTCGGCCGACCAGACCAGGCGATGCTGCAGCATGTTGCCGGCAATCGCCGCCAGCATCAGCATCATCAGAGGCACGCCGATCGCCGCGAGAATGGCGAATTCGATCTGCTGCATCAGCGCGATCAGGGCCTTGCCGTCGGTCTTGATCATCCAGGAATTGGCAAGCAGGCCCCGCATCGGCGCCAGCAGCCCGCTGCCCACCGAGGCCGAGAAGGTCGAGACCACGAGCGTGCCGCCCGCCATCATGAACCAGGTGTTGATCTCCTGGCTCTTGGCGACGTCGCCGCGTTCGAGCGCGTCGTCCAGACGCTTTTGCGTCGGGTCTTCTGTTTGACTCTCTGGGTCCTTGTCTTCTGACATCTACCGTTACCTCAGCGGCATCAACTGGTGCATGACACCGATGAAGTAATCCAGATACGTCCCCATCATCGCCGTGAGCACCATGGCGAGCACCAGGAATCCCGCGAAGATCGAGAGCGGCACGCCGACGAAATAGACCTGCATCTGCGGCATCAGCCGCGCCAGCACGCCGAGGCCGATGTTGAAGACCAGGCCGAACACCAGGAACGGTCCGGAGAGCTGCAGGCCGAGGCGGAACGCGGCGGCAAAGGCGCGCGTTGCGAGCGCGGCCACGTCGCCACTCGATACGGTCTCGCCCGGCGAGAAGATCGTATAGCTGTCGTTCAGCGCCGCGATCACCAGATGATGGCTGTCGGTGGCGAACAGCAGCGTCACCCCGAGCATGGTCAGGAAATTGCCGACCAGCACGCCCTGCTGGCCCTGCGTCGGGTCGACCGAGGTGACGAAGCCGAGCCCCATCTGTTGCGCGATCACCGATCCCGCGACCTGGAGCGCCGACAGCGTCACGCGCGCGGTGGCGCCCAGCACGATTCCGATCGCGATCTCGTGCAACATCAGGACCAGGAGCGGCGCCAGCGAGCCCATGTCGACATGGTAGGCGTCGCGATGCAGCGGCAGGATGATCAGCGTCAGCAGCAGCGCGATCGACAGCTTGATCCGCGTCGGAATATTGGTCTCGCCCAGCCCCGGCAACAGCATCACCATCGCGCCGACCCGGGCGAAGGCGAGCATGAAGGCGGCGGCGAGCGCCGGCAGCAGCGAGACGTCGATGCGCATAATCGACGCATCTTGCCTCAGCCGCCGATGATTCGCGACGATATCCGCAGCATGTGGGCGTGAAGCGCGTCGGCCATGAACGGCAGCGCCAGCAGCATCGTGGCAAAGATGGCCAGGATCTTCGGCACGTAGATCAGCGTCTGTTCCTGGATCTGCGTCAGCGCCTGGAACAGCGACACGATGACGCCGACCACCAGACCGACCACCATCAGGGGGGAGGACACGATCACGATCGTCCAGATCGCATCGCGCGCAACGTCGAGGGTCTCGGGGCCGGTCATTGCATAATTCCTTGTTCAACTTTCATCCCCGCCACCGCGGCGAGGAGCGAACGCCCTCTCCCCGTCATTGCGAGGAGCCGTTGCGACGAAGCAATCCAGACTGCCTCGCCGGAGAGATTCTGGATTGCTTCACTACGCTCGCAATGACGAATGGAGCGAGCGCCAACGCCGAGGATCAGATCGGCATCTTCATGATGTCTTCATACGCCGCGATGACGCGGTCGCGGACCGAGACCAGGGTGGACACCGCGACGTCGGTGTCCGCCACCGCCGTCACCACGTCCATCACGTTGGCCTTGCCGGCGGCCATCGCCACCGTCTGCGCGTCCGACTTGCGGCCGGACTCCATGACGCTGCCGACGGCGTCCTTCAGCATCGAGGCAAAGGATTGCCCGCCGGCCTCGGTGGCTTTGCCGGCACCGGCACCGCTGTTCTCCAGCACACGGGCAAGGTTGGCATAGGCGTTGGCGGCGACTGTCGGTGATGCCATGGCTCAATTGTCCTGTTCAGCTCTTGAGAATGTCGAGCGTGCGCTGGATCATCCGGCGCGTCGCACTTATGATGTTGAGATTGGCCTCGTAGGACCGCTGCGCGTCGCGCATGTCGGTCATCTCGACCACCGAGTTCACGTTGGGATATTTGACGTTGCCGCTGGCGTCCGCGACCGGATTGCTGGGCTCGTATTTGACGCGGAAGTTCGACTGGTCGGGCTTGATCTTGCCGAGCGTGACGACCTGCGCGTCGAGCGTGCGGTCGAGCGCGGAGGAGAAGGTGGGAACCTTGCGCCGATAGGGATCGCCGCCGGCGGTCTGCGCGGTCGAATCCGCGTTCGCGATGTTTTCCGAGATCACCCGCATGCGGCCGGCTTGCGCCCGCAGACCGGAGGTCGCGATCGCCATCGAACGGGCAAAGTCGCTGCTGTCATTGGCCATGATGCGCCTCCCCTACCTCTAGCCCTTGCCGATCGCGGTCTTGAGCAGGTGCAGGCTCTTCGAATAGAGCGAGGTCGCCGCCGCGTAGTCCATCTGGTTGCTGGCCGCCTTCATCATCTCCTCTTCGAGATTGACGGCGTTGCCCGCGGGGCGGGTCTCGAAGCCTGCATTCCTGTTCTGGTCGAATCCGGAAGCAGCCCCCGACGGCGCCATGTGAGAGCTGCTGGTGCGGGTCATTGCCAGGGGGCCCATCGAGCCGGTGACGGCCCCGGCCTTGTCGAGCTTGGGCTCGACCAGGTCGCGCGGCCGGAATTTGGGCGTGTCGGAATTGGAGACGTTCTCGGACAGGACGCGCTGGCGCTCCTGGTGCCACTGCATCTTGGTGCGAAGCGCCGACAGCACCGGGAGGTCGTTGATGGACATCGTCGCGGCTCCTTCCGCCTGCTTGCGAACCTTGGGTCCGCCGCTAGGCAGAATTTGCCGCGTGTATGGTTAACAGCTGGTTAAGGCCGCCCTCGATGCGTGTCCCCGGGCGGGACACAATTTTGCGCTCCCGTGATTCTACGTCTCCAAAACCGGCATTAACCCAACCATTTGGCGGCGCATGCACAGGCCAAGAAGTCGTTTTGGATCGAGCGATTCATGGGTTATTAAGACTTGGGGACGGCAAAACTTGCCGTGGGACGTTAAGAAATCGCAGTTTGGGGCATCGTTAGAGCCGGTGGTTGGAGTCTGACCGTCGGCACGAGAACAGCGCCATTTGTCGGGGACAAGTATGCAAGGCAGCCCTATCACCTTCATCGTCGCGTTCATCGTCGTCCTGGCGTTGATCGGCGTCGCTGCCTGGCTGGTGCGCCGATTCGCCGGCGGCCGGGTCGGCGCCAACACCCAGCGCGGCAGGATGCCCCGGCTCGCGGTGATCGACGCTGCCGCGGTCGACGGTCGGCGCCGCCTGGTGCTGGTCCGGCGTGACAATGTCGAGCATCTCCTGATGATCGGCGGGCCGACCGATATCGTCGTCGAGCCCAATATCGTTCGCGCCGCGCCCGGCCGCGACCAGCTTCCGCAGCGTCCGAACGCGGAACCGCCGCGGCTTGCGCCCATGCCGGATACCAGCGGCTGGGCCGACGAAGCACCGCGACCGGAGTTGCTCGATCATCCCGAGCCGCAAATGCCCGAGCCGCCGCCGCGGCCCGCGCGCCCGTCCTTCGCCGACGAGGTGCGCCGGCCCGCTCCCGCGCTGGCCGAACGCCGCAGCGATCCCCTCGCCGGCTTCACGGCCGATCCGGTCGCGCCACGCCTCGAGCGTGAACCGCGGCCCGAGCCGCTGCCGCCGCGCGTTCCGCGCAGCGAGGCGCCGCTGATGCCGCGGCCGCCCCGCCAGAGCGAGCCGCCGAAGATGCCGCCGGTGCGCGCCGAGCGCGTCGCTGCCCCGCCTCCTCCGCCGGTGCCGCAAGCTCCGCCCGTTCCGCCGCCGGCTTCCACTGCCGCCCCCTCCAGCGCCGAGCAAAATCTCGCCGAGATGGCGCAGCGGCTGGAGGCTGCGCTGCGTCGCCCGGCCGGCGAGACGGTCGCGCCTCCGGTTGCGCCGGAGCCGCCTGCTGCTCCCCCGCGCGCCGCACGCAGCGAGCCGCCGGCACCACCGGCGAAACCGGCCGCCGAAAAGACCAGCTTTGAAAATCTCGAAGACGAGATGGCCTCGCTGCTCGGCCGTCCGAAGCCGTCTTCGTGAGGCTGCCGTCCCTCCCGCGTAGAGTTGTTTTCCTTTCTGTTCTGATCGGCGCGGCATCGGCAGCGATGCCGGCGCACGCGCAGGACATCAGCATCAATCTCGGCGGCGGCGCCGGTGGCGGCGGCGTCACCGAGCGCGCGATCCAGCTGATCGCGCTGCTCACCGTGCTGTCGATCGCGCCGTCGATCCTGATCATGATGACGTCGTTCACGCGCATCGTGGTCGTGCTGTCGCTGCTGCGCACCGCGATGGGCACGGCGACCGCGCCGCCGAACTCGGTGATCATCGCGCTGGCGATGTTCCTCACCTTCTTCGTGATGGGGCCCGTGCTGCAAAAATCCTACGACGACGGCATCCGCCCGCTCGTCGCCAACCAGATCGGCGTCGAGGACGCGCTGCAGCGCGCCTCCGTTCCCTTGCGCGGCTTCATGCAGAAGAACGTGCGCGAGAAGGACCTCAAGCTGTTCCTCGACCTCTCGGGCGAGCCGCCGCCGGCCACGCCCGACGAACTGGCACTGCGCATCCTCGTCCCCGCCTTCATGATCTCCGAGCTGAAGCGCGCCTTCGAGATCGGCTTCCTGTTGTTCCTGCCCTTCCTGATCATCGACCTCGTCGTCGCCTCGGTGCTGATGTCGATGGGCATGATGATGCTGCCCCCTGCGACGATCTCGCTGCCGTTCAAGCTGATCTTCTTCGTTCTGGTCGACGGCTGGTCGCTGGTGGCCGGAAGCCTGGTGCAGAGCTACGGGGGATAGCGGCCTTCTGGTGACGCTCGCGTTCCCACCGCTCCCGCGATAGCCTCCGGCCCCTCCCCGTCATTGCGAGGAGCCCTTGCGACGGAGCAATCCAGACTGCCGCTGCGGAGGGATTGCTGGATTGCTTCGCTGCGCTCGCAATGACGGACGATGGAGCGGCGGCTCGTCGCTTGAACGCAGAGACTGAAAGCTACCGCGTCATCTTGATCTGCCGCACGACCGGGATCGTCGGCAGCGAGCCGGTGTGGTCGGCTTCTTCCTTGGCCTGCGGCGCGCGGGCGGTGGCGTCGGGGAAGCGTTGCTTCATCTCGCGCAGGAAGCCGTCGAGCGTATCGACGCTGGCGGCGAGCTTGGCGATCTCGGCGAATTCGGCGCTGGAGGCCGCGGCAGGCTTGCTGGCGATGTCGAAGGCGAGACGGTCCGCGCTCTCGCTCATCAGCGGCGCGTATTTCTCGCGGAAGCGCGACAGGCCGATCGAATCGTCGGCGAGCGCGTAGCCGACCGCGGCGCGGATGATGTCGCTCTTCTCCACCGAATTGAGCGGCTTGAAGTCGCGGAAGCGCTCGCCGTAATAGAGCTCGATCTGCTCGGCGGACTCGCGCCAGCGCCGTGCTGCCCAGAAGATGTCGGAACGCAGCCGCAGCACTTCGCGCCCGGAGACGTTGGAGACGATATCGAGTGCGAGATCGTGACGGCCGACGTCGCTCTGCGCGCGCGCTTCCAGCAACAGGCGCTGCTGCCTGAGCTCGCCGGAGAGATCGCTGATGCGGCTCGCGCGCAGCGCCGTGATCGCCTTGTCCGGTTTGCGATTGGCGAGATAGATCATGGACAGGCGTGCGGCAACCTGGGCGCGGGCGGCGCCTTCGAGGCGGTGGTCGACCTGATATTGCAGCAGCTCGGCCGCCTGGTCGAGCAGGTCGATCGAGGCGAGACGGTCGGCGAGACGGCGGATCAGCTCGTCGCCGCGCCGGCCGATCGGCGTCAACTCGCGAAACTCGTAGAACAGCCCGAGCGCCTCGACCTCGGGCAGCTCGTCACCCTTCGGCCCCAGGAAGATCTGCGTGAACAGGTCCGAGGCGAGATCCTGCGCCTGGCGCGAGGCTTCCGAGTTCGGCTGCAGCCTGGTCGCGGTGCGCGCTGCGGTGAGCGCGTCGCGGTAGCGCCCGCCCTCGGCGTACATCTTCGACAGTATCTGCAGCGTCCTGACCTCGATCGAGTCGCCGCGCCAGGTCATGGACAGGGTTTCGAGCTCGCTCAGCGCCTCGTCCTTGCCGATCTCGTCGCGTTTCTGCCGCAGCGCGATCTCGAGCTGCTTGGCCTCGGCCGCAGCCGGCCGATCGGCCGAGGCGGCCGCGAATCTGTAATCGTCGAGCGCGTCCTTGTCGTGGCCGAGCGCCTCGGCGAGCCGGCCGCGCAGCACGGCGAAGCCGGGCGCGGCCTCGGGCGAGACGCCGACGACCTCGAGCTCGCTGCGGCGCTTGGAGGCGCCGGCATAGTCCTTCACCTCGAGCGAGGCGCGCATCGCCTCCATCGTCACGATGCGCTGGATGTCGAGCGGCAGCGAGGCGATCGCGAATTCGACGTTCTTGAACTTCTCGCGCGCGTCAGCCCATTTGCCCTGGCGCGCATAGGCGAGCGCCTTCCAGAGCTGGGAATCGTGGCTGTTGCCGATCACGGGATTGGCCAGGTCCTTCAGGCCCTGCGCCGGACGGCCGATCAGGATGCTGGCGATCGCATGCATGATCAGCGCGCCGCTCTCCTCCTTGTTGAGCGGATCGCTCAGCATCAGATCGGTGACGGCCTTGGCTTCGTGATACATCGCGCGCGACATGTAGAATTGCGCGAGATCGAGCCGCGGCAGCGAGCGCAGCGCCGGCTCGACGGCCGAGATCGCCGTGATCAGCTCGCTCTGGCGCGTCACGAAATTTTCCGACTGGCCTTTGCGCCAGCCTTCGGGGCTGAACACCGGACGCACCGCGGTCGGCGCCCGCTCGGCCGAGATGTCGACCGGCGACAGCGTCAGTCCGCCCTTCTTGCCGAGGATCACCTTGTCGGCGCCGACCTCGACGCCGACCTCGTCGGAATTCGGCCGGATCGCGATGCCGTGCGCAGATTCCAGCAGCGAGAGATCGACGAGATCCTGCCGCTTGATGAAGCCGCGCACCGGCCGCTGCGCGGTGACGACGAAGAGCGTGTCGCCGGCATCGGGGTCGGTGAGCTTGTGCAGCTGGCCCGGATTGGCGAAGGGGATGGCGATGTTGGCGAGCGCGGGGTCGGTGATGTTGCGCGACATCATCAGCGGCAGCGGCGTCGTCTGGATCTTGTCGGCGAGCGTCAGCATCCAGTTGGTCTCCTTGCCGACCTCCTCGCTCGCCAGCGAATAGACCAGCGGGCGGGTGAGACGGATGCGCACCGCCTGCCCCTTGTCGAGCGGAATGCGGCCGACATCGCCGATCATCACCCCGCCCTTGCTGCGGATCGCCTCGACGTCGATCGGCTTCGGCGTATCGAACACCAGCCACACCGTGTCGCCGCGGCGGAACGCCGCCGCCGGTGTTGCGACCTGAATCGGGAACGTCACGCGCAAGCCGTCACTGTCGCGGCGCGCATCGACGCCGGCGACGGCGGGCTGCGGCGCGGCCGGCGCTTCGGCGGACGCGGCCTTGGCGGCGTCCTTGACCGGCTCCTTCGCGGCCTCTTTCGGCGCTTCCGCAGGCGCCGGCTTGGCAGGCGCGGCCGCAGCTTCGGCCATTGGCGGCGCGGGCTTCGCAGCTTCCTTCGAAATTTCCTTCGGAGCTTCCTTCAGAGCTTCCTTGGACGCTTCCGGCGCTTGCGCGGCCTCGGTCGCGGGAGCCGGCGCCGGTTTCGGCGCTTCCGCGGTCGGCATCGCGGCGGGCGCGGCCGGCTTCATCTCGGGCTTGACGTCGATCTTGGCTTCGCGCGCGATCGTTTCGGAGGTCGGCGGCGCGATTTCGCCATGGGCGTCCTTATGGACGTCCTTCGGCTTCTGGGCCGCTTGCTTGTCCGGCGCCGGCGCGGGTCCGTGACCTGCAGGCTTCATCTGCGCGATCGCCGCCTCGGGCGTCGCGGCGGTCTTGCCCTTGTCGGGCTGGAAGGAGACGTCGACGACGTAGTTCTTCTCGTCGCGGAACGAATGCACGTCGGAATCGCCGATCAGCGCGATCTCGACATTGGTCTGGTCGATGTCGGCCTTCTGCTTGATCGAGGCGACGTTCGGCGGCGCTGCGACGACGGCGTCCGCCAGATCGAAATTAAGGTTGGCGTTGAAAGCGAGCGTGAGCTTCTGCTCGTTGAGTACGGAGGACACGCCGACGCCGTCGGGCATCTCGAACACGAAGCGCACGAAGGTCGGCTGCACCGAGGCACGCACGCGGATCTGCGGACGCTTCTTGGTCTCCGCCGCGGCACGCTGGGCGCGCAGCGCGCGCTCGGCCGCGCGGGCGCGCTCGGCGAGTTCCTTGACGACGTCCATCGGCAGGCTCGGCGGCGGTCCCTTCCAGCCCTCCGGCAGGAGGTCGACGAAGGTGCGCTCGCCCGCATTCATGGTGTTGACGGTGACGCGACGCGCCAGCGACAGGCGGATGGCGCCGCCATCGGGGTCGCTGCGCGCGGAGTTGACGTAATCGGGCGCGCCTTCCGGAACGCGGTCGACGGGAACGTCGACCGGCCGGTCGAAGCGGATGATGAGGATGGAGCCCGCGGTCGTCACCTCCGAGGGCACGTCCTCGCCGAGCTTGATCACGAGACGGGCAAAGCCGCCGCCGGCCGAAAAGCTCGCCTCGCCCCTGACCGGATCGGCCGCCCGGGCCGGCGCACCGAGGCCGACCAGCAGGCAGACCGCCAGGACGCCAGCTTTTCGGACATGACGCGACAGCCCCGGCGCCAGAGCGCGGGCTCGCGACCACAATCCATCGGCAGCCTCTCGCGCCATTGGCGGCATGTCTTCCGTTTCGACGGGTCCACGGCGGCACTGGTGCCGGCCCCTGCCCCCGATTCTAAGGTTTTGCCAATTAAGGACTTCTTAAGTATGAGCCCTCAATTCGGCTTTTGCGTCGGCTTGCCGTCGATCTTCGGCAGCTCGCCGGCCGAGGCCGACTGATCGCCGCCGCCATTGGCACGACGGGCCATCTCGACCGTCAGCTTCTCGGCGGCCTCCGGCGACATCAGCCCCATGATGTCCGACATCTTCCGTGGCGCGATCGCCGAGGCGATCTCGATCAGCACGCCCATCTCGAGCCGGTCGAACACCCGCGCGGCGTCCTTGGGCTTCATGCCCTCATACATGGTCACGAGGCCCTTCATGCGCTGGGCTTCGGCGGCCTTCTGCTCAGCCTGCGTCGCGGAGATGCGGGTTTCCACCGCCTTCATCTCCTCGACCTTGCCTTCGATGCGCTTCTCGGCCGACTTCAACAGGCTCTCGCGGATGTCGATCTCGCGCTGGCGGGCCTCGATCTCCTGGCGGCGCGCCTGCAACCGTTCGAGGATCGCGCGCTCGGAGGCGGAGATCTGCGGCTGGGCTTCGTCGATCTTGACCACGGTGCCTTCCGGCTTGGTCTCGGGCGCGGCCGGCTTGGGCGCTTCCTTCGGCGCGCCATGGGTCGAGCCGGTGATGATCTCCGGCTCCTCGCGGCCGCTCGGGAAGTTCAGATTCTCCTGCGCCCAGGATTTCTTGGTCTGGTTCGGCTTGTAGTCGAAGACGTAGCCGCCATTGATCACGAGGCCCGCCACCTTCAGCGTGGCGAGACCTGCGACGGCGACCAGGACGATCGGGATGACGCGGATGTTACGAAAGGACTTCATACCCTGACTTTATGCGGCAATGCCGTTGGATCGTCGGCGTTCGGAGAAGGCTTCGGCCGCAGCCGCCACCGCCTTCGCCGTCGAGGGCTTGGCTGCTGGCGCGGCAACCGGTTCCGGGTTCGTCATGGGGCGCGCGGCGATCGCGATCTTGGACAGCCGCCGCACCACGTTGTCGGCTTCGCCGAGCTGCTTGTGGAGCTGATCCGACATCTGCGTCGCCGCGGCGAGCTGGCTGCCGAGGTTCTCGTTGACGTCGCGCACGGCGAGCTTCAGCCCGCCGATCGCGCGCTCGGCGATCTCGGTCGCGGTGATCAGCTCGCCGATCACCGCCTTCAGCGAATGCTCGTCCGCCTTCAGCCGCGTCAGCCGCTTGTTGAGCATGACGCAGTAGAAGATCGTCAGCATCAGCAGGATAGCCACCAGCGTCTCGATCGCCATTCCCAGGGAGTGGTTCATGGGGCCTCCATCATCTTGTTCTGCTCGTCCACCTTCTCGAACATCGCAAGTGTCGTACTTGGCTTGCGCAAGGGTTTCGTCACGCGGATCGCGACGCGGTCGCCGACCCGGCCCATCCGCCCCTCGGTCAGCGTGACGTCGCCGCAGCGCACGGTGACGTTGGCGTCGGCGCGCATGTCCAGCGGCAGCGTGTCGCCGACCTTCAGCCGCATCAGCTGCTTGAGCGGAATGTCGGCCTCATAGAGCACGGCATCGACGGCGATCTCGGCCTGGTTGATCTCGGTGGCGAAATGGCCTTCCCAGACCGGATCGCGGCCGAACTTTTCGCCCATGAACATCTGGAGCAGGACGCCCCGGATCGGTTCGATGGTCGCATAAGGCAGCAGCAGCTCGATGTTGCCGCCGCGGTCTTCCATGTCGATGCGCAGGCGCACCAGGATCGCGGCGTTGGCGGGACGGCTGATCGCGGCGAAACGCGGATTGGTCTCGAGCCGGTCGATCGTGAAGGTCACCGGCGACAGCGGCCGGAATGCCTGCTCGGCGTCGGCCATGACCACCTCGACCAGCCGCTTGACCAGCTCGGTCTCGATCGTGGTGTAGGGCCGCCCCTCGATGCGGAGCTGGCTGGTGCCGCGGCGGCCGCCGAGCAGCACGTCGATCATCGAGTAGATCAGGCTGGAATCGACCACAGCCATGCCGAAATTGTCCCACTCTTCGGCCTTGAAGACGGTGAGGACGGCGGGCAGCGGGATCGAATTCATGTAGTCGCCGAAGCGCACCGAGGTGATGCGGTCGAGCGAGACTTCGACGTTGTCGGAGGTGAAATTGCGCAAGCTCGTCGTCAGCAACCGCACCAGGCGGTCGAAGACGATTTCGAGCATCGGCAGACGCTCGTAGGAGACCATCGCCGAATCGATGATGGCGCGAATGCCGGAATGGTCGTCGAGGGTGACGTCGCCGACGGCGAAGCCCAGGAGGTTGTCGATCTCCTCCTGCGACAACACCCGCTCGCCGGAGTTCTTGCCGGTGCCGAGATCGCGGCTGCCGTCCTCGACCATGGCCGCCCATTGCAGGGCCATGGTCTCCGATAGCTCGTTTTCGGCCGCAGCCTTCGCGGCCTCGGCGGGATCCTCGGAATCGAGCGATGCCTCCCATTGGGCGGCAATCGCATCCTGGTCCATTTGCTCGTTGCCGGCCATGACGCTAGCCCGTTACCTTCCGCAAGCCGTCACTGGATCACGACTTCCTTGAACAGCACCGCGCTGACCTGCACCGGAGCAACCGCCGCGTTGACGCGCTTGGTCAGCTCCTCCTTGAGGCGGAAGATGCCGGCGGAGCCGTTGAGGTCGGAGGGGCGCAGTTCGCGCACGTAAGTCTGGAAGATGTCGGTGACGCGCGGCATCGTCGGCTTGATCGCCTCGATCTGCTTCTCTTCCTTCAGCTCCAGCACGATTTTCAGCCGCAGATATTGCACGCGCTCGCCGGGCGCGCCGGCGAGGTTGACCATGATGTCGGGAACGTCGACGAAGGACGGCGGCTTCGGCGGCGGTGCGGCCTCGGCATGATGCTCGTCGGCGCCGTGACGGAAGAAGAAGAACCAGGTCGCAGCACCGCCGCCGAGCACGGCGAGCAGGCCGACGGCCATGATGATGAGCTTCAGCTTGTTCTTCGGCGGAGCCGCTTCCGCGCCTTCGGCGGCTGCGCCGCCTTCCGCTTCATTCTCTGCCATGGTCGCCGCGCCCGAATCTCTGAAAGGGGTCGAAAGAGCAGAGCCTGAAGACAATGACGCGATACAAATGCCCCGGCGCGATGCGCTCCTCTTCATGCAAACGCTACGGTAATAATGGTTAACGGAACCTTTCGATTGGGCTTCCACTAGGAAAAATCTGCCGGGCAGACATGGCTAACAGAACCTTTCTGCCGCCCTCCGAAGCCCTTCGAAAACAATCAAGCCACTGAAATTACATAAATTTTCAAGTTGGCACGGCTTTCGCTGAGAAAGGGGCGAGACCGAACGGTTTGGGAGAACCCGACGGTCTCGTTCACGGGGTCCGCCACGGCGCTTGGGAGAGCGAAATGGCAGATCCGCTCAGGGGAGATTTCCGATGCAGAACGCGCTTCTGATCGGCTTGTCACGGCAGATGACGTTGGAACGGCAGATGGATGTCGTCGCCAACAACGTCGCCAATGCCAACACCAACGGCTTCAAGGCCGACCATTCGCTGTTCGAGGAATTCCTCAACTCGAACGCGCGCGAGGACAATTTCGTCGGCGCTGACCGCCGTGTCTCCTATGTGCAGGACCGCGGCACCTACCGCGACATCGGCCAGGGAGCGATGGAGGCGACCAGCAACCCGCTCGACATGGCGATCGACGGCAACGCCTATTTCGCCGTGCAGGCCAATGGCGGCGAGATGTTCACGCGCGACGGCAAGTTCTCGCTCAACAGCACCGGTCAGCTCGTGACCTCGAACGGCAATCTGGTGCTCGGCACCGGCGGCCCGATCACCTTCCAGCCGACCGATCACGACATCAACGTCTCGCCGGACGGCACCATCACGGTGCTCGAAGGCACCGCCAAGACCGACTCGATCCGCGGCAAGATCCGCATGGCCTCGTTCGACGATCCGACCAAGCTGACCAAGCTCGGCGCCAATCTCTATTCCGCCGGCTCCGCCACCCAGCAGCCCGATGCCAAATCCACCGTGCGCCAGGGCTATATCGAGAAGTCCAACGTGAATTCGGTCGGCGAGATGACCCGCATGGTCGAAGTCATGCGCAGCTACACCGCCATCGCCAACCTGCTCCAGCAGCAGAGCGACCTCCACAAATCGGCGATCGAAAAGCTCGCCGACGTTCCGGCCTGATTGAGGGAGAACTGAAATGCAGGCGCTTCACACCGCAGCGACCGGAATGGCGGCACAGGAACTCAACGTTCAGGTGATCTCCAACAACATCGCCAACCTCCGCACCACCGGCTTCAAGAAGCAGACCGCGGCGTTCCAGGACCTGATCTACGAGCACGTCCGCCGCGTCGGCGCGCAGGCCTCGGACCAGGGCACCATCCTGCCCGTCGGCGTCGACATCGGCGGCGGCGTCAAGACCGTCGGCACGCCGCGCAGCATGACGCAGGGCACGCTGTCGCAGACCGGCAACGATCTCGACCTCGCGATGTCCGGCGAAGGCTTCTTCAAGATCCTGATGCCCGACGGCACCTACCAGTACACCCGCGACGGCACCTTCCAGATGGACAATCAGGGCCGCGTCGTCACTGCCCAGGGCAACCCGGTGCAGCCGACGATCACGATCCCGAACAACGCTTCCGGCATCTCGGTGAGCGAGCAGGGCCAGGTCTCGGTGACGCTGCCGGGCTCGTCGACGTCCTCGATCGTCGGCCAGATCGGCGTGACCCGCTTCATCAACAAGGCCGGCCTGCAGCCGGTCGGCAGCAACCAGTTCACCGAGACCCCTTCGTCCGGCCCGCCGCAGGACGGCACCGCGAACTCCGAAGGCTACGGCAAGATCACGCAAGGCAGCCTCGAGCAGGCCAATGTCGACGTCGTCTCGGAGATGAGCGACCTGATCGCCGCGCAGCGCGCCTACGAGATGAACGCCAAGGTGATCAGCGCCGCCGACCAGATGATGCAATCGACCACGGCGCTGTTCCGCTGAGGTGATGACGATGATCCGCACCACCCTCGCCACCCTCTCCGTCCTGCTCGCGCTGGCCTTGCCGGCAGCGGCCGCGGACGATTTCATCGCCTCGCCGACGCTGCGCGCCAGCGTCACCGTGACGTCGGACGTCGTGCGGGTCGGCGATCTCATCGAAAATGCCGGATCGGCCGCGCAGATCCCGGTCTACCGCTCGCCCGACCTCGGCACGACAGGCACGCTGACGGTCGGCCAGGTGCTGTCGGTGCTCCGCGCCAAGCAGGTGATCGGCGTCATGACCGGCGACCTCAAGGAGGTCCAGGTCACCCGCCTCGCCCGTACGCTGGCGAACAAGGATCTCGAAACCGCGGTCGCCTCGGCGCTCGAGCGCCGCTTCGGCCTCGGGGACGCCGCCAACATCACCGTCACCTTCGACCGCGGCGTCGCCGAGATGCGGCTGGATGCCTCCAACTCCGGCGCGCTGCAGCCGGTCGCAACCCGCTTCGATGCCCGCAGCGGCCGGTTCGACATCGCCTTCGAGATTGCCAACGACAGCAGCCCGGTCCCGACCAAGCTGCGCTTCACCGGTAACGCGGTCGAGACGGTGGAAGTGGCCGTGCTGACGCGCGACATCGACCGTCTCGATCTGCTGAAATCCTCCGACATCGTGTTGGAGCGCCGGCCGAAAGCCGAGGTCACCGGCGAGCCCGCCTCGCGCGACCGCAGCATCGGCATGCAGCTGCGCCGGCCGATGCGCGCGGGCACGCCGCTGCGTGCCGCCGACATGGTCAAGCCCGATTTGGTGGTGCGCGACCAGAGCGTCACCATCATCTACAAGGTGCCCGGCCTCTATCTCACCTCGCGCGGCAAAGCGATCGAGAGCGGCGCCGAGGGCGACACGGTGAGCGTGCTCAATGTGCAATCCAAGCGGACGCTGACCGGAACCGTCACCGGCCGCGGCCAGGTGACGATCGAGGGCGCGAGTCAATCCGCGCCGATGGCACCCGCAGTCGAGCAGACTTCCTCGCTCAAGCGGGACGAGGCGCCGGCCCCGGTCGACACCGCTGCCCTCCTTCGGAGCCTTGTGCAGGCTCCCGCCTCGCCGGCCCAGATCGCAGAAGCCCAGATCCCGCAAGCTCGCGCCTCGCAAGCTCAAGCCAAGTAAGAGTTCGTCATGTCCGCTTTCAGTTCGGCTTACCGTCTTCGTCGCATCGCGATCTCCGCCCTGCTGCTGGCCTCTTGCGCGCTGGGCGGCTGTTCCTCGATCGACCGCCTGTCGCAGATCGGCGAGCAGCCGAAATTGTCCGCGATCGACAATCCGACGGCGCAGCCGGGCTACAAGCCGGTGCAGATGCCGATGCCGAAGCCGGAAGTCGCCTCCTACAATCCGAACTCGCTGTGGCGCAACGGCAGCCGCGCCTTCTTCAAGGACCAGCGCGCCCGCCAGGTCGGCGACCTCCTGACCGTGACCGTGAACATCACGGACAAGGCCAACATCGCCAACGAGACCCAGCGCAGCCGCACCAATTCGGAAGATTCCGGCATCACCGACTTCATCGGCGGGAAGACCCTCGGCGTGCAGGCGCAGAAGGTGCTGCCCGGCCGCATCCTCACCGCCGACTCCTCCGCCTCCAGCGACGGCAAGGGCTCGGTCAACCGCACGGAAGCCCTGCAGACCAACGTCGCCGCGGTCGTCACCCAGGTGCTGCCGAACGGCAATCTCGTGGTCGAAGGCAAGCAGGAGATCCGCGTCAACTACGAGATCCGCGAACTCATCGTCGCCGGCATCGTCCGCCCCGAAGACATCCAGAGCGACAACACCATCGATTCCACCAAGATCGCACAGGCCCGCATCGCCTATGGCGGCCGCGGCCAGATCATGGACGTGCAGCAGCCGCGCTACGGCCAGCAAGTGATGGACGTGCTGCTGCCCTTCTAAGCTTCTCCCGAGCTCCCACATCGTGTTCGCGAACCTAGGCGCGAACGACGATGTACGACGCGGCCTCCGGTAGCTCCCCTGCCGGAGGCCGCCTGTATTTTTGGGCGGTGCGCACTTTTGCCCTGCTGTCATCGTCCGCGAAGGCGGACGATCCAGTATTCCGAGCCGCCGGTGATTGGACGATACGGCGCGGCGTACTGGATTCCCCGCCTTCGCGGGGAATGACGATGGAGAGATCCTACGTAAACTCCGCCTCCACCACGCCCAGCCCGTCCAGTTCCATCCGCACCTTGTCGCCGGCCTTCAGCCACAGCGTCTTGACCAGGCTGCCGGTCAGCACGAGCTGTCCCGCGTGAAGGCCCTTGCCTTCGGCGGCGAGATGGTTGGCGAGCCAGGCGAGCGCGTTGTGGGGATGACCGAGCACGTCGGCGCCGGTGCCGTGGCTGACCTCCTCGCCGTTGACGATGGCGCGGCCCTTGACCGCCTTCAGGTCCGGTACCGACGAGCGCGGAACCGACGGAGCCAGCACGCAGCCGGCGGCGAAGAAATCGTCGGCGATCAGCGTCGGCGCCCCCATCGTCTCCCACTTCACGTAGCGATCGTCGACGATCTCGATCGCGGGATGATAGGCCTCGACGGCTTCGCCGACCCATTCGGCCGTGAACGGCGCCTCGCCGGCGGCGAGGTCGCGCTTCAGGCGCACCGCGATCTCGCATTCGACGCCAACCCGGACATAGTCGGCAGCCGCGAGCTTGGCGCCGGTGTCATGCACGCCCTTCTGGAATACGCCGCCGCCGCAAGGGTGCGGGATGCCGATATAGTCCTGCATCACCTGGCTGGTGCAGCCGATCTTGTAGCCGACCAGCGGACCGGCATGCGGCAGCAGCAGATCGTGCAGCGCGCGCTGAACCTGATAGCCCTCTGCTTCATCGGCCGGCGGACGCTCCAGCGCCGCAAGCGGCGCATGGTTGCGGCGCGCCAGCGCGATCGCCTTTGCGGCTTCGAGAATCCTGTCCATCGGCGCCGCCTCCCACGCTACGCAGTCGAGGGCGGTACTTCAGCATCCCCGCCGGGGCGTGACAAGCGCGAGCCAAAGAACAGTTCGAGGGTGCCCTCAGCCCTTGACGAGACCGAGCCGGATCAGGCTTTCGGCGGTCGAGAGGATCGCCTCCTGGTTGGAACGGGGCTGCCAGCCGAGCACGGACCGCGCCTTGGCGCTGGTGGAATGCCGCACCCTGCCGAGCATCGGCACGACGGCACGCAGCAGCGCAATCCGGTTGGCGGCAAGCCGCACCAGCCAGTCCGGCGCCTGCAGTCGCGGAACCCGGCGTGCCGCAGGCCCCAGTTCCCGCCGCAGCACCCTGGCGATGTCGAGGATCGACATCGTCTCGCCGGACACCGCGATGAAACGCTCGCCCTTCGCGTCCGGCGAGATCATCGCCCGCAGATGCAGATCGGCGACGTCGCGCACGTCGACCACGCCGAAATGGACCCGTGGCACTGCCGGCATGGCACCGTCGAGCAGCGATTTGACGATCTCGATCGAGCCGGAGAAATCCGGCCCGAGCACCGGACCGAAGATGCCGGCGGGATTGACCACCGCCAATTCGAGCCCGCCGCCCTCCTGCGCAATGAAATCCCAGGCCGCCCGCTCAGCCAGCGTCTTGGACTTGATGTAGGGCTGCACGTCGGCGCCGCCCAGATTGGTCCAGTCGGACTCGTCGAACGGTCTTTCGCGCGGCGGATGGCCGTAGCCGATCGCCCCCAGCGACGACGTGACGACCACGCGCCTGACGCCGGCGTCGCGCGCGGCACGCAGCACCCTCAGCGTGCCGTCGCGGGCCGGGATGATCATCTCGTTCTCGTCCTTGGGAACGCTGGTCGAGAGCGGCGAGGCGACATGGAGCACGTAGTCGCATCCCGCGACGGCCTCGCGCCAGCCCTCGTCCGCGGTGAGGTCGGCGGTGAAGAAGGACAGGCTTTCGGGCGATGCCGCCCCGCCCTCGCGGAGCATCGCCAGCACATCGGCCTGCCGGTCCGGCCGGCGCACCGTGGTCCGCACCTGATGGCCGGCGGCGAGAAGTTGCAGGACGACATGGATGCCGACGAAGCCGGACCCGCCGGTCACCAGAACAGTGCTCATTGCCAAATTCCCTCATTGCTCAGGAAGGTCGGCGAATTGGCTCCGCCCCCTGCTCAAGGCCGCATCTGGTCACTATCTCCGGGGGCAACAAGTAGAATGGATTTCGAGACCAGTATGGAAAACCTGACCAGCACTTGCGACGTGGACTGCGATTGCAGCCCCGGGGACTGCGATTGCAGCCCCGGGGACTGCGATTGCAGCCCCGACCCTGCCGTGCTCGCCGAGTTCAAGCGGGCCATCCATGCCCTCGGCGGCAAGTGGAAGCTGGAGATCCTGTTCGCGCTGATGAACGGCGCGGTCCGCTTCGGCGCCTTGCGGCGATCGATCGGCGGCATCACCCAGCACATGCTGACCACGCAATTGCGCGAGCTGCAGCGGGACGGATTGGTGTCGCGCACCGTTCTCGCTTCGAGGCCGTTGCAGATCGAATACGAGCTGACCGATGCGGCCTACGCCCTGCTGCCGGCGTTTAAGGAAATATTGAGCTGGTCCAGGCTTTATGGGGATGCACGCCTCGCGGTGTCGCAAGAAGCCTGATTGCAGCGATGCTTGATGCAGCTCGATCCACGCTTCAACGGACTCGACGATCTCGTTGATGCGACTCGCAAAAACTCCCGCACCTGAAGTGAAGGCTGTTTCTCATCCGAACTCACGTGAGCTCGGAGGAAGTGAGTCTAGCCCATTGATTGCGATTCACTTTTCGCGATGGCGTCCGCGCGCCAAGGCGCGCCGGCGACCAGCGACAGGCAAAACGCTGAACAGGACGCAAAGCTGCGCCTTGATCCCAAAACAAAAGAGCCGCATCTCTGCGGCTCGGGCTCTATTCGTCGCGATAGACCTTCTCGCGCTTCTCGTGGCGCTCCTGCGCCTCCACCGAGAGCGTCGCGATGGGCCGGGCCTCGAGCCGCTTCAACGAGATCGGCTCGCCGGTGTCCTCGCAATAGCCGTAGGTGTTGTCCTCGATACGCTGGAGCGCGGCGTCGATCTTGGCGATCAGCTTGCGCTGGCGGTCGCGGGCACGGAGTTCGATGGCACGGTCGGTTTCGGACGATGCCCGATCGGCGAGATCGGGATGGTTCACGTTCTCCTCCTGCAGGGCTTGCAGGGTGAGCTTGGACTCTTTGAGGATCTCATCCTTCCAGGCGAGGAGCTTCAAACGGAAGTACTCCTTCTGCCGGTCGTTCATGAAAGGCTCTTTTTCGGTCGGTCGGTAGTTTTTCAACTTTTCCAAGGGCGGCCTATCTGTCTAAGCAACGACTCGCACAACGGAACGGGGTCCGCTGAGCGGGGCCTTATATAGCGGCCACCTGTGACAGACAATGTTTCCCTCACCGCCCGATCGGCGCCCCCAAGCCCTTGCACAGGAAGGTTTATCCTGGAGGGGCCGGGGGCGGCCGAAAGCCTAGTAGCCGACCGTGAAGCGCTGCTTCACGTGGGCGGGGCGCTCGATCTCGTCGGCCAGCGCAATGGCGTAGTCGGCGAAGGTGATCCAGCTCTTGCCGTTCGCATCTGCGAGAAGCTGATCGGTCCCGAGCCGGAACTTGCCGGTGCGGTCCCCCTCGACGAACAGGGCCGAGGGCGAAATGAAGGTCCAGTTCAGCTCCTTTTCCTGCCGCAGCAGGTCGAGGAAAGCCGAGCCAGCCTCCGCTTCCGCCTTGTATTGGGCCGGAAAATTGGGAGTCGTGACCAGTTTCACGCCCGGAGCGACCTCGAGGCTGCCGGCGCCGCCGACGACGAGGTAACGACCAACTTTGGCGTCCTTCGCCGCGCCGATCAGCTTCTGCGCATCGCTGGCCAGGAAGTGCACGGAACTCACGGCGACGTCGTGCCCGGCCCACAGCTTGGCAAGGCCCGCCCGGTCGAGCACGTCTCCCCTGGTCGGGGTGACGTTCGGCAGGGCCGCGATATTCTCGGGGTTCCGGGCGATGGCAGTGACCGCATGGCCGCGGTGGGACAGTTCCTTGGTGATCTCCGACCCGGCCCGGCCCGATGCGCCGGCAACTGCGATTTTCATGGATGGCTCCTTTGCTACTATAGTAACTAACAGTGACTAGATATCGCAAAGAATGCTGGTGTTAAGAGAGCACTTTGTGCTTACCTGATTACGCGGGGGTGACCGCCACGCGTATCACAAGCAACGAAACCGGATTCCGAGGCCCGACGATGAAGCCCGACGTCTATGCAGCGAACTGCCCCACGCGCCAGATTCTCGATCGCATCGGCGACAAATGGGCAGTGCTGATCCTGCTGCTGCTGCGCGAGGAGCCGATGCGCTTCAATCAGCTTCGCCGCGCGATCGAAGGCATTTCGCAGAAGATGCTGAGCCAGGTTCTCAAATCGCTCGAACGCGACGGCCTGCTCAGGCGCCACGCCATCGCGACCGTGCCTGTCACGGTGGAGTATTCGATCACACAGCTCGGGCTGACGCTCGCCGGTGCGGTCGATCCGCTGCGCGATTGGGCCGAGCAGAATCTGAAAGACGTTCTCGCCGCCCAGCGCAGCTACGACGCGCAGCAGAAGGAAGCAGCGTAACCAACGTGTAGCAGACCCGTCATCCTGAGGTGCGAGTGGCGCGATGCAGAAGCATCGCGCCGGGAGCCTCGAAGGATGTACGGCCGAGATGAAGCAGCCGGGCTCGTCGCCCTTCGAGGCTTTTCATACGGCGCATGCGCCGTATGAAAAGCGCCTCAGGGTGACGGATTTAGCAGCTACGCCTGCCCGGCCTTCGCCAGTTCGACCTCGACGCGCAACTCGATCTCGGACAGCACCGAGTCCAGTCCGGGATCGCCGGAGGATGATTTCAGGTTCGCCGCAGCATCGCGCAGGCGCATCACGGTCGAGGCGTCGAGATTACCGGACAGCAGCCCCATCTTGAGATCGTCGAGTACGTCGAGCGCCGTCCTGCCGCGGGAGACCGAACGCTTGCGGCGCTCGACCGGATCCTCCTCGACGCCCTGCAAGGCAAGCAGCGCGTCGATGTTGGCGGCGGCCTTCGGTGCGGCGGCGCTCCGGGTCTCCTGTGCCGACGAGGTGTCGGGCAACACGAAGGTGCCGGAGCCGGTCCGCCTGGCCTGGCTGGCCGGCGTTCCAAGCGTCGTGCCGTTCGGTCCGTAGATGCGCATCGGAGGGAATCCGGGTGATCGATGCGGTCACCTTCGCCGTCTTATGGTTAACGGCGGGTAAACGGCCCGGCAAAATCTGCCGACAGGCGGCAGTTTCGCTCCTCAGGGAGAACGCCAGCTGACACCGGTCGAAACAGATTTAGTCAACCTATTCAGTGGCCTGTCCCTGCCGCGCCGGGTTGGCACAGCCCTCGCAAGGACAGCGCCGGACCAGCTCGTCATGGGAGTGTCGTGCAGGTCCTTAGGATTTGAGGAGCCTTTTGAGGATCCTTGGGGAGCAGAGGATGCCAGGCGTTCGTTGGGTGAGGATGATTGGGGTGGCCTGCGCGGCGCTGTCGGCGCTGACGCTGTCGCTCGCGCCGGCGGCTGCGACCTCCCGCATCAAGGACCTCGCCAATATCGAAGGCGTGCGGCAGAACCAGCTCATCGGCTATGGCCTCGTCGTCGGTCTCAACGGCACCGGCGACACACTCAACAACATCCCCTTCACCAAGCAGTCGCTGCAGGCGATGCTCGAGCGGATGGGCGTCAACATCCGCGGCGCCACCATCCGCACCGGCAATGTCGCAGCCGTGATGGTGACGGGCAACCTCCCCGCTTTCGCCACCCAGGGCACGCGCATGGACGTCACCGTCTCCGCGCTCGGCGATGCCAAGAATCTGCAGGGCGGCACCCTGCTCGTCACTCCCCTGTTAGGTGCCGACGGCAATGTCTACGCGGTGGCGCAGGGCTCGCTCGCGATCTCCGGCTTCCAGGCCGAGGGCGAGGCGGCCAAGATCGTGCGCGGCGTGCCGACCGTGGGACGCATCGCCAACGGTGCCATCATCGAGCGCGAGATCGAGTTCGCGCTCAATCGGCTGCCGAACGTGCGCCTGGCGCTGCGCAACGCCGACTTCACCACGGCCAAACGGATCGCGGCTGCGATCAACGACTATCTCGGCGTCAAGACCGCCGAGCCGATCGACCCCTCGACGGTGCAGCTCTCGGTCCCACCCGAGTTCAAGGGCAACGTCGTCGCCTTTCTCACCGAGATCGAGCAGCTCCAGGTCGACCCTGATCTCGCCGCCAAGATCATCATCGACGAACGCAGCGGCATCATCGTGATGGGCCGCGACGTCCGTGTCGCAACCGTCGCGGTCGCACAGGGCAACCTCACCGTCACCATCTCCGAGAGCCCGCAGGTCAGCCAGCCCAACCCGTTGTCGCGCGGTCGCACCGTGGTCGCGCCGCGCAGCAGCGTCACCGTCACCGAGGACGGCAAGAAATTGGCCCTCGTCAAGGACGGCGTCTCGCTCCAGCAGCTCGTCGACGGCCTCAACGGCCTCGGCATCGGTCCGCGCGACATGATCAGCATCCTCCAGGCGATCAAGGCCGCCGGCGCGATCGAAGCCGACATCGAGGTGATGTGATGCAGACCAACGCGACCTACGCGCCGCGCCTCGCCACCTCCTCCGCCTTCTCGGTCGAGAGCCGCAACGGCCGGCCGGACTTCGAGCTCGCTGCCGCGCTGCAAAAGGTCTCGCCGAAGCAGCAGAGCAAGGCGCAGAAGACCGCCACCGACTTCGAGGCGATGTTCCTCAACAGCATGTTCGCGCAGATGACCTCGGGCCTGAAGGGCGAAGGCCCGTTCGGCGACACGCCCGGCACCGGCGTGTGGCGCTCGATGCTGACCGAGCAATATTCCAAGAACTTCGCCAATGCCGGCGGCGTCGGCATTGCCCGCGACGTCTATCGCACCCTCATCACGCAGCAGGCGAAAACGATCCGCTCGGCATAAGGTCAAACGAGATGAACCATTTCAACGCCTCACGTCAGCCGATTCAACAGCGCCCGAACACCGCGCCCGGCAATGCCGAGGCGCGCAAGCTCGCCGAGGGCCTGATGGACGCGATGAGCGCCCTGCTCGGACTGATCGAGCGCGAGACCGAGCTCGTCCGCGCCGGCCAGGTTCGGGAGGCGATGATGCTCGAGAGCAAGAAGCAGGAGCTGTCGCGAAACTATGTCGGCGCCGTCGGCCAGTTGAAGGCGAACCAGGCGCAGCTCGCGAAATCCGCGCCGGAGCTGCTCTCGACGCTGCACCGCCACCACGATGCATTTCGCGCGATGCTCCAGGTCAATCTCACCGTGCTCGCGACCGCGCACGCGGTTTCCGAAAGCGTCGTGCGCGGCGTCAATGCCGAGATCCAGAAGCGCAACGTGCCGAACACCTATACGGCCGCGGGTCGCCGCGCTGCTCCCGGCCCGCGTCACATCACGCCGCTCGCGGTCAGCCGCTCGCTCTGAGCTGAGCGCGCACAAGAACAAGCGACAATTTTACGAAAAACCGCGCGGCGAAATCGTCGCGCGGTTAGGCACGTTTCCTTACCGGGTCTTCAGTCCTGGCGTTCCATGGTTGCGTTACGAGAGGGGTTGGGATTTGACTCACGTTAGGCAACCAGGAGGCTGCCATGAGTACAGATTTCAGCATCAGGCCGGTGGGGATCCCGGCCCCTGTGCAGATCATAACGACGTCCAATGCGGCGGCGAACGAGGCTGTGCAAACCGATCTTCCGGTGAACCAGACGGTTGCCGCGGCGGATACGAGCGCGCCTGTGCGCAACGATCTGCCGAACCACGAGAACGTCTCGCGCCAGGTCGTGTTCGACCAGGCGTCCGCATCCATGGTCTTCCAGGTCGTCAACGACAAGACCGAAGCGGTGGTCAACCAGTTCCCCGACGAAGCGATGCTGCGCCGACGGGCCTATTTCCATGCCTTGGATATGAAGTCCGAGCCTTCGCGCCCGCTCAGCACGGACGTCAGCGCCTGACGATCACGCGATCGATGACGACGCTCTGCGTCTGACCGATGCCGGTCAGCGCGAAATTCGTGTTTCCGAAGAACAACAGGTCCGGGATGCTCGTGATGCGACGATCACGAGCCGCCTTCACGGCCGCCCGGACAGACCGGCAGCGATGTTGCGGTTGATCTCGATCAGCGGACGGAAGTGATCGAACTGCGGGCTCATCTGCAGCGCGGCGGTCTGGCTCAGCACGAACACGCTGATGTTGGCGATCTTCTGCCGGACGTCGATCGGCTGCGGATTGTTGTCGCGCATCGCCTCGCTCAGGAAGATGGTCCAGAGCTTGCGGTTGAACATCAGGGCCTGCATGGTCTGCTCGCTGAGCGGATCGGCGTTGTTCACCGCATCCTGGAGCTTGTTCGCGGCCTTGAGCAGGGTCTGCGCCTCGATGTCGCGAGGAGATGCAGTGGTCGTTGCAACGCGCGCGTAAGCCGAGGCAGCGGAATTCGACATCAATCACACCCTGGAGGTTACCTAGCGCGTTGGAAGCGCTTAAGGATTTCTTTTCCAACCCTAGGCAGCACCGCTTAAGATTTGCTTACGTGTGTGCTTGGAAGCACTCCGGATAATTACGGGTCGCGGAGCTCTTCCGTCGGCGCAACGCTAGATCCACGCACGCACGATGTAAACTCGCTCGCGTGATACGTGTCGATCTCAGCTAATCTTGTCTTAGCGGTCTCCCTCAAAAGAACGGCGGAGCCTTAGCCCCGCCGCGATATATCGTATGGCGATCTTGCGCCGCGAAATTAGCGGAGCAGCTGCAGCACGCTCTGTTGCGACTGGTTGGCCAGCGACAGCGCGGACACCGCGATCGACTGGCGGGTCGACAGCGCCTGGCTGTTGGCCGCTTCCTCGTTGGTGTCGGCCAGCGTCAAATTGGACGAGCCGGTCTGCAGCACGTTGATCAGGTTCTTGGAGAAATCCTGACGCACCTGCACGATCGAGAGGTTCGAACCGAGCGATGATCCTTCCGAGCGCAGCCTGCTCGAGGCGGCATTCAGGCTGGCCAGCACCTTGTTGGTGGCGCCGTTGTCGATGAAGTCCGTGCCGGGAACGAGATTGCTGAGGCCGAGGCCGGCCGCGTTGAACACGACGCCGTTGATGCCGAGCGTGGAGCTGCCGTTCTCGTTGAAGACCAGCTTCAGCGTGTCGCCGTTCAGCAGGTTGATGCCGTTGAAGGACGAGTCCTGCGAGGTCGTGTCGATCTGCGCCAGGATGTTGTTGAACTGGCTGACAAGGCTCGAACGCGCCGTTTGCGCGACGGGATCCTGGACCGGCGGCTGCGCGGTGGTGAAGGCGAGCACGCCGGTGAGCGTACCGCCGACCGCGCCGCCCGCGGCAGTCGACCCGAGGGTCGAAGACGCGTATTCGTTGACGGTGGTGACGGTCAGCACGCCGTTGGCATCGATCGTCGCCGTCAGATGATTGGCTTGCAGCTGCACGTTGAGCTGATCGAGCGTCTTGACGGTGCCGTTGGTGCCGTCGCCGAAGGTGACGTTCACCGGCGTGCCGCCGTTGAAGGACGAGAAGGTCAGAGTCTTGCCGCTGACGCCGCCAACACCCGAGGTGCGCGCCGCGGTGAAGGCGGTCGCCGTTCCCGTGTTACCGCTGAGTCCGAACGAGCTGAGGGCGTTGCCGGTGCCGGTGATCGAAAGATCGGAGTTGATACCGGTGGAGAGCGCAAGCTGACCGCTGCTGTTGACCGACGACGGGATCTGGCCCGCAGTGGTCGACAGCGTCGCCGCGCCGTTGAAGATGCTCGCGGTCTTGACGCCGGTGGCGAGGTCGACCGCATTGAGCAGGTCGGTCAGTGTCGCGCTCTGGATATAGACGGTCGAGTTGCCGTTGCCGTCGGTGACGACGTTGCCGCTGACGCCATAGCCAGTGGCCACGCTGGTCGTCGATTGCGGCGTCTGCGCGTTCTTGAAGGTGATGGTGTGGCCGTCGATGTTCAGCGTCGAGCCGTCCTGAACGAGGGTGCCGAGCGAGCCGGCGGTCGTCGAGCGATCCGCTGCGACGGTGGCGAGGCCCGCGCCGGTCGACGAGGTCAGGCCGAGAGCCTTGAGGAAGTCCGCCTTGCCCGTCACGCTGAGATCGGCACCGGTCGAGCTCTTCAGCGTGATCGCGCCGCCGGTGATGGAGGATGGCGTCTGGATCGTGCCGACCGTCGCGCCGCTCGTCGCGATGGTCGCCGCGCCTGCGCTGATGGTTGCGGTCTTGACCCCGCTGGCGAGGTCGATCGCGCTGAGGACGTCGTTGATGGTCGCCCCGGGCGCTGCTGCGGTTCCCTCATAGACGATCGAATTGCCGTTGCCGTCGGTGGCAATGTGTCCGCTGGCGTTGAGGCCCCAGCCCGTCGGCTGCGACGTCGGGGCGACGCCGGTGCGGAAGGTGATGGTCTTGCCGTTCACCGTAATGGTGTCGCCGTCCGCAGGCGCAGTGCCGAACGTGGTGGACGTGGTGGTGCCGACCAGCGTGGCGGTACCGCTGAGCGCGGTGGTGCCGTCGGCCGCGGTCACCGCAGTGCCTGTAAAGGTGCCGGCGCTCGAGCCGAGCGATGCGCCGAGCGCGGCAGTCCCGGTGACCGGAGTGGTGCCGCCGGCAGCACCGGTATAGAGCACGTTGCTCTTGGCGGTCGCGCTGGCATAGGAGGTGGTGCCGCGCAAATCTGCCGGGGTCGCGCCGGGAATCGTGGTGGAGACGTTGGACTTGGTGGAGTAGCCGACCGTGGTCTGCAGCGCCTGGTTGGCGATCGACTTCGCGCTGTCGATCAGCTTCTGCAGCGAGGTGATGCCGGTGTTGGCGGCTTGGAGCACCTGGACACCGTTGTTGATGCCATCGAGCAGGTTGCTGATGTCGCTCGCCCGGTTGTCCAGCCCCTGCGCCGTGAAGAAGTTGGTGGGATTGTCGAGCGCGGTGTTGACCTTCTTGCCGGTCGACAGCCGCTCCTGCGTCGTGGCCAGCAAGTCGGCCGTCGACTGCAGCGACAACAGGTTCTGGCGAACGGACGCCGAGAGAACGATGTTGGACATTGGCGAGTCTTCCTCTTGAACCGGATACGAATCGGCCGCGCGGTCTCGAAAGCGGGCTTTTGTCCAGTTTTAGGAGGTGTCCTTTAAAGTATGGTTAACGCCGGTTTAAGAGACACGGTTAATGGCTGGTGAACGCCTCACCCGCCCTCGGAACGCAAAAAAGGACGGCGGGGCAAATGGCCCCGCCGCCCGGTTTTATTTAGTGATTTCAGTCGCTTATTAGCGGAGCAACTGGAGCACGCTCTGCTGCGAGGTGTTGGCCAGCGACAGCGCGGAGACCGCGATCGACTGGCGGGTCGACAGCGCCTGGCTGTTGGCCGCCTCCACATTGGTGTCGGCCAGCGTCAGGTTGGACGAGCCCGTCTGCAGCACGTTGATCAGGTTCTTGTTGAAGTCCTGACGGATCTGCACGACCGAGAGGTTGGAGCCCAGGGCCGAAGCCTCCGAGCGCAGCGTGCTCGACGCGGCATTCAGGTTGGTCAAAACCCTGTTGGCCGCGGCGTTGTCGATGAAGTCGACGCCGACCGTCAGCGCGGCAAGACCGAGACCCTTCGAGTTGTAGGTCACGCCGGTGATGTTCAGGCTCGACTTGCCGGTCTCGTCGAACACCAGCTTGAGCTGGTCGCCGTTCAACAAGTTGACGCCGTTGAACGAGGAGTCCTGCGAGGTCGTGTCGATCTGGTTCAGGATGTTGTTGTACTGAGACACCAGGTTGGCACGCGCCGTCTGGGCAACCGCATCCTGGACGGGGTTGGACGCCGTCGAGAACGTCAGCGCCGAGGTGAGCGTGCCGCCGATCGCGCCGCCGGCAGTCGTCGAGCCGAGCGTCGAGGACGCATAGTCGTTGGACGCGGTGATGGTCAGCAGGCCGTTGGCGTCGATCGTCGCGGACAGGTTGTTGGCCTGAAGCTTCGAGTTGAGCTGATCGAGCGTCTTGACCGTGCCGTTGGTGCCGTCGCCGAAGGTGACATTGACCGCCGTGCCGCCGTTGAAGGAGGAGAAGGTCAAGGTCTTGCCGCTAAGGCCGCCGATGCCGGACGTGCGGGCGGCGGAGAACGCCGTTGCGTTTCCGGTGTTGCCGGCGAGGCCGAACACGTTGAGCGCGTTACCGGTGCCGGTGATCGACAGATCGGCGTTGATGCCGGTCGAGATCTTGAGCTGGCCGGAGGTGTTGATCGTCGAGTTCGACTGACCGGTGGCGGTCGCAAGCGTCGCGGTGCCGTTGGCGTTGATCGTCGCCGTCTGCACGCCGCTGGCAAGGTCGATCGCCTTCAGCACGTCGTTGACCGTGCCGGCCTGCAGATAGACGATCGAGTTGCCGTTGCCGTCGGTGAGGATGTTGCCGTTCGCACCGTAACCGCTCGGAACGCTGGGAGCACCGGTCGAACCCGGCACCGGCGCGTTCTTGAACGTGATGACGTGACCGTCGACGTTCAGCGTCGAACCGTCAGTGACCGTCGCACCGAGCGAGGCCGCGGTCGTGGTCCGGTTGACCTCGACATTGGCGTTACCCGCCCCTGTCGCCGTCGTCAGGCCGAGCGCATTGAGCAGGTCGGCCTTGCCGGTGACGTTCAGATCCGCACCCGTCGAGCTCTTCAGCGTGACGGCGCTTGCAGCGACGCTCGAAGGAGTCTGGCCGACGCTGTTGGTGATCGTCGCGGCACCGGCGCTGATTGCAACCGTGTTCACGCCGCTGGCGAGGTCGATTGCGCTCAGGAGGTCGCTGACGGTCGCAAGCGTCGCAGGGGTGCCGGTGCTGCCGAGATAGACGGTGGTATTGCCGTTGCCATCGGTGACGAGATGGCCGCTGACGCCCGAACCGGCCGGGACAGCGCTCGCCGCCGGCGCGGTGCCGGCACGGAAGGTGATGGTCTTGCCGTTCACGGTCAGCGTGTCGCCGTCGGCCGGCTGGGCGACGCCGGTGAGGCCGCTCGCGCTCGTGCCGTTGGTGGCGATCAGGGTGATGGTGCCAGTCAGCGCCGTGGTGCCACCGGCGCCGGTCGTTGCCGTGGTGCCGGTGAAGGAGCCGATGGTCGCGCCGAGCGTCGTGGTGCCGTTCGCCGCAGTGGTGCCGCCGGCCGTACCGTTATACAGCACATTGCTGCTCGCGGTGGCGCTGGCAAAGCTCGTCGTGCCGCGCAGGTCGGCCGCCGTCGCACCCGAGATGGTGGTGGAGACGTTCGACTTGGTGGAGTAGCCGACGGTGGTCTGCAGCGCCTGGTTGGCGATCGACTTCGCGCTGTCGATCAGCTTCTGCAGCGAGGTCAGGCCGGTGTTGGCGGCCTGCAGCACCTGAACGCCGTTGGCGATGCCGTCGAGCAGGTTGTTGATGTCGCTGGCGCGGTTGTCGAGCGACTGTGCGGTGAAGAAGTTGGTGGGATTGTCGAGCGCCGAGTTGACGCTTCTGCCGGTCGACAGACGGTTCTGTGTGGTGGCGAGAAGATCGGCGGTGGACTGGAGAGAGAGGAGGTTCTGGCGAACCGACGCAGAGAGAACAATACCGGACATGACTCTTACCCTTCTGGCTTACGCGTCTTCGTTCGATCGCTTCTGGATCGAGTGACGGGCCAAGCGTGCCGTGACATGGCTAACAAAGGGTGAAGCGCGTGCGAGCAACCTTAAGCGCCGGTTCACCATAACCGCGCGGAGGGCCGCGACAGGGTTCGCAATCCCTCTGAATTCATTGGAATTTCCTGGCGCTTACGCTCCATTAACCATAACCGCTGGTTACTTTTTGGAGCGACGCCTGCCCTCTCGAACTGTCGAGCATTGAGCAAAAAGAAAGCGGCGGGGCCGAAGCCCCGCCGCCGGATCTTGCTTGCGATGTGGTCCGCGACTTAGCGGAGCAGCTGCAGCACGCTCTGCTGCGACTGGTTGGCCAGCGACAGCGCGGAGACCGCGATCGACTGACGGGTCGACAGCGCCTGGCTGTTGGCCGCTTCGACGTTGGTGTCGGCCAGCGTCAGGTTGGACGAGCCGGTCTGCAGCACGTTGATCAGGTTCTTGTTGAAGTCCTGACGAACCTGCACGATCGTGAGGTTCGAGCCCAGAGCCGAAGCTTCCGAACGCAGCGTGCTCGACGCCGAGTTCAGGTTGGTCAGCACCTTGTTGGTGGCAGCGTTGTCGATGAAGTCGACACCGCTGGTCAGCGCGGCGAGGCCCAGACCCTTCGAGTTGTAGGTCACGCCGGTGATGCTGAGGCTCGACTTGGCAGTTTCGTCGAACACCAGCTTGAGCTGGTCACCATTCAGCAGGTTGACGCCGTTGAACGAGGAGTCCTGGGCAGTCGAGTCGATCTGCTGGAGGATGTTGTTGTACTGGTTGACCAGGTTCGCACGCGAGGTCTGGGCAACGGTGTCCGCGACGGGGGTGGAAGCCGTCGAGAAGGTCAGCGCCGAAGTCAGCGTACCGCCAATCGAACCACCCGCGGCCGTCGATCCGATGGTCGAGGATGCGTAGTCGTTGGTGGTGGAGACCGTCAGCAGGCCGTTGGCGTCGATCGTCGCCGTCAGGTTGTTGGCCTGGAGCTTCGAGTTGAGCTGATCGAGCGTCTTGACCGTACCGTTGGTGCCGTCGCCGAAGGTGACGTTGGCCGCCGTTCCGCCGTTGAAGGAGGAGAAGGTCAAGGTCTTGCCGGTGAGGCCGCCGACGCCGGAGGTGCGCGCCGCGGTGAAGGCGGTCGCAGTCCCGGTGTTGCCGGCGAGGCCGAGCACGTTCAGCGCGTTGCCGGTGCCGGTGATCGACAGATCGGCATTGACGCCGGTCGAGATCTTGAGCTGGCCGGAAGCGTTGATCGACGAGTTGGTCTGGCCGGTGGCGGTCGCAAGCGTCGCGGTGCCGTTGGCGTTGACCGTCGCGGTCTGTACGCCGCTGGCAAGGTCGATCGCCTTCAGCACGTCGTTGACCGTGCCACCCTGCAGATAGACCGTCGAGTTGCCGGCGCCGTCGGTGAGGACGTTGCCGCTCGTGCCGAACCCGCTCGGAACGCTCGGAGCACCGGTCGAACCCGGGATCGGCGCGTTCTTGAAGGTGATGACGTGACCGTCGACGTTCAGCGTCGAACCGTCCGCAATCGTCGCGCCAAGTGAACCCGAGCTCGAGGTCCGGGTAGCACTCACGGTGGCGTTGCCGCCGCCGACGGCCGACGTCAGACCGAGGGCATTGAGCAGATCGGCCTTACCGGTGACGTTCAGATCCGCACCCGTCGAGCTCTTCAGCGTGACGGCGCTTGCAGCGACGCTCGAGGCGGTCTGGCCGTTGCTCGTCGCGAGTGTCGCGGCACCCGACGTGATGGACACCGTCTTGACGCCGCTGGCGAGATCGATCGCGCTCAACAGATCGTTCACGGTCGCAGCCGGCGTGCCGGCGGTGCCGAGATAGACGGTGGTATTGCCGCTGCCGTCGGTGACGAGGTTGCCGCTGACGCCCGAGCCGGTCGGAACGGCGGTCGTCGCCGGAGCCGAGCCGCTGCGGAAGGTGATGGTCTTGCCGTTCACAGTCAGCGTGTCGCCGTCAGCGGGCTGGGCCACGCCGGCAAGGCCGGTCGCGGTGGTGCCGTTGGTGGCGATCAGGGTGATGGTGCCGGTCAGGGCCGTGGTGCCGCCGGCGCCGGTCGTCGCGGTGGTGCCGGTGAAGGAGCCGATGGTCGCGCCGAGCGTCGTGGTGCCGCTTGCCGCGGTGGTGCCGCCGGCCGCGCCGCTATACAGCACGTTGCTGCTGGCAGTCGCGCTGGCATAGGAGGTCGTGCCGCGCAGGTCGGCCGCCGTCGCACCGGAGATCGTGGTGGAGACGTTCGACTTGGTGGAGTAACCGACAGTGGTCTGCAGCGCCTGGTTGGCGATCGACTTGGCGCTGTCGATCAGCTTCTGCAGCGAGGTGATGCCGGTGTTGGCAGCCTGCAGCACCTGCACGCCGTTGGCGATGCCGTCGAGCAGGTTGTTGATGTCGCTGGCGCGGTTGTCGAGCGACTGGGCGGTGAAGAAGTTGGTGGGATTGTCGAGAGCAGAATTGACGCTCTTGCCGGTCGAAAGACGGCTTTGGGTGGTGGCGAGAAGATCAGCAGTGGACTGGAGGGAAAGCAGGTTCTGACGAACCGATGAAGAGAGAACGATACCGGACATTGAGTGTTACCCTTCTGGTACGCAACGCAACAAACTTCGATTAGGATTAATCGATGCCGGGACGGTGAACGCAGACGGCTAACAAAGCATGAAGTGTGTCGCACCAGTCCTTGCGCGGATTCACCATGTGCGTGTTCGAAGCCGGATCGCGCCATCTCATATCGTCATGATAGAATGACGCTTTTTGGTGCAACGATGCGGCGTTTGCGACTTGTCAACCATAACTCAGAGTGAGCAATTGGCTGCATCCGGATGCATCCTTCTCATCTCTCTGGCGGCATTCTGATGCCGGCGCCAAAAAGAAAGCGGCGGGGCCGAAGCCCCGCCGCCGGATCTTGCTTGCGATGTCTGCCGCTTGTTAGCGGAGCAGCTGCAGCACGCTCTGCTGCGACTGGTTGGCCAGCGACAGCGCGGAGACCGCGATCGACTGACGGGTCGACAGCGCCTGGCTGTTGGCCGCTTCCGTGTTGGTGTCGGCCAGCGTCAGGTTGGACGAACCGGTCTGCAGCACGTTGATCAGGCTCTTGTTGAAGTCCTGACGAACCTGCACCACCGAGAGGTTCGAGCCGAGGCTCGAAGCTTCCGAACGCAGCGTGCTCGAAGCCGCGTTCAGGTTCGACAGCACCTTGTTGGTCGCGGAGTTGTCGATGAAGTCGACGCCGCTGGTCAACGCGGCGAGACCCAGACCCTTGGAGTTGTAGGTCACGCCGGTGATGCTGAGGTTCGACTTGCCGGTCTCGTCGAACACCAGCTTGAGCTGGTCACCGTTCAGCAGGTTGACGCCGTTGAACGAGGAGTCCTGCGAGGTCGTGTCGATCTGGTTCAGGATGTTGTTGTACTGGCTGACCAGGTTCGCACGCGAAGTCTGGGCAACAGTGTCCTGGACGGGGGTGGAAGCCGTCGAGAAGGTCAGCGACGAGGTCAGCGTGCCGCCGATCGAACCACCTGCAGCGCTCGATCCGATGGTCGAGGACGCGTAGTCGTTGGTGGTGGAGACCGTCAGCAGGCCGTTGGCGTCGATCGTCGCCGTCAGGTTGTTGGCCTGAAGCTTGGTGTTGAGCTGATCGAGCGTCTTGACCGTGCCGTTGGTGCCGTCGCCGAAGGTGACGTTGACCGCCGTGCCGCCGTTGAAGGAGGAGAAGGTCAAAGTCTTGCCGGAGATGCCGCCGATGCCGGAGGTGCGGGCCGCCGAGAACGCGGTCGCAGTCCCGGTGTTGCCGGCGAGGCCGAGCACGTTCAGCGCGTTGCCGGTGCCGGTGATCGACAGATCGGCATTGACGCCGGTCGAGATCTTGAGCTGGCCGGAAGCGTTGATCGACGAGTTGGTCTGGCCGGTGGCGGTCGCGAGCGTCGCGGTGCCGTTGGCGTTGACCGTCGCGGTCTGCACGCCGGTGGCGAGGTCGATCGCCTTCAGCACGTCGTTGACCGTGCCACCCTGCAGATAGACCGTCGAGTTGCCGGCGCCGTCGGTGAGGACGTTGCCGCTCGTGCCGAACCCGCTCGGAACGCTCGGAGCACCGGTCGAACCCGGGATCGGCGCGTTCTTGAAGGTGATGACGTGACCGTCGACGTTCAGCGTCGAACCGTCCGCAATCGTCGCACCCAGCGAAGCCGAGCTCGAGGTCCGGGTAGCACTCACGGTGGCGTTGCCGCCGCCGACGGCCGACGTCAGACCGAGGGCATTGAGCAGATCGGCCTTACCGGTGACGCTGAGATCCGCACCCGTTGAGCTCTTCAGCGTGACGGCGCTCGCAGCGACGCTGGAGGCGGTCTGGCCGTTGCTCGTCGCGAGTGTCGCGGCACCCGCAGTGATGGACACCGTCTTGACGCCGCTGGCGAGATCGATCGCGCTCAACAGATCGTTCACGGTCGCAGCCGGCGTGCCGGCGGTGCCGAGATAAACGGTGCTGTTGCCGCTGCCGTCGGTGACGATGTTGCCGCTGACGCCCGAGCCGGTCGGAACGGCAGTCGTCGCCGGAGCCGAGCCGCTGCGGAAGGTGATGGTCTTGCCGTTGACAGTCAGCGTGTCGCCGTCAGCGGGCTGGGCCACGCCGGCAAGGCCGGTCGCGGTGGTGCCGTTGGTGGCGATCAGGGTGATGGTGCCGGTCAGGGCCGTGGTGCCGCCGGCGCCGGTCGTCGCGGTCGTGCCGGTGAAGGAGCCGATGGTGGCGCCGAGCGTCGTGGTGCCGCTTGCCGCAGTGGTGCCGCCGGCCGCGCCGCTGAACAGCACGTTGCTGCTGGCGGTGGCGCTGGCATAGGAGGTCGTGCCGCGCAGGTCGGCCGCCGTCGCACCCGAGATGGTGGCGGAGACGTTCGACTTGGTGGAGTAACCGACCGTGGTCTGCAGCGCCTGGTTGGCGATCGACTTGGCGCTGTCGATCAGCTTCTGCAGCGAGGTGATGCCGGTGTTGGCGGCCTGCAGCACCTGCACGCCGTTGGCGATGCCATCGAGCAGGTTGTTGATGTCGCTGGCGCGGTTGTCGAGCGACTGGGCGGTGAAGAAGTTGGTGGGATTGTCCAGGGCCGAGTTGACGCTCTTGCCGGTCGACAGACGGTTCTGCGTGGTGGCGAGAAGATCAGCGGTGGACTGGAGGGAAAGCAGGTTCTGACGAACCGACGAGGAGAGGACGATACCGGACATGACTCTGTTACCTTTCTGGTAAACGACGCTACTGTTACACGTCTGCTTGGATCGCGATTGACCCAGCGACGGCGGACGGTGCCGCCGAGACCTCTAACGAAACATGAAATGAAACCCGCGCTTTCGCCCCGTCAGGGGTGATTCGGCCCGCGAAGCCCCGCCCATCGCTGCGTCGCCGCACGGGCCCCACCTTTGAAAACGTTGCGCTTTCTGACGAAAATCGCGGGAATTTACAGCTCGTTAACTAGTTGCGAGCGAGAATCACGTCTTCACAGGCCGCAACGAACGCTCGGTTACGAAAGCGTTGATGGAGAACAGGCAATGGCCCTCAAGGTCGAGCTCAGACCGCACGAACGCATCATCGTCGGTAACTGCGTGATTACCAACACGGACCAGCGCGCCCGCCTCCTGATCGACGGCGACAACGTGCCGATCCTGCGCGAGCGCGACATCCTCACGCCGGAGACCGCGGATTCGCCTGCGAAGCTCGTCTATCTGGCGGTCCAGCTCATGTACATCTCGCCGGATCCGCAGAGCCAGCACGGCACCTATTTCAACCTGGTGCGCGACATCGTCACCGCGGTGCCGAGTGCCTGGCCGATCATCGAAGGCATCAACAACAACATCCTGAACGGCGACCTCTACCGGGCGCTGAAGGACGCCCGCAAGCTGATCGCCTATGAAGAGAAGCTGCGAAGCCAATTCGAGGCCACCCACCCCCTGGCGGAAGCGCCCAACGCCGACGTCAGCTCCGCCGCCTGACACGCGCGTTCGCGCGGGCAGCCCCCTGCGAAACGACAACGGCCCCGGATCGCTCCGGGGCCGTTGTCGTTTCAGCCATGCACCAGGGCTATTGCGCTGCGAGCGGCGGTGCCTCGACCTCGATCATTCCGTCGCCGCACCGCCGGCCGCCGAACTCCAGCACCGCTCCGACCAGCGCATTGATGTCCGCCTCCTCGGTACGGTGATTGACGATCGCGGCGCGGATCGCAAACCTGCCGCCCAGCGTCGTGCTCGCGGGCGCCGCTATTCCGGACTCCTGGATGTCGGCGACGATCTCGCGATTGACCGCATCATCGGCCCGGTAGCGGAAGCAGACGATGTTGAGATTGACCGGCGCCAGCAATTCCAGCCGCGGTTCGGCCAGAACGCGGGCCTCCAGATATTTCGCCAGCGCGCAGCTTCGCGTGATCGTCGCACCGAGCCGGTCGGTGCCGAATGTCTTCAGCGTAAACCACGTCTTCAGCGCACGGAAGCCGCGCGACAGATCGGGGCCGAGATCGCAGGGCCAGACCGCGCCCGCCGCAAGCCCCCTCGCCTCGCGGCGCAGATAGGCCGCGGGTTGCGCAAAGGCCTGCCGATGCTGCTCGCCGTCGCGCACCAGCAGGAAGCCGGCGTCGTAAGGCACCTGTCCCCATTTGTGGAAGTCGAGCGCAATGGAATCCGCGCGCTCGATGCCGCGGAGCAGCGGCGCGAGCTCAGGCGAGAAGATCGCGAGCGCGCCGAAAGCGCCGTCGACGTGAAACCAGATGCCCTCCTCGCGACACAGCTCCGCGATCGCCTCGAGGTCGTCGATCGCACCAATGTCCACCGTACCGGCAGACGCAACGACCAGGAACGGCTTGAAACCGATCTCGCGATCGACGGTGAGCTGTGCACGCAACGCGGCAAGGTCGATGCGATGACCGGCATCGACGCCGATCTTGCGCAGCGCATCGGTGCCGAGCCCGGCAATGTCCATCGCCCTGGACACGCAGCCATGCGCGGCCTGCGACGTATAGGCCGTCAGCACCGCGCCGTCATTGCCGATGCCGTGCTGCCGCGCCAGCGTCCCGAGCGCAGCACTACGCGCCACCAGCACCGCCATCAGATTGGCCATCGACGTGCCCGTGACGAAGATGCCGCTCGCGCTGTCCGGAAACGCGAACAGCCGGCGCATCCAGTCGACGATCTGGCGCTCGACCTCGATCGGCATGTGGTCGCGTCCGCCGAGATTGGCGTTGAGGCCGGCCGCGAGCATCTCCGCGATCATGCCGACCGCGGTGCCGCCGCCATGCACCCAGCCCATGAAGCCCGGATGGACGTTGCCGGTCGCATAGGGCGCGACATGCTCGACGAATTCGCGATAGACCTCGGCGAGCTCGCTCGCCTCGTGTGGCACGTCCGCCTTGAAGGCCGCGCGGGTCGCATCGGGAATCGGTTGCCAGACCGGGCGCGCCCGAACGTTGGCGATGCCGTCGATCGCATCGTCGAGCATGCGATGGGCGAGCGCGCGAAAGTCGCTCCAGTCCTGCGGATCGAGCGAGGTGCGCGCGACGGAGCTGTGCGCGTTGCGGATGATCTCGTTCATGTTGCACTCCCCGCGCCTGCGCCTGCGTGCCGCGACAGCATCGCCGAGAACGCCGCGAAGATCTTGCGCATCTGCGGCGGCTTGTACGGAAACACGTCGGGCGAATCCATGTTGTGCACGACGGCGGTGTTGTCGGCTTCGAACACCAGCAGCTCGTTGCTCTGGTTCTCGGCGCAATCGACGATGAAATAATCGAGGCCGACGCGCCGGCTCATCTCATCGAGCGCGCTTCCGTGGCGCGCAGCGAAGGCGTGCTCGAAGTCGCGCATGAAGATCGCCTCTTCCGCACGCTTCTCCTCGCTGAACGCCATGTAGGCGTTGAGATACCAGATGTCCCAGCGGTCGGCGATCGCCATGTGGCAGGCGTAGGGTTTGCCGTCGACCATCGCGAGACGATATTTGCGGTAGAGCCCGTCGGGGCTCACGTAGTCGACGAAACGCGCGACGAAGAAATCCTGCTCATCACGCTCGGCAAGATAGGCCGCGATCGCCGCGGCATCGTCGAGCTTGGCGAGCCCGACGCCGGCATGCGAGCCGCGCGGCCGCGCGATCATCGGAAAGCGCAATTCAGCCGCGATGTCACGGCAGGCGATCTGCCCTCGCGAAAGATCGGACAATTGCGCGCGCGTTGCGTGAATCGTCGCGGGAATGTCGAGACCCGGCACGCCGGCCAGCAGGCGGTGCAGCTTGTCGCGATCGAGGTTGCCGATGCGATCGGGACGATTGAGCAGTGGCCGCGGCCAATGCGGCGCGACCCTCCCGATCGAAGCGAGCGCCTCGCGGCATTCCTCGGAATCGGATGCGACCACGATGGCAACGTCGTGCTCGGGCAAATCCTTTGGCAGACCGACGCCCTCGACCACGTAGAGCGTCAACAGCTCGATGTCAGAGCCTTCGAGCAGAAACTCGATCGGCGTGTTGCCGCCCATGTCGATGTCGGCTGCAAGCGCGAGCACGCGCAGGCCCGGCTTCGGAGCCGCGCTCGGCGTGCGAAACAATTGGTGGAAGGCCAGCACCTCCGACTGGATCGCAAGCCCCTGTTCCTTGTCGCCGAGCAGCTGGGTGATCAACGACAGATCCAGCCCTTCGCCCGCGAGCGCCGTCCCCGCCGCGATCCGCGTCAGCAGCTGGTCGCGCAATGGATGCAGGTCGACACCTTCAAAGGCCTGGCGCGTCAGCTGCGCGAAGCCGATGCGATCGGCATAGTTCGCTGTTGTCATGCAAAGCGGCGCGGAAACCGGATGCTGCATCTCAGACCTCGAGCGCGGAGTTTGCCGGTACGGCCGCGACCGCGCCACGGTCGAGCAGCAGTTCGATCTTGACCAGGACATGGGCGATGCGATCGAGAATTTCCTGCACGTTGCGTTGCGCCTGCGCGATGTCGGGCGACCAGGCCTCGGTCACGAGCCGCGCGCCGACGCAGAGGCGCAGCACGGCCTGCGGCGCCTCGTCCTGCCGCTCCAGCCGTACCGGCTGGCCGACCAGGCAGCGCTGCACGGCGACTTGCCGGTCCGCAGCGCTGCCGCCGATCGCCTCGTTCATGTCAAGCGCCAGCGCCCGATGGACGGCCCCGGTCTCGGCGATGGAGACCGGCTTGCCGTCGCGCAGCAGGATGAACGGAAAGATCGTGGTTTGTGCAAATTCCTCATCATCCGCGCCGGCGGTCCCGATCGCGGATCGGACGGGGCGCAGCGACGGCGACAACGCGATCATGCTGTCGATGCCGGCGGCAAGCTCGGCGAGCACCTTGGCGCGGAAAGCCCCGGGTACGGCGTAGTAGCGGCCGATCTCGGCCAGTGCCGCTTCCCAGCGCAGCCATTGACCGAAGTTCGGACGGCGTTCGAAGCGCGAACGCAGCGCTGTCCAGGCCACCGGCCAATCGCAACGGCCGGCGTAATCGAAGATACCAGGCGCGATCCTCTCGACCCGGTCGAACGACCGCGAAAGGCCCTTCGGCACCAGCACGGCACCGCTGAAGGCAGGTCCACCGAAGAATTTCGAGCCAGACATCAGCACCATATAGCCGCGGTCGAGATAGGAGCGCAGCCGGCGGCGGCCGAGCCGGGCCTGGCAGGCATCGACGACGATCTGGACCTTGCGCGGCCAGCGCCGCGCGATCTCGTCGAGACAGGCCTCGCTCGGTGCGCGCCAGCCTAGCTTCGATGCATCCATGATCTGGAGCAGCACGGGCGCGCCTCGCGCAATTGTGGCCTCGATCGCACGCAGCACCGCGGCATCGATGTCCGCGCGCATCGCGATCCCGGGCGCGGCCCCGAGCAGCGGCAGCGTAACGCTGGCGCCGGCGAGCCCTGCGACCGCACCGTCCTTGCGAACCGCAAGGCCGCTCGCCGTCATCGAGCTGAAATGGTGCCCGCGGGCGGTGTGGATCGTCCCGCTTCCGGTCTGGTCGGCGCCGACCACGATCGTCACCGGCGGCGCCCCGAGCAACACACGCGCCAGGAACAAGGCGTGGAGCTGTGAATCCGTGCCGGAGGGCGAGAACACGATGTCGATGCGCGCAGCGAGCTGGAGATGGCCGCGCAGCTCGTCCCGCATGTCCTCGCAGCGCGCGTCGAAGGCGATCTCTACCTCGTCGAACAGGCATTTGTGCATCAGCTCTTCACGCGCCAGCGCGGCACGGTCGTAAGCCGCGTGCGAGATCGTCGATGCGGTCGAGGAGGCGAAATTCCAGATCTCCGGCGCCGGCGAAGCCGCACAGCCATAGCCGTTGACGCGATCCCTGGCGTCGAGCGCCAGCCGCGGATCGCCGCCGGAGACGAGCAGCGTGTCCAATGGTGTGAAGAGATCGCGCAGGCGATAACGCGAGCCGCCGTCGGGGACGGGCTCCTGACCTGACAGACGGGATGCGCCGGCGCTCATCCCGGAAGGCTCACGCCGCATCGGCCGCAGCCGCCGGCGCGAATTGCGATGCGATGTCGCCGTGGAACACCGACGGCCCGACGTGATCGAGCGAGCTCTGGATGTCGGCCCAGATCTCGCCGCCGATGCCGGTCCAGCGCTTGCAGAAGGCGAAGTCCTCGGAAAGATACGTGCCGGTCGCCGGGTCGATCATGCATTCGAACAGCGCAAACCGGTTCTGGCTCGCAGCCAGCGTGTCGTGCGAATGCTCGCGGAAGAACTGCAAGGCCGCATAGTCCGGATGGCGGCACATCGTCTCCAGCGCCTGGCGCCGGATCATCAGGAAGCCGGTGCCGGCATAGCGCACGCGGGTGAAGCCGTTGACGACGACGATGCGGTCGGGATCCTCGATCTCGAGCACGTAGTCGAGCGAGGCTGCCGGCACGTCAGTGCGGCCGGATTGAATCGCCCGCGCCGCCTTGTCCCAATTGACGCGCTTGATCGGATAGCAGCCGGCGACGACATCCGCGCCGCATTCGATCAGCCGGAACACCTGCTCCGGCTTGAAGCCGATATCGGCGTCGATGAACAGGAAATGTGTCGCCCTGGGATCGTCCAGGAACATCGCGACCAGGTTTGCCCGCGCGCGGGTAATCAGCGCATCGCCGTCGCGCAGCAGCACCTTCAGCTCGAGGTTGGACATGCCGTGCACGGCCCGCTGCAGCGCGAAGATCGAGCTCGCATAGATGCTCGACACCTGCCCGCCGAAGCACGGCGTTGCCACCACCAATTGCATCTTGTCCGACATCGACGGCTCCGCCCCGCTCCAATCCTCACCAAGAGGTAAAGAGGCATGGTTAACGGCGCCTTAACGCGTCCTTACAGGAACTTGACGAGCGAGAGCTGCGCGAGATTCGAGGTCACCTGGTAGGACGCCTGGAGCGCGTTCTGGAGCGCCAGCAGCTGGCTCGCGACCTGGTCGGGCGAGGCCGATTCCGCCTGGTCGATGATGGTCTGGAGCTGCGCCTTGGCTTGGGTCTGGCGCGTGCTCGCATCCTTCATCGTGTTCTGGGCCATCGCGATGTCGGTCTGGATGTCCTCGATGCGCTGCTGGCCGGGCTGCTGGGTCAGCGCCTGGGTGGTGCGCAGGCTCAGCGCGGCGACCTGCCCGCCCGAATACTGCCCGGTCGGCGAAGTCGAGAAGGTCCCGAACACCGCGGTCGCCTGCAACAACTGGCGGATCGCGTCCTCGTTCGCCTGGGCGCCGTATTGGACCGAGACGGAATCGTCGACCCGCGCCATCGCGGTGGAGCGCGCCGAGCCGGGCCCGTCATTGCCGAGGTACCATTTCACCGTATTGGCCGAGCCGTTGACCAGCGTCGTCGCAGAGCTCGCCGGCGAGGAGCCGACGCGCAGCGGCGGCTGGCTGGCGGTCACGGGCGTCGCGCTGAAGCCGAGCGAACCGAGCGCCCCCGTATTCGAGCTCGTGATATTCAGACTCGCGGCATCGTCGGTGTTGATCGTGATCGAGCCGCCGTGGACCGTCGAGGGCTTCGACGTCCCCGTGATCTGGTCGATCTTGCCGAGCAGATTCTGGATGCTGTCGGTGACGTTGAGCTGGTTGCCGGTCGCGCCCGACGCCACGAAGGTGAGCGTGGTGCCGTTGACGGTGATGGTGTCGCCCGCAACGAAGCCCGGCGAGATCGAGTCCGACGGGCTCGCGCCCGACAGCGCCGTTGCACCGCTGATCGGTGCGGGCGGGGCCGCCTGGTTGGCCTTGGCCGTGCCGATCGCCGAGCTTGCGGTGTTGAAGAAATTGTCGCCGGCGACGATCGCGGATGCCGCCACCAGCGACGTGTTGGCGAGTTTCGTGATCGCGGTGTTCAGCGCGGTGTTGAGGCTGTTGGCGGTGTTGGTCGGATTGACGGGCGTGCTGGCGTCGATCGCGAAGCTACCTAATGGCGTCGGCGTGGCTGTCGAGGCGGTCAGGTCGATCTGCTCGGTCGTGCCGTCCGGCAGCGTGAACTGCACGCTTAGCTTGTCGCCATTGTTCGGGTTGACGCCGTTGAGATCGACCGAAAACGACACCGGCGAGCCGCTCGGGCCGGTGATGGTCGCGCCCGTCAGGGTCGAGGACACCGCCTTGAGCTTGAGCCCGAACGGCGATCCGGCGGCGTCCTCCGACACCTGGACCGAGCTCGGCGTCGGCTGCGTCTGCACCAGGCGGCCCATGCCGTTGGCGCCGAGGTCGGCGGCCTGGCGCTCCGCCATTACGGTCTTGAACCCCGCCTGCGTCGTGGTGCCGTTGATGATGTCGCCGGCATCCGCGACCGACTGCGTGTTGACGGCGGTTCCGGAGAACAGATAGCGGTTGCCGGTCTGGGTGTTGAGCACGCCGACCATCGAGCCGAACTGGGCGGCGGCGGTGTTCTGCGCGATGGTCTGGCCGTTGACGTTGAGATCCTGCGCGGTGTTCGCCGCGCCGGTCTGCACCGTGCTGCGGATCTTGGTCAGCGATTGCAGCGCGGTGTTGGCGAGATTGATGCTGACATTGACGTTGGTGATCGTGTCGGTATAGCCAGCGATGTTGGAGAGCTGCGCGCGCCCGGCGATCGCGAAGCCCTCGTTGGTGCCCATCCCGGAATAGTTCTGCGACAGCTTGCCGGTCGAGAGCTGCGTCGACAGGTCGGTGAGCTGCTGATTGATATTGCGGATCTGCGAGCCGAGAACCGACGAAGAATAGTTGATGCTGCTGATCGACATGTTTCAGAGCCCCGTTACTTGTTACAGTTGAGCCTGGATCAACGTGTTCATCATGCTCTGCACCACCGACATCACGTGCGCGTTGGCGGCGTAGGCATTCTGCAGCTGGATCAGGTTCGACATCTCGGAGTCGAGGTTGACGCTGGAGGTCGAGTTGAACTTGGCCTGCAGCGTCGAGACCACGACGCTCTGGCCCTGCTGCAACTGGGTCGCCTGGCTCGCGCTGTTGGCCTGGACGCTCAGGAATTGCTGCAGATAGTTCGAGACGCTGCCGGTGAAGGGCTGGTTGGCCGAGCCGAGGCCGGTCGCCGGCGAATAGGAGAACACAGCGTTGGTGAGCTGCGAATAGAGGTAGTCCGGACGCGTGGTGTCGCCCGCGGGGGTAACGGGCGAGGTGTTGTAGACCGACATCCTCGTAGGATCGGCGACCAGCTGCGTGTTCACCGCGATGCGTCCGGCAAGGCCGGTCATCTGCGAGCCTGAGGACGTGATCGCGCCGGTGTAGAGCGCCTGACCGCCGTCCGTGAACACCGCAAGCTGCGGATTGCCCGAGGTCAGCGCCGAGATGGTCTTGGTCGTCGAGGCCGAATTGACCTTGGCGAGACCGGAATTGTCGTCCGTGACCCGCAGGGTCGTGGCGGTCGCCGGAGCCGGGGCCGCGGAGAAGCTCAGGTGCGAGGTCGAGAGCGCGGTGTTGAGCGCAGCGGCGATCGCGCTCATGCCGCCGGTGAAGTTCACGCCGATCCGCATCGGGTTGGCGTTGGGCGCGTTCTGCAGCGGCAGCGCCGCCGGATCGGTCACGTTGACCAGCGTGATCTGGCGCTGCGTATTGGTGGTCGTATCGGTGTAGGTGAAGTTCGCGGTGTTGCCCGGCAACGCACCGGCGAGATCGATGTCGAAGCCGGCGGGCGAGCCCGACACAGTGCTGCCGGCGGTGGTCTTATCCGACAGCGCGCTCGCCATCGTCGCGGCGAGCTGGTCGATCTGGTTCTGGGCCTGCACCAGCGTCTGGTCGCGCAGCTTCAGATCGGCGGCGATCTGCCCCGACGAAACCACGTTGTTGGCGACGACGTCGACCTTAGAGCCGTTCGGCAGCACGATGTTGAGCGCGCCGACACCGGACTTGGCGGGATCTATGTCGTAGAGCTTGGTCGCCGACAGCGCGCCCGCCGAAGCGAAGGTGAATTGCGAAGCCAGGCCCGCACCGACCAGCTGGATGCCCGTCGTGGTATAGATGTTGGCCTGGTTCGAACCGTCGGTGGTGACGCGCACGTCGACATATTTCGACAACGTGTTGATGGCCTGGTCGCGCTGGTCCATCAGGGTCGCAGCCGAAGGGTCGTTCGCCGACAGTCCCTGCAGCCTGGTGTTGATATCGGCGACCGTCTGCATCGCGGCGTTGGCGGCCTGGGCCGAATTGCCGAGATCCTGCTCGACATTCGACCGCAGCGACTGGATGCCCTTGGTGGTGACGTTGAGCTGGGTGGCCAGCGCCTGCGCCGCGCCGAGCGCAACGGTTTGCGCCGACGAGGCGCCCGAGCTGGTCGACAGCGCCTGCAGCGCGGTGGTGAAATTGTTCAGCGCGGTTTCGAGCGTGCCGCTGTTGCCGGGCGTGCCATAGACATTCTGAAGCTGCTTCAGGATGCTGGCCATCTGGTCGGCATAGCCGCTGCCGCCGGTCTCGGTGCGCAGCTGATTCAATACATAGGTGTCGAGCTCCCGGCTGACGCCGGTCGTCATCGCCGTCGAGCCGAAATCGCCGGTGGTGACCTCGATCTGGTTCGGGGTCTGGACGACGTAACCCGGCGTCTGCGAATTCGCGACGTTCGAGGAGACGATCGAGAGCGCGGCCTGGTTGGCACGCAGACCGCTCATCGCACTGGCGAGGGCTGAACTCAAACCCATGTTGACTAGCCGCCTTTGGTTACGTCACGCGCCGATCAGCGCAATACGTTCAAGAGGTCCTGCACCATCGAATTCGCGGTCGTGATCACCTTGGTGTTGGCCGAGTAGGCCTGCTGGGTCACGATCAGCTTGGTGAATTCGTCGGCGATGTCGGTGTTCGAGCCTTCCAGCGACGAGCCGCTGATGCTCCCCGATGCGCCGTCGATCGCGGGCCCCGACTGGTCGGTCGCCGCATACGCGCCGCCGTCCATCGCCTTCAGGTAGTTGGTGCCGTTGAAATGCGACAGCGAGACCTGCGCGAGGTTGAGGTTCTGGCCGTTGGAGAAGGTGCCGACCACGAGGCCGCTGTTGTTGACGGCGACCGAGCGAAGCTGGCCCGCGGCGTAGCCGTTCTGGGTGATGGTGTTGATGGTCACCGCGCCGCTGGTAGAGGCGTATTGCGTCAGCCCGCCGGTGGAGATGTTGAAGGCGACCGAGCCGAGCGACTGGCCGCTGACGCTGACATTGTTGATGGTGATGCCCGAGCCGCTCGGCGTGGTCAGCGAGCCGTCACTGGCGAAGGTGAAGGCCTGGCCCGTATTGACCCAGCCGACCGTGGTGCCGGTCGCGTTCGGATCGGTCTGGTAGAACAAATTCCAGCTGTCGGAGTGACCTGCGCCCAGCGAGGCGCTGTCGGTCTTGGCCCAGCGCAATTGCAGGTTCACTGGCGTACCGGCCGCATTGTAGGCGGTCACCGCGCCGCCGCTGATCGATTCCTTGGTGAAGGTTGCGACGTCGTTGCCGATCACGCCGCCGGTGCCCGCGGTGCCGCCGCCGTTACGATTCTTGGTGATGGTGGAGGTGAAACCGAGCGCGGCAAAGGCGGCGCTGTTGGAACTGGACACCGACAGATTTGACACGGTGCCCGTGTTCAACGTGATCACACCACTGGTGCTGACGGACGAGCCGGTCGCGCCGGAGAGCGCATCGATCTTGCCGAGCAGCGTCGTGATGTTGTCGGTGATGTTGATCTGGTTCGGACCGGTCGCGCCCGAAGCCATGAATGTCAGCGTCTGGCCGTTGACGGTGATCGTGTCGGCAGGTGGGCCCGCCGAAAAGCCGGAGGAGAGGACCTGGGCGCCGCCTGCCGTCGCGCTGCCGCTCAGCAGTGTCGATCCCGAGATCGCGGGCGAGGACAGCACGTTGCCGCCGCGCGTCACGCTGGTGATGCCGAGCGCCGTGGCTGCGGTGCCGCTGTTCACCGCCACGTCCGTGCTGGTGCCGCTCGAAATCACGATGTTGCCGCTGGCGCTCAACGAAGCGGTGACGCCGGCGCCGCCAGCATTCTGGATCGCGGTCAGAATGTCCTGGACCGTCGCCGGCGTGCCGGCGCCCAGGCCGATGGTCGAGTTGGTGCCGAGTGTGACGGTGTTGCCCGCGTTGAAGGTGATCGTGTTGCCGTTGATCGTCAGCGTCTGGCCGCTCAGCGCGGTGAGGATGCTCGATGCCAGATGCGTGCCGACGGCATTGTCCAGTGACGTCGTCGTCGATGCCACGGCCGCCGAGTTGTTCTGCAGAGCCACCGACCCGGTGTTGGTCGTCGACGAATAGGGCGAGCGGACGTTGCCCGTGGCCGCGGCGCCCGAGGCGGTGTTGTTGGTGTAAGGCGCGGGCGGCGTGCCGACCGGCAGCGGGTTGGCAGCGAAATCCGACGGGTTGATGCCGCCGGCCGCCAGCAGCGACCCGGTCCCGGCGGTCGAGCTCGCTGCAGTGTTCGGCTGGGTCGGCAGGTTTGCCGCGTACTGGATCGAAGTGGTCGCCTGGGCGGGAATGAAGTTATTCTGGAATTTCAGGACGTTCGCCACATTGCCGGTCGGGTTGCCGGTCTTGGGGTCGACCGTGACGCCCATCAAATAATAGCCGGCGCCGTTGACCAGATTGCCGTTGGCATTGAGCTGGAAGTCGCCACGCCGCGTGTAATAGGTGACGCCGCTGAACACCGGCACGTTGTCCACGATGCCGGTCGCCTTCTGGATCGAGAAAAAGCCGTCGCCGGTGATGGCCATGTTGGTGGCGACGGTGGAGCCGGAGATCGTGCCCTGCGTGGTGATCGTGGCCTTGGCGTTGGCCGTCACGCCGCCCGCGACCTGCTTGCTCGGAACCGAGGAGTCGGGAATGAGATCGACGAAGCTGGTGCCGATGCCCTTGTAACCGGTGGTGGATGAGTTCGCGATGTTGCCGGAAATGTTCTGCAGCGCGTAGGACTGCGCCTGCAGGCCACCCACCGAGGTGTTCATTGCATCGAAGATACCCATAACTTTGTCTCCAAATCCGATCTCGGCGGCCGGTCGACCAGGGCCGCAGTCGGAGGAGACATTCGCAAAGGCCATGCCAATGCGGGTCTTGTCGTGGAATCAATGACTTAATGAAAAAGCCCCGGCCTGATGACCGGGGCACAATTGCCGGGACCGGCATTTATTGCCGGGACACATCGTCGCTACGAAGTGAAAAACCTACGTCGCCGACGCGGCCGCCGGATGGAACACCAGTCCGAACCCGTCGATGCAATAGCGCAATCCGGTCGGCTTCGGGCCGTCGTCGAAGACGTGGCCGAGATGGCCGCCGCAGCGCCGGCAGTGCACCTCGGTGCGCAGCATGCCGTAGGTGCGGTCCTCGGTCTTGCCGACATTGCCCTCGATCGGCTGGTAGAAGCTCGGCCAGCCGGTGCCGCTTTCGAATTTGGTCTCGGACGTAAACAGCGGCAGGTCGCAGCCGGCGCAGGCGAAGGTGCCCTTGCGATGCTCCTTCAGCAGCGGGCTGGATCCCGGCCGCTCGGTGCCCTCCTTGCGCAGGATCTCATATTGCTGCGGCGTGAGCTGGGCCCGCCACTCGGCGTCCGTCTTCTCGATCTCGAATTTCTGAGCGGCCTTCTGGCCGGCCTCTGCAGGCGTTCCTCTCAGCCAGCGGAAGGCCCCAAGGCCGAACAGGCCGGCGGCAGTCGTCAACATCATGCGGCGGTCAAACATCTCATTCTCCGTGCGGGAGCTCCACGCCTTGAGATACGGGCTTTGACGGCCGACGTTACACGTTCGGGCGGAATTTCTCTCAACTTATTGGGAGCTGGCGCCGTCATGCGAGGCCGGTTCCACGGCCTGCGTCTCCTCCCGGACCGCGGGCCTCGGCGGGCTCGATCGCGGCCGGACGCCGGGCGGCGGGCGGCGCGGACCGATGCCGGCGGCCCGGTTGGCTTCGGCAAGGCGCGCCTCGCGCTGGCGGTCCTTGACCCTCGTTCGTTCCCGGTAGCGGGCGAGCGAGCCTGCGGCGGCGGAACTCGCCCTGCCCCAGACACCGACCAGCTGGCCTGCAACCCGGCCCGTGGCGCCGCCGGCCCAGACCAGCTCGAACGGCGAGAACAGCTTCCAGCGCTCGTCGCCCCACAGGATGCTGCGCGCGATCATCTGCCCGGCCATGGCCGAGGTGTTCATGCCTTGGCGGCCGAACCCGCTCGCCACCCAGAGGCCTTTGCGCAACTGGCCGATCTGCGGCATGCCGTGCACGGTCTGGCCGGTGGCGCCGCCGAACATCTCGGGCACCTCGACATTGCCGAGCTCCGGAAAGATCGTGCGGATCCGCCGCCTGACGCTGCCTGCAAAGCGCTGCGGACGCGCCGCCCAGGTGGTCTCCGGGCTCTCCCACATCAGCCGGTCGCCATCGACGATGCGGAAATGGTCGACACCGTCGGAATCCATCACCGATCCCTTGAAGGCGATGATCTCGTGCACGCGCTCGCCGAGCGGCGCGGTGATGCCGGCATAACGCCAGACCGGCAGCAGCGTCTCCGACAGGCGCCGCAAGGGCGCGCCGAGATGAATGTTGCCCGCGAGCACGATGTGGCTGGCGCGCAGCCGTGCCGACGGCGTGACGATGCGCTTGCGGATGCCGGAATGATCGATGCTGACGACCGGTGTGTCCTCGAAGATGCGGGCGCCGGCCCGCCGCGCCAGCGCCGCGAGGCCGTGCACGTATTTGCGGCCGTCGAGCTGGAATGCCTTCGGATAGTACACGCCGTGGAAATAGCGATCGGTCCTGAGCACCTCGCGGACGCGATCGACCTGCCAGCCCTCGACCTCGGTGTCGAAATCCTCGTTCAGCATCTGCAACCGGCTGATCAGGCGGTCGCCGGCGTCGACATTGGAGACCTCCAGCACGCCATCGCACGGGGCGATGCCCGGCATGTTGGCTTCCGTGGCGTTGGCCCGGACGAACTCGGCGCCCTCCTTCGACAGCGACCACAATTCACGCGCATCCTCGAAGCCGATGCGCTCGATCAGATCGGTGAGCGGCAGCGCAAAGCCCGGCATCACGGTGCCGAGCTGGTTGCCGGAGGCGTTCCAGCCGATATGACGGCCCTCGAGCACCGCGACACTGGCCCCGAGCCGGGCCGCCTCCAGCGCGATGGAGAGCCCGGCAAGCCCGGCCCCGATGACGCAGATGTCGGCGTCGAGATCGAACGACAGCCGGACACGGTCGCGAAAGCCGGCTTCTTCCTGGGACACGCTTGTGAAAGTCTCGCTCATGTCGTTTCTTAGAGCATGATCCGGAAAAGTGTGCAGCGGTTTTCCGAAAAGATCGTGCTCGAAATAACAACCTTAAGCGCGCTGACGATTTGTCCTAGTCTCATCGCGCTTGATATCAACCGCGCGCCTGTCACCTTGTCCTCGACCGGCGCCTTTGGATTATCCTGGACGCGGAACGATTCGAGAATGCCATGCGCCGTTTGATGTTGCTGCGTCACGCCAAGACCGAGACCGACGCGCCGAGCGGCCGTGACCAGGATCGCCGCCTCGACGACCGCGGCCACAAGGATGCCGCCCGGATCGGCGACTGGATCGCCTCCCATCCCCCCTTCCCCGATACCGTGCTGGTGTCGCACGCCGTGCGGGCCCGGCAGACCTGGGACGCCGCCTGGGAGGCGATGAAGGACCGCGTCCCGTCGCCGCAGGTCGAGATCCTGCCGGAACTCTACGGCGCCGATCCCGCGCAGATCCTGGACTGCATTCGCACCGCAACCGCCCCGGCCGATCCGAAGCAATTGCTGCTGGTCGCCCATAATCCCGGCATGCACGAAGCCGCCCTGATGCTGATGGGCGGCGGCGATCCGGATGGCGCCAAGGCGCTCGCCGACAATTTGCCCACCGCGGGGCTTGCGATCTTCGACTTTGACGTCAAGGATTGGGGTGACGTGGCCTACCGCCGTGGCAGACTGGTGCTGTTCACCAGCCCCAAGCTGCTAAGATGAGCTGCTGGGATAAGCTGCTTCGATCGGGATGAGACGAGCGGGCGCCGTCTCGACCGGTTGATCCAGCCGGATCCGGGGCAATGAAGATTTGGAGGCGCAGATGTTCAAGTCCATCCTCGTGCCCATCGACCTCGCCGACACCGACCTCGCCAAGCCGGCAATCGCGACCGCGGCCACGCTGTCGCAGACCTGGAGTGCAGTCGTGCGGCTGCTCAACGTGCTGCCGATGACGCCGGTGATGCTGGCCGAATACGTGCCGGCCGATTTCGACGAGCAGCAGCGCCAGACCTCGGAAGAAGCGCTTGCCATCGTCGCGCGCGAATCCGGCATCGATCCGAGCCGCATCTCCAGCGTGGTCCGCCAGGGCGGCATCTACCACGAGATCCTGGAGGAAGCCGTGCACATGAAAGCCGATCTGATCGTGATGACCTCGCACCGGCCGGCCATGCGCACCTATTTCCTCGGCTCGAATGCGGGACACGTCGTGCGCTACGCGAAGTGCTCGGTGCTGGTGGTGAGGCATTGAGGGCGCGTATTGTCAATCGCGACATCCACAATGCAAGGCGGAACTCGGCCTGCCGAGCGCGGTCGCGATGATAATCGCGATTGCGCACAGGAACAAAACGCGCAACGCCTTCGTTTGACCTACCTGCAACATTTCTCATTTTTGCCCTGAGGCATCGTGCAGACCCCGATGAGGTACTGCCAATGACCTTGCTGCGCGCACACTCCCCTTCACTCGTCTCCACCTGGCTCGGTGCCGCAAGGCAATACCCCGCGCTTGCCGCCGTCGCTGGAGCCGCGGTGGCGCTGGCGGGGACGGCGCTCATCAATCGGCAGCTTGCCAGGAAGGCGCAACGCGACAATCCGCCCAAAGGACGGTTCATCGCCGTCAACGGCGTGCGTCTGCACTATGTGGAGCGTGGCAACGGCCGGCCGCTGGTCCTGTTTCACGGCAACGGCAGCATGATCCAGGACTTCGAGTCGAGCGGCTTGATCGATCTGGCTGCTGAAAACTATCGGGTGATCGTGTTTGACCGCCCGGGATTTGGACATAGCTCGCGGCCCCGGAATGCGGTCTGGACTCCCGAGGCGCAGGCGGACCTGTTCAAGGACGCGCTCGGCCGTCTCGGCGTGCAACGCGCGATCGTCCTCGGACACTCCTGGGGAGCGTCGGTCGCAGTGGCGCTGGCGATCAGGCATCCTTCGCTGGTCGAAGCCCTGGTGCTGGCGTCGGGGTATTACTTCCCGACCGCCCGCAGCGACGTCGCGGCCTCGCTCGCGCCGGCGATGCCGGGACTCGGCGATGTCATGAGCTACACCATCTCTCCGATCTTCGGACGGCTGATGTGGCCCGTGATGTTGCGAAAGCTGTTCGGCCCGCGCGCGGTCCCCGGGAAGTTCGCAGACTTTCCCAAGGCCATGGCGGTGCGGCCGGCACAGATGCGGGCCAGCGCCGCGGAAGCGGCCTTGATGGTCCCTGCGGCCTTTGTCGCCGCGAAGACCTATGGCGAGCTCGAGATGCCGACGATCATCATCGGGGGCGCGGACGACCGTCTGATCGACACCGAAAAGCAGTCGGCCAGGCTCCACGGTGAGATCAAGCAGAGCACGCTGCGCCGGATCGCCGGCGTCGGCCACATGGTCCATCAATCCGCGACGCCGGACTTGATGGCGGCGATCGACGAAGCCGCGGCCGCGACCTTGCATTAGGCGACGGTGCCGCAAATACCGGCAGGCGACGCGGCCTCCATTGCATTCGACCGGCGCGTCGCCATTTGCTCTTCGACGAGGCAGGCGGCTGTTGCTGCGATGCCGACCGGAGTTCGAGCCTACACGACCAATCCCGCCGGCCGATTCCGGTCAGCGCAATTGAAACCGAGGCCCAAGCATGCGCATCCGTGTCGGTTTCGAGATGATCTACGACTTCAAGCAAGTCACGCCGTTGATCGCCATGGTCGGAACGCATTTCACGCGGGCCTCCGATATCGTCGTACCGGATCACCTTGTTACCTCGCCATCTGTGCCGATTACGCCTTACCGCGACAGCTTTGGAAACTGGTGCAGCCGGCTCGTTGCGCCTCCCGGCCGCATGATTTTGTCTGCCGACGGTACGGTGCGCGACAACGGTCTGCCCGATGTGGTCGTCCCTTCGGCTACACAGCACGCGGTCGAGGATCTTCCCTCGGAGACCCTCCTCTTCCTGCTCGGCAGCAGGTATTGCGAAACGGATCGGCTTTCCGACATTGCCTGGAAGCTGTTCGAGAAGACGGCGCCCGGCTGGCCGCGCGTCCAGGCGATCTGCGATTTCGTTCACCATCACATCGCTTTCGGCTACGAGCACGCACGGCCGACCATGACGGCGTGGGACGTCTTCAACGAGCGCAAGGGCGTTTGCCGCGACTATGCGCATCTCGCCATCGCATTCTGCCGTTGCATGAACATCCCCGCGCGCTACTGCACCGGCTATCTCGGCGACATCGGCATTCCGCCGCCCTACGCCCCCGGCGACTTTGCAGGCTGGTTCGATGCCTATCTTGGCGGCCGTTGGTACACCTTCGATGCACGCAACAACACGCCGCGCATCGGCCGGGTCCTGATCGCCCAAGGCCGCGATGCGGCGGATGTTCCGATTGTCCATACTTTCGGACCAAGCGAGCTCGTCAGCTTCAAGGTGTGGACCGACGAGCTGGTGTGAGCCGCACTCTCGTTGGTCGATTGCGCGCATGACGGACGAGTTCTGGCCGCCGGGACGACACTCCACTCGACCCCAGGGCCACAATCCCTTGTGTTGCCCGACGGGCAAAACACCCAAGCGGCCGGTCAATCCGCGACGTCGAAAATATTCCACTTTACCGAATTTCGGAAAGGGCGTATGTGTCGCCTCGACCCGGCCCAAGGAAGAGGGGCGTATCGCGATCGTCACGAACGCGGGCCGGACGGCGGTGGACGCAGATCGCATTGGCGCGAAGGGTTTTGCAGGGCGGGCAACCGTGAGCGAAAGTATCGCGCACACGACCGGTGTGATCGGCGTACGGCAAAATCGTGTGGTCCTGGCGCCCGCAGTCTGGCGTCAAGTGTTGCGGTGATGTGGAGGGCCCAACCGGGCCCACGCATCAGCCATCCGCAAGGCGACGGGGCAATAGTGCAACGCTCCCGGGGAGAGCACGACATAAGCCGTAAAGCCACTGCGCAGGGAAGGCCGGGATGTCCTGGCTACACCTGTATGCCACTGTGCAGCTTCTTGTCACGCAGGATTCGCACAGTGGACCGCGGGTGCCAGCCGGCGCCCGGTCTTCCCTGCGCCCTCTTTCTATCGAGGGTGAAGCGATCAAACAAATCTCGGGCGAAATGCGTCGCGAGGATGCGAAGCCATGTCTACCGCTTGAAAGCAGAATACCGAATGTTGTCACGAGCACTAACTTGCGACCGTCACCCTGAGGTGCTCGCCTCTTCGGCGAGCCTCGAAGGGCGACAGCCCGGCTGCACCAGCTCGGCCGCTCATCCTTCGAGGCTCAGCATGCGATGCGTTCGCATCGCACGCCTCGCACCTCAGGATGACGGGACGGATATTGCGAGCGCGGAGAGATTGTGTATGGCTTGACCTCGCGCGCCAAAACACCGCTCTCGTGCCCCGAACGCGGCGCAGCACTCCCGGCGATGCGGAGCATCGTCCGGTGTGATGCGCTGCAGAGCCGGGGCCCATGCATCGGCGCGTGCCGTGGTCCTCGGTCCCGGCTCTGCGCAGCAGCGCAAGAACGCTGCAGCGCGTCCGGGACACGAGAGCCTCACAGATACCGCGTCAGCTCGGCCTTGACCTGCCCGTAGACGGCGTCCTCGATCTGGCTGCGCGTGATCCCGATGTCGCGCAGGGCGCGGTCGTCGAGGTCGCTCAAAGTCTTGATGGCCGAGCGGCGCTCGAGGCTGTTGAAGAGCGCATAGGCGCCCTGGGCGAGCATGCTGAAAAATCCGCCCGTCGAGGATGGGCGTAAACTCCGCCCGGCAGTTTGCGAGATCGTGGTCATGTTTCTTCTCCGGCCTGGTGTCCCGCGCGGCGAAGCAGGCGCCGTTGGCGCCGACGCTGTCAGCGCCTGCACCTCATTTGCCGTCGGATTGCTCTCGCTTTCCTCGGCTCAATCGTGGAACTTGATGGAACTTAAATGCTCCAGTACACTACTCGGAGCAAGTGAAACATTGCTCTCGGTGCAATAATGTCCAAGTTCGAGTACGTGAAGCTTGCCGACGCAATAGCCTCGGATATTTCTAACGGGACGTTAAGGCCCGGCGACCGTCTGCCGCCACAGCGAAATTTTGCTTACGATCGGGGCATCGCGGTCTCGACCGCGAGCCGTGTTTATACGGAGTTGCTTCGCCGCGGGCTCGTCGTCGGCGAGGTCGGCCGCGGCACCTTCATCTCAGGCGACATCAGGCGCGAGGTCGAGGCCTTGAGCGAGCCGCGCGATGCGCGGATCGATTTCGAGGTCAATTATCCGCTATTGCCGCAGCAATGGGCGATGATCGCCAAGAGCCTCGCGGGACTGGAGCGCGTCGACGCGCTGGAATCCGCGCTGCGCGTCTCGACCAGCACCGGCACCAAGAGCGCGCGCAATGCGGCTGCCGCCTATCTCGCGCGCAAGGATTTCGCGCCGCAGGCCGAGCAGATCGTCTTCACCGCCAACGGCAAGCAATCGCTCGCGGCCGCGCTCGCCGCACTCGTCCCCACCGGCGGCCGCTGCGGCGTCGAGGCGCTGACCTACCCTTACGTCAAGAGCATCGCGGCGCGGCTCGGCATCACGCTGGTCCCGATTCCCATGGACGAATTCGGCGCGCGTCCCGATGCGATCCAGAAGGCGCATCGCGAGGCGCATCTGTCGGCACTGTATCTGCAGCCCATCATCCAGAACCCGCTCGGCGTCACCATGAACGCGACGCGGCGCGCCGACATCATGCGCGTCGCCGAGAAGCTCGACCTCACCATCATCGAGGACGCCGTCTACGGCTTCCTCGCCGACGACACGCCGCTGGCTGCACTCGGGCCGGACCGATGCATCGTGATCGACAGCCTGTCCAAGAAGGTCGCGCCTGGCCTCGCGCTCGGCATCCTCGTGGCGCCGCCTCGCTTGCGCGAGAGCGTGATGAGCGCGGTCCGCACCGGCGGCTGGATCGCCTCGGGCCACGCACTCGCCTCCGGACAACGGCTGATGGCCGACGGCACCGTCGCCGAGCTGACGCGGCTGAAGCGCATCGACGCGACGCGCCGGCAGCAGACCGCGGCAAGATTGCTCACCGGTTATCAGCACGCCGCCGATCCGCGCTCCTATCATCTCTGGCTGACGCTGCCCTCGCACTGGCGCTCGCAGACCTTCGTCGCGGCTGCGGCCCGGCGCGGCATCGCGCTGACGCCGTCCTCCACCTTCGCGATCGCCCACGGCCATGCGCCGAATGCGGTGCGCCTCGCGCTCGCCCCGCCCACGTTCGAGCAGCTCGATTCCGGCCTGCGCACGATCGTGTCGCTGCTCGGCACCAAGGAAGAGGATTTCGACTCGACCGAGTAGCGATTGGTCGTAGCGATCGGTCTAGGGCAACAACGCCTTCGGCACCTGATCGAGGCGATAACTCTGCGGCCGGTTGCGCCGGACGAAGCCGCCGACCTGCCAGGCGAACAGCGCGGCAAAGCCGAGGATGAACAGCGCGCCGGCGAACTCGCCGATGACAAGCGCCCGGATCAACAGGCCCGCCATCACCACCGTCAGCACCGCGAGGAATACCAGCACCGTCGCATAGGCCGTGCGGCCGAGCCCGGAGGTCAGCACCGCGCGGCTGCCGGCCTTCGCCATCCGTGCATGCAATTCGACGATGAATTCACGAAAGCCGTTGTCCTGCGGCGCCATCAGCGCCGCGGTCTGCCAGCTCGTCGACAGGATCGCGATGCGGCGGCCGCCCGTGTGGGTGACGTCGGCGCGAAAGCGGTGCTGCTGCATCGACACCGGACGGAACGACAGCCGGATCGCGTCGATCTCGTCATAAGGCCACAGGCCCGAGCGGCTGCCGATGTGCCAGGACAGCCCCTGCTCCGTCAACGCGAAGCGATGCGCCGAGCCGATCAGCGAGGCCCTATAGGCATAGCTCACAACCGGCACGGCCTCGGCTTCCGACCCCTGCATCCCGACAATCAATCCCGTCCGCGCCATCCGCCCGCGATCCGCTTGCGCGATCGCCCTCGCCCATCCTACAAGCGGGGCATGGCTGAGACGACCTTTTTTCCGCGCCGCCTGATTCTCGGCGCCGCCGTGATATCAGGCGTGCTGCTCGCGCTCGCGGTGCACATGCTGGGCGCGCGCTATGGGCTCGACCTCGGCGGTCTCTGGCGCTCCGACACGCACGAGTTCATACCCGCCGGCGCTGCGATCGCGTGGTGGCTGATCGCGACGGTCGGCTTCTCCGGCGGCTATTTCACGGCGACATTGATGCAGAGCGCCGCCGACGGCCAGATCCCGCACCGGATGCGGCAGTTCCTGATTGCGGTCGGGGTGCTCCTACTCGCAGGCGCAGGCCAGGTGGCCGCGGCACCGAGCCCGGTCCCGACCATCTCCGGCATGCTGGCGGCCCTCGCCGCGCTGTGCCTTGGCGCCGTGATGGCGTTCTGCGGCGCCCATTTCGCCCTGCGCCGCGGCTAGAGCATGATCCGGAAAAGTGCGAAGCGGTTTTCCGGATAGATCATGCTCAAACAACAGAGTCCTCACGCCGACGCCAGCAGCCGCGGACGGTTCAGCATCATCGCGACGTCGGAGGCGGGCCGCGGCTTGCTGAACAGATAGCCCTGCGCCTGGGTGCAGCCCTCGCGCCTGAGCAACTCGAGCTGCACGTCGTTCTCGACGCCTTCCGCGGTGGTGACGATCCCGAGGCTGCGGCCGAGACCGGTCACGGCGCGGATGATCGCCATGGAATCCTCGCGCGTCGCCAGCTCCGACACGAAGGAGCGGTCGATCTTGATCTTGTCGAACGGAAAGCTGCGCAAATAGCTCAGCGACGAATAGCCGGTGCCGAAATCGTCCAGCGAGATGCGCACGCCCATGGCGCGCAGCTCATGCAGCGTGGTCAGCGTCGCCTCGCTGTTCTGCAGCAGCACGGATTCGGTGATCTCGAGCTCGAGACGGCGCGCGTCGAGTCCCGAGACCGCGAGCGCTGCGGTCACGGAGGCGATCAGGTTCGGATTCTTGAACTGCACCGGCGACAGATTGACGGCGAGATCGACATCGTCCGGCCAGGTGGCGGCATCCGTGCAGGCCGAGCGCAGCACGAATTCACCGAGCTGGAGGATCAGTCCGGTCTCCTCGGCCAGCGGAATGAAGTCGATGGGTGCGATCAGGCCGCGCTGCGGATGGTTCCAGCGCAGCAGCGCCTCGAAGGCGACGACGCGGCCGCTGGCGACGTCGCGGATCGGCTGATAATAGGCCTCGAACTCGTCGCGCTGCAGCGCCGCGCGCAGGTCCATTTCCAGGAGGCGCCGCGCCTGCGCGCGCGCATCCATGCCGGTCTCGAAGAAGCGATAGGTGCCGCGGCCGTCCGCCTTGGCGCGGTAGAGCGCGAGGTCGGCGTTTTTCAGCAGCTCGCTCGGATCGCTGCCGTCCTGCGGCGACAGCGAAATGCCGATCGAGACGCCGATCACGATCTGATGGTCGTCGATCTCGTAGGGCGCCGAGATGATCTCGACGAGCCGGCCGGCAAGCGATCTCGCAGCGGTCTCCTCGGAACGACCGATCTGGACCACGGCGAACTCGTCGCCGCCCAGTCGCGCCACGGTGTCGCTCTCGCCGACGGCCGCCGTCAGCCTGCGCCCGACCTCCTTCAGCAGCGCATCGCCGATGGGATGGCCGAGCGAGTCGTTGATGTCCTTGAAGTGATCGAGATCGAGACACAGCACCGCGAGCTGATCGCCCGATCTGGTCCGGCGCAGTCCCTGCTCGAGCTGCTCGTGGAACAGCACGCGGTTCGGCAGGCTGGTCAGCGCGTCATGGCGCGCCATGTGCGAGATCTTGGCCTGCGCCTCCAGCCATTCGGTGATGTCCTCGAAGGTCGCGACCCAGCCGCCGCCCTGCATCGGCTGGTTGACCACCCGGATGGAGCGGCCGAACCGGTTGACGACATCCGTCGTGGTGCGGCCCTCGCGCGCGTCGGCGACGAGGCGGGCGAAGAATTCATCGGCATCGCCGTGCCACTCGCCCTTGGCCTCCTCCTCCCTGAGCACGTCGACCAGCAGGCGACCGGCCAGCGCGATGTCGGTACGGCGAAGCATGGCGGCATAGCGCTCGTTGAACAGCATGATCTTGCCGTCCGCATCGAACATGCAAAGCCCCTGCGACATGTTCTCGAGCGCCGTATCCAGCACCATCTGCTGGGCGCCCAGTTCGCCCTTGGCGCGGCGGTCGAGCAGCGCAGCCACGAGCGCGATCGCGATGATCGCAACCGCGGCGCTGGCGGTGAGGAAGGACAGCGAGGCCGGCGGGATCGAGAGGCCGCCGATCGCGAGCGTCGGATCCGGCGTCAGCACCACCGCACCCATTGCGGTGAAATGATGCGCGACGATGCCGACCGTCAGCAGGACCGTCGCCGTCAGTGCATGGAAGAGGTCGTCGCGCCGCGCGGCCATGAGCAATGCAAGCGCCGCAAAGACGATACCTGATAGCACCGAGACCGCGACCGTGCTTCCGATCCAGCCCACCCGCGCCGGTATTTCCAGCGCCGCCATGCCGGTGTAATGCATCGCCGCGACACCGCTGCCGACGATGGCACCGCCGAGGGCGATCCACACCGCGCGCGAGGACGATACGGCGATGCTCAGCCCCACGAAGGTCACCGAGATCGCAAAGACCAGCGACAGGATCGTCACTGGAATGTTGTAGGCACCGGCGCCGCCCGGTCCGTAGGCGAGCATCGCGATGAAATGCGTCGCCCAGATGCCGCAGCCACTGACGGCCGCGTCGAGGCCAAGCCAGGCCAGGCGTCCGACGCCCTTGGTCGCCCGCGCCCGGTGGAACAGGCTGATCGCCGCCGCGCTGGCGAGCAGACACACCGCGCCGCCAAGCGCGACGAGCCGCCAATCGTGCTCTTCGGTGAGACAGTAGAGAACTTGATGCATCGCGGGCCTCTGATGGACCCGCACATAAACCGACAGAGGTGGACAGATGGTAACCGGCTACATGCCTGTTGCGGCAATGGTGAACGGAAGCTGTGTCCATTCACTCGGATTTCTCATCCCTCGCGGGAACACCGAGGCCGATCACAACGGCAGCGAGCAGCAGGACGGATGCAGATACGACCAGCGAAAGATGCAGCCCCGCCATGAAAGCCCCCTCCGCGGCCACCAGCGAGCCGAACAGCGCGACGCCGAGAACGCTGCCGGTCTGCCGTGTCGCGTTCAGGACGCCCGCCGCGATGCCGGACCGCGCCTTGTCGACACTGCCCAGCAAGGTCGAGGTCAGCGGCGGAACCAGCAGTCCAAGTCCGGTGCTGATCGCGATCATCTGCGCGCAGATCATCCAATAACTGGTGTCAGCTTCGATCCACAGCAGACCGAGACAGCCGAGCGCCGAGATGCTGGCGCCGAGGACGATGGTCGGGCACGGCCCGATGCGCTCGGCGAGGCGTGGCGCCAGCAGATTGACCGGCAGCACCGCCGCCATCATCGGCACGAAGGCGAGCCCGGTCCACCACGCCGACAGCCCGTTGATCCGCTGGAAGTACAGGCTGAGCACGAAGATCAGGCCGTAGATCGCGGTGTTGACGAGCAGGCCGACCAGCGCGGTCAGCGCGAACAGCCGGTGGCCAAACAGCGACAGCGGCAGCATCGGCTGCGCCGCGCGCCGCTCGCGCCATAGGAAGAGCGCGGCGAAAACGGCGGCCCCGACGAAGGCCGCGATCACCGCCGGATGATCCCACCCGAGCGCACCGCCCTCGATGATCGCACCGGCCAGCGCTCCCAGCGCCCCGATCGCCGCAAGCTGGCCGGGCAGATCGACCTCGCGCGCGGGGGAACGCGGGGTTTCACTGGCGTAGCGCCAGCTCAGCCCGAAGCCGGCAAGCCCGATCGGCAGATTGACCAGGAAGATCGCGCGCCAGCCGACCAGCGTGATCAGCGCGCCGCCAACGAAGGGGCCGGCGGTGAGCGCAAGGCTCGCTCCGGCAGCCCAGACTGCGACGGCACGGCCGCGCGCGCGCTCGTCCGGATAGGCATGGTTGAGGAGCGCAAGGGAATTCGGCACCAGGATCGCCGCCGCAAGCCCCTGCACCAGCCGCGCTGCAATCAGCACGGCAGCATTGGGCGACAACGCGCAGGCGAGCGAGGCCGCGGTGAAGATGGCAAAGCCGGCCATGAAGACCCGCTTAGCGCCGATTCGGTCCCCGAGCGCGCCTGACGTCAGGATGAAGGCGGCAAACGCGATGGTGTAGGCGCTGACGACCCATTGCAGCTCGGCCACACCGCCGCCGAGCGTCCGGCCCATGGCATCGAGCGCGGTGTTGACGATGGTGACGTCGAGCTGCACCACGCCGTAGCCGAGGCTCATCGCGGCCAGCGTGAGCGAGGTCGCAAGAGCCGAGGCGGCGCGTGGCGTGCTGGCCCTGCCCTCGTTGAAGGCTTCATATTTGCTGGTATCGGCTCGCATGCTGCACCTCAATTGCAGCCCCATGCGACTTATAGGCTTCCAGCTCGCCGCCATGCTTCGAGATTGATCGAATAATGATGCCAGGTACAAATATGAAAGCGCCGCGCGGATGACCGCGCGGCGCCCTCCTCGTTCAGCTTGGGCTTAGCTCGCCGCGCGCAGATTCACCTTGCTCTCGGCGAGCGTCGTCAGCTTCTGGTCGGTCGCCTTCTCTTCCTCAAGCGTCTTGGCGAGCACGCTGGCGCAGTCGTTGCGGCCGAGTTGCTTGGCCCAGGCGATCAGGCTGCCATAGCGCACGATTTCGTAATGTTCGGCGGCCTGCGCCGCGTTGATCAGGGCGGCGTCGAGCACCGCCTTGTCGGCGACTTCGCCGGCCGTCTCCTCGGCTTCCTCGATGATGCCGTCGATCGCCGGGCAGTCGACCGCCTTCACGGGGACGCCGTGCATCTTGAAGACCTCCTCCAGCCGCGCGACGTGCTGTTTCGTCTCCTCGAGGTGCGTCAAAAAGCCCTGCTTCAGTTGCGGATCGGTGGCCTTGCTGGCCATCTTCGGCAGCGCCTTGGTCAGCTGCTGCTCGGCATAATAGATGTCCTGCAGCTGGTGCACGAACAGGTCGTTCATGGTCTTGATGTCTTTAGTGAACAGTCCCATCGTTCCGTCCTCTTCCGATTTCTGGAACACGAAGGCAGCGGCTTGCACGAAAGCCGCTTGTTCCGCCGTGTCCGGTTGCTGATGGGGGCCCAACGAGCGCGCGGCATCGGCGTTCCAAAAAGACCAGTATGACTTGCGCTGGAACAATGCGGATGGCGTCGGGATCGAAGATCGTGTCGACATACGACATGCGTGAGCCGGGCCCGCGCTCACGACTCATATGCTTAACGCGCCAGCGATGTGAACCACGTATGACAAAGGGGCGGGTCCGGCGCAGAACCTATTATTGTCAAGGGCTGCACAAGCCGCAGTTTATGCCTTAAATGATCTGGATCATGCATAGCGATCGATGCCTGCCTTTGGCCACGATCGCACCCGACCGGCCAATGCCTGGCCCGGACGGTCTTTGCCCGCCGCCGGGAGGATGAATGCACGGACTGCTGCCAGCGCTGAAGCGCGGGTTCAAGAGATGGATCGGCTGGCGACGACTTGGAGTTGCCGCGAGCATCTTCATCATCGCCTTCGCGATCACCTCGCTGGTGCGGACCCTCAAGGGCATCGATACCGGGGTCATCCTGACCGCGTTAACCGAGATTCCCCGCGGGAATATCGGGCTGGCGGCGATCTGCGTGTTTTTCGCGTTCTGTACGCTGACCTTCTACGATTTTTTTGCACTGCGAACGATCGGCAAGAAGCACGTGCCGTACCGGATTGCGGCGCTCTCCAGCTTCACGTCCTATTCGATCGGCCACAATATCGGCGCCACGGTCTTCACCGGGGGCGCGATCCGCTTCCGGATCTATTCGGACTATGGGCTGAACGCGATCGACGTCGCCAAGATCTGCTTCCTGTCGGGCCTGACCTTCTGGCTCGGTAACATCTTCGTGCTGTCGATCGGCATGGCGATCCATCCGGATGCGGCGTCCTCGATGGATCAGCTCCCCTCCTCGATCAACCGGCTGATCGCGCTTGGCGGGCTCGCCTCGATCGGCGCCTATCTGGTCTGGCTCATGATGGGCGAGAAGCGGCGCGAGCTCGGCCAGAAGGGCTGGAAGGTCGTGCTGCCGTCGGCGCCGCTGACGCTGGTCCAGATCCTGATCGGGGTGGTCGATCTCGGCTTCTGCGCCACGGCGATGTACCTGCTGATGCCGGCCAACCCGCCGATCGACTTTATGTCGCTGGCCGTGGTGTTCATCCTGGCGACGCTGCTCGGTTTCGCCAGCCACGCCCCCGGCTCGATCGGCGTGTTCGATGCCGCCATGCTGCTGGCGCTGCCCGAATTCGGCCGCGAGCAGCTGTTGGCGACGCTGCTGGTGTTCCGCATCCTCTATTTCGTCATCCCGTTCGGTCTCGCCATCTCGATCATGGGCACGCGCGAGCTCTGGATGAACGTGGTCGAGCCCTGGCAGGAGCGGCGGCGGCTGGCGGAGGCCTGCGCGCAGGCCAATCTGCCAAAGCAGGTGGCAGCCATGGAGCGCGAGCGGGCGCTGCGGCAGGCTAATCAGCGGTAAGTCGCGAGCGCCAAGACAAAGCTTGCGGGCGGCAGAGCAATCCTCTCTTATTTCCGCCTCAACTTTGCCGTTGAAGACGCGGGCCATGATCCCTTCATTCCTTCGCACCCTTTCCGCAGGCGCCCTGTTGCTTGCCGGGATTCTGATTGCCATGCCGCCGGAGCGCGCCAGCGCCCAGGACGCCGGCGCCCTGCAGATCAATTGGGAGGTGCGTAACCGCTTCCGGCTGTTCCGCGAGGAGCGCGACTTCCTGCTCCATGTCGAGAACGCCCGCAACCGCAGCATCCTGGCCGCCGAGCAATCGCTGGAGCTCCAGAGCGAGGGCCGCGGCTGGGCCCGCAACATGGTCAACCGGCTCTGCATCGACCTGCAGGGCCGGGTCAACCAGCCCTGCACCCGCGACAATATCAAGGAAAACTACCTGACCCCGATCGACCATCCCGTCACCGTGCGCCTCACCGGCGCGGTGCCGGTCGGCGCCACCTGCGCCTGGTCGTTCGACGACGGCGACGGGCCGCAGCAATCGACCTTCGACTGCGCCGAGCCGATCAATCTGCGCGTCCGCTACGGCAAGCAGACGGTTGCGACCGTCGACGTCTCCTCCGGCTCCGATCCGACCCAGCGCGTCCAGACCGAGATCCAGGTCCGCGACATCTTCATCGCCGGCCTCGGGGACAGCATCGCCTCAGGCGAAGGCAATCCGGACCGGCCACTGGCGCTGTCTGACGAAGGCTTTTGCTTCCGCTCCTATCTGGGCACCGCCGGCGCGCAGTACTACCGGCCGAGCCGCCATGGTTTCAAGGGCGGCCGCGCCTGCGAGGCGCCGGATACGCTCGCCAATTGGCAGCGATACAGTGCACTCTGGTTCAACTCGCCGTGCCACCGCTCGCTGTACAGCTACCAGACCCGCACCGCACTGGCGCTCGCGGTGCGCTTCACGCACATCGCGGTGACCTTCCTGCCGCTCGCCTGCACCGGCGCCAGCATCAGCGACGGGCTGCTCGGCTCGCAGCGCGCCCGCGAATGCCCCCCCGGCAAGACCGGTGTCTGCAACACCAGCGTGAACGCGCAAGTCGCCGAGTTGCGCGAGGCGCTTACCGCAGCGAAGAAGCGCCAGCCCGACCGCACGCTCGACCTCGTGCTGCTCTCGGTCGGCGCCAACGACGTCTATTTCTCCGGTCTCGTCGCCGACGTGATCGTCGAGACCTCGACCGAGCGCGCGCTGTTCCGCCGCTCCGGCGTGATGGCGACCGTCGACGATTCCCGCGACGCGCTGGCGCGCGAACTGCCGCAGAATTTCGTCAAGCTGCGCGAGGCGCTCAAGCCGCTGGTCGGAGGCGACCTCTCGCATGTCGTCTATGTCTCCTACGCCAACCCCGCGCTCGCCGACGGCGGCGTGCCCTGCCGCGGCGGTCGCGCCGGCTTCGACATCCATCCGGCCTTCAACGCCGATCCGCAGCGCCTGGCGCGCGTCTCGACCTTCGTCGACACCGAGTTCCTGCCGCAGCTCAAGGGGCTCGCCACCTGCACCCGCGGCGCGCTGTGCCGCGATCCCGAAGCCGACCGCATGACTTTCGTCGATGCGCACCAGGCCGCGTTCGCCGATCACGGCTTCTGCGCCCATTCCGGCAATGACCCCGAATTCGACCGCACCTGCTTTGCCGAGAACGGCCAGAGCTTCAATCCCGACATCGTGAGCGCGGCGAGCCAGCCGATGCTGTGCGGCCGCGGCGCCTCGGAATATCGCGCCTATTTGCCCCGCGCGCGCTGGATCCGCGACGCCAATGACAGCTATTTCGCCGCGATGACCTATCCGCAAGGGTTGCCGGCGGCGAGCCAGCCGACCGATATCCACGACGCCACCTGGGGCGTGCTCTCCGCCGTTTATGGCGGCGCGGTGCATCCGAGCGCGGAAGGGCATGCGGCGATGGCGGATGCGGCGCTGCCGGCCGCCAGCACCGTGCTCGGCCTCGACGCCGTGCCGCCGGGCGTGACGCGCGGACTGCTGCCGCAGCTGTTGCCGAGCACGCAGCAGTAGAAGCGAGAGCTTTCTCCACACCCGCGTTGTCATCGCCCGCGAAAGCGGGCGATCAAATACTCCGTGAGCGCGGAGCACTTGCCGTTCCATCAATCCAAAAACGGCATCGATCGATACCCCCTTCAACTTGGACACCCCGCCGCGCGCACCTCTAGGAATCGCAAGCCGCCGACCTCGCGATGGTGGTCGGCAAGATCGAGCGAGTGGTTTTCAAACGTTCCTCCTGAGCGTTCCGAGTGATCGGAGCGGGACAGGCAACTCAACGGCGGCCCAAAAAGCCGCCGTCTTTGTTTTGGGGATGATCGATGCTAGAAGTACCGGGGAAACGCCTTATCCATCTAAGGCATGTATCGATGTTCGACCTCAACCAGCTCCGCTGTTTCGTCACGGTGGCGGAGGAATTGCATTTCGGCCGCGCCGCGACGCGGCTGAACATGACCCAGCCGCCACTGTCCAGGCAGATCCAGGTGCTCGAACACATCATCGATGCGCCGCTGCTGGAGCGCACCAGCCGCTCGGTGCGCCTCACCCCGGCCGGGCGCAGCTTCCTGCCGGAGGCGCGCCGCATCCTCAAGCTTGCCGAAAGCGCCTCGCAGGTCGCCCGGCGCATCGCGCTCGGCAAGACCGGCTCGGTCAAGATCGGCTTCACCGCGGCCGCCGCCTACGGCTTCCTGCCCGAGCTCGTCGCCGCCTGCCGGGCAAAACTGCCCGAGGTCGACTTCTCGCTGAAGGAGATGGTGTCGGGCGACCAGTTCGAGGCGCTGACCTCGGGCCAGATCGACGCCGGCCTACTCAGGCCGCCGATCGCGCGGCCCGAACTCACCAGCCGCCGCGTCGTCGCCGAGCCCCTGCTTGCCGCCATCCCGAAGAAGCATCCGCTGGCGAATGCCGACAGCATCACCATCAAGGATTTCGACGACCAGCCCTTTGTGATGTATTCGCCTTATGAGAGCCGCTACTTCCACGATCTCCTGGTGGCGCTGTTCACCCGCGCCGACGTGCTGCCGCGCTATGTCCAGCATCTCAGCCAGATCCACTCGATCCTCGCCATGGTGCGCGCCGGCCTCGGCCTCGCCATCGTACCGGCGGCCGCGGCGAGCCTGAAGATTTCCGACGTGCGCCTGCGCCCGCTGAAGCTGCGCACGCGCGTCCCCGTCGAGCTGTTCATGGTCTGGCGCCGCGACGACGAGAATCCGCTGCTGTCGGCGCTCGTCAAAATCGCCGGCGAACTGGCCTCCGCGGAGCCAGCGGAGGATTGATGCTGATTTCGCATCGGTCGATATAGGGTTTGGCTTGGACCCGCATCGAACGGTCTCCTAAACCACGGCGCATGGGCGCGCAGATGTCGGTGGCGTCCTCCACAACACGCAATGACGGAGCAGCGCCCGTGAGCAAGATGACCCCGCAGGAGATGGCCCAGAAGATCGGATCGGGCCTCCTCTCTTTCCCCGTCACGCCCTTCAGGGCTGACTACTCTTTCGACGAGGCGACCTACCGCGCCAACATGGACTGGCTGTGCGGTTACGACGTCGCCGGCCTGTTCGCCGCTGGCGGCACCGGCGAGTTCTTCTCGCTGACAGCGACCGAGGTCCCTGAAGTCGTCAGGATCGCGGTCGACGAGACCAAGGGCCGCGTGCCCGTGCTCGCCGGCACCGGCTACGGCACCGCGATCGCCCGCGAGATCGCTGTTGGTGCCGAGAAGGCCGGCGCCGACGGCCTGCTGCTGCTGCCGCCCTATCTCACCCATGCCGAGCAGGACGGCCTTGCCGCCCATGTCGAGGCGGTCTGCGCCGCCGTGAAGATCGGCATCATCGTCTACAACCGCGACAACGCGATCCTCCAGCCCGACACGCTCGCCCGCCTCGCCGAGCGCTGCCCGAACCTCGTCGGCTACAAGGACGGTATCGGCGACATTGAGCTGATGACCCGCGTCTACACCAAGCTCGGCGATCGCCTGACCTATATCGGCGGCCTGCCGACCGCGGAGACCTTCGCGCTGCCCTATCTCGACATGGGCGTGACGACCTATTCCTCGGCCGTGTTCAACTTCGTGCCGGAATTCGCCACGAACTTCTACGCCGCGGTGCGCAAGCGCGACCATGCTACGATCCAGGCCGGGCTGAAGCACTTCATCCTGCCGCTGATCGCGATCCGCAACCGCAAGAAGGGCTATGCCGTCTCGATCATCAAGGCCGGCATGAAGGTGATCGGCCGCGATTCCGGCCCGGTCCGCCCGCCGCTCACTGACCTCACCGAGCAGGAGATCGTCGAAGTGAGCGCGCTGGTGAAGAATTTGCCCGCCATCCGATCGACACAACAGGCGGCAGAATAAGGACGACAACAACGAGGAGCGAGCGATGGCCCTGACCGAGATTTCCGGCGCACCCGTCGTCACCGCGATGCAGGTGATCCCGGTCGCGGGCCGCGACAGCATGCTCCTCAATCTCAGCGGCGCGCATGCGCCGTTCTTCACCCGCAACATCGTCATCCTCACCGACAATGCCGGCCACACCGGCGTCGGCGAGGTGCCGGGCGGGCAGAAGATCTGGCAGACGCTGCAGGACGCCCGCGATCTCGTGATCGGCAAGACCGTCGGCGCGCTGAACAACATCCTCGCGGACGTCCGCACGGCCTTCGCCGACCGCGACGCCGGCGGGCGCGGCAAGCAGACGTTTGATCTTCGCGTGATGATCCACGCGGTCACGGCGATCGAATCCGCTCTGCTCGATTTGCTCGGCCAGCATCTCAACCTGCCCGTCGCCGCGCTGCTCGGCGAGGGCCAGCAACGCAAGAGCGTCGAAACGCTCGGCTATCTCTTCTTCGTCGGCGACATCAGCAAGAGCAAGCTGAACTACGTCCCGGGCGAGACCGGCAAGCCCGAATGGTTCAACCTCCGCCATCAGGAGGCGATGACGCCCGAGACCGTGGTGCGGCTCGCCGAAGCCACCCACGACCACTATGGCTTCGCCGACTTCAAGCTGAAGGGCGGCGTGCTGCGCGGCGAGCAGGAGATCGAGGCCGTCAGCGCAATCGCAAAGCGTTTTCCGAACGCCCGCGTGACGCTTGACCCCAATGGCGCCTGGTCGCTCGAGGAGGCGATCCGCCTCTGCAAGGACATGCACGGCATCCTCGCCTATGCCGAGGACCCCTGCGGCGCCGAAGGCGGCTTCTCGGGCCGCGAGATCATGGCCGAGTTCCGCCGCGCCACCGGGCTGCCGACCGCAACCAACATGATCGCCACCGACTGGCGCCAGCTCTCCCATGCGCTGCGGCTCGGCGCGGTGGACATTCCGCTCGCCGATCCCCATTTCTGGACCATGCAGGGCTCGGTGCGGGTTGCCCAGACCTGCCGTGACAACGGCCTGACCTGGGGCTCGCACTCCAACAACCATTTCGACATTTCGCTGGCCATGTTCACCCATGTCGGCGCCGCCGCCCCCGGCAAGGTCACCGCGATCGACACCCACTGGATCTGGCAGGACGGCCAGGCCCTCACGAGCGAGCCGCTGCAGATCAAGGGCGGCAAGATTGCCGTCCCCGACCGCCCGGGCCTGGGTATCGAAATCGACAGGGCCGCCATCGACGCGGCGCATGATCTCTACAAGCAGCATGGACTCGGTGCCCGCGATGACGCTATTGCCATGCAGGACCTGATCCCCGGCTGGACCTTCGACGACAAGCGTCCCTGCCTCGTGCGTTAAAACAATTCCTCGGAGGAAAAAGATGACTGCGATCCTGAAGAATTTCATCGGCGGCGAATGGGTCGACGGCTCCGGCGTCACCAGGAACATCAACCCCTCCAACACCAACGACGTCGTCGGTGAATACGCCAAGGCCGACAAGGCGCAGACCGAGAAGGCGATCGCCGCCGCCAAGGCCGCCTTCCCGGCCTGGGCGCAGTCTACGCCGCAGGTGCGCTACGACGTGCTGAACAAGATCTCGCTCGAAATCCTCGCCCGCAAGGAAGAGCTCGGCCGCCTGCTGGCGCGCGAGGAAGGCAAGACGCTGCCGGAGGGCATCGGCGAGGTCGCGCGCGCCGGCCAGATCTTCGCATTCTTCGCCGGCGAGGCGCTGCGCCTGATCGGCGAAAAGGGCGCCTCGGTGCGTCCTGGTATCGACGTCGAGCTCACGCGCGAGCCGATGGGCGTCGTCGGCATGATCACGCCCTGGAATTTCCCGATCGCGATCCCGGCCTGGAAGATCGCGCCCGCGCTCTGCTACGGCAACACCGTGGTGTTCAAGCCGGCCGAGCTGGTGCCGGGCTCTGCGCATGCGCTCTCCGAGATCATTGCCAAGTCCGGCATTCCGGCCGGCGTCTTCAACCTCGTGGTCGGCTCCGGCTCGGTGGTCGGCCAGACCTTGCTCGAGCATCCGGACGTCGCGGCGATCTCCTTCACCGGCTCGGTGCAAACGGGGCGCAAGATCGCGCAGGCCTGCGTGCTGTCGAACCCGATGAAGAAGTTCCAGCTGGAGATGGGCGGCAAGAATCCGCTGGTTGTGCTCGATGACGCCGACCTCAAGACCGCCGTCGAGGTCGCCGTCAACGGCTCCTATTTCTCGACCGGGCAGCGCTGCACCGCATCCTCGCGCCTGATCGTCACCGAAGGCATCCACGACCGCTTCGTCGCGGCGATGGCCGAGCGCCTGAACGGCCTGTCGGTCGACGACGCGCTCAAGGCCGGCGTGCATATCGGCCCGGTCGTCGACCAGAGCCAGCTCGACCAGGACCTGCGCTACATCAAGATCGGCCAGGACGAGGGCGCCAAGCTGGCCTTCGGCGGCGAGCTGCTCAAGCGCGAGACGCCCGGCCACTATTTGCAGCCGGCGCTGTTCACCGAGGCCAACAACAACATGCGCGTCGCGCGTGAAGAGATCTTCGGGCCCGTCGCCGCCGTCATCCGCGCCAAGAACTACGAGGAAGCGCTGGCGATCTCCAACGACACCGAGTTCGGCCTGGCCTCAGGCATCTGCACCACCAGCCTGAAATACGCCTCGCACTACAAGCGCAACAGCGAGTCCGGCATGGTGATGGTCAATCTGCCGACCGCCGGCGTCGACTATCACGTGCCGTTCGGCGGCCGGAAGGGCTCGAGCTACGGCGCCCGCGAGCAGGGCTCCTACGCGCGCGAGTTCTACACCACGGTGAAGACGGCCTATACGTTCCCGGGTTGATCGACTTCGTAGGGTGGGCAAAGCGAAGCGTGCCCACCGCTTACGTTCGATGTGAAGATGGTGGTACGGCGCGTTGCGCCTTTGCCCACCCTACGGCTTCGGAGGCAGGCGCAGATGGACCAGGACGTCGCAGCGAAAGAGCAGCCCCGCTACATCAAGCTCCACGAGCGCGACAATGTCGCGATCGTGGTCAACGATTTCGGGCTTCCCGCCGGCTCGCGCTTTGCCAGCGGACTGACGCTGCGCGCCTTCGTGCCGCAGGGACACAAGACGGCGCTGGTCGATATCGCACAGGATCAGCCGATCATCCGCTATGGCGAGATCATCGGCTACGCGCTCTCCCCGATCCTGGCCGGCGAATGGGTCGACGAGGCCCGCATCCGCATGCCGGAGGCCCCCGACCTCGACAAGCTGGAGATCTCCACCGCGGTCCCCGCGCCGCTGCCGCCGCTCGACGGGTTTACCTTCGAGGGCTTTCGCAACACCGACGGATCGGTCGGCACGAAAAACATTCTCGGCATCTCCTCCTCGGTGCAATGCGTCAAGGGCACGATGGAATATGCGGTGAAGCGCATCCGCGCCGAACTGCTGCCGAACTACCCCAACGTCGACGACGTCGTACCGCTCACCCATGCCTACGGCTGCGGCGTCGCCATCAATGCCCCCGATGCCGTCGTTCCGATCCGCACGCTGCAGAACATCGCGCTCAATCCGAATTTCGGCGGCGAGATTCTGGTGATCAGCCTCGGATGCGAGAAGCTCGCGCCCGAGCGCCTGGTGCCGGAAGGCGTCAGCGACGCCATCGTCCGCATGCAGGACGAAGCCTTCGACGGCTTTGGCGCCATCGTCGATGCGATCATGACGCAGGCGGAAGCCCGCCTGAAAATTCTCAACAAGCGCACCCGCGAGACCTGCCCGGCCTCCGACCTCGTCATCGGCCTGCAATGCGGCGGCAGCGACGCCTTCTCCGGCGTCACCGCCAATCCCGCCGTCGGCTTTGCCGCGGACCTCCTGGTGCGCGCCGGCGCCACCGTGATGTTCTCGGAAGTGACCGAGGTGCGCGACGCCATCCAGCTCCTCACCCGACGCGCGATCAACGAGGACGTCGGCCGCGCGCTGGTGCGCGAGATGGCCTGGTACGATTCCTATCTCGCGCGCGGCGGCGCCGATCGCAGCGCCAACACCACGCCCGGCAACAAGAAGGGCGGCCTCGCCAACATCGTCGAGAAGTCGCTGGGCTCCATCGTCAAGTCCGGCTCATCCGCGATCACCGGCGTGCTCTCGCCCGGCGAGAAGGCGACGCAGAAGGGCATGCTGTTCGCGGCAACGCCGGCAAGCGACTTCATCTGCGGCACGCTCCAGCTCGCCTCCGGCATGACGTTGCAGGTGTTCACGACCGGCCGCGGCACGCCCTACGGCCTTGCGGCCGCTCCCGTGATCAAGGTCGCGACCCGCACCGAGCTTGCCCGCCGCTGGAAGGACCTGATCGATTTCGATGCGGGCGGCATCGCCACCGGCGCGAAGACCATCGAGGAGACCGGCTGGGATCTGTTCCGCCTCATCCTCGATGTCGCCTCCGGCCGCACCAAACCGTGGTCCGACCGCTGGGGCATCCACAACGATCTGACGCTGTTCAATCCGGCGCCGGTGACCTGAGCGGCAGCGAGCCGGCTTCACTGGTCTCCGATCAGGTGCATGTCAGCGAACGTGACGGGCAGGCTGCGCATAATGAGATCGACGACTGCCGCGCGTAAGCGTTCGCTCGACGCAGAGCCGCCCAGCGTGTCATCTATCGGCCCGCTCGGACCGGCCAGCTGCATGGTCCCGGTGTTGTCGAGCGGCGCGGCCGCCCGCTTCTCGATCACGTCGAATGATTTGCCGTCGATGACACGGACCTCGTAGAGCGCGTGGATCAGACCGTAGTCAGCAAGCAGCGTGCGGTACTCAGCAAGCCCGACGCCCTCGACGTTGCGGCCATTGCCGAGTTTCGATTTGGCCCGGGTGATCACGATGTAGGCGTCGAGTCCCCGCGGGGCGACATCGCTGCGCACCAGCTCCTTGAACGGATCGCTGCGCAGGAGATTGACGGGCGCGACCACCAGGTCCCTGACCGCGGCGAAAGCGGCGCGCCTGTAGGTCAACGACTGCACCCGAAAGCGTCCGTCCAGCAGCCTGGTCGCCTGCTGGACGATCAAGTCGTCCAGCGCCCAGGCGCTGATCGGCAGGCTTTGCGCGGTGGCGCCCAGTCGGGTCAGACCGGCTTGCGTGAGGCTCATCTCCTCGCCGATGGCGGAAACGATGCCGACGGTCTTGATCGCCTGAATACGACTCGCGCGCGTCTCGAACGCCGCGGCGGCGCCGAGAGCGACGCAAGCCGTCGTGAAGCCAATCCATAAAAAAGCAATGCGGCGCATGAGGCTCATCGAATCCTGAAGTCGAACGAATAGGACGCCCCGAGCCCAACGGTGGTCTGGTTCGACGACCCCCGCAGCTTCACCAGCGGACTGTCCGCGGCATCGCCCAGCAGCTTCTCGTATTCGACATAGGCATGCACCTCCCATTGCGGCTTGATGCGATAGGAGATCTGGCTGCCGAAGCCGACCGAGTGCGCGCCGCCCTTCGCGCCGTATGTCGGCAGCCCCGATGCCAGCGCCTGCGCCGCATCGACGCCGAAGTAAGGCGCCGTCGCCTTGGTGCTCTTCCACGTAAAGCGCGGGCCGGCCGAGATCGTGAGTCGCTGAATCAGCGGCACGATGACGTCGGCGGAGAGGTCGGCGACCGCGCCTGTATGGCCCCCCATGCCCTGGCGCAGTTCACCGCGCAGGCGCAGCCAGTCGACCGGATAATATTCGACGAAGCCGCCGAGCTCGTAGGCGGCCTTGACGTCGCCGAGGCCTGTCAGCTCGGCATATTTGTCGGCCTTGCGCGAGGCGACGTATTTGAACGCCGGGCCCGCGCGGAAATTGCCGATGTCGAGCAGTGCAATGCTGGCACTGTCGCGCGGCCCGCGAAACTGATCGATCGATCCGGCACGGCGGATGGAGAAGATCGGTATCGGCATGAGCTTGCCGTTCTTCGACCCGACGAAGTCGGGCATGTACTGGCCGCCGATGCCGACCATGACCGTCCAGTTTCCAGAGGGCGAGGGCAGCATCGGCAGCTCGAATGGCGGTGCCGGCAGCGTGAACGCGGTCTGCGCCGATGCGGCTTGCGCGGTAGCCGTGATTGTACCGAGTACTGCGAGACAGGCGGTCGTCGACCGCGCATGCGCCGTGAGGCGGAGAGCGGCTTCGTCAAAATGGTTCATTACGGGGCCCCATCGGCCTTGCTGGCCGAACAGACTGGTGTGATCAGGAGCCCAGCATGTGGTCCGGCAAAGTTGCCCCAAGATTGCAGCGGGCCAGCACGCCTGCGACATTGCGCGCCTCGGAGGGGGCGCCGGATCAACATTGCCCGAACATTGCAGCAACGTACGCGCGCGCCGAAATTTCGGCCGGCGGCGCATCGAAGAGCCTGGATCGCTGCCTTTTATTCGCCAAGCTCGCAGCCTTAAAGGGAACCTCACGCACGAACCGAAACGCCGGACTTCGGCCAGGCAGCGTCAGGTCGGGGGCTCTGTTACCCCTGAGAAGTCAAGGACGACCCGCGTGCGCTCCCTCGTGATCGAAGACGAACCGCAGATCGGCGCCTATGTCAGCCGCCTGCTCGGGCAATTGCACGGCATCGTCGATCTCGTCGGATCGATCGCCGATGCGCGGCACGCGCTGGACAATTTCAAATACGACCTCGCGATCGTCGACCGTATGCTGCCCGACGGAGACGCGCTGCAGGTGGTCACGGCGCTGAGCCGGTCGCCGGAGCGCCCCGCGATCATCATGCTGACTTCCAAGGACGCCAAGGAGGACGTCGTCGATGGCCTCAACGGCGGAGCCGACGATTATCTCGGCAAGCCGTTCGAGCCGCAGGAATTGATCGCGCGGGTGCGCGCCGTGCTGCGGCGACCCCGGCTGCTCGCGCCGTCGGTACTGTCGCTCGGCAATGTGGAGCTGCATCTCGGCAGCAACGAGGCGGTGGTCGCCGATACGAAGATCCTGCTGCGGCGGCGCGAAGCGCTGATCCTCGGCGCGCTGCTGATGCGGCGCGACCGCGTCATCACCCGCGCCGCGCTGATCGAGGAGATCTACGGCTTTGACGACGAGATCGAATCCAACACCCTGGAGGCGCAAGTTTCACGCCTGAGGAAGAAGCTGGCCGAACTTGGCGGCGACGTCGAGATCCGCAGCATGCGGGGCATCGGGTATATTCTGCGGCTGGCCACCCCGCGATGACGTCAATCGCCCGAACGTTCGCGATCTCGCTCGGGATCGCCGCGACCACCATCTTCCTGATCATGCTCGGCCTCTTCATCTGGCGCTATCCAACGGAGGAGCGCGAGTTCAGGGCTTGCCGGGTCGTGGCTGCCGTTCTCGATCGCGCCACCGTGATCGAAGGAAAGAACCTGACGGTGCGGCCGACTCCGGCCCTCGACGAACTGAAGGCCGACAGCCCGAACCTCTGGTACGTCATATCCGCCGGCGATCTGGTCAGCGAATTCGGCAGCGAACGCCGGCCGGCACTTCCCTTCGCGTTTCCCTATCACGGGCCCGTCGGCTCATCCGTCTTCAACACGCTCGACCAGAAGAGCACTTTTTGCCTCTCCGTCGTGCAACGGGGGTCGTTGCAGCTCGCGATGATGGTCGGCGAGCCTCGGGTTCGCTTCGGCCGGATGGCAAGAAACTTCCTCATCAGGAGCGTCTTTTCGATCACGCTGCTGGCGCTGGCCTTTGCCGCGACCGTTGCGGTCGGCGCGGCGCTGGCGGCGCGGTTCGTCTCACGCGGCATCGAACGGGTGGCGCGCCGCGCGCTCGCGATCGATCCATCAGCGCCGCAAGGCTTGATATCCCTGTCGGAGGTCCCCTCCGAGCTGAAGCCCTTGGTCGAGGCATTGAACCGCGCCTTCGGCGAGATCGACGCCTATATCCGGATGCAGCGCCGCTTTCTCGGAAACGCCGCCCATCAGCTTCGCACGCCGCTCACGCTGCTGCGCGCGAAAATCGAGGACGTGCCGGAGCCTGCGCTCAGGGCCGAATTGGTGCGCGACGTCAGGCGACTGACCTCGCTGGTGGCGGCCATGCTCGACCTGGCCCGCTTGCAAAATCATGCGATCGAGAAACGACCGATCGACCTAGCGCAAATCACGCTGGACGTACTGGCCGACTTCGGCCCCTCGGCAATGGACGCCGGCATCGAGCTGGCGCTGGACCAGGCCGAGAAGGGTCCGCTCCTGGTGCAGGGCGTGGACGCCGCGATCCGGAGCGCACTTGCCAATCTCGTCGGCAATGCGCTGATCCACGCGCGCGGCGCGCGCCGCATCGTCGCCACGCTGGACCGCGACGGCGTCTCGATTCATGACGACGGCGCAGGCCTGCCCGATGGCGTGGAGAACAGAACGATCGAACCGTTTCAGACCGGCAACACAGCCGGCGACGGCGCAGGCCTCGGCCTGTCCATCGTCCGCGAGATCATGGCGGCCCACGGCGGCGAGCTCATCATCTCGTCCGCTCCCGACCGCGGCACGACCATGCGCCTGCGCTTTCCGGTGAACGCCGCACCGACCATATCTGCGGGGCTGGAATTGCAGGCAAGCTAGCTGCGCGCTGCGCCGCTCGAAGGCACGAAACCGTCCGGAAACATGGACACGGAAAACTTCGTCGCTGTTTCGTGCTGTCGTATCACGCAATCAATGGGTTCGCTTGCGGACACACGAATGTTCGCACACGAGCGAACCTCTTTCTGCATCGTCACGACCAAACCTCCGATTGACATCTTCAACGGAGATTTTCCAATGCGTGTTCTCACAATGATTGCCGTCGCCAGCGCCGTGATTGCGAGCTCGACCGGTGCTTTCGCGGGTGAGCTTCCGTCTTACGAAGTGCAGTCGTTGCCGATCTCGGCGACGCAGGTGCAGGTGCTCGGCGGCGCCGGCGTCGAGGAGCAGTCGACCGCGCCCTCGATGATCATCGCCGGCATGCCCGCCTCGCCCGCGCAGGTTTCGGTGCTGTCGCCACGCCTGAAGCGGCTTGCGAGAGCGGGTTCGGGCGGCGAAGCGCGTTGAGCCTCCTTATCGCTTGCGGCGCCTGCCTCCGATGCAGGCGCCGTAAGCGTTTTCAGGTCATGCTGCCCGGCATGAAGCAGCGCACCCGCGGATGGCCGTCGATATAGTGCTTCCACACCATGGTGCGACCGATCTTGTTCGGCTCGGTGATGACGGCACCGTCGGGCACCACGACCCACTCATTGTCGAGATGCACGCGGTAACGCCCCTGACTGGACTCCCAATCGACGTCGGCGACGACATAGCCGTCCGCATCCGTGCAGCATTGCCCATATTCGCTATGCAGGCTCTCGAACCAGGGTTTCAACGGCGAGTTGGCGTAGCGTCCGTCATCGCGCGCCAGCGCCGATGTCGTCACGAACGCGGCGAGGCCCAGCAATGGCGCCGCATATGATCTTGCAGCTCGCAATCCTGAAAGTCGCAATCCTGTAAGTCGAAATCTTGCAAGTCGCATGTCGTCTCCGCGGGTCGCATGAGCGCCGCGTGGGACAATGCGCACTGCCCGCCTTCCGCAACTCGGCGAAAGGCGCGGAGGGCAGCGACTCATTCCCCCAGCAGCTTTGCGGATAGCTATGCAAATCCGGCGCCAGCATGCATTCCCGGGCAACTACTGGAGCCCGCCCGCGGCGCATTGGTCTTTCGGCGGAGATGGCCGCCGCCGACTTTTCGCCTTCCCCGCCTGCGCGCGGAAGGACGACGATGTGTGGAGCGATTGCCGATCAGGCGGCCCAGCGTTCGATGGACACCCTTACTGCTTGGGCGCCGGCGCCATCATCATGCCGCCGCCCTTCTTCGCCGCGGGTGCCGCCGGCTTGGTGGCCGGGGCCTGTGGGGGCAGGTATTTCGCGACGATGGCGGGATCGACCTGGGCGATGTTGGCGTCAGGCAGGCGCGTCCAGGTCTCGTCCTTGCCGAGCAGCGCGATGCCGAGATAGCCGCGCAGGGTCAGGGTCTGGCCGTCAGGACTGACCTTCATGTTGGCCTTCCAGATCTGGCCGTCGCGCGGATTGAGAACGTTGCCGCCTTCGTACTTCAATCCCTCACGCTTCATGTTGCGGACGAAGGAGATGCCGAGCACCGGCGCGTTCTTGCGATCGTCGGTGCACTTGGCGCAGATCTCGTTCGGATCGTCGCCGGGCCGCGGGAAGGTCTTTGCAATCACGCCTTCGAAGATACCGTTGTGGTCGATGAAGAGAAACCATCCGACCGTCTTGCCGTCTTCGACCTTCTGCCAAAGGCCGGCCGCCGTGGGCTCTGCGGGTTGCGCCGCAGACGGCGTCACCGTCGCGAGCGACAATGCGAGCGCGAGAAAGGGAAGCAGCCGAGAGCTGAAAAAAATCCGCATCAGATCACCTTGTTATTCCACGACCGGAATGGCCGCAGACTACGGCGATTTCGCGAACCGTTCCAGCACCAGAAACATGGGGCATTGCCCTCCCGGCCCGCCGCCGTCAGTTGACACCGAGCTTCTTTTGCAGGCTGGAGGACGAGGTCGTGTACTGGAACACGAGCCGCTTCTCCGGATAGACGTAGCGATGGGCTTTTTGCGACATCAGCGCGCCCTCGTGGAAGCCGCACAGGATCAGCTTGATCTTTCCGGGATAGGTGTTGATGTCGCCGATCGCGAAGATGCCGGGAACATTGGTCTCGAACGCCGACGTCTCGACCGGCACCAGATTGTTCTCCAGCGCAATGCCCCAATTGGCGACCGGGCCGAGCTTCATGGTCAGCCCGAAGAACGGCAGCATGGTATCGCAGGCAATGTCCGCGACGCTGTTGTCGTTGCCCTTGATGGTGGCGCCGGTGAGCTTGCCTTCGGCGCCGGAGAGCGCGGTGACCTGGCCGAGCCGGAGATCCATCTTGCCGCCGGCAACCAGCGCGCGCATCTGCTCGACGCTGTGGGGCGCGGCGCGAAACTCGTCGCGCCGGTGCAGCAGCGTGATGCGCTTCGCGATCGGATGCAGATTGAGCGTCCAGTCGAGTGCGGAATCGCCGCCGCCGACCACCAGCACGTTCTTGTCGCGGAACGTCTCCATCTTGCGCACGGCGTAATGGACCGAGGTGCCTTCATAGGCCTCGATGCCCGGCACCGGCGGACGCTTGGGCTGGAACGAGCCGCCGCCGGCCGCGATCACCAGCACCTTGCATTCGAACACCTTGCCCGCATCGGTCGTGCAGCGAAACAGGGGATCGCCGATCTTCTCGACGGTCTCGACCATCTCGCCGAGATGGAAGGTCGGATGGAACGGCTTGATCTGCTCCATCAGCGCATCGGTGAGGCCCTGCCCCGAAACCTGCGGAATGCCGGGAATGTCGTAGATCGGCTTTTCCGGATAGAGCTCGGCGCACTGGCCGCCGACCTTGTCGAGGATGTCGACGAAATGCGTCTTCATGTCGAGAAGGCCAAGCTCGAAAGCGGCAAACAGACCGCAGGGGCCGGCACCAATAATCAGCACATCGGTTTTGATCACATCGCTCATGTCGTCTCTTTATCGGTCGTTATCGGTTGGACGGCGCCCGGCGGGCAGAGGTGACCCTGCCTGTCTAGCCAACGGGGATGGATCAGGGAAGGCATAAAAGCGGGAGCGCCCCGCAGCCGCGCCCACTTGCCGGGTCAGGATAACTGGGCTGTAACGAGCAAGGATATGACGGAGATCAATCGGTGAACGCACCAAGCCGCCTCGATACGACGCCGCGCCTGGAGGACTATCCCTTCCGCCTCAGCGACAACGTCCGCTTCGGCGATCTCGATCCCAACCAGCACGTCAACAACGCGGTCTACGCCACCTATTTCGAGACCGGCCGCGTCACGCTGATGAAGCTGCCGGAGTACGGGCTGACGCCGCCAGGGCTCGCCTGGATCATGGTGCGACTCGACATCCATTTCCGCGCCGAGCTGCACTGGCCCAATGCGATCGAGCTCGGCCTCGGCGTCGTCAAGCTCGGACGGACGTCGGTGACCTTCGAGCAGGTGGTGTTCTCGCAAGGAAAGTGCATCGCCTCGGCGATGTCGGTCGGCGTCATGCTCGACGAGGCGACGCGGCGGCCAGCGCCGCTCAGCGCGGAGATCGTCGAGAAGCTCAGACCCTGGCACAAGCGCGGCATCGAGGTCGCGACGCCGAACACCTAATTCAGTTTGGAAGAGGCTAGCCCGCAAGGATCGGGCATATCAGGATCAGGCGTATCGGGATCAGGCGTATCAGGATCAGGCCTGGCGTTCCGGCGTCGCCACGACGAGACCGTCGAGTTCGTCGGAGACCTTGATCTGGCAGGACAGGCGCGAATTCGGACGCACGTCGAAGCCGAAGTCGAGCATGTCCTCTTCCATCGGCGTCGGGCCGCCGACCTTCTCGCGCCAGGCTTCGTCGACATAGACGTGGCAGGTCGCGCAGGCGCAGGCGCCGCCGCATTCGGCCTCGATGCCGGGAATGCTGTTGCGGATCGCGGCTTCCATCACGGTTGCGCCGTTCTCGACTTCTACCGTGCGGGTTTCGCCCTTGTGGTCGACAAAGTGAATCTTGGCCATGTGTGCTCGTGCTGCCGCGGTGCTGGGAATGAAGGAGGGTCCGGGCTGTCCTATAACGGGTCGATCAGGCCGGCGCCATAGGGTTTTGAGGCGAAGTGAATCCCGCTTTGCGGGAAGAAAACGCGTCAAAACAAGAGACTACGGTCCGGCTCGGCGGCGTGGCCTCAAGCCTTCAGGATCGTCTCGATGGCGACGCGGGCCTCGGTCACCGCCTCTTTCAACGCGGCCAAGGCGTGGCGCTGGTCATGGCCGGTCTGGATCGCGATCTCCAGGCTTGAGGCGGCATCCGCCACCGCGAAAGCGCCGATCCCGCGGGCCGAGCCCTTGAGCTTGTGGGCCAGTGCGCCCGCCTCGGCCGGCAACGCCGCCATCGCCGCGACCAGGCGGACCGCCTGCTCGGCAAACATGGCCAGCACTTCCTGCTCCAGCTCCGAATCGCCGAGCGTCATCCGGGAGAGATGGTCGAGGTCGAGCGGGCTGTCGATGGGTGCGAGCGGGGGCGAGGGCATCCAGTCCATCCGTTGCAGTTCAGGCGTCATGGCGCAGGCCCCGGCATCGCGCGACGGTTCCGCCGGTTCGGCGGTGAGTTCGCCTCACCCAAGCATGGAAATGGTTAATGAAATGTTTGGGGTCTTGAACGCAAATCTGCCGGTTTATTGACGAAAAGTTGCCGCAATCCGTCGAGTCCGGTGGAGAATTGCATTTATTGCTAAGGCGTTACGGCGCGATCCTGTTAACGATGATTAAGATTGTCTTAATCGCAGGCATTTCATTCGCGACGCTCTGCCAATAGGATGTTGCGGAAATTGGCGGACAAGCCGTCCGGGTGGGGATGGCTCGGAGATCCGCGCAAGCGGCATGATCCGGTCTGTGGGCTTGCGTAGCGCGCAGGGCTCGCGGGGGACGCGTACAAGTAACGAGGGCTCGGACTGAACATGGCGAACACTCCGAAAAAGGTCAAAGACCCCACAGAAGTTGCGCTTTCTGCGATCCAGGAAGCCCTGAACATCAGCGACACGGCTGCCGACACCAGCCGCAACGCCGCGATGCGCAACGAAACCGCGCCTTCAGTGGCGCCGCCGCCCCCGATCTTCGACGAGCCGAGCTTCGAGCCGCGTCCTGCCGCCAACGAACGGGCAAATGTGTTCGACCAGGTCGAGGAGCCGCGCGCTTCGCGCCGCGCCGCCAATGACGACCGCGAGACCATCGGCCAGCTGCTCCAGGCGTTGCAGACGGGTCGCCCTGCCCGCAGCATCTACACCGGCGCGACGATCTTCACCGTCATCTGGCTCGCGGCTTGCGCCGCGCTGACCGTCGGCTTCCTGCCCTCGATCCAGGCCGCCATGGGCCAGAGCGGCGGCGTGCTGGCCATCGCCGGCCTCATCACCATGTTCTTCGCGCCCATCATGCTGTTCTACTTCCTGGCGAGCCTCGTCTGGCGCGGCCAGCAGATGAGCTCGGTTGCCCAGGCGATGGCGCAGGTCGCGATCCGCTTCTCCGAGCCGGAAGGCTCCGCCTCCGATTCCATGGTCACGGTCGGCCAGGCCATCCGCCGCGAGGTCGCGGCGATGGGCGACGGCATCGAGCGCGCCATCGCGCGCGCCGGCGAGCTCGAGACCCTGGTCGCCAACGAGGTCGCCGCGCTCGAACGCGCCTATTCCGACAACGAGGTGCGCATCCGCGCCCTGCTGCAGGACATCGCGCACCAGCGCGACAATCTGGTCGGCCAGGCCGAGCAGGTCCGCAGCGCCATCTCCGGCGTGCAGATCGATCTGCGCCACGACATCGCGCTGATCTCGGATGCGATCGCCTCGCGCGTCGACGAGGTCGCCAAGTCCATCACCGGCGCGCTGGAAGAGCGCGGCGCCCACATCACCGGCGCGCTGAGCAATGCCGGCGACAACATGATCCTGGCGCTCGGCGAGCGCGGCGGCGACCTGCTCGACCGTCTCGAGGAAGCCAGCAACGAGACCACGCGCGCCGTGCTCGACGCCAGCGAGCGGCTGACCACCAGCCTCAACTTCAAGACCGGCCACGTCCACGACGAGTTCGTCGACCTCGCCGACCGCGTCCACGAGATGCTCAACGAGCGCATCGACCGCATCACCGGCGAGTTCGAGCAGCGCTCCGCCGCGATCGTCGACGGCATCTCCGAGCGCACCGAGCAGGTGCATGACAGCCTGAAGAACTCCTCTGATTCGCTGCTGCTCGAGCTCGAGCTGCGCTCCAACGACCTCTCCGCCAAGATCGACGACGCCGGCAACCGCCTCGCCGGCCAGATCCTGACGAGCGGCGACAAGGCGAGCGAGGCGCTCGACGCCACCGTCAACACCCTCGTCGCCAAGGTCGTCAGCCAGACCGAGACCGCGCACGATTCGCTGTCGCTGCAGATGAGCGCGTTCGACGAGCTGGTGCGGAACCAGGGCACCGAGCTGGTCGAGAAGTTCGCCCGCGACAGCGGTACGCTCGGCGCGCTGATCACACGCCACATCTCCGAGTTCGACCGCACCGTGAAGACCTTCGGCGGCGAGATCGTCGAGCGCATGGGCCAGCGCACGCAGGACATCCATGACTCGCTGAAGACCTACGTCGACAATTTCGACACCCGCTTCACCGCCAACGGCGGCGAGATCACCGCCATCCTCGACCAGCGCCTGGTGCAGTTCGAGACCACGATCGGCGAACGCGTCAGCAATTTCGACACCTCGCTGAACGGCAAGATCGCCAGCCTCGACGGCACGATCGACGGTCACATCAAGACCTTCGACGAACAGCTCGTCGGCCGCGTCGCCGCGCTCGAACAGTCGTTCGACACCCGCGCGAAGTCGGTCACCGACACGATCGACAACCGCCTCGAAACCCTGACGACGACGCTGACGGACGGCGCCACGCAGGCGATCCAGTCGATCGACTCCCGCCTCACCCACCTCACGACGTCGCTGACCGATGGCGCATCCCAGACCATCCACTCGATCGACACGCGACTGACCCATCTCACGACGACCCTCACCGGCGGCGCGAGCCAGGCGCTCGAGTCCATCGACTCCCGCCTCACCTATCTCTCCACCGCGGTGACGAACGGCGCCTCGCAGGCGGTGCAGTCGATCGACACGCGTCTGACCCTGCTGACATCGACCCTCACCGACGGCACCGCGCAGGCGATCGAGGCGGTCGACCGCCGCATCACCGGCGTCACCGAGATGATCGACGGCCGCAGCACGCATCTGACCGACACGGTCACGGCGCGCTTCCAGGAGATCCATCAGGCCATCGAGACCAAGGTCGGCTCTGTCGCCAGCGACATCGACGTGCGCGTGGCGCAGTTCGAGGACCTGCTCGGCTCGCGTGTCGAGGCCGTCGCCGGCCGCATCGAAAGCAGCGGCCGCCAGGCCAGCGAGGACATGATGTCCCGCGCCGAGATGATCTCGACCGCGATCCGCTCGCATGTCGAGGACGCCGAGCGCTCGCTCACCAACCTCGTCGTCAACACCAGCGAGACGATCCAGACCGGTGCGCGCACCGCCCAGCAGTCGATGATGACGGTCTCCTCCGACGTCAACGCCCAGCTCAAGATGACCTCCGCCGAAGTCGAGCGGGCGCTGACCGCGGTCGGCACCGGTGCGGCAAACTCGATCCTGACCAGTGCGCGCGAAGCGCAGTCGACCCTGGTCGGGGCGTCGGGCGAGGCCTCGAACCAGATCAAGGGGCTCGCCGCCGACGTCGAGCGCACGCTGTCCGCGGCCGGTTCGGCGACGGCAGCCTCGATCCTGGCCGGCGCGCGCGAGGTGCAGACCACCCTCGTCACGGCGTCGTCGGACGCGGCCAACCACGTCAAGACGCTCACCGCCGACGTGCAGCGCTCGCTGTCGCTGGCCGGCACCACCACGGCGGAATCGATCACCGCCGGCGCCCGCGATGCGCAGAGCGCGCTGATCGCGGCCTCGAGCGAGACCGCCAACCAGATCAAGGCGCTCTCCTCCGACGTGCAGCGTTCGCTGACGATGGCCGGCACCTCGACCGCCGAGATTCTCACCAGCGGCGCACGCGAGGCCCAGAACACGCTGGTTGCCGGCTCCTCGGATGCCGCGGCCCAGGTCAAGTCGCTCACCGCCGATGTGCAGCGCTCGCTCTCGATGGCCGGCGCCACGACCGCCGAAACCATCACCGCCGGCGCGCGCGAGGCCCAGAACATGCTGGTCACGGCGTCTTCCGAGGCGGCCAACCAGGTCAAGTCGCTCGCGGCCGAAGTGCATCGTTCGCTCTCCCAGGTCGGCCAGTCGACCGCCGAGACGATCACCACCAGCGCCCGCGACGCCCAGAGCACCCTGCTCACGGTTTCGGCCGAACAGACCAGCCAGGTTCGTTCGCTCGCGGCCGAGATGCAGCGCGCGCTGGCAACCGCCGGCGGCGCCACTATCGAGGCGCTCACCAGCGGCGTGCGCGAGGCCCAGGGCACGCTGATCTCCGCCTCGACCGACGCGGCCAGCCAGATCAAGTCGCTGACCACGGACATCGAGCGCACGCTGACCGCGGTCGGCGCCGATACCGCCTCGACCATCCTCGGCAGCGCGCGTGAGGCCCAGATCTCGCTGACCTCCACCTCGGCGGATGCCGCCAGCCAGATCCGCACGATCTCGACCGAGATCGAGCGCACGCTGAGCGCGGCCACCGCGAACGCGACCAATGACATCCAGACCAGCGCGCTCAACGCCCAGAACGCGCTGATCACGGCCTCCAACGAGGCCAGCTCGCGGGTCAAGTCGAGCTCGTCCGACGTCGAGCGTTCGGTGCTCGCCGCCAGCTCCAGCTTCGGCCAGGCCATGACCGGCAAGACCGACGAGATCGTCACCTATGTCGCGCAGCAGGCCGACCGCCTGTCGAACATGATCGACGCCAAGCGCGGCGCCCTGGTCGACGCGATCGGCTCCAAGACCAGCCAGCTCACGCTCGACATCGACCGCGTCACCTCGGACGCGCTGAAGTCGATCGAGACGCGCGGCCAGGCGTTCTCGCAGACCATGATGGGCAACGGCTCGGAAGTCGCCCGCACCATCAACGCGGCGAGCGAGATCGCCACCAGCGCGGTCGGCAAGTCGCTCAAGGACCTCGAGCAGGCCTCGCGTTCGGCGATCGACCAGTCGCGACAGGTTTCGATCGCGGCCGTCACCGAGATGCAGGAGACCAGCAAGATCCTGCGCACCGACACGGTCGCTCTGTTCGAGCGCCTGCGCGAAGGCAACATCCTGCTCCAGGAGGTGCTGACCGGTGCGCACGACAACCTCAACTCGCTCGAGCGGGCGCTGGTGACGCGCGTCGCCGACTTCGTCTCGGCGATGAACGACGTCACCTCGCGCAACGGCGCGGCGACGCAGAACCTCGAAGAGCAGCTCAACGTCTTCAACAGCAAGACCACGAAGGCGCTGCAGGATCTCGGCGAACTCTCGACCCAGTTCGACGCGCACGGCAAGGCCCTGGTCGACGCCGCCCAGGTCGTCGAGCAGAGCAACAAGAACACCACCGCCTCGCTCGCCGAGCGCAAGCAGGCGCTGGAATCGCTCGTCACCACGATCGACCTGCGCACGGCCGATCTCGACCAGCGGCTGTCGCGTTTCACCGGCCTGCTCGATGAATCGCTGGCCGCCGCCGAAGAGCGTGCCCGCGACATCGCCCGCGTCGTCGCCGAGACCGCCGGCGCAGGCTCCGCTGCGATCACCCGCCAGTTCGAGGCGGTGCGCGTGGCGTCCGAGGAGGAGCACCGCCAGACCATCGAGTCCATGCACGACATCTACCGCCAGACCACGGACGAGGCGGATGCGATGTTCAAGCAGTCGGCCGAGAAGTTCGGCAACCTCGTCTCCAGCATGAAGCAGATGGCCTTCGAGATGCACAACGAGCTCGAAGCCACCCGCAACGAGCTGCGCCGCGGCGTGCTCGAGATGCCGCAGGAGGCCGCCGAGAGCACTGCGCAGATGCGCAAGGTGATCGTCGACCAGATCGAGGCCCTCGCCGAGCTCAACCGCATCGTGGCCCAGCATGGCCGCGGCCTCGACGTCACCACGACGGGCCGCGCCTCCGTCGCCGTCCAGCGCCAGGAGGAGCCGATCATGGCAAGCGCGGGCGGGCGTGGCGCCGAGACCCGCATGCGCGACACCGGCAGCGCGTCCACGCTGCCGCCGCCGGACCTCGGCATGCCGGCCGCGCGCCGCACCGAAGCGCCGCCGGTCGCGCCCGCCGGCAACGACCAGGGCCGTGACGGCTGGCTGTCGGACCTCCTCACCCGGACCGACGCCAATCAGGGCGCCCCGACCGGCCGTGAGGCTCCGCGTGGCCGTGCGGCACCCGCGCCGCAACCGCAGGCGCCGCAAGGTGGCGGCAATCCGCTGGAATCGCTGTCGCTCGACATCGGCCGGCTGATGGACCGCAACCTCGCCGCCGAAATGTGGGACCGCTACCAGCGCGGCGAGAACAAGGCCTTCACCAAGCGCCTGTACACGCCCGCCGGCCAGAAGGCCTTCGACGAGGTCGCCCGCAAGTACCGCGCCGACCGCAACTTCAAGGGCACGGTCGACCGCTACGTCGCCGAGTTCGAACGCCTGCTCGACGAAGTCGCCCGCGACGGCCGCGGCCCGCAGGAGCTGCGCAGCCACCTGACCTCGGAGACGGGCCTGGTGTACACGCTGCTGGCGCATGCGGCGGGACGGCTGGGGTAAAGCGGCAAGTCCATCGCGAATGAGAAAACGGAGGCCTCGCGGCCTCCGTTTTTGTTTGAGCGACCTGGAACTCCGAGTGGGCGCACGCGCACACTCATCGATCCGTCACCCTCAGATGCCCATCCTGCGAAGCAGGACGGGCCTCGAAGGGCGACAGCCCGGATGCACCGGGGCCGTGCATCCTTCGAGGCTCCCCATGCGCCGCGAGGCGGCGCACGGCTCGCGCCTCAGGATGACGGATCGGCGAGTGGAGCTGGCGTCCCGGACCAATACTTCTCCATCATCAATGCCGACCCCTCTCCGTCACCCTGAGGTGCCCGTCCTGCGAAGCAGGGCGGGCCTCGAAGGGCGACAGCCCGGATGCACCGGGGCCGTGCATCCTTCGAGGCTCCCCATGCGCCGCGTGGCGGCGCACGGCTCGCACCTCAGGATGACGGATCGGCGAGCGGAGCTGGCGTCCCGGACCAATGCTTCTCCATCATCAGTGCCGACCCCTCTCCGTCACCCTGAGGTGCCCATCCTGCAAAGCAGGACGGGCCTCGAAGGGCGACAGCCCGGATGCATCGGGGCCGTGCATCCTTCGAGGCTCCCCATGCGCCGCGAGGCGGCGCACGGCTCGCGCCTCAGGATGACGGATCGGCGAGCGGGGCTGATGTCCCCGACGAATGCTGATCTGCCATCAATGCCGACCCATCTCCGTCACCCTGAGGTGCCCGTCCTGCGACGCAGGACGGGCCTCGAATGGCCGACAGCCCGGATGCATCGGGGCCGTGCATCCTTCGAGGCTCTCCATGCGCCGCGTGGCGGCGCACGGCTCGCGCCTCAGGATGACGGATCGGCGAGTGGAGCTGGCGTCCCGGACCAATACTTCTCCATCATCAATGCCGACCCCTCTCCGTCACCCTGAGGTGCCCGTCCTGCGAAGCAGGGCGGGCCTCGAAGGGCGACAGCCCGGATGCACCGGGGCCGTGCATCCTTCGAGGCTCCCCATGCGCCGCGTGGCGTCGCATGGCTCGCGCCTCAGGATGACGGGATCAGCGCCGGTGAGGAAAGGGATCAGGGCCGGTGAAGGAAACGGCTACCGCGCCTCCTACCGCCTCGGCGCCGGCGCCTGCCTCGGGGGCTCGGGCGGCGGAGGTGCAGGCGGCGGGGCGCTGCTGTTGCTGGCGCCGAACAGCACGCGGGTCGGGTTGCGGTCGAAATTGTTCACGGCGCGGCTGATGTCGCCGAGCGTGCGGCGGCCGTCGGCCATCAATGCGCCGGAGCGCTTGTCGAAATCGTCGGCGAGTTCGCGGATCGACTTCACCGCCTGGAACAGTTCGCCGCCGTCCTTGCCGCCGGCCAGCGTGTTGAGGCCGAGCATGAGATTGTCGGCCTTGAGCATGACGCCGTCGACCTTGCCCATGATGACGTCGATCTTCTCGGAGTTGCGCGCCAGAGAGCTGGTGAAGGTCTCGAGGTTCTTCAGCGAGTTCTTCACCGACTCCTGATTGTCGGCGACGATCTTGTTGATGTTCTGCAGCGTGCCGCGGATCGCCTCGGTGACGTCCTGCAGCTTGTTGGGGTCGGCGGTGAGCGTCGGGATGCCGTCCTGGTCGAGCGGCGGCGGCGGCGCGGCCTCGTCGCCGCCCTTGAGCGAGATCGCGGCGACGCCGGTGAGGCCCTGGAATTCGAGCCCGACCAAGGTGTCCTTGCGGATCGGGGCGTTGTTCTCGATCATGGCGAGTGCGACAACCCGCCGCGGATTGTCCAGCTTCACCGAGACCACCTCGCCCACCCGGATACCGTTGAAATTGACGCTGCCGCCATTGCGCAGGCCCGCCGCCGGGCCCTCGAACACGACGCGCAGCGGGCTGCGCTGCTTGGTGGTGTGCAGCGACTGGAACCAGAGCACGAAGCCGATCGCCGCGGCGAACACCGCCAGCGTGAACGACCCGATCAAGACGTAGTTTGCCCGCGTTTCCATCAGGTGCTCCGGCTACTCATCACAGCTTCTCAACCCAGCTACTCACCCCATGACCGCGCGGGCGCGCTTGCCATGGAAATACTGCCTCAGCCAGGGATGTTGCGAGGCCTGCATGTCGGCGATCGACCCTGCCGCAATGATCTTACCGTTGCCTAAAACGGCGATGCGGTCACATGCGGTGTAAAGGCTGTCGAGGTCGTGCGTTACCATGAAAACCGTCAGCCCCAAAGTGCGCTGGAGCGTCCTGACCAGCTCGTCGAAGTCGCCGGCGCCGATCGGATCGAGGCCCGAGGTCGGCTCGTCCAGGAAGACGAGGTCGGGATCCAGCGACAGCGCGCGCGCCAGCGCCACGCGCTTGATCATGCCGCCCGAGAGTTCCGAGGGAAAGCGCTCGGCAACCTCTGGCTTGAGGCCGACCATGGCGAGCTTGGCCATGGTGATCTCGTCCATCAGACGCTGCGAGACGCGCAGATATTCGCGCATCGGGAACTGGATGTTCTGCCGCACGGTCAGCGAGGAGAACAGCGCGCCCTGCTGGAACAGGACGCCCCAGCGCCGTTCCACGTTGCGGCGCTGCGGCGTGTTGGAGGAATCCAGGTCGACGCCGAACACCTCGATCGAGCCCGCAACCTTCGGCACCAGGCCGATGATGGTGCGCGTCAGCACGGACTTGCCCGCGCCTGACGGACCGACGAAGCCAAGGATCTCGCCGCGCTTGACGTCGAGGTTGAGGCCGTCGAGCACGCGCGTGGAGCCGAACTGCACGGTGATGCCGCGGACGCGGATGATGGGATTTTGAATTTCGCCAGCCATCGTCACATCCCGATCGCGGCGAAGAAGATGGCGAACACGCCGTCCATCACGATGACGAAGAAGATGCCCTTCACCACCGAAGCGGTGGTGTGCTGACCCAGCGATTCCGCGCTGCCCTGCACGGCGAGGCCCTCGACGCAGGCGACGATGCCGATCACCGCGGCCATCACGGGGGCCTTGACGATGCCGACGATGAAATGGTCGATCGAGATGGCGTCGCGCAAGCGCAGCAGGAAGGCCTCGGGCTCGACCCCGCCATAGAGCCAGGCCACGAGCCCGCCGCCATAGAGCGCGGCCATCGCGCCGAGGAAGGCCAGGATCGGCAGCGCCAGCACCAGCGCCATCATGCGCGGCAGCACCAGCACCTCGATCGGGTCGAAGCCCATGGTGCGCAGCGCGTCGATTTCTTCCCGCATCTTCATCGAGCCGAGCTCGGCGGTATAGGCGCTGCCCGAGCGTCCCGCGACCATGATCGCGACCAGCAGCACGCCGATCTCGCGCAGCACCAGCACGCCGAGCATGTCGACCACGAAAATGTCGGCGCCGAATCTGCGGAAATGGAAGATGCCTTGTTGCGCGATGATGCAGCCGATCAGGAAGGTGATCAGCACGATGATCGGCACCGCGCGCCAGCAGACCTGCTCCAAATGATGCACGGTCGAGGTCAGGCGGAGCGAGCGCGGATGGATCAGCACGCGAAACCATGCGGCGAGCACGGCGCCGAGCATGTCGAGCAGTCCCGCCATCGTGCCGCCGACGCCGGCCACGGCCCGGCCGATCTGCTCCAGCATGCCGGTGATGGTCACCGAGCCGCTGTCGACCACGGCGGTCGCCTTGACCCGCCGCACCTCGTCCACGAGGCTGGAATAATTGGCGGAGAGACCTGCGATCTGCGCCTCGACCGCTCCTTGCGTCAGGCTGCGGCGCAGCCGCTCGATCAGCCAGGCGCCGAAGGTGTCGAGCTTGGCGACCTCGGAGACGTCGATGAAGATGCTTTGCGGGCCGCCGGCGAGTTTCTCGGCGTCGGCCACCATCCGCTCCAGGACCGGCGCGAAGCTCGCGGTCCAGGTTCCGGTGGCGCAGAGTGCCAGCGCATTGCCCTTGGCAATCCGTTCCAGCTTCGGATCGCTATTCAAGATGTCCGCTCCCGTAGGGGGCGGAGAAAATCAGAGTGTTGCGCACGCGCCCTTACCCAGAGAAGGTATCCCCAAGTGGTTAATGTTAGTTGCTAGAGGTAACCAGCAGGTTCAGATTTCGCCAGAGTTCAAAATGACTTCCATGAAATTTGCTTCCCTGGCGGCGCGAATCGAGCGCTTCCCGATCGCCGGTAGCTTCACCATCAGCCGGGGGGCCAAAACCGAGGCCGTGACTGTCGTGGCCGAGGTCAGCCGGGACGGGCTGACCGGCCGCGGCGAGTGCGTGCCCTACCCCCGCTATGGCGAGACGCCCGAGGCGACGCTGGCCGCCATCCAGGCCATGCAGCAGGCCGTGGCTGATGGCCTGACGCGGCAAGCCCTCCAGGCCGCCATGGCGCCGGGGGCGGCCCGCAATGCCCTGGATTGCGCCCTGATCGACCTGGAGGCCAAGGCGGCGGGCCTGAGGGCCTGGAACCTGCTCGACCGCCCGGTGCCGGGCGAGCGCACCACGGCGTACACGATTTCGTTAGGGACCCCCGAGGCCATGGCCGCCGCGACCGCCAGGGCGGCGCACCGGCCCCTGCTCAAGATCAAGCTCGGCGGCGAAGGCGATCCGGATCGGATCATGGCGGTGCGCAAGGCCGCGCCCGAATCCGAGCTGATCGTGGATGCCAACGAGGCCTGGACCGAGGCCAATCTGGCGCACAATCTCGCCGCCTGCGCCGCCGTCGGCGTCACGCTGGTGGAACAGCCCCTGCCCGCGGGCCAGGACGAGGCGTTGGCGCGGATCAGGCGGCCGCTCGCGGTCTGCGCCGACGAGAGCGTGCATGACCGCTCGTCGCTCGCTCCCTTGCGCGAACGCTACGACGCCGTGAACATCAAGCTCGACAAGACCGGCGGCCTCACCGAGGCGCTGGCGATGGCGGACGCAGCGCAGGCGCTCGGCTTCGAGATCATGATCGGCTGCATGGTCGCGACCTCGCTGTCGATGGCGCCTGCGATGCTGGTGACGCCGCAGGCGCGCTTCGTCGATCTCGACGGCCCCTTGCTGCTGGCGCGCGACCGCGATCACGCCCTGCGTTATGACGACAGCCTGGTCTATCCGCCGGACGCTTCGCTCTGGGGATGAGGCATGAGCCGGTGCCGCGCCGACCAGATCAGGAGCGCGCCGGCCGCGGCCATCGCAGCCATCACGTAATACACGCCATCGCCGATACGGGCGTAGATCGCGCCCGACGCGATCGAGGTCGCAGCGCTGAGCAGTCCGCTGCACGCGGCGAGGTAACCCTGCCCCCGCGCGATCTGATGCGAAGGCACGCGCTGCACCAGGAGATTCATGGTGCCGACGACGGTCATGCCGAAGCTGAGGCCGTGGCCGAGCTGGACGATCGCAAGCAGCGCGAGCGGCGGCTCGTTGGCCGTGACGATCCAGCGCAGCACGGCGCTGAGCCCTCCGATCGCGATCATGGTGGACGGATGCAGCGAGAAGCGCGGCGACAGCGCGAACACTGCGATCTCCGCGATCACGCCCAGCGTCCACAGCCCCGCGATGGTCAGCCCGCTGATCCCATGGAGCTGCCAGTTGATGGCCGAGAAGGTGTAATAGGCGACGTGGCTGCCCTGGATCAGCGCCGCCGAGACGATCACGGCCCAGAAGCCGGCATCGCGCAGCAGCGCCTCGCCGGCATGCCTCTCCGTCGTCTTGCGCCCGACCTCGTCCAGCGGACGAAGCAGCAGGCCGGCTGCGACCGCAACGACCGCCCATGCGACGATGACCCAGATCAGATCGCGCGCGGCGATGTGGTCGACGAGAAAGCCGCAGGCGAGCGAGCCGGCGGCGAAGGCCGCCGAGCCCCACAGCCGCAAGGGTCCGTAATCGAGCCCGTAACGGGCGACGCCGCGCAGCGCATAGGCATCGGTCAGCGGCATCGTCGGCGTCCACATCATGCAGGTCAGCGCGTAGATCAGGAACAACGCGAGCGGCTGCTGCTGCAGGCCGACCGCGGTAAAGCCGATCGCGGTCGCCAGCACAGAGACCATCATGCCGGCGCGAATCGCATGTCGCTTTTCGGCAAAGGCGGTCACTTGCGGCAGCGTGGTGAAGCGCGTGATCGCCGGCAGCGCGTTGATGAGGCCGATCCAGGCCGCGTCGACGCCGATCGCCTTCAGCCACACCGGGAAGAACGGCAGATGCGTACCCGAGACCGCGAAGACGGCCGAATAGAACAAGGCGAGGCTGACGGCGAATCGCCGTTTCGCCGATGCTGGCGTGGGGATTTGTGATTCGGGTGCCATCAAACCAATTGCGATTCGGTCGATATCGTGGTGATCGTTACTGTAACGCGCGGTGATTTGCGCGACGAGATCGCAATGGCCAACGAAGCATTCGCCCTTTCGCCCATGTCTGCCCGCGCGGCCGAGCCGAACGAGCAGGATTACGACGCGATCCGCGAAGCCTTCATGGAGACGGCGCGCGGCCGCTGGTTCCTCGGCGAATACGCCAGGCGCAACCGCAACGCCGACACGAGCATGGTGCTCGACGCGGTCGCGAAAATCGAAGAAACCCTTGCGGCGCAGCGGCAACCCGTCGTCGAGGATCGTCTGCCCGAAGCACTGGTCGAGATCCGTCGCGCGATCCATGATGCCGAGACGAGCGCCATCGCCGCCTTCGATCCCACCGCGATCGAGGCAAGCCTCGCCGCGATCCCGCGCGGCGTGCGCATCATCAAGGAGATCTCCTGGCGCTGGCGCGAGATCGGCGCCGACGGGCGGATCTGCGACCTCATTGATTCGCAGCTCGCCTCGATCGAGGCCGCCTGCGGACAGATTTCGATCATCGACCCCCGCGTCGAGCTCAAGGCCGCATTCGATCTGTTGAGGGATCGGGTCGAGCAGACCGACGGCGGCGCAACGCCGCAGGCGCCCTCGGCTCCGGTGCAGGAGGCGCCGTCATCCGGTGCCGACGCTATTCCTGTCGAGACCGCGCCCGCGACGATGGCGAGCGACGCAGCCGTGGCTTTTACGGAGGCGCCGCAGGATCTCGCATCGGCTGCCGAGCCCGAAGCTGCCATCGAGGCGGCCGTCGCCAGCGAAGCGTTCGCCGAGACCGAGCCGGCCATGGACGCCGTCGTCGCACCCGAGATTGCGGCCGAGAGCCAGATCGTTGTCGAGAGCATGGCGCCGGACCAGGTCGCGCCGGAAGACGCCTCGTTCGAGCAACCCGCCGCCTTCGAGGAAGCCGCCGACACATTCGCGCTCGACGCCGCCGCGCAGGCCGAGGACGACGCCGTGCTCGAGGCCATCGCGCTCGAGATGGCCGCGCCCGATCCGGAGTTCGACGAGATCATCGCAGCCGAGGAGATGGAAGCGGCCATTGCGGAGCCGATGGTGGCAGAGGCCGCAGCGCCCGTTGCCGCGGAGCTTCCGGAGCCGATCGCGCCTCAGCCGGTGATGGCTCCCGTGGTGGAAGAGCCTGCCACCGACGCGCCGATCGCGATGGACTCGCTCGCACGTCTCACCGACGCCATCGCGGAGGCCGCCGCCGAAGTGATGGAGCAGCCGGCTCAGGCCATGGCCGCGACGGCGATTTTCGCTGCAGCGCCGGCCGCGACGCTGCCGCCGATGCCCGCGCCCCTCTCCTCATCCATGCCCGCGTCCATGTCCGAGACCTCGCTCGGCGCCACGATTCTGGCCAGCGGCATCCTGCAAAAACCCCGCGCGCCCGCCAACGATCCCCTCGCCCCGATCCGCCGCATGACCCAGGCCGAGAAGATCGCGTTCTTCTCGTAAGGGGGCGGACGCTCTTCCACATCGTCAGCGCGCCGTCACCCGCAATTCCACACCGCCCCGATCGGCGTGCGGGTCCAGCACGGACCGAAACTGCCGCCGTTGTAGCGGCCGCCGTTGAAGCCGGGGCGGCCGAAATAGTGCCACTCGCCGTCCCAGCGGTAATATTGCGGAACCGGATCGATGTACCAATGGCGGCGGTCGTTGCGCGCGAGACGCCGCATCGCGTCCTTCTGCTTGTAGAGCGGAATGCTGTTGCTCAGCGGCTGACGATAGCCCGGCAGGAAGCCGTAGCCCTTCCAGACCGGCTTGGGACGCTTGTGAGCGGGCTCAGCGGATGCGACGGCCGGCAGCAGCGACAGGATGACGGCAACGAATAGACACATGAGGCGGGACATGGATTGATCATAGTCATTCGATCGAAGGATGACCATTCAATTTCGAGTGCAGCCGCGTTGAAACGAACTCGTGCCGTAACAAAGGCCATGGGCCGTGCGAAATAGAATCGCACGTTTACAAGCGCGATCCACGACGAGGCTCAAACATGATCGGCGAAGTGATTGTCATTGGTGATCTGAAGATGCGCGACGGCGCCTCTGTCGAGGAGCACGACCGGTTGGGCGCGCGCATGTACGACCTCGTCAGCCGCATGCCGGGCTTTCTGTCGATCAAATCCTTCAAGGCCGATGACGGCGAGGAGGTCACGGTCTTCCGGTTCGCCTCGGAAGCAGCGCTGGAGGCCTGGCGCACCCATCCGGAGCACGTCGAGACGATGAGGCGGGGTCATGCCGAGTTCTACGACAGCGGCTTCCTGCAGATCTGCAAGGTGATCCGCGAGGTCGGCCCGTTCGCGCACGATTGACGCGGCGCTCACCATAGCAGGTTCCGGGCGTGATTCAGATCACGCAAGGCGCGAGGGTGAGAGGGATCACGGACGTCGAGCTCGAACGCGGCGAGGCTCCCCGGCAACCAATCTCGTATCCGAGATCAGTGCCAGAGGAGCACGCCATGTTCCGCCTAAAGCCTTTGCTGATGACAGCCGGCCTCGTGGGAAGCCTGTTCGGCTTCGCCTGCGGCCCTGTTTCCGCGCAAGTCGCCCCGGTCCAGCCGGCCCCTACCGCGTTGCAAGGCCCGGAGCAGCGGGTCGCGCTGGTGATCGGCAATTCGAACTACCAGAACGCACCGCAGCTCGCCAATCCCGACAATGATGCGGAGTCGATGGCGAAGTTCCTGAACTCCGCCGGCTTCGAGGTGGTCGCCGCGACCGACCTGACCCAGAACGACATGCTGCGCGTGGTGCAGGACTTCTCCGCAAAAGTGTCCGCGCGCGGTCCCAACACGGTGGCGATGGTCTATTACGCCGGTCACGGCGTGCAGCTCGCCGGCGAGAACTATCTCGTTCCCGTCGACGCCAAGGTGTCGAGCCAGACCGAGCTCGTCAACAATTCGGTTCGCCTGGTCGACGTGATGTCGACGCTGGAGACGATCCCGAGCCGCATGCGCATCGTCATCCTCGATGCCTGCCGCAACAACCCGTTCCCCGAAGTCAATGACGCCGGCCGCGGCCTCGCCATCGTCGATGCGCCGAACGGCTCGATCGTCGGTTACTCGACCGCGCCGGGCGCCGAGGCGCTCGACGGCACCGGCGGCCACAGCCCTTACACGCAGGCCTTCCTGAACGCCGCGCGCGAACCCAACGTGCCGATCGAGCAGCTGTTCAAGCGCATCCGCCTGCAGGTGAACCAGTCCACCAGCGGCCAGCAGATCCCGTGGGAAAGCTCCTCGCTGACGTCCGACTTCACTTTCTTCGGCGACACCGCGGTCGCCGCCAACCGCGCGCCGGTGAATACGCCGGTGGTGCAGATGGCTGCCAACCTGCCGAGCCGCTCGACGCGTCAGGCCTATGACTACGTCGTGTCCGAGGGCCGGCCGGAATATTATCAGGAGTTCATCCAGATGTATCCGCACGACCCGCTGTGCGACCACGTCCGCTGGCTGCTCAACAACATCCTGCTCTCGCAGGCCTGGCACAAGGCGGTGCTCGTGAACTCGCCCGTGGCGTACAAGAGCTTCTATGACAGCTACGGCAACAGCCCCTATGCGCAAGTCGCGCTGAAGCTGCAGACGCAGCCGAAGCAGATCCCCCTGATGCAGGCGACCAAGTTCTTGGCCCCGCAGAACATGGCTCCGACCTTCAAGATCGGCAATCTCGGCCAGCCGAAGTACATGCCGCTGCAGCAGGGCAACGGTGGTTCGCAGATGGGCGGCAATCTGCCGGTCGTGCAGAAGCCGGTCGACGGCAACGTCATCGGCAAGCCCGGCAATGGCGGCCAGATCGTCAACCTGCCCTCAGGCAACAACAACCAGCAGAACGGCACGCCGTCGCAGACCCCGGGCAAGATCGTCACGCTGCCTGCGCCGACCAACACGACCACCAACAATGGCGGCATCGGCAAGATCGTGACTTTGCCCGCGACCAACACCAAGCCGGACGCTGGCAGCGGCAAGCCGGGCAAGATCGTGAGCATGCCGGTGAATGTCGGCAAGGGCGGCACGAAGGTCGACACCAAGCCGGTGAATGTTCAGACGCAGAACAATCCGATCCGTGTCAACAACGGCGTGAAGGTCAACAACAACCCGGTGAACAAGGTGCAGGTTCAGAACAATGTCCAGAACAACAGCCGCCCGCAGTTCAACGCGACCAACCGCATGGTCAACAGCAACAACAACTTCCGCCAGTCGATGAACCAGTCGCAGGGCATGAATGGCGGCGGTAACAACCATCGCGGCTTCATGCGCTGATCAGACCGAGAAGACGGTGCGCTCCCTCCCCCGCCTGCGGGGGAGGGTTGGGGAGAGGGTCTCTCCGCAACGGGACAATCCCCAAGAGGAAAGAGCCCTCACCCGGCACTACGTGCCGACCTCTCCCGCAAGCGGGAGAGGTTGCACCGAGCAAGCGGAGAGTTCGTTCTACAAGATCGGCAGACACAGAAGGGGCAGAGCGGAAGCGCTCTGCCCCTTCTTCATGTCGAGGATAGATAATACGATCAGCTCGCCTTCACCAATGGAGCCGCTGGAGCGCACGCCTCGTCCTTCGAGACGACCGCTACGCGGTCTCCTCAGGATGAGGCTAATAGGCATCGGTGCCCGTTGAAGCTGTCGCCGCGCACTCCGCCCTCATCCTGAGGAGCCCGCCAAAGCGGGCGTCTCGAAGGATGCGCCACGAGGAAACCGCTCAGGCTACCAGCTCGGAGAACAGATCCGCGTCGACATTGCCGCCGGAGAGCACGATGACGACGTTCTTGCCGGCGACATCAAGCCGGCCCGCCAGCAGCGCGGCGAGGCCCACTGCGCCGCCCGGCTCCACCACGAGCTTCAGCTCGCGATAGGCGAACGCGACGGCGGCGCCGACTTCCTTGTCCGAGGCCGTGACGCCGCGCGCGAGCAGCTTGCTGTTGATCGCAAAGGTCATCTCGCCGGGGATCAGGGCCATCAGCGCATCGCAGATGGTGCGGCCCGCGGGCCCGTGCGGCTCGCGATGGCCGGCGGATAGTGAAATGCCGTGATCGTCGAACGACTCGGGCTCGGCCACCACGATCTCGGCCAGCGGATAGCGCGCCTTCACCGCTGTCGCGACGCCCGCAATCAGGCCGCCGCCCGAGGCCGGGGCCACCACGATGTCGGGGCTGAGGCCGAGCGCCGCCATGTCCTCGGCGATCTCGCGGCCGGCGGTGCCCTGGCCTGCGATCACGAAGGGATCGTCATAGGGCCGCACCAGCGTTGCGCCACGCTTCTCCGCGATGCCGCGCGAGATCGCCTCGCGGTCGTCGTTGTAACGGTCGTAGAGCACGACCTCGGCGCCATAGGATTTGGTGCGCTCGCGCTTCGATAGCGGCGCATCCGCCGGCATCACGATGGTTGCCTGCATGTCGAGGATCTTGGCCGCGGCCGCCACGCCCTGGGCGTGGTTGCCGGAGGAGAACGCGACGACGCCGCCGGCGCGCTTGTCCTGCGGGATCGAGGCGACCTTGTTGAAGGCGCCGCGGAACTTGAACGAGCCGGTGCGCTGGAGCATCTCCGGCTTCAGGAACACTTTCGCACCGACGCGCTCGTTGAGGACGGGAAACGACAACAGCGGGGTACGAATGGCATAGGGCGCGATCACGCGCGCAGCGGCGTCGATGTCGGCGGGGCCGATCGGGAGGAGCTGTTCGGTCATGCCGGATGTTATCGCGCCCGATGAGCCTCGGGCAAGACACCTCCGCGCGATGGACCGCGGTTTTCAGGCTACGAAGCTAACCGGCTCTGCCCCATTCCGGCCCGGAAGCACCGCGCCGACGGCTTCAATGCTGTCCACGAAAGCCCTCGCCGAGGCCTCCCAGGTGTAATTGGAGGCGAACGCGACGCAGTCCTGCCGGGGGACGTCGAGCGCCGCAAAGCAGGCGTTGCGGAGGTCGTGATCGAGCGCACCGACCGGCGCATCGCCGATCACGTCGCGGGGACCCTTCACCGGGAAGGCCGCGACCGGCAGGCCGCTTGCGAGCGCTTCGAGCAGCACCAGGCCGAACGTGTCGGTTTTGCTGGGAAACACGAACACGTCGGCCGCCGCATAGATGTCCGCCAGTTCCTCACCGTGCTTCTCGCCGAGGAAGATCGCGTCCGGATAGGCCTCTTCGAGCGAGGCGCGCGCGGGGCCGTCGCCGACGATCACCTTGGTCCCGGGCAGATCGAGATCGAGGAACGCCTCGAGATTCTTCTCCACCGCAACCCGGCCCACCGACAGGAACACCGGCGCCGGCAGGCAGAGGTCGATGGCGCGGGGGTGGAACAGATGGGTGTCGACGCCGCGCGGCCACAGCACGACATTGTCGAAACCGCGCTCGGTCAGCTCACGGCCGAGCGCGGGCGTTGCCGCCATCACGGCGCGGCTGGGCGCGTGGAAGCGGCGCAGCGCCCGCCAGATCAGCGAGCCCGGCACCGGCACGCGGGCGCGGACATATTCGGGAAAGCGGGTGTGGAAGCTGGTCGTGAACGGCAACTTGCGCTGGCGGCAATAGCGGCGGACCATCAATCCGATCGGCCCTTCGGTCGCGATGTGGATGCTGTCCGGTTGCGCCTCCGCTATCAGCTTCGCAATTCGCGCCGGGCGGGGCATCGCCAGGCGCACGTCGCGATAGCTCGGCATCGCAAAGGTTCGGAACGATTGCGGCGTCAGGAACTCGAATTCGACGCCTAGGCTCTTGCCGGCGTCGGCAAGCTTGGTCAGCGTCCGAACCACACCGTTCACTTGCGGGTGCCAGGCGTCGGTCGCGACCAGGATGCGCATCAGGCGGTCTCCGTCATGCAGCTCTGGCTGCGACCTGCGGGACGGCTGCCGGCTTCTGCAAATGATCCGCCCAGGTGATGATCTCGAAACGGCCGTCGTCGTGCTCGACCAGCGCCGTGCAGCTCTCGACCCAGTCGCCGCAATTCATGTAGCGGATGCCGCCCTCGTCGCGGATCACGGCGTAATGGATGTGGCCGCAGATCACGCCGTCGGCGTCGTGGCGTCGCGCCTCGGCGGCGAGCGCCTGCTCGAACGCGCCGATGTAATTGACGGCGTTCTTGACCTTCTGCTTGGCCCATTGCGACAGCGACCAATAGGGCACCTTGAACAGGCGGCGGAAGAAGTTGACGAAGCGATTCATCTGGATCGCGAAGTCGTAGGCCTTGTCGCCGAGATGGGCGAGCCAGCGCGCGTTCTGCACCACGAGATCGAAGATGTCGCCGTGGATGACGAGATAGCGCTTGCCGTCCACGCCGGTGTGGACGGTGTTCTCGACCACGTCGATGCCGCCGAAATGCGTGCCGTAATAGTTGCGCAGGAACTCGTCGTGATTGCCGGGGATGTAGACGACCTTGGCGCCCTTGCGCGCCTTGCGCAGCAGCTTCTGCACCAGATCGTTGTGGGATTGCGGCCAGTTCCAGCTCGATTTCAGCGCCCAGCCGTCGACGATGTCGCCGACCAGATAGATCGTGTCGGCATCATGGTAGCGCAGGAAGTCGAGCAGAAGATCGGCCTGAGAACCGCGGGCTCCGAGATGAACGTCGGAGATGAACAACGTGCGAAAGCGCCGCTCCGGGCTCTCGTCACTCACATCGTAACTTCCCATGCGCCAGCCTGTAACAAATGTCCCGTGACAGGGGGATGACAGATTGAACCCTTGAGGCACCTTCAGATACGAATCAAACCTTGCCTCGCCCTCCCCGCGAATATCAGTCGCATGCGACAATCAGGCGACATGGGGCCGCAGGGGGGCGCAGGACGTCTACCCTCCCCTGGAGGGGGAGGGTCGATCGCGCGCAGCGCGAGCGGGGTGGGGTGATCTCTCAGGCACTGTTGGCAATGGAGAGACCGTCACCCCACCCCGTCTCACATTTCGCTACGCTCAATGTGAGCCGACCCTCCCCCTCCAGGGGAGGGTGAGCGGGCCGCGCCGCTTGTGCTGAACGGGTAAATGGCCGCGTTTCCGCAGACTGGCTCAGTAGAACCGATGGAAATGATGCACGGGCCCATGCCCGTGGCCGACGCTGAAACGGTCGGCGGCGGCAATGGCTGCGCTGATCCAGGCCTTGGCGTTGCGCACGGCGGTTTCCAGATCCTCGCCCTTGGCCAGTCCCGCCGCGACCGCCGAGGACAGCGAGCAACCGGTGCCGTGGGTGTTGCGCGTGGCAACACGCGGTGCCGCGAGCGCGACTCCGCCTTCGGACGTGACGAGATAGTCGGTGCTCTCGGCGCCCTCACCGTGCCCGCCCTTGATCAGGACCGCGCGGCAGCCCAGCGCCAGCAGGCGCCGCCCCTGGCTTTCGATCCCGGCCTCGCTCACCGCGATCTCCTCGTCGAGCAGCGCCGCGGCCTCCGGCAGGTTCGGCGTGATCACTGAGGCCATCGGTATCAGCTTCGTGCGCAGGGCATCGACGGCCTCGGATGCCAGCAGGCGGTCGCCGGAGGTCGCCACCATCACGGGATCGAGCACGACGTGCTTCGGTTTCCAGCGCGACAGCGCGGTCGCGATTGCCTCGATGCTGGCGACCTGGGCGACCATGCCGATTTTCACCGCGCCGACGTCGAGATCGGAGAACACAGCATCGATCTGCGCGGTGACGAACTCGGCCGGCACCGCTTGAATGCCGGTGACGCCGCGCGTGTTCTGCGCCGTCAGCGCCGTGATGGCGGAGGCGCCATAGACGCCGAGCGCGGCAAAGGTCTTGAGGTCGGCCTGGATGCCGGCGCCGCCGCTCGAATCGGAGCCGGCGATGGTGAGTGCGACCGGGGTCGTCATGGGCAGATTTTCATCGTTTTCGGGACCATGGTCCGTCCTACCGCGCTCGCCCTGTGACAAGCAAGTTCGCTTGCTAATTCCGGCCGGTTTTGGCCTATTAGCCGGAAGAATACGCTTTCGGAGTGCCCGCGATGGTTCCTTTTTTCGTCCAGATCAAATGCAAGCTCGGCCAGTCCTATATTGTCGCCAACGCGCTTGCCGAAGCCGAGATCGCGTCCGAAATCTACTCCACGGCCGGCCAATACGACCTTCTCGTGAAGTTCTACGTCGACAAGGACACCGACATCGGCCATTTCGTCAACGAGAAGGTGCAGGTGCTGCCGGGCATCCAGGACACCCTCACCATCATCACCTTCAAGGCGTTCGGCGCCAGCTAGCCCGCAGCTAGCCGGCGTCCTTGCCGGCTTCCTTGCGCTTGGGCCGCGGCGGACCGTCCACCGGCGGCAGCGATTTGAGATAGTCCGCCATTGCGGCAAGATCCGCGTCGGACAACTGCGAGGTGTTCTTGATCACTCGCGTCATCGCACCGCCGACGCTGTCGCCGTCCGGGAGTTCGCCGGTCTTGAGGAAATAGGCGATATCCTTCGCGCTCCACTCGCCGAGGCGCTTCTGGGTGATGTTGGGCACCCAGCCCTCGCCTTCCGGATTAGGCCCGCCGGCAAAGCGCTGGCTCGAGATGATGCCGCCGAGCGCGTTGCGCGGGCTGTGACATTCGGCGCAATGGCCAAAACTGTTGACGAGATAGGCGCCGCGATTGAATTGCGGCGACCTGGTGCCGTCGGCGACAAAAGGCTTGTCGTCCAGGAACAGGAATTTCCAGATGCCGACGTTGCGGCGGATGTTGAAGGGAAAGCCGACGTCGTGGTCACGCACCTTGCCGGTCACGGGCGGCAGCGTCTTCAGATAAGCGAAGAGATCGAGCACGTCCTCGCGCCTGGCATGCTGGTACGACGTATAGGGAAACGCGGGAAAATAATGCTGCCCGTCCGGCGAAACCCCGTGCATCACCGCATTGACGAAGTCGGCGTCGGTCCATTTGCCGATGCCGTCGTTCGGATCGGGGGAGATGTTCGGCGCGTAGAACGTTCCGAACGGCGACTTGATCGCGACGCCGCCGCCGAGCCTGACACGATCGGGCTGGTTGGGCGTGGCATGGCAGGACGCGCAGCCCCCGGCGTTGAACATCGTCTCACCATTGGCAAGGTTTGCCACATGGGCCGGCGCGTTGCCCACAGCTGCCACCACCGGCGCGCTGAGCCACCAATAGACGCCGGCAGCAATGACCGCGGCGAGCAGCCCTGCGAGAATTGTTCGTTGCAACATGCCGATCCATTCACTCGTCGCGGCGAACCTAAGACCGATGTCGTCGCGGCTCCAGCCACGAAGAATTTAGCCCGCCCTGGCCAAAAGCGGGAATAAACTGAAATGCCGGCTGTTGGAAGGTTGGCAGCCCGAACGGGCTCAGCAGGGAGATTATCATGAACAAGACCGTCATTGCCGCCTTGGCGCTTGGCGCCGTTGCCTTCGCAAGCCCCGCCAGTGCAGAAAAGCTGAAAGCAGCGCTCGACGGCAAGTCCGAGGTGCCGGCAACCACCAGCAGCGGCACCGGAACCGCCGATCTGAACTATGATGCCGCCAGCAAGAAGCTGTCCTGGACCGTCACTTATTCCGGACTCTCCGGCCCCGCCACCGCCGCACATTTCCACGGACCTGCCGAGGCCGGCAAGAACGCCGGCGTGGCCGTTGCGATCCCGAATGCGGCCGCAAGCCCGGTCAAGGGTGAGGCGACGCTCACGGATGCGCAGGCTGCCGATCTGCTCGGCGGCAAGTACTACATCAACATCCACACCGCGGCCAATCCGGGCGGCGAGATCCGCGGTCAAGTGACGAAGTAAGCCTCCAAGATTACTTCGTCGCAAAAGGCCGGGCGCAGGAGGGGGCGTCCGGCCTTTTCGATTCCTAGGAGGTTGACGTCGCAGCCCGGATGGAGCGCAGCGCAATCCGGGACGAACTCAGAGGCGTAAAGATCCCGGATTACGCTTGCGCTCCATCCGGGCTACGCACTTTTCGAGGAGCACTCAGGCCGCGTTCAGCGCCTGCGTGAGGTCCGCGATCAGGTCCGACGGGTTCTCGATGCCGATCGACAACCGGATCGTGGAATCGAGCACGCCGATTTTCCGGCGGATGTCGGCGGGAACGCCGGAATGCGTCATGGTCGCGGGCAGGCTCGCGAGCGACTCGGTGCCGCCGAGACTGACCGCCAGCTTGATGATCTGCAGCGCATTGAGGAATTTGACCGCCGCGTCCTTGCCGCCGACGATGTCGAACGAAAAGGTCGATCCCGCCCCCAGGCATTGCCGCGCGAACACACGGCCCGCGGGCGAGGCCTCCTCGTGATGACCGAGGTAGTGAACCTTGGCCACCTTGGGGTGATCGCGCAAATAATCCGCCACGAGGCGCGCATTCGCATCGGCTTTTTCCATGCGCAGGCTCAGCGTCTCGAGCGAGCGGCTGATCATCCAGCAGGAATGCGGATCGAGTTGCGTTCCGATGGCGCCGCGTAGCGCCTTGATGCCCTTCATCAGCGCCTTCGAACCAAGGGCTGCGCCAGCGATCAGATCGGAGTGACCGCCGACATATTTCGTGAGCGAGTAGAGAGAAATGTCGGCGCCGTGCTCGATCGGCCGTTGAAACACCGGTCCGAGCAGCGTGTTGTCGCAGGCGATGATCGGCGTGTCGCCCTGCGCCTTGCCGATGGAATCGGCAATGCGGCGGATCATGGCGACATCGACCAGACCGTTGGTCGGGTTGGCCGGAGTTTCGATCAGGATCATCGACACGCGGCCCTTGGCCATGGCCTCCTCTGCCGCCTGCTGGACGGAGGCCTCATCAATCCCGTCGGCGAAGCCGACGGCGCCGATCGACAGACGCGCCAGCGTGTTCGTCAGCAGCGTCTCCGTCCCGCCATAGAGCGGCTGGGAGTGCAGGATGACGTCGCCGGGACGAACGAAAGCCAGGATCGTGGTCGCGATCGCCGCCATGCCGGACGAGAACAGCGCGCACTTCTCGGTACGCTCGTAGATCGAGAGCCTGTCCTCGACGATCTCGCTGTTGGGGTGATTGAAGCGCGAATAGACCAGGCCCGCGCCCATGCCTTCCGGCGGCTCGCGCCGGCCGGCGACGAAGTCGAAAAAGTCCTGCCCGTCATCGGCCGTCTTGAACACGAAGGTGGAGGTCAGGAACACCGGCGGCTTGATGGCGCCTTCCGACAGCTGCGGATCATAGCCATAGGTCAGCATCAGCGTTTCAGGATGCAGCATGTGATTGCCGATGTGCGTCTTCGACGGAAACGGTTTGACCATGGCATGTCTCGCTGTTGATGGGATCTTCGCCGCGTGCTGGAACTCCTGATGCCATGGCGCCGTCGGAACCGAGTGCACCTCGTCGCATCAATGGCGCGGCCATTGGCACGAAGATAGCTGCTCCCGCAGCGATCCGTCAGACCTTGCAGATGGAAAAAGGGCGGCTGCTTTCGCAACCGCCCTTGTGAATTCCGGGTAGTCCGGATGAGCGCAGCGACATCCGGGACAGACTATCGGCTGGACTCCCCGGATATCGCTGCGCTCATCCGGGCTACGAGACTACGAACCTCAGCCGTTCTTGACGCGATAGGTCTCGTGGCAGCCGCCGCATTCCTTGCCGACGGCGGGGAAATTCGCCTTGAGCGAGTCCAGATCCTTGATCTTGCCCTTGGCCTCGCCGACGACCTTGGCAAAGCTCGCGATCTTGGCGTCGAAGCCCGCCTTGTCGTCCCAGACCTTCGGCGAGCTCGAGTAGTCGCCCTCGGGCTTCATGCCCTTGGCGCTGGCCGGAAACAGGTTCGGCAGCTTCTTGGCGGTATCCTCGAACTGCGCCAGCGCGGTGTCGACCGTGGCCTGGTCGTAGGGCTTCTCGCCCTTCACCATCGCGGCCATCGCGCCGGCATTCTTGCCGTTGCCCTTCATGAGGGTCTGGACCTCCTTGACGGAGTCCTGTTGTGCCCAGACGGCGCCCATCCCGAGCAGCAGCGCGCCCCCAACAACCAACACTCGCTTCATTCGCAAAATCCCTTTCCTGATGCAGGATCGTGCCGACCCCTTATGGGCCAACACCGTTCGGCAGATTTCATTCCATCCCGAGCGCGACGATAAATCGTCGCACTCCGGATCCATCGACTGGGCCTGAAGTCACAGGCTGTGGCGGCGATGGTGCTCGTTGATCGCGATCCACACCCGTTCCGGGGTTGCCGGCATGTCAATGTGGTCGATCTTGTATTCGCGCCAGAGCGCATCCACGATGGCGTTGACGATGGCCGGACAGGAGCCGATCGCGCCGGCCTCGCCCGCCCCTTTCACGCCCATCGGATTGGTCTTGCAGGGGACGTTGGCGGTCTCGAACACGAAGGCCGGCCCGTCCGCCGCCCGCGGCAGCGCATAGTCCATGTAGGTCGCGGTGATGAGCTGGCCGTCATTGGGTCCATAGACCACCTGCTCCATCAGCGCCTGGCCGATGCCCTGCATGGCGCCGCCGTGCACCTGGCCGGCGAGAAGCAGCGGATTGAGCGTCTTGCCGAAATCGTCGACGATCACATAGTTGACGATCTTGATGATGCCGGTGGCCGGATCGATCTCGACTTCCGCGACGTGCGTGCCGTTGGGATAGGTGCCGTCGGCGCTGGCGAAGGTCGCGCTGGCATTGAGCTTCGACGGATCGGCGCCGGGCCGCTTGGCGAGATCGGCGAACGAGATCGAGCGGTCCGTGCCGGCGATGCGTACCACACCATCCGAGATCTCGAGGTCGCCCGCGCCGGCCTCCAGTGCCTGCGCCGCGATCTCCTTGAGCTTTTGCCCGAGCTCGCGCGTGGCCCGCTCGACGCTGACGCCGCCGGAGGGGATCGAGGCCGAACCGCCGGTGCCGAGACCGGTCTTGATTTCGTCGGTGTCGCCCTGATGGACGTGGACGCGTTCCGGCGCCACGCCGAACTGCTCAGCGACGATCTGCGCATAAGCCGTCTGGTGCCCCTGCCCGCTCGACTGCGTGCCGATCAGGACGGTGATGTCACCATTTGGGTCCATCCGCACATTGGCGGTCTCCTCGCCCATGGTGCCGCAAACCTCGACATAGCTTGCCAGCCCAATGCCGCGGATCAGGCCGCTCTTCTTGGCCGCCTTGGCGCGCTTGGAAAAGTCCTTCCACTCGGCGATCTCCATCGCGCGCTTCAGATGCGCGGCGAAGTCGCCGGAATCATAGACCTTGCCGGTCGCGGTCTTGTAGGGCAGCGCCTTCGGCTGGATGAAGTTCTTGCGGCGAACCGCGTCCGGCGTCATGTCGAGTTTTCGTGCGCAAGCATCCACGAGACGCTCGATGACGTAGGCGGCCTCGGGCCGGCCTGCGCCGCGATAGGCATCGACCGGCACGCTGTTGGTGAAGACGGTCCGCACCCGGCAGTGAAAGGCCTGGATGTCGTAGAGACCCGGCAGCATGCCGGCGCCGCCATGGGGGATGTAGGGGCCGAAGGTCGACAGATACGCGCCCATGTCGCCCATAAGGTCGCAATCCATCGCGAGGAACTTGCCGTCCTCGGCGAGCGCCATCTTGGCGGTGGTGACGTTGTCGCGGCCCTGCGCGTCGCCCATGAAGTGCTCGGTGCGGTCGGCCGCCCATTTCACCGTCTTCTTCAGTTTCTTCGCTGCGACCGCTACCAGCGCGTATTCGCGGTACGGGAACAGTTTCGTGCCGAAGCCGCCGCCGACATCCGGGCAGATCACCCGCATATGCTCGGTCGGGATCTTCAGCACGTTCTGGCACAGGATGTCGCGCAGGCGATGGCTGCCCTGGCTGCCGATCGTCAGCGTCAGATGATCGCGCTTGGCATCGTATTCGCAGACCGCGGCGCGCGTCTCCATGAAGCTTGCGACCACGCGCGGATTGACGATGGAAACCTCCGCCACCGCATGCGCCTTGGCGAAGGCGGCTTCCGTCGCCGCCTTGTCGCCGATCGAGACGTCGAACAGCACATTGCCGGCCTTGTCGGGCCACACCTGCGGTGCGCCCTTTTTGACGGCATTGACGACGCCGGTCACCGCCGGCAGCGGCGACCATTTGACCTCGATCGCCTCGATCGCGTCGCGGGCCTGGTCGATGGTCTCGGCGACCACGAAGGCAATGGAATCGCCGACATGGCGCACCTCATCCTTGGCCAGGATCGGATAGGGAGGGCCCTTGAACGGGTCGGTCTCGAGATTGAACAGGCACGGCAGATCGCCGAGATCGCTGACGTCGGCGGCCGTCAGGATCAGCGCGACGCCGGGCAGCCCGCGGGCGCGGCTCGCATCGATGGTGAATTTGGCGTGAGCATGCGGCGAGCGCAGCATCAGGCAGCGCAGCGCGGCCTGCGGCGCGTAATCGTCGGTATAGCGGCCCTTGCCGCGGATGAGCGCGTCATCCTCCTTGCGCAGCACGCTTTGGCCAACGCCGAACTTGATGGGAGCCGCCATTTGATTGTCCCGTTCTCATGGTTGTTTTGCCGGCATATTGCCGTGGAAAAACTGGCAAGGCAAACGGGTTTAAACCGGCGCCATCCGCCAAAAAATGCTCAGCCCGTTGCGCTCCAGAGCAGTACCGGACGGATAGGCCGCCGCTCGATCATTTCACTGTGAAAATCCTTGATTCTACACCGCAGCGCACACCTGAGAACAAGCGACGATGTTGACCGTCGCTTGCTCGCAAAGTGCATGTCTGCGTTTGCCAGGATGATCTACATCCCAGTGTGGTTCAACAGATACCTCGTGCGATCTCTCAAGGCATCGATCGCTCTCCCAGGTGCGAGGCGGTAGAGATCGCCGCGCGTCAGGCCGATATCCATCAACTCCCTGTCGCTCAAATCCTGCAGGATGACCCGCGGGTTCTGACGCCACTCTCGAAACGCGCGCCAATATCGCTTGAGCAAGCCAAGGACGCCCTGCGTCGGTTCGGCCACTGCTCCCGCATCCCTTCCCAATAGGGTGTCGCGCGGCATTGCCGTGGATGAATTAAGGCGCGCCGCTGCTGTCAAAACCTCGTCCATGGCCTCCTTCGCCAACGCGATCGAGCGGTCAAGGCGGAGCACCGCGGCATCGCGCTCCGTCACGGCTGTGATGATGTTCGTCTGTTGCGGTGGCATCGCACGCTCCTGCTGTTGTGCCGGCAGGGAAGCGTGGCCACAAAAAAGGCCCCGTCCGATGCCGGCGGGGCCTGGTGGAAAAGATGTCGTCGAGATCCTAGCGCACGACTCCTCCCACGGCCCAGCCGAAGCGGGTCATGTGATTGCGGTTGAGTTTGCGCGAGCATTTAATCATGCAGCGCTGATATCACGGCAATTGCACAAAATCAAGAGATGTGGAGAGGTTGCATACATCCCTGGGGCGAGCACCCTGCTTCGTCGGATGCATCGTCCCTCGGATCACCTTCCATGGGCAGGCACTCCAGCGGGATGGGCAAGAGATCTCGATGCTCGCCGGCTGCTACTTTTGCTGAATGCGACCGAGATAATCGACGACGGCGAGGATACGTTTTCGCACGACGACTTCCGGGCTTTGATCCGGTCCGGCCTTCTGCCAATAGGATGGATCGACATAGTGAGGCAGGTTGACGATCGGGTTGAATCGTACTCCCCAAACCGGCATTTCACGGGTGCCGTGAGCGGGAATTGTTTTCATTCCATCGATGGTTTCATAGACGGTGTTCGCAGGAAACACACCGTTGTTGGTCTTGGCCAACACAGTCAAATCGGAAGGCGGCGTCTTGAGCTGGTCGCTAACCGGTCCTTTGCCTCTGGCATCCGCACCGTGGCAACTCGCGCACGACGACTGAAACTCCAACTTGCCGACGTCGAGATCGTCAGCCTGAGCCGCCGCGGCGAAACCAGCGGCAAGACCGGCAATGATCAAACATTTCACAGCAGATATTACCATGTCCTGCTCCGATGCTGGCCAGCAAGAGTTCATTACTAGCCGCTTCGCCCGCCGGCAGTTTGACCCACATCAAGACTGGCTTCCGGCCTGGCTCAAGCGTGCTCCGAGCCTGCGCAAATTCAGGCGGACGGCGACGGGGCTCCGAAGGTTTCGACGAACCTGTTGCGTGCGATCGTTCCGCGCCTAGCCGCGCACCAGCGAGACCAGCCAGCTGCGGCCGAACAGCACGAGGATCGCGAGCGCATAGACGATGGTGCCACCGACCGCGAGGAGAACCAGCATCACCTCATCGCGGAAGTGCATCGGGCCCAGCGCGGGTCCGCCAAAGCGCGCAATCAGCCAGAACACCACCGCCAGAATGATCCCGGTCAGCAGAAATTTCGCGAGCGACATCAGCCAGGCACGATCCAGCACGAGAAAGCCCCGGCGCACGGCGAAGAACAGCACCAGCAATAGATTGGTCCAGACGCCGACGGCGGTTGCGAGCGCAAGGCCGATCTGGGCGAGCGATCCCATCAAGGCGACCTTCAGCGCGACGTTGACGGCGATGCCGGTCAGCGACGCCCGCACCGGCGTCGCGGTATCCTTGCGGGCGTAGAAGGTCGCGACTGCGCTGCGGATCAGCACGAACGGGATCAGGCCGATGGCATAGGCTGCGAGGGTGCCGCCGGCAGCCACCGCGTCGGCCTTGGAGAACGCGCCGCGGGCGAACAGCGCGCGCATGATCTCGTCGGGCACGGTGAGGAAGGCCGCCACGAACGGGATCGAGAACAGCAGCGTAAAATCGAAGGCGCGGCGCTGCGCCTTCATCGCCCCGTCATGGTCGTTCGCCGTGATCCGTTTCGACATCTCCGGCAGCAGCACGGTGCCGATGGCGATGCCGATCACGCCGATCGGGAGCTGGTTGAGCCGATCGGCGTAATAGAGAGCCGACAGCGCACCGGCGGGCAGGAAGGTCGCGATGATGGTGTCGGCGAACAGCGCGACCTGCGTGCCCATCGAGCCCAGTGTCGCGGGGCCGAGCGCTTTGAAGAAACCGCGGACATCTTCGTCGAGCTTGAGCGGCGCAAAGCGCGGCAGGCCGCCATGGCGGGCGAGATCGCCGGCCAGCAGGAAATATTGCAGGAAACCGGAGATCAGCACGCCCCAGGCGGCGGCGTGGCCGGCCGTCGGAAACCAGACGGCGACCGCCAGCGTCATCATCATGGCGACGTTGAGGAAGATCGATGCGGCTGCCGCGCTGGCAAAGCGCTGCATCACGTTGAGCATGCCGCCATAGAGCGTCACCAGCGTGATCAGCAGCAGATAGGGAAAGGTGATCCGGGTCAGCTCGATCGCGAGCTTGCGCTGCTCGGCATCCTCGGAAAAGCCGGGCGCAAGCAAGCTCATGGCCTGCGGCATGAACAGCCAGGCGACGATCAGCAGCACCACCTGCGAGGCCAGCAGCAGCGTGAAGATGCGGTCAGCGAACCGATGCGCCGCCGCCTCCCCCTTCTCGCCATGGACATGGGCATAGGCCGGCACCCAGGCGGCGTTGAAGGCGCCCTCGGCGAAGATCGCGCGAAAATGGTTGGGCAGCCGCAGCGCCACGAAAAAGGCGTCGGCCACGGGGCCGGCGCCGAGGATCGCCGCGAGCATGATGTCGCGGGCAAATCCCGTCAGCCGCGAGAGCAGCGTGTAGCCGCCAACTGTGAAGATGCGTCCGAGCATGCGTCTGTTTTAGAGGCTTATCGAACAGAGGTCGATTGCATCTTGCGATGCGCATCGCTGTGCCCTCTCCCCTTGTGGGAGAGGGCAGCTCCGCGAGTAGACACAAGCTCATTGGGGTGAGGGGTCTCTCTCCACGCATTCCGTGCGGAGAGAGACCCCTCACCCGTCTCGCCGCTTTGCGGCGAGCCACCCTCTCCCACAGGGGGAGAGGGTTGGAGCGGCCCGCTCAGCCCGCCAGCGCACCTTGCACGGCGGCGATGATTCGCTCCTGATCGGCTTCGGTCAGATAGGCATGCATCGGCAGGCTGATGACGTCCTGCGACAGGCTCTCGCAACCGGGCAGGCCGCCCTCGGCGACCGGATATTGCCTGTAGGCGGTCTGCTGATGCATCGACTTGCCGTAATAGATCGCGGTCGGCACGCCCTGGGCCTTCAGCGCGGCAGCAAAGCCGTCGCGGTCGGTGCCCTTGGGCAGGCGGATGGTGTACTGCGCCCAGACCGAGGTATTGCCGGGCGCCAGGCGCGGCACGGTGACGACGTTGGACAGGCCGCGCGCGTAGCGCTCGGCGACCTTGTTGCGGGCGGCGATCTCGTCGTCGAAGATCTTCAGCTTCTCGATCAGGATCGCGGCCTGCATGGTGTCGAGCCGGCCGGTGAGGCCGAGGCGGACGTTGTCGTATTTGTCGACGCCCTGCCCGTGCACGCGGATGCTGCGCAAGGTCGCCGCGAGTTCGTCGTCATCGGTGAAGATCGCGCCGCCGTCGCCGAAGCAGCCGAGCGGCTTGGCCGGGAAGAAGCTGGTCGCGGTCGCGAGCCCGAAGGTGCCGAGCTTGCGGCCCTTGTAGCTCGCGCCAAAGCCTTGCGCGGCGTCGTCGAGCACGAACAGGCCCTCGGCCCTCGCGATCTCGGCGATCGCATCGTGATCGGCGGGCTGGCCGAACAGATCGACCGGAACGACCGCGACCGGCCTGAGGCCGGCCTTGCGCGCAGTCGCGATGCCGCGCTTGAGCGATTCCGGGCTCATGTTGAAGGTGGTCTCGTCGACGTCGACGTAGACAGGCGTCGCGCCGGTTCGCGCCACCGGCGAGGCCGTCGCGATGAAGGTGAAGGACGGACACAGCACGGCATCGCCGGGCCCGACGTTCTTCGCCATCATCACCATCAGGATCGCGTCGGTACCGCTAGCGCAGCCGATGACGTGCTTGGCGCCGCTATAGGCCGCGAGCTGCTTCTCGAGCTCGGCGACTTCAGGGCCATTGACGAACTGGCAATGGTCGAGAACGCGCTTGACCGCGGCATCCAGCGAAGCGCCGAGCCGGCGGCGCTGCGAGGCGACGTCGATGAAGGGAATGGGTTCGGAACGCAGATGCTGGTTCATGGCCTGGTTCTTGGCGCTTTCAGGGGGCGTCGACATGGATCAAGGGTTTAGCCGGCGACGCGGCGCGGGCCCTTGAGGGCGGGCGATTTGGCCGCGGGCCGTGACGGCGTCTCCAGGCACTGCGTCGCGATCTCGAGGCTGGCAACGCCTTCGTCGCCCGTGACCGCCGGCGTCTCGCCGTTGCGCACCGCCTTGAGGAACGCGATCAGCTCGGCGCGGAGCGGTTCGTCATGGCCGACCGGCAGATGCCGCATCGAATAGCTGCCGTCAGGCTTGAAGCCGAAGCATTCGGTGACCTGGCGCGTCAGCAGATCGCCCATCACGTATTTGCCGCGGGTCGCGACCGTGACGCTGCGCGCCTTGAACGGCGTCAGCCAGTTGGTGTTGATGTGCGCGAGCACGCCGTTGGCCGTGCGGAACTGCAACAGCGCAATGTCCTCGCGTTCGGCGACCGCGCTCGACAATTGCGGCTGCACCTCGACGATGTCGGATTCGGTGAACCAGCGGATCAGATCGATGTCGTGCACGGCGAGGTCGATGACGACGCCGACATTGGACATGCGCGGCGGGAACGGGCCGACCCGCGTGATCGCGATGGAGAGAATGTCCTCGCCCGCGATCGCCTGCTTGACGGCGACGACCGCCGGATTGAAGCGCTCGACATGGCCGACCATCAGCGTGACGCCGGCCTTGTGCGCGGCAGCGACGATCTCGCGGCCCTCCTCCACGGTGGATGCGATCGGCTTCTCGACCAGAACATGGATGTTCTTGGCGATGCAGGCGAGCGCGACCTCGTGATGCAGATGGGTCGGAGCTGCGATGGTGACGGCGTCGACGCCTTCGGCCAACAGCTGGTCGAGGGTCTCGAAGCTTGCGCAATTGGCCAGTTCCGTCGCGCGTGTGCGATGTGCCGGCGAAGGATCGACGACGCCCACGAGGCTGACGCCGGGAAGACCCGCAAGCACGCGCGCGTGGTTGCTCCCCATTACACCGGCGCCAATGACGCCGACGCGCAAGCCGGCCTTTGCCGGTGCAGACCCTTTGGAACTCATCTGAGCAAACCCCGATTCAACGCAAATCCCCGGCGCGCTTCTAGCACGGCCGCCACATTTGTGGCGAATGCCGCCTTGGCGGCCCGGACACGATTTGATTCAAAAAGTTACACGTTCCCCGGGCCTTAAGCCGAAAAATATCGCCTACCTGGCCCGGGTCTCGTGATTCGGAGTTTGCTGGTTACGACCTTTGATAGTCGTCTTCAATCCGGATGATGTCGTCTTCCCCGAGATAGCTTCCAGTCTGGACCTCGATCAGTTCCAGCATGATCTTACCGGGGTTCTCCATCCGGTGGACGGCGCCCATCGGGATGTAGATCGACTCGTTCTCGTGCACGGCCTTCACGGTCTCGTTGACGGTGACGCGGGCGGTGCCGCGGACCACGATCCAGTGCTCGGCACGATGATGGTGCTTCTGCAGCGACAGCCGGCCACCCGGCTTCACCACGATGCGCTTGACCTGGTGGCGCTCGCCATTGTCGACCGACTGGTAGCTGCCCCAGGGGCGGTGCACCTTGAGATGCTCCTCGGTGACCTTCGGCGCGACCGCCTTCAGCTTGGTGACGAGACGCTTCAGGCCGTTGGCATCCTTCTGGCGCGAGACCAGCACCGCATCGGCGGTTGCGACCACGACGAGATCATCGACGCCTTCGAGCGCCACCAGCGCGGAGTCGGTCGTGACATTGCAATTGCGGGAATCCTCGAACACCGCGCTGCCGTGCGACGCGTTGCCTTGCGCGTCCTTGTCGGAGAGCTCCCACACCGCGTGCCAGGAGCCGACGTCGGACCAGCCGCACGACACCGGCACCACCGCTGCGCGCGAGGTCTTCTCCATCACGGCATAATCGATCGAAATCGCCTTCGCCGCGCCGAACGCCTCGGGCTCCAGCGTGACGAAGCCGAGATCGCGGCCGGCATTGTTGACCGCGCTGGTGATGGTCTCGACGCTTCCCGCATCGACCTTGCGATATTCGTCGAGCAGCAGGCTCGCCGGGAACATGAAGTTGCCGCTGTTCCAGAGATAACCCGAATTGACGTAATCGGAGGCCTTCACTGCGTCCGGCTTCTCGACGAAGCGTGCGACCGCATGAACCTCACCGGAGATCACTTCGCCCGGATTGATGTAGCCGTATTCGGTCGCCGGCCGCTCCGGCTTGATGCCGAAGGTGACGATGCGCCCGGTGCTCGCGGCGGTGAGGCCCTCGCGGCAGGCGGCGACGAAAGCCGCATTATCCTGCACGACGTGGTCGGCGGCGAGCGCGAGCACGATGGCGTCACTGGCGCGGTTCTGCGCGAACACCGCGCCGGCCGCGATCGCAGGTCCGGAATCGCGGCGCATCGGCTCGAGGATCACGTCGGCCTCGATGCCGATCTCGGCGAGTTGCTCCAGCACCATGAAGCGATAGGACGCGTTGGTGATGATGATGGGCCGGTCGAACAGGGAGGGATCGGAGACGCGCAGCAGCGTGTCCTGGAAGGTCGAGCGCGCGCCGAACAGCGGCAGGAACTGTTTCGGCCGCACCTCGCGCGAAGCCGGCCACAGCCGCGTGCCGGCGCCGCCGCACATGATCAGGGGGATTATGCGTTTGTCCATCGTCATCTCAAACCTTGAAGTAGTCGCGATACCAGGTGACAAAATTGTGGACCCCATGCTCGATCGGCGTTGACGGTGCAAAGCCGGTGTCGCGCATCAGATCCTCGACATCCGCGAACGTTTCCAGCACATCTCCCGGCTGCATCGGCAGCAATTCTTTGATCGCCGTCCGGCCCAGCTCCCGCTCCAGAAGACCGACGACGTGCATCAGTTCCTCCGGATGGTGATTGCCGACATTGTAGAGCTTAAACGGCGCATTTGCGGCAGCCGGATCGTCCGCAGGCACAAGATCGATCAGCTTGGATACTACACGTGTGACATCATCAACATAGGTGAAGTCGCGGCGCATTCGGCCATGGTTAAACAGCCGGATCGGCTTGCCCGCCATGATGGCGTTTACGAACAGGAACATGGCCATGTCGGGCCGTCCCCATGGCCCGTAAATGGTAAAGAAGCGCAGGCCCGTGACCGGCAGGCGATAGAGATGGCTGTAGGACTGCGCCATCACCTCGTTCGCCTTCTTGGTCGCGGCGTAGAAGCTCACGGGATGATCGGTGCGGTCCGCAACCGCAAATGGCATTTTTGTGTTGGCGCCGTAAACGGAGGATGACGAGGCGTAGACGAGATGACGACAGCCGCTGTTGCGGCAGCCCTCGAGCACGTTGAGAAAGCCCACCAGATTGGAATCGACATAGGCGTGCGGCTGCTCGATCGAGTAGCGCACGCCGGCCTGTGCCGCCAGATGCACGACCTCGGTGAAACGATGCCGCGCAAACAGCGCCGCCATCGTCTCGCGGTCGGCAAGGTCAGCCTCGACGAAGGAGAAGCGAGGGTCGCCCTGCAGCAGCGCCAGACGCGCCCGCTTCAGTGCCGGATCGTAATAGGCGTTGAGATTGTCGAGCCCGACGACGGACCGGCCTTCGCCCAGAAGCTGCCGGGCGACGTGAAAGCCGATGAATCCGGCGGCCCCGGTGACCAAAATCGCCTGATCCGTCATCCTGTTCCCCCGGAGATTCCCTCGCCCGATCCCCTTTAGCCGTCCGTTCGAGGGGATCGCAATAGGCCCGCCGCCGCTCACGACGGCTATTGCAAGATCGGCGCCAAAACCATACCAAAGCGGCCGAATTCGGCGCTCGCGTCGGGTTGCCTCAAATCTTCGCAAACCCAGTTCATGCGGGCGAGATGCGCCGAATCCTGCTGTCGACGGCCAAAATCCTGATTTCCGTGGCGCTGCTCTATCTGGCGCTGCGCAAGGTCGATCTGTCCGAATTGTTTTCGCGCTTCACCGTGTCCAGCCTGTTCTGGATCGGCGCCGCGATCGCGATCACCTTCCTGCAGATCTTCGTCGGCGTGCTGCGCTGGCGCGAGATCAGCGCCGTCTGCGGCGCGCCGCTCGAGCTCGGCCGCGCCATGCGCTACAACGTGATCGGCTCGTTCTTCAACCAGACCCTGCCGTCGGCCATCGGCGGCGACGCGGTCCGGCTGTGGCTGGTCGCGCGCGCCGGCGCCGGCTGGCGTGCGGCGACCTACTCGATCTTCGTCGACCGCGCGATCGGATTGATCGCGCTCGCGATTCTCATCGTCGCGAGCCTGCCCTGGAGCTACACCCTCATCACCGATCCGCACGGGCGCTCGGCGCTGCTGCTCATCGATCTCCTGGCGCTCGCCGGCGGCCTCGGCTTCCTGGTTTTCGGCGCGCTGAAATGGCGCTGGCTGAAGACCTGGTGGGCCACGCATCACATTCACGCCTGTGCCGTGATCGCGAACCGCGTGATCTTCAACCGCAGCCGCGGACCGATCATCGCGATCCTGTCTCTGCTCGTTCACGTGCTCGCCGTCGTCATCGCATGGTGCGTCGTGCAGTCGATCGCAGCCCCGGTCCGCTTCAGCGACGTCTTTATGCTGGTGCCGCCCGTGATGCTGATCACGATGATGCCGATCTCGATCGCCGGCTGGGGCGTGCGTGAAGCCACGATGGGCCTGGCGTTCGGCTTCGCCGGACTTGCCGCCAACGAGGGCGTCAACGTCTCGCTGCTGTTCGGCGCCGTGTCCTTCATCGTCGGCGCGTTCGGCGGCCTGGTCTGGATCCTCAGCGCGGAGAAAGCCGCGCAGGGGTCGGCGCCGATCGGAGTGCCGGAGTGACGACCCTCGTCGCGGGTCCGGACCTTGCGGCGGGACTGGTGCTGTTTGCACTTGCGCCGGCCGTGCTGGCCGCACTGATCTCGGCCGGCATCACCTGGCAGAGCATGCCGCTGCTGCAACGTTACGCGTTGGCGCGTCCGAACGCACGCTCGTCGCACAGGATACCGACCCCGCAGGGTGCGGGCATCGCGGTTGTCGCGGCCACGCTGCTGGTGGCTGCGGCATGGACATCCGGCGCGATCCCCTTGCCTCTGATCGGCTCCGCTGTCCTGATCGCGATGGTCGGGCTCGTCGATGACATCAGGCCTCTGCCAGTACTGCTCCGCCTCGTGTTGCAGGCGGCAGCCGTGGCTGCCGTCGTCTTCACGACACCGGAGACGCTGCGCATCGTGCCGGCCCTGCCGCTCGCGCTGGAGCGTGGCCTCATCCTGCTCGCCGGAATCTGGTTCGTGAACCTCGTCAATTTCATGGACGGGCTCGACCTCATGACCGTAGCGGAGGTGGTGCCCGTCACGACCGCGCTCGGACTGTTCGGGTGGTTTGGCGACCTCTCGCCATCCGCGGCGCTGCTCGCCACCGCGCTGTGCGGCGCCATGCTCGGCTTTGCGCCGTTCAACCGTCCGGCCGCAAAGGTGTTCCTGGGCGATGTCGGCAGCCTGCCGATCGGCCTTTTGCTCGGCTGGTGCCTGCTGGAGCTCGCCTGGAACGGACAGCCCGCCGCGGCGCTGCTGCTGCCGGCCTATTACCTTGCGGATTCCACCATCACGCTGTTTCGCCGGATCGCGCGCCGTGAACCATTCTGGTCGGCGCACCGCACGCACTTCTATCAGCGCGCCACCGACAACGGCTTCACGATCGGGCAGGTGATCGCCGAGGTGTTCGCGCTCAATCTCGTGCTGGCGTTGCTTGCCATCGCCAGCGTTCGCGCCGGCTCGGTGCCGGTCACGATCGTCTCCCTGATCGCAGGCGCGGTCTCGGTCGCCTTCGTGCTGCGGCGGTTCTCCCGCCCTCAGGCATCCTGAGCCGCCAACGCCAGCCGCAGCCCCTCGTCGAGGGAGACCTCGGGCTGCCAGCCGGTTGCGAGCGCCTTGGAGATGTTGAGCTCGAGCGAGCCGATCAGGCTATCATGCGTATCCTGCCGGCCGATCACGCTGAGCAGCGTACTGAGCACGCCCGACGGCACGCCGAGCAGCCGCAGCTTCTTGCCGGATGCTTCCGCCAGCCGCGTGATGAATTCGGGCGTCGAGACCTGCTCCCTGTCGGCGACGAGGAAGATCTCGAAATTGCTGGCGGGATCGGGATGGCCGAGCCGATGCAGGATGAACGACGACAGGTTCTGCACGGCAAGGAAGGCGCGGTGGTTGCGGATCGCGGCAAAGGGCAGCGGCAGCCCGAGATGGACCGCGCGCGTCAGCAGCGCGAAATTGCCCCTGGCGCCCGCGCCATAGACCAGCGGCGGCCGGATCACCGAGATTTTCATGTCGTTGTCGCGCGCCAGCGTCCTCAAGCCCGCCTCGGCCGCAGCCTTTGACATGCCGTAGAGGCCGCGCGGCGTCAGGATGTCGTCTTCGCTGAACGGCGCACGGCCCTCGTTGCTGCGACCGTGCACGAGAACGGTGCTGACGAAGACGAATTGGCGCACGCCGGCCGTCGCCGCGCAACGCGCCAGATGCAGTGTGCCGGCGATATTGACGTTGCGGTAGAGCTGGACCGCGTGCTCCTCGTTCTTGTGGTGCACCCGCGCGGCGAGATGGACGACGGCATCGACGCCCTCCAGCGCGGCGTGCCAATCGGTCTCGGGACCGATCGTTTCGATCACGACCTCGTCGTCGACACCTTGCGGGCTGCGGACCGCGCGGCGGACCGACCATCCCTCGCGCGCCAGCGCAGGGGCGACATGACGTCCGACGAAACCGTTCGCCCCCGTCACCAGCACGACCGGCTTCTTCTCGCTCATCGTTGCTCCGAAAGGTGCGGGGTGCGCAGCAATTCGTCGATTACGCCGGCATAGGCGTTCATCGCAATCGTCCGGTCGAATCGCGCTGCCGTCTTCACCGCGCGCGCCGCAATCGCGTCGTCGTCGGAACGCGACGCCGTGCGGATCGCCGCGGCGAGCTGATCGGCGCGGCCCGGCGTCACGACCCAGCCAAGCCCGTTCTCCACCACCGTCAAGGCCGCCTCGGCCTCCGGCTCGGAGACCAGCAGCACGGGACGGCCGACCGCCAGCAGATTGTAGAACCGGCTCGGCACCGACACCCCCGCCACGTCCTTCCGGTACGGAATGATCCAGAGATTGGCCGCCGCCAGGAACGCCTCGAGCTCGGTATCCGCGACGCGCGCCACGAAGGAGACATTGGAGAGGTTTGCTTCGGCCTGCAACTGCTTCAGCCGTTCGAATCCGATGCCCCAGCCGGACAGCAGGAAGTGAATGTCGGCCTCGTCCTTCAGAATACGCGCCGCCTGGAACACGATCTCGGGATCATGGGTGAAGCCGAGATTGCCCGACAGGCCGACGATGAAGCGCGCGGAAAATCCCTTGCGGAACGGGTTGTCCGAATTGACCGGCCGTGGCGCGGGCACGAGCGTCGCCCAGTTCGGGATGAAGCGGATCTTGTTCCGCGTCATTCCGGCATAGCTCAGCAGCGGCCGCTCCGCGTCGCGGCCGATGGTGATGACGGCATTGAGCGCGCGGAACATCAGGCCGTTGGCGGCGCGCATCGTCCGCGTCACGAGCGAACCCGGCTTCAACAGGCCCGCCATCACCAGCACGTCGGGAAAGAGGTCGTGCATGATCAACGCCGAGCGTGCGCCCTTGAACCTGGCTGCCGCCGCCACCGCGTAAGGCAGCATGAACGGGGCGGTGACCGTGAGCGCGACGTCCCCTGCCTTGAGCTCCCGCATCAACGCGACGAACGTGCGCGCCGCGAACAGCAGCTCCGACACCCCGCGCCGCACCAGCGCCGCCTTGCCCGCCATGCGGTTCTTGATCGCGACGACGCGCGGCTTGCCCGGTCCGGTCTGCAAGGCCGGCAATGCGCCCGGCCAGCCCGAGAGCACGACGACCTCGTGCTCGGCGGCGAGACGGCAGGCGATCTCTGCCATGATCGCCGCCGTCGTGCTCGTATCCGGCGGGTAATGCTGGCTCGCGACGACGATCTTGCCTCGAGGCTGCATGGTCAGGCCGCGGTCGACCCGAATTCGGGCACCGCATCCTTCAGGATGGTCCTGATGGTGGCGCGATCGTCGCGCGCGATCGCCTGCTCCAGCGCCGCGATCCATTTGCGCAGCGTCTGCATCGGCGGCTCGTTTGGCTGCGCGGCCATGATGCCGGCAACGCCGATCTCGCGGGTCGGCTCCTCGGTGGCGAACAGGATCTCGTGCAGGCGCTCGCCCGGCCGCATGCCGGTGAACACGATCTCGATGTCGTAGCCGGGCTGCAGTCCGGACAGGCGGATCATGCGCTCGGCGAGATCGACGATCTTCACCGGCTGGCCCATGTTGAGCACGTAGACCGAGACGTCGGGTCGGTGCGTTCCGAGCGCATGCGTGGCCGCAGTGATGACGAGATCGCAGGCCTCGCGGATGGTCATGAAGTAGCGGACCATGTCGGGATGTGTCACGGTCACCGGACCGCCGGCCTCGATCTGGGCCTTGAATTTGGGAACCACCGAGCCGTTCGAGGCGAGCACGTTGCCGAACCGGACCGAGATCAGCCGCATCGCCGGCCTGGCGCCGCCGCTACCTGCCGCAAGGTCGTGATCCAGCGCCTGGCAGTACATCTCGGCGAAGCGCTTGGTCAGGCCGAGCATCGACACCGGCTCGATCGCCTTGTCGGTCGAAATCATCACCATGGCTTCGGCGCCGGCGGCAACGGCGGCATCCGCAACGTTGATCGAGCCGAAGATGTTGGTCTTGACGCCCTCGCTCCAGTCGCGTTCGAGGATCGGCACGTGCTTGAGCGCGGCGGCGTGGAACACGATGTCCGGCTTGAACCCGGCCATCAGGCGCATGATGCGCTCGCGGTCGCGGATGTCGGCGATCCGTCCCTCGACCTCGGCAGCCGCGCCTCGCGCGGCGAGCGCCTCCGTGATCGCATAGAGCGCGGGCTCGGAGTTTTCGACGATCAGGAGCCGCGCGGCGCCGAAGGCGACGACGCGCTCGCAGATCTCCGACCCGATCGAGCCGCCGCCGCCGGTCACGATCACCGCCTTGCCGTTGATCAGCGCCTCCAGGCGGGCATAATCGATGGTCTCGCTCGGCCGCAGCAGGAGGTCCTCGACCGCGACGGCCGTGAGCCGCGGGGTGTCGCCGCTCTCGAGCGAGGGCATCCGGTTGACGATCACACCCAGCTTGCGCGCCCGCATCAGGATCGATTCCGGATGGGATTCCGGCTCGAATGCCGACGGCGTCATGACAAGGCGCGCGATCGGCTTGTTGCGCTTGGCGAAGTCGGCGACGACGTCCTCGACGTCGTCGATGCCGCCCAGCACCGGCACGTTGCGGATGAACTGGCCCCGATCCGAATTCGACGGCGACAGCAGGCCGACCGGCCAGATGCGCTTGATCGCCCCGCTCTCGATGCCGCGCAGGAGCACCTCCGCATCCGCGGCGCGGCCGATCAGCAGCGTCGGCGCGGCCTCCTCGCCCCTGGCGTGACGCCTCACCCGCGTGTAGCGGAAGTAGCGGTAGGCCATGCGCAACGCGCTGAGGCAGGAGATTTCGAGGAACCAATAGAGGACGATCGTCACCTTGCCGAGGAAGAAGGCGCCGCGGACGTTGGGGGCGACGAAGATGTAATCGAGCACGAGCAGCGCGACCGTGAGCACAGTCGCGACGCGGATGATGTTCAGCGCGTCAGGCAGCGAGATGAAGCGCCATTTCGTCGTGGTCAGGTTGAAGATGAAGAACACGACCACGCTGAAGGCGAGGAAATAAGGCAGGATCTGGAACAGCAGCGGCAGGCGGTCGAAGAAGCCGTCGCCACCCTCGAATCGCAGATAGAAGGCGGCAAAAAGCGCCGCCGCGGTCGCCAGCAGGTCGTGGAGCGCGATCAGGAAATTGCGCAAGGTGAGATGCGAAAGACGCGTCATCCGCCGACCGATGAAAACCCAGTTAGATGCAACCTGACCGCGCTGATAGCCCATCTGGGCTGGACTTGCCAGCCGCGCGGCCGCTCAGGAACCGGCTTCCCCCATCTTCACCTGGGGCTGTTGTGCCCGGAGCACCATGCCGCCGGCAACGCCGACGCCGATGACGTACATCCAGCCCTCGTGGAAGTCGAACAGATGGGAATTGAACAGCGAGGTGAAGACGTTCTGCACCACCACCAGAAGCCCGATCCAGTTGGCCAGCCCCTCGCCGCGAAACAACCGCAGGTGCAGGATCCAGATCGCGTAGAGAACGGCGATGCCGATCATGCCCCATTGCACGGCAACGTTGAGCGTCTGGTTATGCGGGTTGCCGATCACCTCGGCGGAGGCCTGGTACCGACCGGCGGGGGTCGCAACGCGTTCGAACAATCCGCGCGTCGAACCGGTGCCGTGTCCCTTGATCGGCGCCTCCGCGAAGAAGCCGAGCGACTTCCGCCAGAATTCGAGCCGCAGGCCGAGCGAGGTCGGCTCGCCATTTTCGACATAGCGCGTGTAGTCGTCGGAAAACCTCTCGGCAGTATGGCGCAAATGCGGCGAGGCCTGCCAAGCGAGAACGGCGCCGACGAGCAAGGCGGCGGAGATGAGCCCGATACTGCGCCTCTTGAGATGCAGCAGCGCGAACACGCCGAACATGATCGGGATGGTGACGAGCGCGGTGCGTGACACCACCACGAAGGTCATGTTGACGAAGAAGCCCAGTGCCAGTGCCGTCAGCAGTCCGGCGAACCAGTATCGCCTCTCACGCAGCAGCATCACGATCGGATAGGCGAGCGCGACCGCGCAGAGCGCGAATTCCTGGCTTTGGTCGATGTAATTCTTGACGAAGATGCCGCGCTCGGCCGGATCGGTCTTGAGTGCGAGGTTCGGATAGAAGGCGACCAGCCACGACATCACCGACAACAGGGCGCAGGACACCAGGAAGGCGACGAAGATCCAGCGGCCGCGCGGCGAGCGCTCGAAATGATAGAGCAGCACCGGCAGCACCAGCAGCTTCATGGTCGGATTGACCGCATAGAAGCGCGCGCCCCAGGCTGCGTCCGACCACAGCGTCCCCACCAGCGCGAGCAGGACGAGCGCGATCGGGGCCGCGCAGATCGGACGCTTCAGGGATTGCAGGAACGCGCGGACGTCGAGGAACGGCACCATGCAGAGCAGCATCAGCACGTTGAAGATGCCCGTCAGCGAGGTCGACCAGGGCAGCGAGGCCGCGGTCAGGATAGCAAATAGATCGACGGTCTCGCTCCAGGCCGCCGGGCTGCGCAGGCGGCGAAGCAACATCTCGCCGGTCGTCTCGCGTGCCAGTGCCGTCACTTGCCCCCTCCCCGGGCGCGATGGACCAGCGCCGTCGTGCTGAAGCCCTGGAGGATGTCGACCAGCACGACCGTTCCGCCGGCTTGCTCGACGACCTCGTGGCCGACCACCTGCTCGCGGGTGTAATCGCCGCCCTTCACCAGCACGCCGGGCTTGATCCGCGTGATCAGGTCGATCGGCGTGTCCTCTTCGAAGATGACGACGAGATCGACGGCTTCGAGCGCGGCGAGCACCTCGGCACGCGCGCGCTCGTCCTGGACCGGCCGCTCGGCGCCCTTGAGCCGCCGCACCGAGGCGTCGCTATTGAGCCCGACGATCAGGCGGTCGCAAGCGGCGCGCGCCGCAGTCAGCACCTTGACGTGGCCGGGATGCAGGATGTCGAAGCAGCCATTGGTGAAGCCGACACGCTGGCCCTGCCTGTTCCATTCGGCGAGCTGCGCATCGAGGGTATCAGGCTCGAGCACGATCTTCTCCTCGGCCGCCAGCGTGGCATGCGGCAGGATCTTCCGGCGCAGCTCGGCCGCGCTCACGCTGGCAGTGCCCTGCTTGCCGACGGCGACGGCGGCAGCGGCACTGGCCATGCGCAACGCCGTGTCCCAGTCCGCGCCTGTCGCAAGCGAGACCGCGAGCGCGGCGGCGACGGTGTCACCGGCGCCGGAGACGTCGCGCACCTTGACCGGGAAAGCCGGAACGTGAACCGCAGCACCATTGCGCGGCACCAGTGTCATGCCGTGCCCGCCTTGCGTGACCAGGATCGCCTCGCAATCGGCGAGCCGCATCACATCCTCGCTGGCGTCGACGATGCTTTGTGGCGTGTCGGCGCGGCTGCGCGTTGCTTCCGAAAATTCCTTGCGGTTGGGGGTGAGCAGCGTCGCGCCGCGATAGATCGCCCAGTTCAGGCTCTTGGGATCCACGATCACGGGCTTGCCGAGCTTGCGCGCGGCGTCGATGGTGTGGCGGATGACGCGCGCCGTCAGCACGCCCTTGGCGTAGTCCGAGAGCAGCACGACGTCGGCGCGCGCGATCTGCGGCAGGATCGCCTCGATCAACCTGGTCTCGACGTCGTCGGACGCAGGCGCCGCCTGCTCCCAATCCGCCCGCAGCATGTGCGTGGAAAAATGTTCGGAGACGAAGCGGACCTTTCGCGTGGTCGGCCGCGTGGGGTCGCGCACCAGCACGTTTTCGATCGCAGCAAGCTCATCCAGCGCCGCCTCCAGCCGTGCGCCTGCATCGTCCGCGCCGACGAGGCCGACGAAGATGCAGCGCGCGCCGAGAGAGGCGACATTGCGCGCGACGTTACCGGCGCCGCCGATGTGGATCTCGCTGCGCTGGGCCGTGATGACGGGCGTCGGCGCTTCCGGCGAGATCCGCGACACCTCGCCATAGACGAACTCGTCCAGCATGATGTCGCCGATGCACAGCACCGTGCGGCCTGAGATGGCCTTCGCGAGAGCGTCGAAATCGAGAATGGGCGTCGGCATGGTCAAATGGCCTCAGCGGAAGCGGTCGGGCCGGTCGAGGTAATCCCCGACATAGGCCTTCACCGCGTCCTCGAGCGTCGTGAAGCCGCCATTATAGCCGGCGCGGTGGAGGCGATCGACCTCGCTCTGGGTGAAGTACTGGTAGGCCCCGCGGATCTGCTCGGGCATGTCGATATATTCGATGTTGGGCCTGGTGCCGAGCGCCGCATAGGCGGCCTGCATCAGATCCTTGAAGCTGCGCGCCTTGCCGGTTCCGACGTTGAAGAGTCCTGATACCGATGGTGTCGCGAGCAGCCACATCACCACGCGCACGACGTCGTCGACATAGATGAAATCGCGGCGCTGATCGCCGTCGGCGATGCCCTCGCGGTGCGACTTGAACAATTGCACGACGCGGCCCGCCTTGACGTCGTCGAAGCGCCGCGCCAGCACGCTCATCATCGAGCCCTTGTGGTACTCGTTGGGGCCGAACACGTTGAAGAATTTCAGGCCCACCCATTGCGGCGGGAGCTTCTCGCCGCGCGCGGCACGTTCGGCGACCGCGAGATCGAACATGTGCTTGCTCCAGCCGTAGAGATTCATCGGCCGCAGTTTCTTCAGCGCCGGCAGCGAGCCGTCGTCGTCAAAACCCGTCTCGCCGTCGCCATAGGTCGCCGCCGAGGAGGCATAAATGAAGGGCACCGCGCCCGCCGTGCACCAGTCGAGAAGGCGCATCGACAGGCGGAAATTGGTCTCGAAGACGAGGTCGCCGTCGGTCGCGGTGGTCGCGGAAATTGCTCCGAGATGGATCATTGCGTCCAGCTTGCGGCCCTTCAGCCAGTCCATCAGCTCGTCGGGCGGAACGATATCCACAAGCTGGCGCTTGGCGAGGTTCCGCCACTTGCCCTCGTTGCCGAGGACATCGCAGACCACGACGTCGCTGCGGCCGGCGTCATTGAGCGCGGCCACGACATTCGACCCGATAAAACCGGCCCCGCCGGTCACTAGCAACATTCAGAAATCCCTGCCCGATCTTTGCGGCCCGGTCCTGCCGTAGCGCATGAGCCGCCGAAGTGTAAGCGGTTTTGGAATTGAACGGTCTGCCGGCTTTACCTGCCGGCCCGGAGCGGCTACCGAACCGCGATAATCGGATCGCCGCGGCCCCATCAACAAATGAATGCAGATTCGCAATTTAGTGAAGACGCCGATCCGGACGACACGCGCCCGATCCTGATCATTCCCTACATGTGGATCGGCGATTTCGTCCGGAATCACACCGTGGTGCGGGTCCTGAAAGAGCGCTGGCCCAACCGGCCGGTCGATCTGCTCACCACATCCCTCTGCGCTCCGCTGGTCGATTACATGCCCGGCGTGCGCGAGGGCATCGTCTGGGACCTGCCGCGTGGCCGCCTCGCCGTCGCCCGCCAGCTCGCCTTGGGGAAGCTGCTGCGCGAGCGGAACTACGGCACGGCCCTGGTGCTACCCCGGACCTGGAAGGCGGCCATAGCACCGGCGCTGGCCGGTATTCCTGAACGGGTCGGCTTCGTCGGCGAATTCCGGTTCGGCCTGCTCAACCGCTGGCGCTGGGGCGAGAAGAAGCTGCCCCGCTTCATCGACAAGAACGCCGCCCTGGCCCAGCCCGATGGCGCGCCCCTGCCTCCGGAATGGCCGGTGCCGCAATTGCGGGTCCCGGCCGAGGACATCGTCCGCTGGCGACAGGCCAACGGCCTCAGCGCCGGCGCCGCGGTGGCGCTGGCACCCGGCTCGGTCGGCGTGTCGAAGCGCTGGACCGGCTACCCCGAGGCCGCCCGGCTGCTGGTCGAGCGCGGGCTCGAAGTCTGGGTGGTCGGCGGCCCCGGCGAAAAGGGCCTCGCCCAGGAGATCGTCGCCGCGGGCGGTCCGGGGATCCGCGATCTCACCGGCACCGATTTGCGCAACGGCGTGCTGGCGATGGCCGCCGCCGGTGTCGCCATCTCCAACGATTCCGGCCTGATGCACATCGCGGCCGCACTGGGCACGCCCACCATGGGCATCTTCGGCCCGACCAGCCCCTATCTCTGGGCCCCCCTCAACGGCCTCGCCGCGACCGTGGTCCAGGACAAGGAAAAGCTGTCCTGCCAGCCCTGCCAGAGCACGATCTGCAAGATCAACGACCACCGCTGCATGCGGAATATCGCCGCGAGCGAGGTGGTGGGGATTGCTCAGACAGTCTTGGCGGAGTCACGCGTCACGGGCCGGGACATCGAGCACGGACAGTCCTGACCCAAATCGCACCGGAGACCACCCTGCGTCGGCACGGGTGGTCTCCGGTCGATCGTCAGTGATGCGTCTTGCCGCGCGCCGGAGGCAGCAGCACGGTGTCGATGACGTGGATCACGCCGTTCGACGCCTCGATGTCCGGCTGGATGACATGCGCGTCGTTGACCGTCACGCCGAAGCTGCCGTCGACGCTCACCGGCTGGCCCTGGACGGTCGCGACCTTGAGCGACTTGCCGGCCACGTCAGCCGCCTTCACGCGGCCCGGAATGACGTGATATTTGAGCACAGCGCGCAGCTTGGCCTTGTTCTTGAGCAGCGACTCGACGGTGCCCGGCGGCAGCTTGGCGAAAGCCGCATCGTTCGGCGCGAACACCGTGAACGGACCCTTGCCCTTCAGCGTAGGTACGAGGCCGGCGGCCTTGACGGCGGTGACGAGTGTCGTGAACTGCCCAGCGGAGACCGCGGTGTCCACGATGTCGGCGGCGCGTGCCATCGAGGGGCCGAGCAGACCAGCGACCAAGGCGGCTCCAGCCACGAACGAACGAATTGCGGGCGTCATCATTTTCTCCGAGTTGCTGTGATCTTGTTTCCACCGATGTGACGGATGCGCACGAAATCCACCTTGCGATCCGATGCGATCGACGTTGACGAAACGGAGCCTCGCGACCGCTGGATCACCTGCCTGTTGGAAAATCCTGCGGCGCAGTGCCGCGCTCGATCAACGCGACAGTGAACAACGAGCGATGCGCGCTCGTGGATCACCGCGCTCCCGGAGGACGCGTCAGCTCAGGGTCTTGATTACGAACTCCTTGAGGCGTTGCGCCGGCCGGGGGAGACGGTCGCGCTCCAGGATCGCGATCTCGGTATCCTTCAGGTCGGGCATCGGCTTTCCGTCCACGACATGCAGATCGGGCGGGACCATGTCCTTCGGAAGCACCGTCACGCCAAGCCGGGCGCGCACGGCCGCCAGCGTTCCCGCCAGCGAACCGCAGGTGTAGGCGACGCGCCAGGACCTTTTGGCGCGATCGAGCGCCTCGGTGGCCCGCTTCCTGTAGACACACGGCTTGGGCGACACGGCGAGAGGTAAAACGCCCTGCCTGAGATCGAGCCCGCCCGTCACCCAGACCAGAGGCTCACGCCAGACACGGATGCCGGGGATTTCGATGGATCGCTCACGCTTGATCAGAGCGAGGTCGAACGCGCCCTTCCTGAAGCGCTCGATCAGATTCATCGTCAGATCGCAGGTGACCTCGAGGTCGACCTGCGGATAGGCCTGGGCGAAACGCGAGAGCACGTCGGGAAGATGGCGGGTCGCGAAATCCTCGGGGGCCCCGAGCCGGACCAGCCCGCGCATCGCCGGCTCCTGGATGCGCGAGACCATCTCGTCGTTCAGATCGAGCATGCGCCGCGCATAGTCGAAGAACGTCTCGCCTTCCGCGGTCAACGCAACCGATTGCGGCGATCGCTCCAGCAGCTTGCTGCCGATCTGCTCTTCCAGCCGGCGGATTTGCAGCGAGATCGTGGATTGCTGCACGCCGAGCCCCTGCGCGGCGCGTGTGAAGTTTCCGAGCGATACGATGGCGACGAAGGACCTGACCAGGTCGATGTCCAGATTGACGCGCGTGCGTGGCATCATCATTGCCTTTCTCAATGATGATATTCAATACAATCAATTTCGACAAAGGCCAGCCGAAAGCTATCAGGGCGCTGTTGAACAAACACGTCAGGGGGTCCCGTGCTTGCGCTTGCCGTCCAGAACCTTGTCTCTCCTCCCGTGCTCTTCTTCGGAATGGGCCTCGGGGCTTCGCTCGGCCGGTCCGACCTGTCCGTGCCCGAGGCGATCGCACGCTTCCTCTCGCTCTATCTCCTGATCTCGATCGGCTTCCGGGGCGGCGCCGAGGTCGCCCACCAGGGGCTGACGCTGACGCTGGTGGCAACGATCGCGGCCGGAATCGCCTTGTCCGGCGGCTTGCCGTTCCTCGCCTACGCCTTCCTGCGCACTATCGCAGGCCTCGACCACGTCAATGCGGCGGCGGTGGCCGGACATTACGGCTCGATCTCGGCCGTGACCTTCGTCGCCGTCACCGGCGCCCTGACCCAGCTCGGGCTGCCGTTTGACGGCTACATGATCGCCGTTGCGGCTGCGATGGAGACGCCGGCGATCTTCTCCGCGCTGTTCATCGCGCACGCAGGGCGAGGCCGGGCCGAGGGAGAGATGCCAAAGGATTTCCTGCGGGAGATCGCGCTCAACGGCTCGATCGTGGCCCTGCTCGGCGCGTTCGCAGTCGGCTGCGTCACGGGCGAACGCGGCATGACCTCGCTCAAGCCTTTCCTGCTCGACGCGTTCGCGGGATTTCTCTGCATCTTCCTGCTCGACATGGGTCTGCTCGCCGGCCGGGGGCTGCGGGACGGCTGGCGGTCGCTGTCCGTCCCGGTCGCTGCCTTTGCCTGGGTCATGCCGCTCGTCGGCGCCGCGCTGGCGGCGGCCCTGGCGTGGCTGATCGGATTGCAGGCCGGCAGCACGGCGGTGCTGATGACGCTCGGCGCCTCCGCCTCCTACATCGCCGTGCCGGCCGCGATGCGGCTGGCGCTGCCCGCAGCCAATCCCGCGATCGCGCTCACGCTCTCGCTCGGTCTGACGTTTCCGTTCAACCTCACGGTCGGCATCCCCCTGTACATCGCCGCCGCACAGATCATCGCACAATGAGGACAGCATGCAGATGTTTGCCAAGAAGCGCGTCGAGATCCTGATCGAGCGGGCTCTGCTGAAGCGACTGACGGATGAACTGGTGCGCACCGGCGTCAGCGGATTTTCCGTCGTGCCCCTCGCCGCGGGACGCGGCCAGGCCGGACAATGGGATTCGGACGGCCAGATCGGAGACGCCGCCGGCATGTACGCACTGTGGTGCATCGTCGATCCCGGCCGCCTCGACGGCCTGCTGGAGGCTGTCTTCGCGATCGTCTCCCGGCAGGTGGGACTGGTCTCAGTCAGCGACGTGGAGGTGGTGCGGCCGGAGCGGTTCTGAGCGGGATGTGCCGTTAGAGCAGAAATGAGTCAGCTTGATCCAAAAGTGGGTCGGAAGATCGTCGCGCTGCCGACGGTCGCTTACGTTGAATGCCCGGTTCTGTTCGAGAGTCGACCTCGAGCCGAAGTCGCATTTTGTCCCAAAGCGGAAGAACGATGGAAGACCAGACTACGAAGCTAAAAATACTGGCGTCGTAAGCGCGTCGCAGAAGGCAATTCTCCGAATGCAGATTTGTAGCTTACCGAGAATTCGCCCATGTGCCAGAAGCCATTAGCCATGGCAATGTTCGTTACGGTCGCAGCCGGAGGACCGAATTGCAGCTGTTTTCGGACCTCCCAAAGTCGCTTACTGCGAATGTAGTGGTGTAAGTTGACGCCGTGCATCGTTCGGACTGCGGTTTGCAGTGTGCGCACCGAGACATGCAGTCGTAGCGCAAGATCGTCGCTGTATAATGGTGAGTGCTTGAGTAATGAAATATGCTCATCAAGCTCTGCCACTAATTTGCGATACGTTTCAAACTTGCCTCGCCGTCCTATAGACGTTCCTTCACGCGGCATCAGAGCGGCGTCGAGGCAAGCGTAGAGCGACTCACGTAGACTACCTTGCAACAGACCAAAGTCCGTCGCGTCGTTACAAGTCGACGCGGAACAAAAAATATCTAGAATTGATGCCTTAAGTCGGTTCATGACCGGTCGAGCCGGCCTTATAAGCGACAGCCCTTTACCACTATCCAGCCAGCCGCGGTGACTCATATCGGAATCAAAACGGAGCATTAAATAAGTGTTCGGATGTTCTTCGACCGCTTCAGTCTCAACTCGACCCCGCAGCACCGCGATAGTTGAATTGTCGAGCGTTGCCTTGTTGGCAATCGAGTGAAAGGCTATGGGGATGACGAGGCCCACTCCCTCATCCGTACCCATGTTTGTTTGAAGGCGTCTCGCAAAGGATCGCTGAAGAACGAGTAAGCTGCCTTGTAGAGGCAGGACGGCACGGTGAGCCGAAAAGTTTGATGGATCGGTAGGCTTGCTGATGCCGCCTCCGATCACCTCGTTAGGACGGAATTGCTCGAAATCGACGAACGACTCCGTGCTAAGAAAGCGAGAAGGTTTCAGCCAACGAACGGGCATATTGGTCTCAGGTTGATGCGAAGTCGTGTCCGAGCCAAATTCTAAGCTGCTGTAATACGTAAAGACGTCGCCAACGCATCATTCACGATGCGTCATAAAGCTACGGCTATGTGGTTGCTAAAAAGTTTGTCCCGCCAACGCCAGGGATGCTCAAATTCTGCCATGGCCTTTCAAAGGTCCAAGCCGATGGATTGCCTAAATCCGATAGCTAAATTTCTGGTGGCCATTTTAAATCCAACAGGTGGGTCCGATTTTGATACCGCCCTTTGGTCCGTCGGCGAAGTGGTACCATCGCTCCACGAAGTCGGCTTATTAAGACGACCCCCTCATGTCGGCTTGTGGCCCGTTGCTGACCAATCACGGCATGGTCAGCGATGGCAGCATTTGACGCTATTGGGACATTGGGTTGCAATGGCTGTCATGCCGGTTGCTCACGTTTCAGAGCTAACCTCGCTAAGGATTTCATCCCCAGTATCCTTCGTCAGCCGGTCGGGAATGCCCGGAGGCTGTTTGATCTCTGGCGGAATTGGCGAGACGTATTTGTAGTCACCTCGGCGGCGCACCAGATCTTCCTTCGCCGCTTTGCGCAAATCGGCGTTGGTCATTAGATCGTGCCCAATGCCTGCCATGATCTTCGCCGACGCAATGGATGCCTTGTCGCCGATGGACATCCCGCCGCATGCCGTTACACCCCACGTGTGCAAGGCGACGCCGAGCGGAAGCGTTGGCCAGCCGAAGACCGACAATGGCGTGTTGAAGCTGACGTCGCCGCAATCCGATCCGCCCCCCGTCGTCTTTTCGCCGATTGTTGGGGCGACAGCCGTGGCCAATCCTTTTTCCGGCAACGTCATTTCTTTCTGAATAGTTTTAGCAAACGTCTGCTCTGCGTCTGTCCATTCTATCGGCGTCGCCTTCATGTGCCGATGTGTTAGCGCAATGAGTGTATCGTTCGGAAGGATCTGGTGAACGCCGGTGAACACTTGGAATTCCGCTCTGGTCTGGGTCATCTGAGCCGCACCTTCGGCGATGCCCTTCGCCCACTCAGTGAGCTTCACCACGTTCTGGCGATTCTTGTCCCGAATCGTGAGGAGCATTTGTGCAAAATCCGGCACGATGTTCGGAGAGAGGCCAGCCTTTTCGTAAACGTAATGCATGCGAACGGTCGGCTCCACATGCTCGCGCATAAATTGTATGCCAATGCCGAATAGTTCCGCCGCTTTCAGTGCGCTGCGCCCTTGCCACGGTTCCACGCCCGCATGCGCAGTTCTGCCAAAGAACTTGATGTGAATGCCATTATTCGCAGCGGTAGAGACGGCGCCTGTGACTGCAACTGGGGCTGGATGCCATGACAAGGCGGCATCGACATCGTCAAAGAGCCCATCTCGCGCAAAATAGGCTTTTACCGCCCCGCCTTCCTCGGCGGCACAGCCAAAGACCAAGATAGTGCCGGGCGTTTTGTCCTGCTCCATCATTTTCTTGAGCGCTATAGCGGCGCCCGTGCACCCGGCTCCCAGCATATTGTGTCCGCAGCCATGCCCGACCTCAAAGCCGGTCGGCCCGGGCGTCTTGCGCGGTTCTGCCGCGTTGCCGAGGCCGGGGAGGGCATCATACTCAGGAAGGAACCCGATCTTGGGACCTGCCGATCCCTGTTTCCATTCCCCGAGAAATGCGGTTGGGATATTTGACGTACCGGTAGTCACCTTGAAGCCAGCGGCCTTCAGCTCTCTCACGTGAATTGCCGACGATTTTTCCTCTACAAAAAGGCCCTCGGCGTTCGTCCAAACCTCGCGGGAAATACGCAGAATGATGTCGCGCGTGCTCTCCACGGCTGTTGCAGCATTAGCTGCAGAAGGAGGAGGAGCAGCCGCTGCGGTTGCTACAGGTGCCGCCTGCGCCAGCACCGGTCCGACCGAGCCGATGCTGCTTGCTCCGATGCCAACCGCACCAGTTGCGAGAAATGTTCTGCGATCAACGCCGGCCTTGTCATTTTTATTGCCAGCCATTTTTGCCTCCCAAGGGCATGCATGCCTCTGAGGCACAATTTTCAGACTAACCCATTTAACTCAAGGATGATTGATCCATCTCAACAAGCGCCTTTCGTTCGATCACCTCAAGGTGGTCTCTACCGACGCTCGACGTCTCCGTTTGGCCCTTCTCGGACTCGTGGCTCCAGCGGAATGTCCGGTTCAGGCATAAAACTGCCGCCCCTCCGGTACTCGAAATTCAAGAGTCTCGGATGCTCGGGGCCCGCGGTTGATGAAAATCTGACTTCAAACCCGCTCAATGGGCCGGCTTGAAAGCAATAACGCTCCGATCTCCCCGGACCCGCAATTCGCCTTGAGGCACGCGGCGCATCATGCCGCCGTCGGATCGCCGCGCCGCCGGTAGATCTGGAGATAGTTGGTATTGCACGAGCGGGTCGTATGCCAGCGCATGGTGATCGGAGCGAGCTCCAGGCCGCAGGTCTCGATGACGGAGAAGCCGAGCGGAGCAAGTGTGCTCGCGATCTCGTCCGGCCGCATGAAGCGCCGCCAGTCGTGCGTGCCGCGGGGCAGCCAGCCCAGAACGTATTCCGCCCCGATGATCGCCTTCACGAACGACACCAGCGTGCGGTTCAACGTGCCGATCACCAGCAGCCCGCCGGGCGCAACCAGGCTGCCGGTCGCGGCGAGGAAGCAATCGGTGTCGGCGACGTGCTCGACGACTTCGAGCGACAAGACGATATCGAACTGCCGCCGTTCGGCGACCAGCTCCTCGGGAACGGCCTGCCGGTAGCCGATGGGCAAACCGGCCTGGTCCGCATGGACGGTCGCCACGCGGACGTTCCGCTCGGCAGCGTCGATGCCGAGGACAAGCGCGCCGAGACGCGCCATCGGCTCCGTCACCACACCCGCGCCGCAACCGACATCGAGCAGGGTCAATCCGTCGAGGGGCCGCTCCAGCCTGATGTCACGCACCATCAGCGCAGGTAGCCGCTTGCGGAGATGCGCGACGCGCGCCGCATTGAAGCTGTGAATTAGCTTCATGCGGCCATCGGGATTCCACCAATCCTCGGCGAGGGCCTCGAACCGCGCGATCTCGTCGGGATCCACGGTCGGCGGAAGACCGGTCTTCATGTCCTTGCGCAGCATGGTCAACCTTCCTGGCGCGCGGCTCTTCGCCCGTCGCCTCGACACCGTTCGGAACAGAATTTCACGCTTGGCCAATCCCGCGACCATTTTCGCCGCCAAGCGAACGGCCGCTTGCAAGCGGCGCATATTTTGGTCGGAAGGTCCGATTTGCGTCGCATCTTCGGCATGGAGGCTTGCCCGGAGAGAAAAAGACCCGTCAGGGCGGCTGGTGCCCGCAGCCAGCGTGGGTACCCGCACGGATCGAGACCTTCTCTCCCTGAACGACTCTGAACGGCTTCTGGATCATGACGCGTGGCCCTTCGCCGCGCCACCTGTGATCCGAATCCGGCTTGCGATCGTTTCCTACACCGTGGCGACGCTCATCGTGCAGGAAGATCAGATCAACCGGCGCGCCAAAGGCAGATGATCAAGACCATTGCAGCTTGGATCGGCAGCTATGCGGATCACCCGGAACCTCGTTCGGCCTTGGCCGGCAAGATCGCGCTCGTGGTGGCATCCAACCAGCCGTTCTATCCACTCTATCTGCATTGGATCGTGGGGACGGCCGCCTGGCCGGCCTGGCTCAGCCTGCTCTCCACGCCTTTTTTCCTCGCCGTCCCGGCCCTCGCAAAAAGGCATTCGCTTGCGGGGCGCGCGCTGCTTCCACTGGCCGGCGTCGGCAACACCGTCTTGTGCGTCAAGCTGCTCGGCGCACCGTCGGGCGTCGAGCTGTTCCTGCTTCCCTGTGCGCTGCTTGGCATCATCCTTTTTCGGCCGGACGAGCGCCTCAAAACCGCGATCGTCGCCGCGCTTCCCTTCATCGCCTATCTCTTCGTCGACGCCCATCTCGGCCAACCCCTGATGATGACGTCGGACCATGCGAGGCTGGTCGCCTTGAACGGCATGAGCGTGGCAGCCTTGATCGTGCTGATCGGCCTGCTCTGTTCGACGCTGCTGGCGGCGCGGGAGGCGTGAGATCGTGACCATCGGGATCCCCGGCGCGAGGCAGCATGTCGACATCTCCGGCTGACGATCACGATGGCGGGCGGCGGCGCGCCGCACCGGTTCCGACTGCTGCAACATGGCTCGGCGGATTGGGCCTGGTGCCGTTCGTCGGGCTCTCGGTCGCCTCCCAGGCCATCGAGGGCGATTTGAAGACCGCCACCCTGCGCGGACTGCTGGCCTACGGCGCCGTCATCCTGTCGTTCCTCGGCGGCATCCATTGGGGCGCGGCAATGACCCGGTCGATCTCACAGCCGGATCACGGCATCGATTCCGCCAGGCTCGGCATCAGTGTCGTTCCCTCGCTCGTCGGCTGGGCGTCGCTGCTGATCGATGTCCGGTATGGTCTCGCACTGTTGGCGGTCGGCTTCGCCGCGAACCTGTTGCTGGATCTCCGGTCCGCGCGTCAGGGTTTGGTCCCGCCGTGGTACCGCAGGCTTCGCCAGCCGCTCACGATGGTCGTCGTCGTCGCCCTGATTGTCGCCGAGTTCGGCCAGTGAGACGCCTTTGTTTCGCCGGATCTGATGATGTTGCGATGGTGAAGGCTGAGAGCTGTTTTGCCCGACAGGTCAATCAACTTTCGCATACTCAGAACAACGTTGTCACCGACCCGCAAGTCATTGATTCCGTTATGGCCGGCTACTGTGCATGGGGTTGTTTTCGCAGTTTTTAGTTCTTGGCGCCTGAAGGCGCTGCTCAAAGCAGCGGCCGATAGACCTCGCCGATCCGCGCCGCCTCGGCGTCGAGGCTGAACTTCGCGAGCACCCGCGCCCGCCCCCGCTCGCCCATCGCCGTCGCCGCGGCCACGTCGCGCATCAGCGGCTCCAGTGCCGCAGCCAGCGCCTCGGCATCGCCGGTCGGGACCAGCACGCCGCTCACGCCATCCTCGACCACCAGCTCGGCCGCACCGGCGCGGGCGGCGACGAGCGCGCTGCCCGCGGCCATCGCCTCGATCAGCGTCAGGCCAAAGCCTTCGTTGCGCGAGGTGAAGGCGTAGATCGTCAGCCGCTGATACCAGCGCTGCACCGCTTCGATCGGCAACTCGCCGGTGATGACGATGCGTGATTGCAGGCCGGCGGCTTCGATTCGCTTTTTCAGGTCATTGGCAAAGGCGGTCTGCTCGGCCGTGACCTGCCCAACGATCGCGGCGGTGAAATCAGGATAGTGCGGCAGCAGCCGGCACATCGCGTCGACGAACACATCGGTGCCCTTCTGCGCGCGCACGCGGCCGAAGCAGCCGATGGCGTAGCGGCCCGGCAGCGCGGCCTCCGCAAAGGCCGCGGCGCGATCGCTCGGCGGCGCATAGATTTCGGTGTCGACGCCGTGCGGGATCACAGTCGCCTTCACCTTCAGGAACGAGGCCGAGAGATCTGACGTCGCGATGATCGCATCCATGCGCCGGATCAGCCAGCGCGTGATCCAGCTATGGTGCCGCTGCGCCGCCGAGGTGAACACGAGTTTCAACGGCCAGCCGAGCGCGCGCAGCACGACGCCCGCGATCATCTCGTTGTTGCGCCGCGCATGCCAGATCAATGGCGCCTTGCGGCGCCACAGCTTCAGGAAATCGGCGGCGCTGAGGCGCGCGATCCCGGCCGGCGCGTGCGAGCCGAACCAGCCGGCGCGGTACAGTTTCGCCAGCCGCGGCGCCACCATCCGGTTGGTCGCGGTGACCCCGGAATAGCGCCTGTGCAGATTTGGCACGATCACTTCGAGATCGCCGGGGGAATTGGCCACGTCATGCTCCGTCTGGTGGGTCCCCTATACGCAACATTAAGCATAGTGACCAGTTCAGCGCCGCCGAAACCCACTCTTCACCGCACAAACGTTAGCTTGCCGCGTTGATCGAAGACGGGTGAGATCATGACTGTGCTAGTCACCGGCGGCGCCGGCTATATCGGAAGTCACACGGTCCTCGCGCTGGCGGAAGCCGGCGAGGACGTCGTCGTGATCGACGATCTCTCCACCGGTTTCTCCGCCTATCTGCCAGAGGGCGTGCCGCTGTTCATTGGCGACGCCGGCGACGAGAACCTGCTCGAAGGCGTGATCGCGCAGCACAACATCGAGAGCATCATCCATTTCGCCGGCTCCGTCGTCGTGCCGGATTCGATGCGCGATCCGCTCGGCTACTACCGCAACAATTTCACGACCGCGCGCAATCTGCTCAACGTCGCGGTCAAGCGCGGCATCAACCGCTTCATCTTCTCCTCGACCGCCGCCGTCTACGGCAATCCGGACCAGGTACCGGTCCCCGAACACGCGCCGACGCGGCCGCTGTCGCCCTACGGCTCGTCGAAGCTGATGACCGAGATCATGCTGCACGACGTCGCCGCCGCCTACGGCATGCAGTACGTCACCCTGCGCTATTTCAACGTCGCCGGCGCGGACCCGCAGGCCCGCATCGGCCTTGCCACCGCCGGCGCCACGCATCTGCTCAAGATCGCGGTGGAAGCCGCAACCGGCCAGCGCGCCAAGATCGACGTGTTCGGCACCGACTATCCGACCCCCGACGGCAGCTGCATCCGCGACTTCATCCACGTCACGGACCTCTCGCAGGCGCATCGTTCGGCGCTCGCGTATCTGCGCAACGGCGGCGCCTCGACGACGCTCAATTGCGGCTATGGCCGCGGCTATTCGGTGCTGGAGACCATCGACGCCGTGCGCCGGGTGTCAGGCCGCAGCTTCGCCGTGCAATACGCCCCGCGCCGGCCCGGCGACATCATGACCATGGTCGCCGACACCAGCCGCATCCGCGGCCTGCTCGACTGGAAGCCGCAATACGACGACCTCGAGACCATCGCCGCGCACGCCCTGGCGTGGGAGGACAAGCTGTTCCACGAGCGCCATGGCGAGCTCCGCCACGCCGCCTCGGCCTAGATTCTCTTCCGACGCAAGCCCTTAATTGGGCTTGAAAAACTCCGCTTGAGCGGGCACAGAGGCCCATCGATCCCTGACGCGCGGGCAGGCTTTGTCCCGTGCCGTCAATGGACTGCGGATGGCCCAGTTTCCAAAGAAAATCACCGACGATCCCTATGCGGCAATGGTGCTCGTTCGCCGCCTGGTCACGGAACAGGGGGTCGTCTATTGGCGGCGCTACCTCGTCGCCTTCGCGTTGATGGCGATTGCCGCGGGATCGACCGCGGGCGCGACCTACGTGCTCGGCCAGGTCATCAACCAGGCCTATGTCGACAAGAACATCCCGGGCATCGCGATGTTCTCGGGCATCACGGTGATCCTGCTCTTCATCAAGGGCGTGGCGACCTACGGCCACATGGTGATCCTGACCAAGATCTCCAACGCCATCCTCGCCACCAACCAGCGGCAACTGTTCGCCAAGCTGATGCGCGAGAGCGTCGGCTTCTTCTCCGAGCGGCATTCGTCCGAGTTCCTGGCGCGGCTGACCGCCGGCGCCAAATCCATCACCGACGTCCTCAACATGCTGGTCAACGCCATCGGGCGCGACCTGTTGATGCTGCTTGCCATGATCGGCGTGATGGTGTGGCAGGATCCGCTGATGTCGCTCATTGGCCTCGTCGCGGTGCCGCCGGCGATGCTGGTGCTGCGCAAGCTGGTCAAGCGCATCAAGGGTCTCGCCTTCAACCAGTTCACCGGCACCGCCGACATCATGGAGACGATGCAGGAATCGCTGCAGGGCATCCGCACCGTCAAGGCGTTCACGCTCGAAGACACCATGCAGAAGCGCATCGACGAGAACATCGCGATCGTCGAGCGCAACGCCAACAAGATGGCGCGTGTCGCCAACCGCTCCAACCCGCTGATGGAGATGCTCGGCGGCTTCGCGGTTGCCGGCTGCCTGCTGTACGGCGGCTATGCCGTGGTCGCTCTCAACGCCACGCCCGGCGCCTTCTTCTCCTTCATGACCGCCTTCCTGATGGCGACCGAGCCGGCCAAGCGGCTGGCGCGGCTCAATATCGATTTGAACAGCCAGCTCGTCGGCGCCCGCATGCTGCTCGAGATCATCGACAGCCCGGAGAGCGAGCGCTCCGACGACGACAAGCCGGCGCTGAAGCTCACCGACGCGCGGATCGAGCTGCGCGATGTCAGCTTCTCCTATCGCTCGGGCGAGACCGTGCTCAACCGCATGAGCTTCGTGGCGGAGCCCGGCAAGATCACCGCGCTGGTCGGCCCGTCCGGCGGCGGCAAGTCCACGGTGCTGGCGCTGCTGCTGCGCTTCTACGAGGTGTCTCAGGGCGACATCGCGATCGACGGCCAGTCGATCGGTGCGATCTCTCGCAAGTCGCTGCGGGCGCAGACCGCCTATGTCGGGCAGGACGTCTATCTGTTCCGCGACACCATCCGTAACAACATCGCATTCGGCAAGCCGGGCGCGACCGAGAACGAAATCGTCGACGCCGCCAAGGCAGCCTGCGCGCATGATTTCATCATGGGCTTCCCGCTCGGCTACGACACGCCGGTCGGCGAGCACGGCACGCAGCTTTCAGGCGGACAGCGCCAGCGCATCGCGGTGGCGCGCGCGCTGCTCAAGAACGCACCGATCATCCTGCTCGACGAGGCCACCGCCGCTCTCGATTCCGAATCCGAACGGCAAGTGCAGGAAGCGATCGAGCATCTCTGCCAGAACCGCACCACCATCGTGATCGCGCACCGCCTGCACACCATCATGCACGCAGACAGCATCCTTGTGATCGAAGACGGCGAAATCGTCGAGCAGGGCCGGCATGACGAGCTGCTCCGCCGCGGCGGGCGCTATGCCTCGTTCTTCCGCCTGCAACATCACGATGCCGGCGCTCTGGCGCCGATCAGCGCAACCGCATAGAGTTCCCTGTCAACCTCAAGAGCCGCGAGACCCGCATGAACGCCGCCTCCTACGTCATCCCGCTTCCACCCCAGGCTTCGCTTCCCGTCGTCGGCGAAAGCGGCCGCTATCCGGTGCGCCGCATCTGGTGCGTCGGCCGCAACTATCTCGAGCACATCCGCGAGATGGGCAATGACGAGCGCGCCCCGCCGTTCTTCTTCGCCAAGCACGCCGATATGCTGGTGCCCGATGGCGCCACCATTCCCTATCCGCCGCTGACCAAGGATTTGCATCACGAGGTCGAGCTGATCGTCGCGATGAAGAGCGGCGGACTCAACATCCCCGCCGACAAGGCGCTGGATCACGTCTACGGCTATGCCGTCGGCATCGACCTCACCCGCCGCGACCTCCAGATCGCCTCGCGCAAGAAGGAGCGTCCCTGGGAGATCGGCAAGTCGTTCGACGGCTCCGCTCCGTGCTCCGCGATTCAGCCGGCCTCCAAGATCGGCCATCCCGCCAAGGGCAAGATCTGGCTCACGGTCAACGGCAAGGAGGCTCAGAAGGGCGACCTCACCGAGCTGATCTGGAACGTGCCCGAGATCATCTGGCAGCTCTCGCAGCAGGTGAAGCTCGCCGCCGGCGACATCATCATGACGGGCACCCCCGCCGGCGTGTCGCAGCTCCAGCCGGGCGACAAGCTCGAATGCGGCGTCGACGGCGTCGGCGCGCTGAAGGTGAGCATCGGCCAGCCGGAATAGGCTGCACGACATCTCGAAAATCAAAAGGCCCCGGACATATCCGGGGCCTTTTTGATTCCGATCACATCTACCAGGCTTTTACCGGTCGATTGGCGTGGCTGGCCTGCGGCACACCACGATTGAGTGACATGTGCGAATGCACGCACAGCCAGCCATCACCTTCTCTCGAAAACACCATCGTCGCGCGACCAGGGCGCGGAAAAGCGCTGCCATCGGCATGATAGCCCGTGCTCGTCCATGGCGCGATGACCGTCGCCATCATGCCGTCAGGGGATGCCAGGATCGAGGTTTGCTCGAGCACGAAACGGAAGTCGCTTGTCTTGGGCCAGACGTTATTCCATTGACTCGTGACCCATTGGTCGAGGCCGGGGATGACATCGTTATGCGTGCCGAATGCAAGCACGTCGGGATGGAACAGCGGCCTCGCCGAAGCGTAGTCGACCTCGCGGACGTAGCCTGCGAAGGTTTCCAGCCACCGGCGGAAGAACTGCACGATCTCGGTGTTCGCAAGCGGCAAGGCAGCCATTGTGCGCCGACTACCTCAACGCCGAATACACGATGAGGCCGAGGATCAGCGCCGTCAGCGAATATTTCAGCGTGTAGTAGACGTTGCGGTTCCACTCCTTCACCTTGCGGCTGCCGAGATGGATCTCGTAGAGCTTGCCGAACACCTTGTTGAGGGCGCCGACATGCTCGCCGTCCACGTTCTGGGTCGCCGACGCCTTGACGATGTGATGGCTGACCCAGCGGTTGATCGCGGTCATGAAGCCGTACTTCATCGGGCGCTCGACGTCGCAGAACAGGATGATGCGATTGACGTCGGTCGCATTCTCGGCGCTGTGGATGAAGGTCTCGTCGAACATGAAGGCCTCGCCGTCGCGCCAGACGCATTCGACGCCGTCGACCAGGATGCGGCACTTGTTCGAGTTCGGCGTCACCAGGCCGAGGTGGTAGCGAAGCGAGCCCGCGAACGGATCGCGATGAGCCCCTAACTTGCCGCCCGGCGGCAGCATCGCGAACATCGCGCCGTGCACGCTCGGGATCGACTTGAGCAGTTCAACCGTCTTCGGGCACAGCGTGTTCGCCGAGGGCAGGAAGTCGTCGTACCATTTCAGGTAAAACCGCTTCCAGCCACTCTTGAAGAACGAGTAGAAGCCCCAGTCGTTGTTCTTGGCAGCGGCCCGGATGAAACCTTCGTCGAACAGGCGCACGGCCTCGTCGCGGATGGTTTCCCAATTCTCGCTGAGGGGCCTCAGTTCCGGAAACTGCTCGACCGCGATCACCGGCTTGTTCGGCACCGCCGAGCCCGCATACATCAGCACATTGTAGGGCGCGAGATAGGTCGAGTGATCGCCGAGCTGGCGCGCGAAGCGCAGCCGCTGCTTGCCGCGGAAGTGAACGTAAATCGTCGAGGCCACAAGCACATAAAGAATGACGAGTTGCGGCGCAAAAAGCTGCTTCAGCATTTCCCCGGTCCCCAGTGACCCAGCCGGGATGTCCTCTACCCCGACCCGACAGGGACGGCAAGATGTTCCCGGGTGGGTTGCAATCAAGCTGGGGGGAGCGCTCGGGCGGAACTGTAGGAAACCGCCGCGATCACGCCCGGGATAGCGCCTGGAGGCCCTTGAAGGTCAGGCGCTTGGGGTCGGTCACCCCGGCGAGATAGAGCCGGCGGATAAAGGCAACGACAGCGTTGCGGTCGCAATCGGTCAACGCGACGACTGCGTCGACCGCGATCTTCTGGGCTTCCATTGGGCTCACCTCGGCCTTGCGAGTAACCCCGGCCGAGACAGGCTAGGACTGATCCGTAAATCCGGCGTTAACCGTTCGGGCAGGATCGCCGATTCCTCCTCGCGGCCGAATACGTAAAACGACGCATTGCCGGGCGCGCGGCAGCTCATTGCGCACTCACGCACTTCTTCAGCTGAGCAAAGTGCTTCTTCAGCCGCGGCACCGCAAAGTCGGTGAAGGCCCGCACCTTCGGCACCGAGAGCCGACCCTGCGGGCAGATCAAGTGCGCCGGCATCTCCGGGTCCTTCTCGCCGGCCAGCACGATCTCCAGCTCGCCGCGCCCGACCTGCTCGGCCACCTGGTATGAATACATCCGGGCAACGCCGCGGCCGGCAACGGCGGAGGCTACGGCCGCATAGGTGCTGTTGACGATGAGACGCGGCGTGAACTGGACCGTACGCGGGACCGCCCCGCCGGCCTGCGGTGCGAAGGTCCAGGAATTGGGCAGATGCGCCATCGCCACGATCTGATGCTTGGCGAGATCGCCGGGCTCGGTGATGCGGGGATGCTGCTTCAGATAGCGGGGGGCTGCGACGACGACGCGGCTGATCTCGCCGACCCGCATCGCCACCATCGCCGAATCCGCGAGGGGGCCGATGCGAAGCGCGATGTCGATGCCCTCCTCGATCAGATTGACCGCGCGATCAAACAGCAGCAGCTTGGCCGACACCGTGGGACAGGCATCGAGAAACGCATCCAGGATCGGCCGCAGCACCATCTCTCCCGACACCACGGGAGCGGTGATCGTAAGCAGGCCGCGCGGCGCCGAGCGCGGTCCGGCCGCGATGTCGTCGGCCTCCTCCAGCTCGGTGAGAACCCGGCGGCAAATCGCGACATAGCGCTCGCCCTCCTCGCTCAACTTGATCGAGCGGGTCGTCCGATGCAGCAGCTCCGCACCGACCCGTTCCTCGAGAAAGGCGATGGCGCGGCTCACCGCCGCCGGCGAGCGGCCGAGCTTACGGCCGGCGGCAGCCAGACTGCCCTCGTCCACCGCAAGGACGAACACTTTCATCGCATCCAGACGATCCATGCCTTCCCGCCCGCCCCCTCAGAGTCAGGCCGCAGGCTAGGCGTTCCCCTCCGTGGCGACAACCGTCGCCGGGCGCCGACCCGGCATTCGTACGCGCCGCGAAAGAGTGTCTGCCGGACGGCATGTATTCGCAGCGGGGCCGCCCCGGCGTACCTCACAGACCATGCCAGCTGAGTGCCGGCGCAGTTTTCTCAAGGCCAACAACAGGAGCCCGTCATGGGTATCGAGCAGAAAGTCGCCATCATCACCGGTGCTTCGCAGGGCATCGGCGCCGCCCTGGTCCAGGGCTTTCGCGATCGCAACTACCGCGTCGTCGCGACCGCGCGCTCGATCAAGCCGTCGGGGGACGACGATGTCCTCGCGGTGCCGGGCGACATCACCGAGCGGAGCACCGCCGAGCGCGTGGTTTCGCAGGCGGTCGCCCGCTTTGGGCGCGTCGACACGCTGGTGAACAACGCAGGCATTTTCGTCGCAAAGCCGTTCACGCAGTACACGGCCGAGGATTACGCGGCGGTGATGGGCACCAACGTCGCGGGCTTCTTCCACATCACGCAGCTCGCCATCGCCGAGATGGAGAAGCAGGGTTCGGGCCACGTCGTCCAGATCACGACCACGCTGACCGATCAGGCCAATTCCAACGTGCCCTCGGTGCTGGCCTCGCTGAGCAAGGGCGGCCTGAACGCCGCAACCAAGTCGCTTGCCATCGAATACGCCAGGCGCGGCATTCGCGTGAATGCGGTCTCGCCGGGGATCATCAAGTCACCGATGCACCCGGCCGCGACGCATGCCCAGCTCAGCGCGCTGCACCCCGTCGGCCACATGGGCGAAATGTCCGACATCGTCGGTGCCGTCCTCTATCTCGAGGGCGCCTCCTTCGTCACCGGCGAAATCCTGCATGTCGACGGCGGACAGAGCGCCGGCCACTGAAAGCCGGCCGCGCCAAGCGAGTACGCAGGAGGTCGACATGACCGAATTGAATGCAGACACCAAACATCGGGTCCACGCGCGACCGCACATGCGGCCAGGTTCAAATTGGCGATACGCGGTGGCGGGACTAACCGCTTCCCTGGTCGGACTGGGCCTCGCCCGCTTTTCCTACACGCCGCTGATCCCGGCCCTGATCGGCGCAAAATGGTTCAGCGCGTCGGATGTCGTCTATCTCGGTGCTGCGAACCTCGCCGGTTATCTCGCCGGCGCGCTGGCCGCACGGAGGGTCGCCGGCCGCATCGGCGCGGTTCGCGCGTTGCGGGCGATGATGCTGCTGGCCACCCTCTCCTTCTTCGCCAGCTCATCGCCGGTGTCGTTCACCTGGTTCTTCGCCTGGCGCTTCCTCTCCGGCCTCACCGGCGGAATCATCATGGTGCTGGCGGCCTCCGTGATTCTGCCGCACACCTCGGCCACAAGGCGCGGCATTGTCGGCGGCGTGATCTTTGCGGGTGTCGGCCTCGGCGTCGCCGCATCGGGCACGCTGGTGCCGCTGCTGCTGCAACAGGGATTGCGGCAGAGCTGGTATGGGCTCGGCGTGCTCTCCGCCGTGCTCACGGTCGCAAGCTGGTGGAACTGGCCCGCCGAAGCGAAGGGCGACACGGCGCCGTCCCAGACCAAGCACCATCAAGCCTCGGCCGTCACCCGTGCGCTGCTGATCCAGTACGGCCTCAACGCGATGGCATTGGTGCCGCACATGGTCTTCGTCGTCGATTTCGTGGCCCGCGGCCTCGGCCAGGGCATTGCCGCGGGATCACGCTATTGGGTGCTGTATGGCCTCGGCGCCGTCGTCGGCCCGCTCATCACCGGCCATCTCGGTGACCGCGCGGGGTTCGGTCCGGCGTTGCGCGCGGCTTTTCTGATCGAGGCGGCCGCGGTGCTGCTGCCGACGGTCAGCACCGCTCCTGTCTCGCTGATCGCATCGAGCATCGTGGTCGGCGGCTTCACGCCCGGCATCGTGCCGCTGGTGCTCGGACGCATCCATGAACTCGTTCCGCACTCCGCCGAGCAGCAGCGCGCAACCTGGAGCCATGCCACCACCAGCTTTGCACTGTTCCAGGCCGCGGCCGCTTACGGCTTCTCCTGGATCTACGCGCAGACCGGCGGTGATTATCCGGTGCTGTTCTCACTCGGCGGGGGTGCGGCGGTGCTGGCGCTCGCGATCGACCTTGCACTGGCACTTACCACACGCAAGGCATAAGCACGGGCGGCGATGCGATCAGGAATATCGCATCACGCCGTCGTCGATCCGGCCGAACCGCAAGGACACGATGTCGAGCGCGTAGTTCTGGTACAGCCGCCACGGCTGCTTCGAGCCCTGCTTCGGCATCTTGGCCACCGAGCGCTGCACATAGCCCGAGGTGAAGTCCAGCGACGGCTGCGCCGTGATATCAGGGTCGTCATTATGCGGCATGCACTGGCGGAAATTGTGTCGGTCCATGTAGTTGATGAGCCTGCAGACATATTCGCAGGTGAGGTCGCATTTCAGCGTCCAGGATGCATTGGTGTAGCCAAACGCCGAGGCCATGTTAGGCACGTCGGCATACATCATCCCCTTGTAGGTCAGCGTGTTGGCGAAATCGACGGCACGGCCGTCGACGCTGACGTCGAGACCGCCGACGACCTGGAGCACCAGCCCGGTCGCGGTCACGATGATGTCGGCGGCGAGTTCGCGGCCGTCTCTGAGACGGATGCCGTCGCGGGTAAACGTGTCGATCTCATTGGTGACGACGGAGGCGCGCTGCTCGCGGATCGCCTTGAACAGATCGCCGTCAGGCACCAGGCACAGCCGCTGGTCCCACGGATTGTAGCGCGGCGTGAAATGGGTGGCGACGTCGTAGTCCGGGCCAAGCGCCATCTGCACGCCCTTGAGGACCAGCTCCTTGACCTTCGCAGGACGGCGCCGGCTGAGCTGGAAGAAGAACATCCCCCACATCACGTTGCGCCAGCGGATGACATGATAGGCCAGCCGCGTCGGCAGATTACGGCGGATCTTGTTGGCGACGGGATCCTGCGCCGGGCGCGACACCACATAGGTCGGCGAGCGCTGCAGCATGGTAACCTGTGCCGCCTTCTTGGCGAGCTCCGGCACCAGCGTCACCGCGGTCGCGCCCGAGCCGATCACCACGACGCGCTTGCCCGAATAGTCGATGTCCTCGGTCCATTTCTGCGGATGGACGATGCGGCCGGCGAAATCAGCGGAGCCCTTGAACTCCGGCGTGTAGCCCGCCTCGTATTTGTAATAGCCCGAGCACATGAACAGGAAATTGCAGGTGAAGCGCACCAGCTCGGTCGCGCCCTCGCCCGTGATGCGCTCCGCCTCGATGGTCCAGCGTGCGTCCGGCGTCGACCACGACGCGCGCTTGACGCGATGGCGGAAGCGGATGTGCTTCTCGATGCCGTTCTCGGCCGCGGTCTCGCGCACATAGTTCAGGATTTGCGGCCCGTCGGCGATCGCCTTCGGGTCGGTCCACGGCTTGAAGGAATAGCCGAGCGTGAACATGTCGCTGTCGGAGCGGATGCCGGGATAGCGAAACAGGTCCCAGGTGCCGCCGATGCAGTCGCGACCCTCGAGAATGACGTAACTCTTGCCCGGGCACTTCTTCTGCAAATGATAGCCGGCGCCGATACCTGATAGCCCGGCACCGACGATGAGGACGTCGAAATGTTCTTGTTGCATGGCTTCCTCCGCCAGGAGGATTGTCCGCCCGTCACTGCTGGCCGTCAATCGGCAATCAGCCACGCAGCAACCGGAAAGCGAGTTGAATTCCGTGCGCCGAAACGATGAAGCCCCGGATCGCTCCGGGGCTTCGCGTCGATGGCTGATCTGACCAGGGGATCAGTAGCGGTAGTGATCCGACTTGTACGGACCTTCCTGCTTGACGCCGATATAGTCGGCCTGGTCCTTGCGCAGCTCGGTGAGCTTGACGCCGATCTTGGCGAGGTGCAGGCGCGCGACCTTCTCGTCGAGCGACTTCGGCAGCACGTAGACTTCCTTCTTGTACTTGCCGTCCTTGTTGTTGGCGTAAAGCTCGATCTGCGCCAGCGTCTGGTTGGTGAAGGAGGCCGACATCACGAAGGACGGATGGCCCATCGCGTTGCCGAGGTTCACGAGGCGGCCTTCCGACAGCATGATGATGCGGTGCTTGTCGGGGAATTCGATCTCGTCGACCTGCGGCTTGATGTTGGTCCACTTCAGGTTACGCAGACCCGCGATCTGGATCTCGTTGTCGAAGTGACCGATGTTGCAGACGATGGCGCGATCCTTCATCGCGCGCATGTGCTCGATGGTGATGATGTCCTTGTTGCCGGTAGCGGTGACGAAGATGTCGGCGCGGGGCGCTGCGTCTTCCATGGTCACGACTTCGTAGCCTTCCATCGCGGCCTGCAGCGCGCAGATCGGATCGACTTCCGACACCATCACGCGGCAGCCGGCCTGGCGCAGCGAGGCAGCCGACCCCTTGCCGACGTCGCCGAAGCCGGCGACCATCGCGACCTTGCCCGACATCATCACGTCGGTGCCGCGGCGAATGCCGTCGACCAGCGATTCACGGCAGCCATAGAGGTTGTCGAACTTCGACTTGGTGACGCTGTCGTTGACGTTGATGGCAGGCCACAGCAGCGTGCCGGCCTTCTGCATGTCGTAGAGACGATGCACGCCCGTGGTGGTCTCCTCGGAGACGCCCTTGATGCTCTCGGCAATCGCGGCGAAGTAGCCCTTCGGCTTCTCCTTGAGCTGCTTCTTCAGCAGCGCGAAGAAGACTTCCTCTTCTTCCGAACCGGGCTTGTCGAGGAAGGCGGTATCGCCCTTCTCGGCGCGCAGGCCGAGATGGACGTACATGGTGGCATCACCGCCGTCGTCGAGGATCATGTTCGGGTGGCCGCCGCCGTGCCAGTCGAACAGCTTTGCGGTGTAGTCCCAGTACTCGGCCAGCGTCTCGCCCTTGACGGCGAAGACGGGAATGCCGGCGGCCGCGATCGCGGCGGCAGCATGATCCTGCGTCGAATAGATGTTGCAGGACACCCAGCGAATGTCGGCGCCGAGCGCTGCCAGCGTCTCGATCAGCACGCCGGTCTGGATCGTCATGTGCAGCGAGCCGGCGATGCGCGCGCCCTTCAGCGGCTGCTTCGGGCCGTACTCCTCGCGGGTGGCCATCAGGCCGGGCATCTCGGTCTCGGCCAGCGAGAGTTCCTTGCGGCCGAAATCGGCCAGCGAAATATCCTTGACGATGTAATCGGTGAAGCCGGGCTTCGCGTTCATGGCAGGTTCCTGTTTGTTTGGCTCGTCATTCCGGCGAGCTCGTGAAGCGAGCGAACCCGGAATCCGAAAGCTTCGAGATTCCGGGTTCGCCGCTGTTGCGGCGCCCCGGAATGACTCAAGTGACTCAGAGCGCGCGCTTGAGCTGCTCGACGAGGTCGGTCTTCTCCCAGGAGAAGCCGCCCTCGTTGTCTGGCGTGCGGCCGAAATGGCCGTAGGCCGAGGTGCGCGCGTAGATCGGGCGGTTGAGGTCGAGATGGCTGCGGATGCCGCGGGGCGTCAGGTCCATCGCCTGCGCCGCCGCCTTCTCGAGCTGGTCCTCCGGCACCTTACCGGTGCCATGGGTGTCGATGTAGATCGACAGCGGACGCGCCACGCCGATGGCATAGGCAAGCTGCAGCGTGCAGCGGTCGGCAAGACCGGCGGCGACGATGTTCTTGGCAACGTAGCGCGCGGCATAGGCCGCCGAACGGTCGACCTTGGTCGGATCCTTGCCGGAGAACGCGCCGCCGCCATGCGGAGCCGCGCCACCGTAGGTGTCGACGATGATCTTGCGGCCGGTCAGGCCGGTATCGCCGTCGGGACCGCCGATGAAGAACTTGCCGGTCGGATTGATGTGCCAGATCGTCTTCGGCGTGATCCAGTCCTTCGGCAACGCCTCGCGCACATAGGGCTCGACGATGTCATGGATCTGCTTGGACGAGATGTCCTCGATCAGATGCTGGTGCGAGACCACGATCTCGCGCACGCCGACCGGCTTGCCGTTCTCGTACTGCACGGTGACCTGGCTCTTGGAGTCCGGACCGAGCACCTTCTCCTTGCCGGAGTGACGGGCTTCGGAGATCAGGCGCAGGATCTTGTGGGCGTAGAAGATCGGCGCCGGCATCAGATCGGGCGTCTCGTTGGTGGCGTAACCGAACATGATGCCCTGGTCGCCCGCGCCCTCTTCCTTGACCTCGCCCGGCTGCAGCGCATCGACGCCCTGGGCGATGTCGGCCGACTGCGGATGCAGGAGGATCTCGATGTCGCAGGTCTTCCAGTGGAAGCCTTCCTGCTCGTAGCCGATGTCCTTGATCGCGCCGCGGACGACGCCCTCGATCTGCTCGTTGGTCACCGACTTCGGACCGCGGGTCTCACCGGCGATCACCACCTTGTTGGTGGTCGCCAGCGTCTCGCAGGCGGCGCGGATCTGCCAGGGGTCGATGCCGGCCTTCGGCCCTTCGCGGTAGAACAGATCGACGATCTCGTCGGAAATCCGGTCGCACACCTTGTCCGGATGACCCTCGGACACGGACTCGCTGGTGAAGAGATAGGACGCGCGCATCAGTAACCCCTTGTTCCGCCACTAAGCCGGCGGGCGTTTGCGATATTTACTTGTGAATGAAGTCAATCACGCCGGCGCGAGATGACGTAGGATTCGTCGAGAAACCAGAGCCCATTGTACTTCCGCAGCACATCCCTGGCGGCATCCAGAGTGCGGCCGTTTTGAGTCATTTCTGTCAACCGGTCGTCCTCAATCTGAGCGACATACACCGCCGCATTCCACGCTGCAAAGGCCGTCGAGGTTCCGATGGTCCCGGTTACCTCGTTGGGCAACGCTTCCATATCATACCTGAAGATCGAGCGGTTATCCGCATATGCATTAAAATTTAAGTCGCGGCCCAACGATCCGAGTTCATACTTAACGGCGCGCAATAGCTCATGACGGCTCACGGCGAAAGGATTTTCTCCTGGCCAGATCGCCTGGATCATTTCCATGCCCGGATCCTGGCCATGGGAGTGGATTCCGATCAGCCGCCCGCCCGGCCGAAGCGCCTTTGCCAGAGGTGCGATGATCCGCTTCGCCCGAAAGTTGACCGAGGACAGGGCGCGGTAAGGCTGGGACGCGATGACGAGGTCGAAATTGGCCTCGGTCTGGCCCGGCCGCGGAATGGTCGAGTCGAGCAGGAACCGGTGATCCTCGCGGTAGAGCACCAGAACCACAGGCCGCTCGTAGAGCGGCATGGCCGTGCGTGGGCTGATCGCGGCACGCCAGTTCTGCTCCAGGAACGGCCGGAGCTCGGCGATCTGCTGCTCGAACTCGCCTGACGAGGCGCCCCGCAGCGGCACCTCGTGCCAGACGGTCGCAGCCGCCGCCGCAGGCGATGCCGGCGTCAGCCAGGGCGCTTCCGAGTAGAACATGTTGGTGAAGACGAACACCGACGCCGGATGCTCGAAAATGCGGTCCGGCACCTTTTCCAGCGTCAGGCGCAGATCCTCCAGGCTGAGCTCCTTGCCGGCAACGTAGAATGGCATATGGGGGTAGCGCTGGTGCGTGGCGCGCAGCACCCGCGCCAGCACCGTGCCGTCGCCGACGCCGGCGTCGAACAGGCGCAGCGCCGGTGGGCGCGGATGGATGGAGGCGAGCTCCAGCGCGACCCTGTCGGCGACCACCCGCTTTTCGCTGCAGGTGTGGACGAACAGCAGGTATTTCTGCCGGTTCTCGAAGAAGCGGAAATTGCCGCGCGGGTCGCGTTTTTCGGGCGGTACCTGAAGCCCCCGCGGCGGCGGCACACCACCGGCCATCGAGGCCGCCATATAGGCCTGGATCCGGTCCAGCGTGTCGATGGTGATGCGCTTGCCCTCGCGCAGGCGATGCACAAGCTTCCCATCGTTCACCGCGCGCCGGCCGAACGTCGATTCCGCCATGTCCGCCTTGCGGCAGAACTCCGTGATCTGGCTGAGGATTTCGTCGTTTTTCATGAGTGGGACGCGGTGGGCAGAAAAGTTGGGCTCCGCCTCCTAGCAAATTCTGCCCACTAAAGGAATAGCAGCTGTCCGACTTTTCCTCGTCTGCTCACGCCAGCGCGGCCCGTGAACCCCCGCAGCAAGCCGAGCAACAAACAAGCGCCTTCCTTTGATGGGGACTTTCGCATGCGCCGCCTGCTCGTCGCGCTCAGCCTGCTCGCCGCAACCCTATGGTCCGCGCCCGCGGCGGCGCAGGCGCGCAATCAGCTCGGGCCGCTTTGCACCACCGACACCACGCCGGCGGACCAGATGATCGACGCCTGCAACAAGATCATCGCGTTGAAGGTGTTTCGGGGCGAGCAGCTTGCGACGATCCATTTCTGGCGCGCAGTCGGCTGGAACAAGAAGGGCGACTATTCGAAGGTCATCACCGACGCCACCGAAGCGATCCGGCTGCAGCCGAGCCAGGCGGCCTACAACCTCAGGGGATCGGCTTATTACGACAAGGGCGACTACGACATCGCGATCGCGGACTTCGACGACGCGCTGAAGCTCGGCCCGCCGAGCGGCACCATCTTCCACAATCGCGGCAATGCCTGGCGCGGCAAGCACGACTATGCCAAGGCCATTGCCGACTACGACATGGCGATCAAGGCCGATCCGAAAGCGGCGTTCTCGTTCCAGAACCGCGGCATCTCGAAACAGGCACTCGGCGATCTCGACGGTGCGCTCGCCGACATCAACCAGGCGATCCGGCTCGATCCCTCGCTGCCGCAGCCGCTGATCAACCGCACCGCGATCTGGCGCGCCAAGGGCGATCTCGACCGCGCCATCGCCGACGGCAGCGAGGCGATCCGGCTCGCCAGGGAGAAGCCGCCGGCCAACATCATGACGCCGCCGAACAGCGTGCTGATCTCCGGCTATACTCATCGCGCGCTGGCCTTTGAAGCGAAGGGCGATTACGCAAGCGCGCGCGAAGACTACAAGGCGACGCTTGCGATCGTGGCTTCGGATGCCGGCAGCAAGGCCAACCAGGCGACAGCAAAGGTTCGGCTGTCGCTGGTGACGGAGACGAGCGCGCCGATCCCGCGCGATGCGCCTTCGCCGGCGACGCAGCCGACCGCGACTCCCGCTCCGCAGCAGAAGCCGGGCGCAGCGCAGCTTCCCTCACCTGCGCCAGCCGCTCGCGGCGTACGCATGGCGCTGATCATCGGCAACGGCGCCTATGCGCACGTCAAGGCGCTGGCCAATCCGGCCAACGACGCACGCGCCGTCGCGAAGAGCCTGCGCGATATCGGCTTCACCGTGTCGGAAGGCATCGATCTCGACCGCTCTGCGATGCAGAAGATAACACGCGACTTCCTGCGCGAGGCCGCGCGGGCGCAAGTCGCGGTGGTCTATTATGCCGGCCACGGCGTTCAGGTTGACGGCCGCAACTATCTCATTCCCATCGACGTCGAGCTCAAGCCGGGCACGGCCATGACCGAGGCGATGATCGACATGGACACGATCATGGCCGGCCTCGACGACCAGGTTCGCACCAACATTCTGATATTCGATGCCTGCCGCAACAATCCCATGGCGCAGCAGGTCGCCAGTGCCGGCGCCAACCGCGCCATCGAGGGCGTCTCCGGACTTGCTGCGCCGGCAAGTCTCGGTAGCGGCGTAACGTTAGGAGCAGGCACGCTGATCGCGTTCGCAACAGCGCCGGGCCAGGTCGCGCTCGATGGCGAGGGCGCCAATTCGCCGTTCTCCGCCGCACTGTCCCGCCACGTCGGGACGCCGGGGCTGGAGGTACAGCAGATGTTGACGCGGGTACGGGCCGAAGTGGTGTCGAGCACGAAAAACAAGCAGGTGCCGTGGTCGAACTCCTCGCTGCTGGGCGAGGTTTATCTGGCGGAGAAGTGAGGCTTGGGCGCGATGCCGTAGCCCGGATGAGCGAAGCGACATCCGGGTTCAAGCGGCCCCGCATATCGCTCCGCTCATGCGGGCTACGAAAGCGCCCCACGCTCGCTGTCGCCCTCGGCAAGTACGCAATTGCCCACTAGGACCGGGCGCCCCAGTCTTCCAGAGACGCCGGCGATTCTCTGGGAAGCCGCGGCGTACTGGATTCCCCGCCTTCGCGGGGAATGACAGTGATTGTGCGGAGAGGCCTCGCCTCGACCTACGCAACGCCCAGTGCTGGGCTCAGTTACCCCACACTTCCTTTGCGATCTCGACGGCAAGGCTCAGCTTCGCCCACTGCTCTTCCTCGGAAAGGACATTGCCTTCTTCCGTCGAGGCAAAACCGCATTGCGGCGACAGCGCGAGCTGCTCCAGCGGGGCGAACTTGGCGGCTTCTTCCAGACGGCGCTTGATGTCGTCCTTCTTCTCGAGCTCGCCGAACTTCGAGGTGATGACGCCGACCACGACGACCTTGTTGCCCTTGGGCAGGAAGCGCAGCGGCTCGAAGCCGCCGGCACGATCGCTGTCATATTCGAGGAAATAGCCGTCGTAATTGGTGCCGGCGAGCATGGTCTCCGCGACCGGCTCGTAGCCACCCGAGGAAATCCAGGTCGAGCGGAAATTGCCGCGGCAGACATGCGTCGTCACCACCATGTCGGCGGGCTTCTCGGCCAGCGCGTAGTTGATGATGCGAGCATAGATCTGCTGGAGACCGTCCGGATTGTCGCCGCGCTCGCGCGCCTTCTGCAACTCGTCCTGCGAGCAGAGATAGGCCCATACGGTGTCGTCGAACTGGAGATAGCGACAGCCGGCGTCGTAGAAGGCCTTGACCGCTTTCCGATAGGTCTTGCCGAGGTCCTCGTAGAATGCGTCGAGATCGGGATAGACATCCTTGGAGATCGCCTTGCGGCCGCCGCGGAAGTGCAGCACCGCGGGCGACGGGATCGTCATCTTGGCGGTGACGTGGGCCTGGTCGGCGACCTTCTTCAGGAAGCGGAAATGGTCCAGCATCGGGTGATCGGCCGGGAAGTCGAGCTTGCCGATCACCCGCACCGCATCGTGCCGGGTCTGCACGCCTGCGAACTGAATGCCGGAATCGGGATGAAACAGCTCGCAGCCGGTGAGCTTGGCCAGGAAGTCGAAATGCCACCAGGAGCGGCGGAATTCGCCATCGGTCGCGAGCTTGAGGCCGAGCGAGGCCTGCTTGTGCACGACCTTCTCGATCTCCATGTCCTCGATCTTGCGCAGATCGTCGGCCGAGATCTCGCCCTTCTCGAGCCGGCTACGGGCTTCCTTGATCTTGGCCGGACGCAAGAGGCTGCCGACCTCGTCGGCGCGGAAGGGGGCTTTGGTTCGCTGCATGTCTTACTCCCTGGACATTTTAGTTTAGTGAGCTGCGGCCCCGGCGACGCCGAGATGGCGCTCCAGGACCGAAGGGTCGGCTTTCAGCGCGGCGCTCGGAGCATCGTGGACGATCGTTCCGCGCTCCAATATCACAACGCGGTCGGCCAGCCCCAGAATCTTTTGGGCATTCTGTTCGACGATGATCGAGCAGATGCCGCCTGCCCGCGTGATGCTGCCGATCGCCTTCAAGAGCTCCTCGACGATGATGGGGGCAAGGCCTTCGGTCGGCTCGTCCAGCAGCAGCACCTTCGGGTTGAGGGTGAGCGCGCGGCCGATCGCCAGCATCTGCTGCTCGCCGCCGGAGAGCTGGTTGCCGAAATTACTCCGCCGCTCCTTCAGCCGCGGGAACATCTCGTAGACCTTCTCGATCGTCCATGGACCGGGCTGCGCCACGGCGGTCATGTTCTCTTCCACGGTGAGCGAGCGAAAGATATTGCGCTCCTGCGGCACCCAGCCGATGCCGGCGCGCGCCCGCTGGTCGGGCCGGAGCGAAGTGACATCGGCGCCGGCGAGCGCCACGCTGCCGGAGAAGCGACGGGTGACGCCGACGATCGAATTGATCAGCGTGGTCTTGCCGGTGCCGTTGCGGCCGAGCAGCGCCAGCACCTGCCCCTCGGCGAGGCGCAAGGACATATTGGGCAGGACCACCGCCTCGCCATAACCGGCGCGCAACGCCTCGATCGCGAGCAGGTCAGACATTGACCGCCTCCTCGCCGAGATAGACCGCCTTGACCTGCGGATCGCGCGCGACCTGCTCGGGCGGCCCCTCGGTGAGCAGCGCGCCGGAGACGAGCACGGAGATGCGGTCGGCGAAGGAGAACACGAGGTCCATGTCGTGCTCGATCAAGAGCACGGTGACGTCGCGCGGCAGGCTGCCGACGACCGCGAGGATATCGTGGCGCTCGCTCTCGGGCACGCCGGCGGCGGGCTCGTCGAGCAGCAGCACGCGCGGCTTGGCCGCGATCGCGACTGCGATCTCGAGCAGGCGCTGCTTGCCGTAGGGCAGCGTCACGGTCTGTTCGTTCATGACGTCGAGCAGATGGAAGCGCGCAAGCAGATCGGCGATCTCACCATTGACGTCGCTGCGCGTGCCCATCCGCCGCCACCAGTCGCCGCCATGGCCGAGGCGCTCGGATACGGCGAGGCCGATGGTCTCGAGCGGCGTCAGGTCAGGATAGAGCTGGTTGATCTGGAAGGTGCGCGACAGACCACGCAGCACGCGCTTGTGCACGGGCAGATCGGTGATGTCCTGTCCCTCCAGCAGGATGCGGCCGGAATTGGGCTTGAGCACACCGGTGAGCTGGTTGATCACCGTGGTCTTGCCGGCGCCGTTGGGACCGATCAGCGCGTGGCGGGCGCCCTGCTCGATCTTCAAGGAGAGATCGCGAGTGACGCGCAGCCCGCCAAACTGCTTTTCGAGATTTTGGGTTTCGAGCGCGATCGTCATGCCTCGCTCTCCGGCACGGCGGCGACGGCCTTGCGACCCGCGATCTGCCTGATGACCAGATTGGGCAGGTACAGCACCCAGCGGTGCAGGCGCTGGCGGCCGACCAGCACGATCACGACCAGCACGAGGCCGATCCAGAACTGCCAGTATTGCGGGGTGATGGTGGAGAACACTTCCTGGAGCATGCGGAAGATCACCGCGCCGATCAGCCCGCCATAGAGATAACCGGTGCCGCCGATGACGAGCACCAGCATCAAATCGGCGGAGCGCTCGAAGGCGAAGACGTCGAGCGAGGCGATCGCGGTGGTCTGGGTGAACAGCGCGCCCGCGACGCCGGCATAGAATGCCGCCAGCGTGTAGATCGCGATCAGGCGGCGGTTGACGGGAATGCCGATCGCGGCGGCGCGCAGCGGATTGTTCTTGATCGCGCGCAGCGACAGGCCGAACGGCGAATGCACGACGCGGCGGGCAAACAGGAACAGCAGGAACAGCACGGCGAGCGAATAGAAGAAGCCGGCCTTGCCGAACATGTCGAACGGGATCTGGCCGAGGATCGGCTGCATCTCGATGCCCTGCAGGCCGTCGGTGCCGCCGGTGACGTTGGAGAAGCGTTCGGCGAGCGCTTCCAGCAGCAGCGCGATGCCGAGCGTCACCATCAGCCGCGTGAGATCGACGCCTCGGATCACCAGGAAGCTGGTGGCAAAGCCGAGCACCATCGCGGCAAGACCTGCGGCGATCAGCGCCAGCACAGGCTCGTTGACGATACCATGAAGCGCGAGCAGCCCCGCCGCATAGGCGCCGACGCCGAAGAAAGCAGCATGCCCGAGCGAGACGATGCCGGCATAGCCGAGGATCAGATCGAGCGACATCGCAAACAGCGCCAGCCGCAGGATGTCGGTCATGATCAGATAGCGCGCGGGAAATGCAAAGCCGCAGGCCAGCACGACGAGCCAGAAGGCGACTTCGCCATAGTGCCAGCGTGCCTGGCTCTGGGCGTGATGACCGACGTCGGAGGAAGCGCTCATCGGCGAACTCAACGCGCGGCCGTGCGGCCGAACAGGCCGTTCGGGCGCCAGATCAGGATCACGATCATCATGGTGTAGATCACGAAGGGGCCCATCTTCGGCACGTAATACTTGCCGGCGACGTCGCCGATGCCGAGCAGAAGCGAGGCCAGGAACGGGCCGGTGATCGAGGACGAACCGCCGACGGTGACCACGATCAGGAAGTAGATCATGAACTTCAGCGGAAAGTACGGATCGAGGCCGAGGATCTCGGCGCTCAGCGCGCCGCCGAGGCCCGCGAGCCCGCACCCGAAGGCAAAGGTGAATGCGAACACTTGCGGCACGTTGATGCCGAGGCCGCTCGCGGCGCGGGGATCATCGACGGCGGCGCGCAGGCGGCTGCCGAAACGCGTCTTGGCGAGCACCATCTGGAGGCCGATGGTGAGCAAGCCGCAGATCACGATGATCATCAGCCGGTAGCGGCCGATACCGACCCCGAACACATCGAACTGGCCCTGGAGCGCGGCCGGCAGGTTGATGAAGACCCGCGACGAGCCCTGAATGTAGTCGACGGCGGCGACCGACATGAAAGTCAGGCCGATGGTGAACAGCACCTGATCGAGATGGCTCCGCGCATAGAGGTGGCGGTAGAGCGTGCGTTCGAGCACGATGCCGATCGCGGCCGACGAGACAAAAGCGAGCGGCAGCGCTGCGAAGAACGGCCAGCCCATCCGGTTGACCAGCACCATGCAGACATAGCCGCCGGCCATCGCGAAGGCGCCATGAGCGAGATTGACGAAGTTCATCAATCCGAGCGTGACCGCGAGCCCGCAAGCGAGCACGAACAGCAACATGCCGTAGGCGACGCCGTCGAACAGGTTGGTGAGGATAGAGGTCATTGAAGGTCGAAGATCATTTCAGGTTTAGCCCAAGGCCGTGCTGCGCTCCCTCTCCCGCTTGCGGGGGAGGGCTGGGGAGAGGGTGTCTCCGCAATGGGACACCTCCCTAGTGGAAAGAACCCTCACCCGCCGCTTCGCGATAGCCGAGGCGACGCCTCGGCGTCTCTTGAAGGACGGCCGCCGGAGGCGGCCTACGCTCTCCCGCAAGCGGGAGAGGTGAAGCGAGCGCGTCACTTCTTGGTCTTGCCGAGATCCTTGACGGCCTCGAAGGTCTGGAACTCGACGTTGTAGAGTTCGCCGTCGACCTTCTCGACCTTGCGGATGTAGATGTTCTGCACGATGTCGCGGGTCTCCGGGTCGATCGAGATCGGGCCGCGCGGGCTCTCCCACTTCTGCCCCTTCATGGCCTCGACCAGCTTGGTGCCGTCGGTGTCGCCATTCGTCTTCTTAAGCGCCTCGTAAATCAGGTGGATGCCGTCATATCCGCTGACCGCCATGAAGCCCGGACGATTGCCGAACGCCTTCTTGTAGGCTGCGACGAAATCCTTGTTCATCTGCGAGGGGTGCGCCGCGGAGTAGAGGTGCGCGGTGACCGTGCCGAGCACGGCGTCGCCCATGTTGTTGAGCAAATCGTCGTCGGTGACGTCGCCGGGTCCGATCACCTTGATGCCGGCCTTGTCGAGGCCGCGCTCGGCATACTGCTTCATGAAGTTGCCGCCCTGGCCGGCCGGCACGAACACGAAGATCGCGTCGGGCTTGGCGTCTTTCATGCGCTGCAGGAACGGCGCGAAGTCGGGATTGGCGAGCGGCGTCTTGACTTCTTCGACCACCTCGCCGCCGCCCGCGGTGAAGTGCTGCTTGAAGAAGTTCAGCGCGTCATTGCCCGGCGCGTAGTCGGAGGTCAGCGTCGCCACTTTCTTGATGCCGTTCTTCACCGCCCAGTCGCCGATGATGGTCGAGGACTGTGCCAGCGTGAAGCTGGTGCGTACGATATAGGGCGAGCGCTCGGTGATGATGGAGGTGCCGGCTGCCATCACGACTTCCGGAATCTTGGCCTGCGTCGCCAGCGGAGCCGCCGCCAGCGCGGCCGGCGTCACGCCGAAGCCTGCGATGAAGTTGACCTTGTCGTTGACGATCAGCTCTTGCGCGGCGGTCTTGGTCTTGTCGGGGATCGCGGCGTCGTCCTTGAGGATGATCTCGATCTTCTTGCCGGCGACGGTGTCGCCCTTCTGCTGCATGTAAAGCTTGATCGCGTTTTCGATCTGCTTTCCGGTCGAGGCCTGGCCGCCGGTCATCGGCAGGATCAGGCCGACCTTGACGCTGTCCTCGGCCTTTGCAGGCGCAAGGCCTGCAACGCCTGCAATGGCGGCTGCTGCTACGGTGCGTGAAAAAATTCTGCGTTCGAACATCAGATGTCCCTCCCCTTCCATTCCTGACCTGTTGTGCGCCAGACCGAGTACCCGGTCCTTGCCGCGCTCTAACCCACGGACAAGCCATGCCGTCTGGCCACATGGCGTCCTCCGCAACCCCGTTGTCAATCGGACGTTGGGCGACCATTCGGCGCAAGCCACGCGGTCGGATTGCCGGCAGGGGAGTTATTTGTACGATTGTACAAATAAAATGGCCCTGTCAACAATAAAGCCTTTCGATGCCCGCGCCTAACCCCTCCGCGTCATGCCGTACTCTAAGAGCGCCCGGCGGCGCCGTGGTTGGATGAATCCGCCTCCGCTTTGCAGAATTCGAACATTCAAAGGGCCCGACGAAATTGAACTCTCCACCTCGATCGTGAATACGGATTGTATACCGTATCAACTAGCACGGCGCGATCAACCTCAAATAAGACGTATTATTCTACCTTTATGTATACAAAAAAATTCGCCGCCGAATAGGCCAATTTTACTTGTTGAGGACTAGAGTGCGCCGCTGGCGCCCACCGGGCGTCCCGTATCCGCGCCCGGTCCAGTTCGACCCAGAAGATGATCATGCGTATCCGCTTGCCTTCGACCGCTGCCATCGTTGCCTTGCTGGCCTCCAGCCTTGCGGGCTGCGGGACCGTCAACGAAAGACTCTCCGCCGGCATGGGCGACTACGTCCCGCAATGGGCCGGCGGGCTGCCGGCCGATGCCCCGCCGCGGGCGGGCACGCCGCAATACGACGCCTACATGAAGGAGCGCGAACGCAAGCGGCTGCTGCCGGCGGCGGATCGCGAGAAGGAAGAGCAGGCGCAGAAGGGCGCGACGGGGACGATTTCGGGCAGCGCGGTGCGTTAGGGGCGCTCCCTCAATCCACGAACACCACGGTCTTGCGGCCGTTGAGGATGACGCGGTCGTCGAGATGGTAGCGGATCGCGCGGGCCAGCACGCGGCGCTCGATGTCACGGCCCTTGCGGACGAGATCCTCCGGCGTGTCGCGATGGCTGATGCGCTCGACGTCCTGGTCGATGATCGGGCCCTCGTCGAGGTCACGCGTGACATAGTGCGCGGTGGCGCCGATCAGCTTGACGCCGCGCTCATGGGCCTGGTGATAGGGCTTTGCGCCCTTGAAGCCCGGCAGGAACGAGTGGTGGATGTTGATGCAGCGCCCCGACAGCTTCGCCGACAGGTCGTCCGACAGGATCTGCATGTAGCGGGCGAGCACGACGAGATCGGTCTTCGTGGTATCCACGAGGTCCATGATCCGGCCCTCCTGCTCGCGCTTGGTCTCCCTGGTCACGGGCAGATGGTGGAACGGGATGTCCCCGAAATCGAGCCCGCCATAGACCTCGCGCGGATGGTTGGAGACGATCGCAGCAAGCGTCATCGGCAGTTCGCCGGTGCGCCAGCGATAGAGGATGTCGACCAGGCAGTGGTCGGACTTCGACACCAGCAGCATCACCTTGCGGTGCGCGGCCCGATCGCGCATCTGCCAGTCCATGCCGAAACGCTCGGCGATCGCGGCAAAGCCGGTCTGCAGCGCCGACAGTTCCACGGCGAGATCGGCCGCGGTGAACACCACGCGCATGAAGAATTTCTTGGTCTCGATGTCGTCGAACTGCTGGGCGTCGAGAATGTTCTGTCCATTATGGGCCAGGAAGGTCGACACCGCCGAAACGATGCCGGGGCGATCCGGGCAGGACAGGGTCAGCACATATTGATGATCGGGCATGTTGATGAACGGGCTTGGCTCTGATGAAGGTTTGTGCAGCAGCTACGGGACACGCCGCGATTTGCACCCTGCTCTAGCACCGACACGCCCCTTGCGCCAATCCCGGGGCTTGCTTCGACGTAAAGCGTGGAGTCAGGATGAACGGACGATTGCGATTTATGCCGGAGCATTTCCATGGCCGACCGTTTGAACGGCACCCGCATCCTGATCCTGGAAACGCGTGAGGAGGCGCAGTTTTCAAGACTTCTCGCCGAGCAAGGCGCCGAGGTCGTGCAATGCCCGATGTTCACCATCCAGGATGCGCCGGATCCGGCCCCGGTCGACGCCTGGATCCGCCGCGCCATCGACAAGCCGTTCGACGATCTCGTGCTGATGACCGGTGAAGGCCTGCGGCGGATCATGAAGCTCGCGCGCGCACGCGGGCTCGACCAAGCCCTCGTCGCTGCTCTCGCCGGATCGCGAAAGTTCATCCGCGGGCCGAAACCAGGCAAGGCACTGCGCGAACTCGGCCTCGAACCGCAGCAGACCACGGAGAAACCGATCACCGAGGGCGTGATCGAGATGCTCGGCAAGGTCGACCTGAGGGGGCACCGTATCGGCCTCCAGCTCTATCCGGACAAGGACCATAGCGCACTGACCGGCGCGCTCGCCGCGCAAGGCGCCGATGTCGATGCGGTGCTGCCTTATGCCTACGATGCCAGCGCCGCCGATGCCAGCATCGTCACCGCGATCGACGAGATGGCCGCGGGGCGGATCGATTCCATTGCGCTGACCAATCTCGGCCAGGTCCGTCGCCTGATCGAGGCAGCGAAGGCGCATGGCAGCGAGGCCAAGCTGCGCGCAGGCTTCGAACGGACGTTGATTGCGTCGGTGGGCCCGGCGGTCTCGGGCGAGCTCGCCGCGCACGGCCTGCGCGCCGACATCTCGCCGGCCGATGAAGCCTATTTCATGCGGCCGCTGATCTCGGCGATGGCCACGGCTCTGGCAGAGCGGAAGCCGGCAACGACCAGGTAAGAGCTGAGCGCGGGAGCGGCATGCGGCGGCTCTGATTGACACGTGCGCCCTCGGCCCTACGGTGCCGGAAATGAAAAGAAACCACACGGGCAGGGAATCGCCGTGACACGAGCCATCGCGTCTTGAGCACAGCCGCACGACCTTCTGCGCTCGCGCCGTTCCGCATCCGCAATTATCGCTTTCAATGGCCGTCCGATCTGCTCACCTCCTGGGCTTTCGAGGTGGAGACGCTCGTGCTCGGCTGGTACATCCTGGTCGAGACCGGCTCGGTGCTGCTGCTCACCGTGCTTGCCTCGCTCCAGTTCGTGGGGACCCTGGTCGCGCCGGTGCTGGGCATGATCGGCGACCGCATCGGCCATCGCGATCTCCTGGTCATCATGCGCCTCATCTACACGGTGCTGTCGTCAACCATCATGGTGCTGGCGCTGACCGGTCACCTGTCGCCGCTGAGCGTCATGATCATCGTGACGATCATGGGGATGATCCGACCCTCGGATCTCGGCGTGCGGGGCGCGCTGCTGGCCGAGATCATGCCGGCCGAGCAATTGGTCGGCGCCATCAGCGTTGCACGCACGACCCAGGACAGCGCGCGCATCGCCGGCGCGCTGACCGGCGCCGGGCTGTTTGCCCTCCTCGGCATCGGCTTCGTCTATGTGGTGATCGCCTGTCTCTACTTTGCGGCCGCGCTGCTGATGCTCTGCCTGACCCGACCGGAAAGGTCCGTCGCGACCAGCGATCTTCCGGCGAACAGCCGCGCCGTCTCACGATTACTGGGCGATCTCAAGGAAGGGATTGTCTACGCCTGGAACGGCCCGGGAATGCGTGCGGCGCTGTGTGTCGCTTTCCTGGCCAATCTCACCGCATTTCCCTTCACCGGCGGATTGTTGCCCTATATCGCGCGCGAGATCTTCCACACCGACCAGACCGGCCTAGGTTACCTCTCGGCGAGCTTCGCCGTGGGCTCGTTGATCGGCTCCATCACCCTGAGCCTCGTCAGCGGACTGCGCATTGCCCGGCTTCTGATCGGCGCGACGCTGGCCTGGTACGCCATGTTGCTGGTGTTCGTCGAGATCAGGACCATGCCGGTGGCAATGGCCTGCCTGGTGCTCGCCGGCATCGCCCAGAGCATGTCGATGATCTCGGCGGCCGTGATCCTGATGCGCACCGCGAGCGCGCACCTTCGCGGCCGCGTGATGGGCGTGCGCATGATGGTGATCTACGGCCTGCCGATCGGACTGCTCGCGGCCGGCAGCCTGATCGACGTCATCGGCTATTCCGCGACAGGCTCGCTCTATGCTGTCGCGGGCTTCATCGCGATGCTGGCGATCGCGATCCGCTGGCGCGCCGATCTATGGCCGGTACACGCGCCCGCCAATGCGCGATGAGGTCGGCTAGTCTCCATACCCGCGCAGCCGCTCGATATCGAGGATGGTGACGCCGCCATATTCGAGCCGCAGCAGCCCCTCCTTCTCCAGCCGGTTCAGCGCGCGATTGGCGTTTTGGCGGGACATGCCCGAGAGCGCGCCGATCTCCTCCTGGGTGATCTCCAGATGCGCGGTCGATTCCGGATAGAGGATCGGGTTGAACAGCGAGGCGATGCTGCGGGCGAGGCGCGCGGTGGCATCCAGTGTGCGGTTGACCTCGAGCATGCCGATGAACTGGCCGAGCCGTTCGTTGAGCTGGCGCACCAGGAAGCGGTTGAAGCCGACGCTGTTCTCGAACAGCCACATGAAAGCGCTGCGTTCCATCAGCGCAACGCGGCTGTCGCGCAGCGCGACCACGTCATAGCGGCGCGGTTCGTTCTTGAGCACGCTGCCCTCGCCGAACCAGGCCCCCGCCGTCAGACCGGCGAGGCTCGTCTCCTTGCCGTCGCGCGAGACCCCGCCCATCCGGGCGAGGCCAAAGACCATGCCGGCCCAATAGTCGAACGAATCGCCGCGCATGAACACGGTCTCTCCGGTGCCATAGGACCGCTCCGTGATGCCTGCGCGAGCGACCTCGATCTCAGCCTGCGTGAGTTCGCGCGACCAGGCGGCGACGCGCTTCAGTTGATCCTCTGAAATCATGATCTCGAAGCCAGCCGCACCGTTTCGTCACCCAAGCCTTCTGCTGCACCGCACAAGATCATTTCGACCGCCATCAGACGAAAGACGAAGGCCGCGGCCACCCGAAAAAACTTTGTCGCAGAATTGTCAGCCGGGAGACATTTCAAAATAGCGCTTTCCCCTATTGAGGGCCACCTCGGGCGATGCGGCTTTTGATCCCAAGCGGGAATGAGAGCGGCGCGGCTTTCCGTGGAGACCATCTGCTGCATGGTCTCACCGGCACGGCCGTACTAGGATCGCCGGGCAGGAACCGACGAAGAGCGCCGCTGAACGCGCCATCACCGGGAGGGATTTGTTTGGTGGCTACCAGTCTTGAAGTGCGAGGCGTGTCCTTGCGATTCGGCGGCGTCCGGGCGCTGACCGATGTCAGCTTCGCCATCAGGGACGGAGAGCTGTTCTCGATCATCGGTCCCAACGGGGCCGGCAAGACCTCGATCGTGAACTGTATTTCCGGTCGCTACAAGCCGACCGAAGGCCAGCTGTTCTACCAGGGCCGTGACATCACCGCCCTGACGCCGAATGCGCGGGCTTCGCTCGGGATCGGCCGCACCTTCCAGAACCTCGCACTGTTCCACCATATGAGCGTGCTCGACAACATCATGGTCGGGCGTCATCACCTCCTGAAGAACAATTTCCTCACGGGCTCGCTGTACTGGCTCACCGGCGCGCGCAAGGAAGAACTCGAGCACCGCCGCAAGGTCGAGGAGATCATCGACTTCCTCGACCTTCAGTCGGTGCGGAAGGCGCAGGCCGGCACCCTCTCCTATGGCTTGCGCAAGCGCGTCGAGCTCGCCCGCGCCATGGCGCTCGAGCCGCGCCTCATTCTCCTCGACGAGCCGATGGCCGGCATGAACTTCGAGGAGAAGGAGGACATGGCCCGCTACATCGTCGATCTCAACGAGGAATTCGGGATGACGGTGGTGATGATCGAGCACGACATGGGCGTGGTGATGGACATCTCCCACCGCGTCATGGTGCTGGATTTCGGCAAGAAGATCGCCGAAGGCGACCCGGCGACGGTGCTCGCCGATCCTCACGTCAGGCGCGCCTATCTGGGCGAAGAAGACGAGGTGCTGGTCGATCCCGATGACGCTGCCCCCGCGCAGGAGAGCGCGGCATGATGGATTACGCAGGCCGCGTCGCCCAGGCCGACACCTATCCGAAGATGCTCCGGCTCAACGCCAGGGAGCACGGCAACGAGATTGCCCTGCGCGAGAAGGATCTCGGGCTCTGGCGTGTGTTCACCTGGAACGACTACCAGACCCGCGTCCGCGACTTCGCGCTAGGTCTTCTCGAAATGGGCCTTGGCCGCGGTGACGTCGTCGGCATCATCGGCGACAACCGGCCGGACTGGGTCGCGGCGGAAGTGGCGACGCACGCCATCGGCGGCCTCAGCCTCGGACTCTATCGCGACGTGCTGGATGACGAGGCCTCCTATCTCCTCAACTATGGCGAGGCACAGCTCGTCTTCGCCGAGGACGAGGAGCAGGTCGACAAGCTTCTCAGCCTCGCCGATCGCGCGCCGAAGCTGAATCACATCATCTATTCCGATCCGCGCGGGATGCGGAAATACGACGATCCCAGGCTGATGTCGGCGGAGAAATTTGCCGAACTCGGCCGCGCCCGCGCCGCGCGCGAGCCTGAGCTGTACGACAGACTGGTCGATGCCACCAAGGGCGAGGACGTCGCGATCCTCTGTACGACGTCGGGCACCACGTCGCATCCCAAGCTCGCAATGCTGGCCGCCGGCCGCGTGCTCGGCCACTGCGCGACCTATCTCGCCTTCGATCCGAAGGGACCGGAGGACGAATATGTCTCGGTGCTGCCGCTGCCGTGGATCATGGAGCAGGTCTACGTGCTCGGCAAAGGTCTGCTTTGCCGGATGAAGATCAACTTCGTCGAAGAGCCCGACACCATGATGAACGATCTGCGCGAAATCGCGCCGACCTTCGTGCTCTTTGCCCCACGGGTCTGGGAATCCATCGCCGCCGACGTTCGCGCCAAGGTGATGGACGCCACGCCTTTCAAGCAACGCCTGTTCGAGGTCGGCATGAAGAGCGGCCTTGCCGCGCTCGAACAGGGCAAGCGCTCGGGTCTCGCCGACGCGATCCTGTTCCGCGCGCTGCGCGATCGCCTCGGCTTCACCCGCCTGCGCTCCGCCGCGACCGGTGGCGCAGCGCTCGGCCCTGATACCTTCAAGTTCTTCCAGGCCATGGGCGTGCCGCTGCGCACGCTCTATGGCCAGACCGAGCTGCTGGGGGCCTACACGCTGCATCCCGAGGGCAAGGTCGATCCTGACACCACCGGCGTGCCGATGTCCGACCAAGTCGAGATCCGCATCGACAATCCCGACGTCCACGGCGTCGGCGAGATCGTGGTGCGGCATCCCAACATGTTCCTCGGCTATTACAAGAACCCCGAGGCCAGCGTCGCCGACATCAAGGACGGCTGGATGCTGTCGGGCGATGCCGGCTATTTCAACGCCAACCAGCAGCTCGTCGTGATCGACCGCATCAAGGATCTCGCCGAGACCTCGCGCGGCGAGCGTTTCTCGCCGCAGTTCATCGAGAACAAGCTGAAGTTCTCGCCCTATATCGCCGAAGCCGTGGTGCTCGGGGCCGGCCGCGACACGCTCGCGGCGATGATCTGCATCCGCTATTCCATCATCTCGAAATGGGCGGAGAAGAACCGCCTCTCCTTCACGACCTACAGCGACCTCGCCTCGCGGCCGGAGGTCTATGCACTGCTCCGCAAGGAGGTCGAGACCGTCAACGCCACGCTGCCGCCGGCGCAGCGCATCTCGCGCTTCCTGCTACTCTACAAGGAGCTCGATGCCGACGACGGCGAGCTCACCCGCACCCGGAAGGTGCGCCGCAGCGTCATCAACGAGAAATACGAAGGCATCATCGACGCCATCTACCGCGGCGATGCCGACATCCCCGTCGACACCGTGATCCGCTTCCAGGACGGCAGCACGCAGAGGGTGCGGACGACGTTGCGCGTGGTGGACCTGGGTGGACACGGGCACATGGCGGAGGCGGCGGAGTGATGTTCCAGTCGGCAACGGGCCCGGTGCGCATTGCTGTGCCCTCTCCCCTTGTGGGAGAGGGCCTCGCCGTCATCAGCCACAGCCTCACTAGGGTGAGGGGTTCTCTCTGCGTACCGTTACTGCCGAAACAACCCCTCACCCGTCTTCGCTTCGCGAAGCCACCCTCTCCCACAAGGGGAGAGGGGAAGAGCGCGCCGGACTCGTCATCGAGCATCACAGCATGAACACCGCCTTCCTCTTTCAGCTCCTGGTCAACGGCCTTGTGGTCGGCACGCTCTATGGCGTGGTCGCGATGTCGTTCGTGCTGATCTACAAGGCGACGCAGGTCGTCAACTTTGCGCAAGGTGAATTGCTGCTGGTCGGCGCCTGGGTGTGCTGGGCCCTGCTTGCCAAATACCAGGTGCCGTTCTGGATCGGCATGCCGATGACGCTGGTGTTCATGTTCGTGTTCGGCATCGCGATCCAGGTCCTGATCCTGCGGCCGATGATCGGCGAACCCATCATCTCGGTGATCATGGTGACGATCGGCCTCTCGACCGTGCTGCAAGCGACCCTGAAATGGATGTTCGGCGTCAACCCGCAGCCGTTCCCGCGCGTGTTCGAGAGCCAGTCAGTCAGCCTGTTCGGGTTACAGATCCAGACCGTCTATGTCATGAGCCTCGTGGTCTCGGTCGCGATGATGATCGGCATGGCCTGGTTCTTCCGGGCCTCGAAGTACGGCCTTGCGATGCGCGCCACCGCATTCAACCAGCAGGTCGCGCAGTCGCTCGGCATTTCCGTGAAGAGCGTGTTCGCGATGGCCTGGGCGATCTCGGCCACCGTCTCGGCGGTCGCGGGTGTCGTCGTCGCCGTCGTCAACGGCGTGTCCTCGGGCCTTGCCGCCTACGGCATCAAGGTTTTCCCCGCGGCCATCCTCGGCGGGCTCGATTCCGTCGGCGGCGCCGTGCTCGGCGGGATCATCATCGGCCTGCTCGAGAACGTCGCGCAATATGTCGACAGCGAATATCTGCACTGGGGCAATCTCTACGAGATCGCGCCGTTCTACGTCCTCATCATCGTGCTGATGATCAAGCCCTACGGCCTGTTCGGCACCCACGACATCGAGCGGATCTGATCCATGGCTGGCCCTGCCCTCATTCCTGCTGGTGATTTCCGCACCTCCTACGCGGCCGACACCACGATCTTTCCGACCACGACCGGCCGCAACTTCGCGATCCTCGGCGTGCTGCTGTTGTGCTTCGCGCCGCAATTGCTCGCCGGCTACTGGCTCAGCATCCTGATCCAGATCGGCATTTTCTCGATCGCCGCGCTCGGCCTCAACATCCTGGTCGGCTTCACCGGCCAGATCTCGATCGGACATGCCGCCTTCTTCCTGCTCGGCGCCTTTACCTCGGCCTATATCTCCAACAACGCGCCGATCCCGGTGTTCTTCGCCATCCCGCTCGCGGGCGTCATCACCGCGCTGGTCGGGCTGATCTTCGGCATCCCGGCGGCGCGCCTGAAGGGGCTGTATCTCGTCATCGCGACGCTTGCCGCGCAATATATCCTGCTCGACTTCTTCTCCCGCGCCGAGTGGTTCACGGGCGGCTCGGTACCGGCGAGCGCCAATCCGTTCTCGATCTTCGGCTACACGCTTCGCGGCGACAAACAGTATTTCTACGTCGTGCTGGCCTATGTGCTGCTCTGCTACATTCTGGTCACCAATCTGATGCGCACACGCGACGGCCGCGCGCTGGTGGCGATCCGCGACCATTATCTCTCCGCCGAGATCATGGGCATCAACCTCACCAAATACCGCACGCTGTCGTTTGGGTTGGCGGCCTTCTTCGCCGGCATCGCCGGCGCGCTCTATGCGCATTACCAGCTCGTGGTGTCGCAGGAAGGTTTCGGCATCGAGCGCTCGATCCTGTTCCTCGCCATGATCATCATCGGCGGCACCGGCTCGATCATGGGCACGCTGATGGGTACCGCGTTCGTCGTGCTGCTGCCGGAGTCGATGGAGCTTCTCAGCGCCTATCTGAAGGGCGGCGCGATCGACAAGGCTCTGGGGCTCAACAACAACCTCACGTTCTTGCGCGAGATCGCCATCGGCGTGATCATCATCGCGTTCCTGATGTTCGAGCCCGACGGACTCGCGCATCGCTGGCGGCAGATCAAGGCCTACTGGAAACTCTACCCGTTCTCGCACTGAGCGCGGCTGCTTCACTTAAACAATAAACAGGAGGAACCGACCTATGAAAATGAAATCCCTTTTGAGCACGGCGTCACTCGCGCTCTTGATCGCGACCTTTTCGGCCAGCGCGCAGGCGCAGATCGCACTCGGTCATCTGGAGGATCGCTCCGGTGGTACCTCCGACGTCGGCACTCCCTACGGCCAGGCCGTCGCCGACACCTTCGCCTGGGTCAACAAGAACGGCGGCGTCGGCGGCAAGCAGCTCAATGTCGACACCAACGACTACGGCTACCAGGTGCCGAAAGCGATCGCGCTGTACAAGAAATGGTCGGCGCCGGACAGCAAGGTCGCGGCGATCATGGGTTGGGGCACCGCCGACACCGAGGCGCTGACCGGCTTCCTCGCCCAGGACAAGATCCCCGATATGTCCGGCTCCTACGCCGCGGCCCTCACCGATCCCGAAGGCATCAGCGGCAAGGCCAAGCCCGCGCCCTACAATTTCTTCTACGGCCCGAGCTATTCGGATTCGCTGCGTGCGATGCTGATCTGGGCAGCCGAGGACTGGAAGGCCAAGGGCAAGTCCGGCAAGCCGAAATTCGTCCACATGGGCGCCAACCATCCTTATCCGAACGCGCCGAAGGCCGCAGGCGAAGCCATGGCGCAGGAGCTCGGCTTCGAAGTACTGCCGCCGCTCGTGTTTGCGCTCGCGCCGGGCGACTACAGCGCCCAGTGCCTTAGCCTGAAATCCTCAGGTGCCAACTACGCTTATCTCGGCAACACCGCAGCCTCCAACATCTCGGTGATGAAGGCGTGCAAGACCGCAGGCGTCGAGATCCAGTTCATGGGTAATGTCTGGGGCATGGACGAGAACGCCGCCAAGACGGCCGGGGACGCCGCCAACGGCGTGATCTTCCCGCTGCGCACCGCGGTGAGCTGGGGTGGCAATGCGCCCGGCATGAAGACGGTGATGGAAATCTCCAAGATGTCCGATCCCACCGGAAAGGTCTATCGCCCGGTGCACTACATCGCGGCCGTCTGTTCGGCGCTCTACATGAAGGAAGCGCTCGACTGGGCCGCCAAGAACGGCGGTGCCACCGGCGAGAACGTCCGCAAGGGATTCTATCAGAAGAAGGACTGGGTCCCGGCCGGAATGGAAGGCGTCTGCAATCCTTCGACCTGGACCGAAAAGGACCACCGCGGCACGCTGAAGGTCGACCTCTATCGCACCAAGATCACCGGTGCGACCGACGGCGACCTCAACGATCTCATGGCCAAGGGCGCGATCAAGCTCGAGAAGGTCAAGACCGTCGAGCTGCCGCGCAAGGCGGAGCTGCTGGGCTGGTGAGCGATCTCGGACGTCATGGCCGGGCTTGTCCCGGCCATCCACGTCTGACCACTCGGCACGAAGAGCGTGGATGCCCGGGACAAGCCCGGGCATGACGGGCGTAACAAATTGGCACCCAACATGACCGACACCCTCGAAGCATCCCGTCCTTCGCCGACCGCCGTCCCCGCGCCCCCTCTCCTCGCCGTGCGCAACATCGAGGTCGTCTATGATGACGTCATCCTGGTATTGCGCGGGCTCAGCCTCGACGTGCCCAAGGGTGCAATCGTCGCACTCCTCGGCGCCAACGGCGCCGGCAAGTCCACGACGCTGAAGGCGATCTCGGGGCTGCTCAAGACCGAAGACGGCGAGGTCACGCGCGGGGAGATCCTGTTCGAGGGCGAGCGGATCAATGGCATCGATCCCGACAAGATCGTCCGCCGCGGCATCTTCCAGGTGATGGAGGGCCGGCGCATCGTCTCCGACATGACGTCGCTGGAGAACCTCAAGCTCGGCGCCTTCACGCGTCGGGACCGCGAGGTCGATGCCGATCTCGACATGGTCTTCACCTATTTCCCCCGCCTGAAGGAGCGCACGGGTTTGGCCGGCTATCTCTCCGGCGGCGAGCAGCAGATGCTCGCAATCGGCCGGGCGCTGATGGCGCGGCCGAAGATGATCCTGATGGACGAGCCGTCGATGGGCCTGTCGCCGCTGCTGGTGAAGGAGGTGTTCGCCATCATCCAGACGATCAACCGCGACCTCGGCGTCACCATCCTCCTGGTCGAGCAGAACGCACGCGCCGCGCTGTCTGTGGCAAGCCACGGTTACATCATGGAGCAAGGCAAGGTCGTGCTCGACGGCACCGCCGACGAGCTTCGCGACAACGAGGACGTCAAGGAATTCTACCTCGGGGGCGCCGGCGACCAGCGCAAGAGCTTCAAGAACCTCAAGAGCTTCAAGCGGCGCAAGCGGTGGCTCTAACCCAGCACCTGCTCCGCTTCCGTGACTGCGCAGAGAACATGATAGAACGACGACGCAGGAATGGTGTCGATCAGCGACTTGCCGTCGCGATCGAACTGGTCGTACCAGCCGCCCCTCACGGGATGGCTGAGATAATGCCGTTCGAGCCGCACCAGTGCCGCACGCGCCTCGTCCGCTGCGCCCGCCTCGCCGGACTCGGCCTGCGCGATCCACGCCTTCGCGATCTCGGTCTGCGGCCAAAGCCGGCGCGTGCCGCGGCGAATGTTGCCGATGTCGTCCCCCTCGTCGATCAGGCAGCCCGTGGCCTCGTCGCGATATCGGAGCGCGGTCGCAAGCAACTCGGCGCGCCGCTGACCGGTCGGGCATCCCGTGATGCGTTCGAAACCTTTCAGCAGCCAGACCCATTCCGCCTGATGGCCCGGCTCGACGCTGACGGGCTCGATCTTCGACCAGTCCTCCTCGAAATACTCGGTCAGGATGCGCTTCTGCTTGTCGTAGAGATTGGCAAGGAACAGCGCGAAAAACTCGCCGGCACGGTTCTGGAACGACAAATCGTGGGTCGCGTCGAAACACGCGATCATCGCCTCGAACAGGTGCATGTGCGGGTTCTGCCGGCGCGGCAGCGAAACCGGAAGGCTTTCGTGCACGCCGCCATGCGGCGAGCGGAGATGGCCGTCGAGGAAGGCCAGCAGCGCGTCGATCTCGGCACGAATCTGAGCGTCCTGGTCGAGCGCGTAGACGGTCGCGAGCGCAAACAGGATGAAGGCGTGGTCGTAGGCATCGCGCCGGCCGTCCAGCACCGTCCCCTCCGGCGTCAGCCGGTGCACGTAACCGGGCTTGCCGTCGGGCGCCTTCGCTTTGCTGAGCAGATGCTCCAGCCCCTTCAGCGCGATGGCGCGGCCCTCAGGGTACCAGCCCATTTGTGCGGCCTTGGCGTAGCAATAGATCTGGCGGGCCTGCACGAACACGCGCCGCGGCGCAGCCGCATCCGCAGCGCCGTCGCGGTGCAGCCGGTCGATGAAACCGCCACCGGCAGAATCCCAGCCGACGGTCGACCACAGCGGCAGCGCCTCCTCGATCATGCGGCGCTTCAGGCGCGCGACGACGTCCGTCGCCTCCTCCGCCGCAATGATTCCTTCGTCCGCCATCGCGTCCTCTCCGGGCCTCGCCAATGGCCGTCTGATACCCACGCCAGCGGCGGCGCGCAACGGATGCCAACACGGAAAGAGCAGCCATGACCGCCCACTACGACGCTCGCGAGACGCGCGAACAAGCCGCCCGCGAGGCCGATCTGTTCTCCCGCCTGCCGGAGGTACTGCGAGCCGCGATGGCCGCGCCGGCCTATGCCGAGCGGCTGAGAGGTATCGATCCCGCCGCCGTGACCTCCAGGGCCGCACTGGCGGGCCTGCCGGTCTTGCGCAAGTCGGAACTGCCCGCCCTGCACAAGGCCTCTGCGCCCTTCGGAGGCTTCGTGGCGGCGGCCCCCGGCTCATTCGCCCGCCTCTTCACCTCCCCCGGCCCGATCTTCGAGCCGGAGGGACGGCAGGCCGATCCCTGGCGCGGCGCGAGGGCGTTGTTCGCGGCCGGGTTCCGGCCCGATGACATCGTCCTCAACACCTTCAGCTACCATCTGACCCCCGGCGGCTTCATCTTCGATGCCTCGGCGCGGGCACTCGGCTGCGCCGTGATCCCGGCAGGGCCCGGCAATACCGAGCAGCAGTTCGAATTGATCGAAGCCTACCGCCCGGTTGGCTACAGCGGCACACCGGACTTTCTGAAGATATTGCTGGATGCCGCAACCAGTTCAGGCCGCGACGTTTCCTCGATCAAGCGTGCACTGGTTTCCGGCGCGGCGTTCCCGCCCTCACTCCAGGCTGAGATCAAGGCGCGCGGCATCGACGCCTACCAGGCCTTCGGCACCGCCGATCTCGGCCTCATCGCGTTCGACACCGAGGCACGCGAGGGCATGGTCGTGAACGAAGACCTGATCCTGGAGATCGTCAAGCCCGGCACTGGCGATCCCGTCGCGTCGGGCGACGTCGGCGAGATCGTGGTGACGTCGCTCGATCCCCACCATCCCTGGATCAGGCTCGCCCTCGGCGACCTCACCGCAGCGCTGCCCGGTCCGAGCACGTGCGGCCGCACCAACATGCGCATCAAGGGCTGGATGGGCCGCGCCGACCAGACCACCAAGGTCAAGGGCATGTTCATCCGCCCCGAACAGATCGCCGAGATCGGCAAGCGCCATTCCGAGCTCGGAAGACTCCGCCTTGTCGTCACACGACAGGGCGAGAGCGACGCAATGACGCTGAAAGTGGAAACGGCGGCTGCGAGCGAGGCGCTGCACGAGGAAATCGCCAGCAGCTTGCGGGCCGTGACGAAACTCGGCGGAGCCGTCGAGCTGGTCAGCCCCGGCATGCTTCCGAACGACGGCAAGGTGATCGCGGACGAGCGGTAGCATTCCTGACAGGCGCCTGAAGCCGCGCGCCCTCGCTCACCGCTCCGGGGAGGCATATCGTGAAAGGCGCGCCTTCAAATCCTTGCCGACGACGGTCTCGCCGCAAACGCTGAGATGATCGAAATCCCTGTACATCAGGCAATCGCCACTCAGCAGATTCATCGCATCAGGCTTGATGATATCGAAAAACGAGACGTAGTCGAAGGACCTGCGCTGCAGGTCAATGGTGCCGCGCAAGTGCTTCTCGAGCTCCAAGAAAATATCGACTGTCACGGGACTGATCGGATACCCCTCCCGCGCGACCTTCCTCATGCCTTCAAAGTCGGCGAGATTGAGCCTCGGTTCGACGAAGGGACCAAGCCAGACCACCCGGGTCATCCCGGACATGGCTTGCAGATAGCCGATCGTCTGGGTGATCGCGTTATCGTTGAAATGGTACTTGCCGCCAAATTTCAGCACATCGCCGGGCTCTTCCTGATCATTTTCGTCGAGCACGAGATGGGATCCGGAGAAATGCAGGATGACCGTCCGGATAGCTTCCCGATGCGCATCCATGAATTCGCCGAATCCAATATAGGGACATTCACGTCGCGTGTTGTCCCAAGGGCGGCAGCCAGGGTTGACCAGCCCAACGACGAACTTGCCATAGTTGCTCCTGAACAGGGCGTTGTAGATGTTCATCGCGTGGGAGTCGCCGATCACGACTGTTCCGGGTCCAAACCTCTTCGAGCAGTCGACCAGCCGGCCCCAGGCCGCAGGTTCGAGCTGCGTCATCCAGAAAACGCAATTGCCATCCGTGGCCATGTCGCGCGTGAGCTCGCCCCCGGTGTCACGCATGAGCAACTGGTAGAGACGACGCGTATCGTCTCCGCTGAAGTAAAGACCTTGCTTTTCGAATCCGTTGGTGGCGATCGCAGCGATACTGGTGCCGGCGAGAGAGAATATGCCGAGCGAGCAAGCCGCAATCAGCGCCGGCTTTCTCAGCCATTTGCGATCCCTGGCCGGTTGCTCGACCAGGCGATAGGTCAAGACGGCAAGCACGAAGGAACCAGCCGTCAGCGCAAGCGCGACACCGACATCGGGGCGATCAAAGCCGCTCAATCTGGCGAAAACCAACACCGGCTGATGCCACAGATAGGCGCTGTAGCTGACGAGTCCGATCGCGACGGGGATCCGACTTCCGAGCACCCTTCCGACCGTGGTCCGAGTGGTCGCGAACGCAATGACGAGCCAGGCTCCGGCCACGGGGGTAAGAGCTCGAAAACCGGGATATTTGAATCCGCCGCGCTCAAAAAGGCCGAACGCGATAAGCCCGATGCCGACGAGGACCAAAGTGTCGAGTGTTGCGTTTGACAGCCGGGCCCGCAACTTCGTGACGGGCCACAAGGCCAGAACAGCCCCCATGAGCAATTCCCAGAGGCGACTCGGAATCAAATAGAAGGTGGCTTCCTTGGTCTGGGGTCCCCATTGGGCGTAGCTGATGCTTGCAACCGCGATCGCCGCGAGCAGCACTCCGGCCCACTTCCGGCCGAACTTCAAAGCGCCCATCAGGAGAATGGGGAAGATCAGGTAGAACTGCTCTTCGACGCCGAGGCTCCACGTATGCAACAGCGGCTTCAGTTCGGCTATCCGGTCGAAGTAGCCGCTCTGCGACCAGAAAAATACGTTCGACACGAACGCGCACACCGCGATCACGCTCTTCGAGAACTCGAGCACCTCGCGCGGAAGCATGAGAATGACAACGAGGGGGGTGCACACCAGCAAGACCACGATGAGTGCCGGCAATATTCTCCGCGCCCGCCTTTCGTAAAAAGCCGCGAATGTAAACCTGCCCTGCTCCATCTCGGTGCTGATGATGGAGGTGATCAGATAGCCGCTGATGACGAAGAATATGTCGACACCGAGATAGCCGCCCGGCAGCGCCTTGATGCCCGCATGGAAGAGCATGACCGAAAGAACGGCGATCGCTCTAAGTCCATCTATTTCGGGGCGATACTCCACTTAAGGTCAATTCGATTTCGACAGCCGGTAATTGCCGAGATAGAGCACGTCCAGCCCCGAGCAGAAATAGGTATGCAACGCCTCCAGCGGCGCGTTCACCGTCGGCTGCTCGTTGATGTTGAGGCTGGTGTTGATCAGGACCGGCAGCGAGGTTGCTTTCGCGAATTCGCCGATCAGGCGACTATAGAGCGGGTTGCTGTCCGCATGGACACTCTGGATCCGTGCGGTGTTGTCGACATGGACGACCGCAGGCATGGTCTCGGCGACCTTCTGATTGACCGGAAACGTCACCACCATGAAGGGCGCGTCGAACGTGTCCTCGAAATACTCGGCCTGGCGTTCGTACAGCACGGACGGACAGAACGGGCGGAATTCCTCGCGATACTTGATGGTGAGGTTGATGCGGTCCTTCATGCCCGCATGCCTAGGATCGGCGAGGATCGAGCGGTTGCCGAGCGCGCGGGGACCATACTCCATCCGCCCCTGGAACCAGCCCACCGTCTTCTGCTCTGTCAAATCGGTGACGCAGCGCGACACGGGATCGTCGAGCAGCTCGAACCGCGCGCCGATCTTGTCGAGCGTCTCCCGTATCGTGTCGTTGGAATAGTCCGGGCCCCAGTAGGCATGGGTCAGCGGTGCGATGGCGTGGCCCGCCTCCGCGCATTTCATCATTGCGGCGCCGAGCGCCACGCCGGCATCATGCGGCACCGGTGGGACGTAGAGACGCTGCACGGACGGCTCGGCCGCAATCTCCATGTTCATCTTGCAGTTCAGCCCGACGCCGCCGGCGATGCAGACATCACCGCAGCCGGTCTCGGCGATCGCGGAACGGATCACTTCGGTGGCGACGATCTCCAGCTGCTTCTGGCCGCTCGCGGCGATGTTGGTCAGCCGCTGGTCGAGCGGCGCGCCGCGCAGCCGGCGCGGGCCCAGAATCTCCTCCATCTTCTCGGTGAAGATGCGCTCCTGCCGTGTCGAGAAATCACTGGTGAAGATCTCGGCATCGCGCCTGCGCTTGTCGAGCTCGGGATCGAGCTCGTAGTTGATGCCGTTAGGACGCAGCAGCTGTGCGAACTTGTCGAGATAGTCAGGGCTGCCATAGGACGACAGCCCCATGACCTTGTACTCGTCATTGGTCATCTGATAGCCGAGATACTGCGTCAGCATCCCGTAATAGAGCCCGAGACTGTTATTGCGGGCAAAGCGCGTCAGCACGCGGAAGTCGTTGCCGCGCGCATGCGCGACGAGGCCGGAGCTGGAATCGCCCGAGAAGTCGAAGCAGGCCACGGTCGCCTCCGGAAAACCGGAGCCGTAGAACGAGCTCGCGGCATGACAAAGGTGGTGGTCGTAGAGCTCGATCTTCGGGCTGTGGCCGAACTGATACTTGAAATATTCGGTGAGACGCTGCGTGTAGTTGGTGTAGGTCTTCAACGGCGAGCAGATCCAGTCGACGTCGCACATGGTGATGCCGGCCTGCTTCAGGCAGAAGCCGATCGCCCCGCGCGGCAGCTCGCCGCGCGCATGTTTGGCCAGCGTGAAGCGCTCCTCCTCGGCAGCAGCGATCAGCTCCCCGTCGCGCAGCAAAACCGCAGCACCGTCGTGGTGCCCGTGCTTGATCCCCGAGCTGATTCCGATCACATACATGTCGCGTAGACCTCTCGGGAGCCTTCTATAGAAACCACGGCCAATGTAAATCGGCCCGGGCCCGACCGGAGCGCTTGACGCCGGCCATTCTGGCCCGATGCCGCCGGGCGCAGGAACCTTGCATCGCCCCTGCCGCTCCCGTATTACCAACCTTGCTGCGATATGGCCTGGAATCGGCCCTTCCTGGACCCCGAAACGTGCTTGAACGAACCCTCGTCACCATCGCCGAGACCGAGACCATTGAGGAAGCCTTCCGGCGCCTGAATGCGAACATGCTCGGCATCCTGTTCGCACAGGATGCGAGCGGACGAATCGTCGGCGCCGTGACTGACGGCGACATCCGCAGGCGCATGCTCGCCGGGACCACGATCCAGGACCGGGTTGCGACCTGCATCAATCGCAACTTCGTCTCGGCGAGGGCCGGCGGCCCGCGCGAGCAGATCCTCAAATTGCTGGATCAGCGTGTCCACGTGGTGCCGATCCTCGATAGCGAAGGACGGCTCGTCGACGTGTTCAGCCGCGAGCTGTTCAACCTGTCCGAAGAGAGCGAGGTGTTCGCGCGCGCCCGCTCGCCGGTGCGGATCAGCTTCTCCGGCGGCGGCACCGACCTGACGCATTATTTCGTCGAGAATGACGGCGGCGCAGTCATCAACGCCACGATCAAGATGTACGCTCACGCGACGTTGCGGCGCCGGAGCGATTCCAGCATCCGGATCTATTCGCACGATTTCCGCAGCACGATCGAGGCCGACAATCTCGCAGAGCTCGGAACGGATGGGGATCTGGCACTGATCAAGTCCGTCGTGCGCCTGATCAAGCCGACTTTCGGGTTCGAGCTCGAGGTCTCCGCCGACTTCCCGGTCGGCTCGGGCCTCGGCGGCTCGGCGGTGGTCACATCCGCCATCATCGGCTGCTTCAACGAATTCCGCGGCGACCAGTGGGACCGCCACGAGATCGCGGAGATGGCGTTCCAGGCCGAACGGCTGATGCTCAACATCCCCGGCGGCTGGCAGGACCAGTACGCCACCGTGTTCGGCGGCTTCAACCACATGGAGTTCTTCTCCGACCAGAACACCATCGTGCCGCTTCGCCTCGACCCCAACATCATCGCCGAGCTCGAGGAGAGCCTGGTGCTCTGCTACACCGGCTCGGGCCGCGATTCCGGCGCCATCCACCGCGACCAGAAGGCACAGCACGAGACCAGCGATGCGGTCGCCGCAGCCGCCAAGCAGAAGGAAGTGACGCGCGACATAAGGCGGCATCTCCTGCGCGGACAGCTCCTGGAATGCGGCCGGCTGATCGACGAGGCCTGGCACGCCAAGCGGAAGCTGAGCTCGAAGATCTCGTCGGACGCGATCGATGCGATCTACGAATTCGCCAAACAGCACGGCGCGGTCGGCGGCAAGCTGCTGGGCGCAGGTGGCGGCGGCTACTTCCTGTTCTTCGTGCGTCCGTTCGAGCGCTATCAGCTCATCGCGGCGCTGGAACAGCAGGGGCACAGCTGTTCGCGCATCATGTTCGAAGAGAACGGGCTGCGAACGTGGAAGTCGCGCTTTCCCGCGCGATTCGCCTGACGCAGCGAGACGAGAATGTTGATGACATCGCCAAATCAGACCGCTTCAGTCCGCATCGGCAACCGCGTCCTCGGTGACGGTGAACCCTGCTACGTCATTGCCGAGATCGGCAACAACCACAATGGCGACTTCGACCGCGCCATTGCGCTGGTCGATGCCGCGATTGCCGCAGGGGCCGACTGCGCCAAATTCCAGATGCGCAAGCTCGACGAGGTCTATCGCGCTTCGAGCCTGTCCGGAAAGGACGACGACCTCGCAGTCGAATACACGCTCGATCTGTTGCGCCGCTTCGAGCTTCCGACGGCGCAGCAGAAGAAGATCGCCGAGTATTGTGCGGCCAAGGGCGTCCAGTATCTCTGCACGCCCTGGGATGCGAGCAGCGTCGCGGTGCTCGAAGGTTTCGGCGTCCAGGCCTACAAGGTTGCCTCGGCCGACCTCACCAACCTGCCGCTGCTCGCGCGCCTCGCCGCCACCGGCAAGACGCTGATCGTCTCCACCGGCATGAGCACGACGGACGAGATCAAGGCCGCGGCGAAATTCCTCGACGAGCGCAACACGAGCTACGTGCTGCTGCATTGCCAGAGCACCTATCCGGCCGCGCTCCACAACATCCATCTGCGCTTCATGGAAACGTTGCGCGAGATCCATCCGGTCGTCGGCTATTCGGGCCACGAGCGCGGCGTTGCCGTCTCGACCGCCGCTGTGGCGCTCGGCGCCGTCGTGATCGAACGCCACATCACCCTCGACCGCGAGATGGAAGGTCCGGACCATGCTGCAAGCCTGGAGCCGGATGAATTCAAGGCTCTCGTCTCGGGCATCCGCGAAGTGGAAGCCGCGCGCGGCGAGAAGCTGGCCGAGCGCGCGCTGAGCCAGGGCGAGCTGATCAACCGCGAAAACCTCGCCAAGAGCTTGGTGGCCGCGCGCGACCTTTCGTCCGGCACCGTGATCTCCGAAGCCGACATCGCGGTGAAGAGCCCGGGACAGGGCCTGTCGCCGCTGAAGATGCCGGCCCTGCTCGGCCGCAAGCTGACGCGGACGATGGCGGCGGACGACTATTTCTTCCAGAGCGACCTCGACGACGGCGCCGCGAAAGCACGGCGCTACCGCTTCGACCGCCCCTGGGGCGTGCCGGTGCGCTATCACGACGCCGAGCGTTTTCTGGAGATATGCCAGCCCGACATCATCGAATTCCATCTCAGCTACAGCGACATGGAGCGCGATCCCGCGACCTATCTGTCCGGCACCTACGATCTCGGCTTCGTCGTGCACGCGCCGGAGCTGTTTGCCGGCTCCAAGCTGATGGACCTGGCAACGCCCGACGAGGCGCTGCGGCGGTATTCGCTGGAGCAGACCCAGGCGGTGATCGACATTACCCGCGGCCTGAAGAAGTACTTTCCCAAAACCAAGCGTCCGCCGATCGTCGCCAATATCGGCGGCTTCACTATGGATGAGCCGCTGCCGCCGGAAGAGAAGGCCGAGCGCTATCGCATCTTCGCACGAAGCCTGACCGAGCTCGACATGGACGGCGTCGAGCTGACGCCGCAGACCATGGCGCCGTTCCCCTGGCATTTCGGCGGCCAGCGCCACCAGAACATCTTCATTTTCCCGGACGAGTCCGCCGCGTTCTGCGCCAAGCATGATCTGCGCATGTGCGTCGACATCTCGCACACGAAACTCGCCGCCAATCATTTCGGCTTCGACTTCGCGCAAGGTCTCGCCCAGCTCGGTCCGCACACCGCGCATCTGCATTTTGGCGACGCCAAGGGGCTCGACGGCGAGGGTCTTCAGATCGGCGAAGGCGAGATCGACTTCGACGAGATCGGAAAGGTGCTGCGCAAGCACGCGCCGACGGCCTCGTTCATTCCCGAGATCTGGCAGGGCCACAAGAACATGGGCGAAGGATTCTGGACCGCGCTCGAGCGTCTCGAGGGACACATCTGATGGCGCGCAAGACGCTGGCCGTGATCGCCGCACGCGGCGGCTCCAAGGGCATCCCGCACAAGAACCTGCTCGATCTGTGCGGCAAGCCGCTGATCGCCTGGACGGTCGAACAAGCACGCGCGGCGCGGGGCGTCGACGTGGTGGCCGTGTCTTCGGACAGCGACCAGATCCTCGCCGCGGCCGAGGCCGCCGGCGCGGTCGGGGTGCGGCGTCCCGACGACATTTCCGGCGACCTCGCTTCTTCCGAATCCGCCTGGCTCAATGCGCTCGATGCGATCGACGCGCGGATGGGACGGTTCGGGCGGATCGTCGCGCTCCAGGCGACATCGCCGATCCGGGAACCCGGCGACATCGAGAACGCGCTTGCGACCTTCGATCGCGACCATCTCGACAGCCTGCTCTCGGTCTGCGAGGTCGAGGATTATTTCAACTGGCGGATCGGCGCGAACGGACCGGAGCCGATCAACTACGACTATCGCAACCGCCGCATGCGGCAACAGATCGAGAAGCGCTATTTGGAGAACGGCTCGTTCTACGTTCTGATCCCCTCCCTGCTGCGCGAGCAGAACAACCGTCTCGGCGGCAAGATCGGCTTCCACGTGATGGAACGTCACAAGATGTTCCAGATCGACCGCCCCGAGGACGTCAAGCTTTGTGCCGCCATCATGCGCAGTTATGGCTATGCCTGATCTCAGCGCCTTCTCGCTCAAGAACAAGATCGCGGTGGTGACCGGCGCTTCGCGCGGCATCGGCGCCGCCATCGCGACCGGCCTCCAGGATGCGGGAGCTACGGTGTTCGGCCTCAGCCGTTCCGGGACCGCGCCGCAGGGCGTGACCGCGATTGCCTGCGATCTCTCCGACGACAAGGCGATTGAAAACGCGTTCCGCACGATCGCGGCGCAAGGCGGCCGTATCGACGCACTGGTCAACGCGGCCGGCATCAGCCTTCCCCCACAGAGCACCGAGAGCGAGCTCGCGCGCTTCCGCGCCACGCTCGCGACCGACCTCACCGGCGTCTACGCCACTATCGTCGCCGCCTACCCGCTCTTGAAGAAGGCGGGCTCGGCTGCCATCGTCAACGTGACCAGCATCAATTCGATCCGCGGCTTTCCCGGCAATCCGGGCTATGTGGCGGCGAAGGCCGGTCTTGCCGGGCTGACGCGCGCGCTCGCCGCCGACTATGCGGCCGACGGCATTCGCGTCAACGCGCTTGCACCGGGTTATGTCGCGACCGAAATGACCGCAAAGAGCTTTGCCGATCCCGTCATGCACGAAGAGAGGCGCCGCCACACCATGCTCGGCCGCTGGGGACAGCCCGCCGACATGGTGGGAGCCGCCGTTTTCCTTGCGTCGGAAGCCTCCGCCTATGTGACCGGCCAGGAGATCTTCGTCGACGGCGGCTGGATCGCCAAGGGCCTCGCCATCAGTTCGGATAGCAAATCGTGACCACAACGCTCGAACGCATCGGCTTCATGCAGGGACGGCTGTCGGCGCTGGTCGACGGCAAGATCCAGGCCTTCCCCTGGGACGAGTGGCGCGACGAATTTCCCCGCGCGAAAGAGCTCGGCCTGACGCGGATGGAATGGACCATCGACCAGGAACGGCTGCGCGAGAACCCGCTGACGACCGAGCCGGGGCAGCAGGAGATTCTAGCACTGTCGCAACAGAGCGGCGTGCGCATCCCGAGCCTGACCGGTGACTGCTTCATGCAGGCGCCGTTCTGGAAGGTCGACGCCGTCGTGCGCGACGCGCTCGTCGCCGACCTCGATCTCCTGATCGCCGCCTGCAGCCGCGTTGGCATCGCGTTCGTCGTGATCCCGCTGGTCGACAACGGCAAGATCGAGCGCGAGAGCGAGAGCGATACGTTGAAGCGCGTGCTGCTCGCACGCTCCGGGCAGCTGACAAGAAGAAACGTCAAGATCGTCTTCGAATCCGATCTGCCGCCGGGCGAGCTTGCCCGGTTCATGGAGGCGTTTCCGGCCGAAGTTTTCGGCATCAACTACGACAGCGGCAACAGCGCCTCGCTCGGCTATGACAGCGACGAGGAGATCGGGGCGTATGCACCGCGCATCCTGAATGTGCATATCAAGGACCGTATCCGCGGCGGCACCACCGTGCCGCTCGGCACCGGCAACGCGGACCTCGCCAAGACGATCCGGCTGATCGAGCGCGCCGGCTACAAGGGCCAATACATCCTGCAAACCGCGCGCGCGGCCGACGGCGACCATGCCGGCGCGCTGGCGAAATATCTCGACATGACGGTTCGCTGGATCGAGGACGCCGCGCAATGAAGCTCGAGCTGAACGATCGTGTCGCTCTCGTCACCGGCGCCAGTCGCGGGATCGGGCTTGCGATCGCGACGACGCTCGCTGCGGAAGGCGCCAAGGTCGCACTCGCGGCGCGTGGTGCCGAGGCACTCGACGCGGCGCGCACGATCGTAGAGGGCCTCTCGTCCATCCACGTCGCCGACGTCACTGACCCCGCCGCTGCGAAGGCACTGGTCGAGGGCGTCGAGAAGCAATGGGGCCGGCTCGACATCCTCGTCTGCAATGTCGGCAGCGGCGCCTCAGTGCCGCCGGGCAAGGAGACCGCGGCCGAGTGGTCGCGGGTGATGGATCTCAATCTGTTCGCCGCGACCAATATGATCGAGGCTGCCCGGCCGCTGATGGCGCGCGGCAGCGGCGACCGGTCCATCATCTGCATTTCCTCGATCGCTGGCATGGCGGCGCTAGGAGCGCCCGTAACCTACTATGCCGCGAAGGCAGCGTTGAATGCGACCGTGCGCGGTCTGGCGCGGCCTCTTGCGCTCGAAGGCATTCGCATCAATGCAGTTGCGCCGGGCAACGTCCTGTCGGCGGACGGCACCTGGGCGCGCAAGCTTGCGGAAAACAGTGCCGCGGTCGAAGACATGCTCGTGCGCGACGTGGCACTGCGCCGCCTGGGCAAGCCGGAAGAGATCGCCGATCTCGTCGCCTTTCTCGTTTCGCCCCGCGCAGCATTCATCACGGGCAGCGTGATGGTCGCGGACGGCGGCCAGCTCAGAAGCTGAACAGGAGCCTTCGATGACCTCCTCCTCCCGCTATGACCTGACTGGCCGGACCGCGCTCGTGACCGGCGCCGGCGGCCTGCTGGGCAAGCAGCATGTCGCAGCGCTCGCTGAATCCGGCGCGCGCGTGGTCGTCACCGATGTCGGCCTGGCGCAGGCCGAGACCGCCGTCGCTGCGTTGGAACAGGCATCGCCTTCAGCCGATTTGATCGCGCTTGAGATCAACGTCACCTCGCTCGACTCGGTGCGGGCCGCCAATGAGCAACTTGCAGGCCGCGGCATCGCCGTTGACATCCTGGTCAACAACGCCGCCATCGATCCAAAGGTGACGTCGAGCCCCGGCGTCATGCACTCCTCGCGCTTCGAGGCATTCCCGGTGCCGCAATGGCAGACCGAGATCGCCGTCGGTCTGACCGGCGCAATGCTGTGTGCGCAGGTGTTCGGCGGCGAGATGGCCAAACGCGGTCGCGGCGTGATCCTCAACATCGCCTCCGATCTCGGCGTGATCGCGCCGGACCAGAGGCTCTACCGCCAGCCGCAGGTGACGCGCGAAGAGGAACAGCCGGTGAAGCCCGTGACCTATTCGGTGATCAAGCATGGCTTGATCGGGCTGACGAAATATCTGGCGACCTACTGGGCCGATCACGGCGTGCGCGTCAACGCGATCTCGCCGGGGGGCGTCTTCAACAACCAGGACCCCGCCTTCGTCGAACGACTGACGCGCCTGATCCCGATGGGCCGCATGGCCGATGTCGACGAATACCGCGCCGCCGTGCAGTTTCTGTGCTCGGATGCCTCGAGCTACATGACGGGACAGAATCTCGTCATGGATGGCGGGCGCAGCGTCTGGTAAAAACACCGCGGCCAGGCGCGAGTATTCGCCCAGAGGACATTGCCGATGCGAGTGCTCGATCACAATCACCACGTCGGCTCGAGCCCAAATCAGGCTTAGCAAGTGCCCTATCGCCCCGAAATCGATGGCCTTAGAGCAATTGCCGTTCTCTCGGTTATTTTCTTCCACGCCGGACTGGATGCGATTCCGGGCGGCTATCTCGGCGTCGACATTTTCTTCGTCATCAGCGGCTATCTGATCACGTCCATCATCAGCAGGGAGATGGAGGACGGACAATTCACATTTGCAGCCTTCTACGAACGACGGGTCCGGAGGATATTGCCGGCACTCATCGTGGTCCTGCTGGCTTGCATTCCCTTCGTTCCCATCTTCATGCTCCCGAGCGAGGTGGTCGAATTCTCGAAGAGCGTGATCGCTGTGTGCGCATTCGTCTCGAATGTGTTCTTCTGGGCGCAGAGCGGCTACTTCGACAGGGCTGCCGATTTGAAGCCGCTGCTGCACACCTGGAGCCTCGGCGTCGAGGAGCAGTTCTACCTGTTCTTTCCGGTTCTCCTGATGGCGGCGCTGCGGCTTGGCCGCAACCGCGCGGGCGTGCTGTTCGCCGCGATTGCGGTCGCGAGCGTTGCCTATGCCCAATGGGGCCCCCAAGCCAAGGAGACGACCTTTTACCTGATGCCAAGTCGGCTCTGGGAATTGCTCGATGGCGCCGTCCTGGCCCTGTGGCCCACCTCGAAACTGAGGGCTGAGCTGCCCAATGCGGCGCTCGATATCCTCGTCGCCATCGGCATCGGGCTGATCGGCTATAGCCTCCTCGACCACGGCGACGTCCGATACCCCGACTTGCGCGCGTCGCCTGCCGTGCTCGGCGCCTGCCTCGTCATCGCATTCGCGACCACGCGGACGATTGCGGGTAAATTGCTCGGAAGCCGGATCCCGGTCGCAATCGGGCTCATCAGCTACAGTGCCTATCTATGGCATCAACCGATCTTCGTTTTCGCGAGGTTAAGCGGTTTCGACCGGCCGAATGTCGGCCTCGCCTTCCTGCTGACGGCGATTTCTCTCGTGCTTGCCGCCTTGACATATCGTTTCGTCGAGCAGCCGGCGAGAGATCGCAAGCGGTTCGGAAGGCCGGCCCTGATTGCGGTTTCCGCGGTTGGAATGTGCGGCCTGGCTGGCGCGAGCGCCTTCGCGATTGCCACCAACGGCTTCGAGAAGCAGAGCTTCTACTTCAGCAGCAACGATACCCGCCGGCTCTACGAACTGCTCGAGCGCAGCACCGGTGGCGATTTCATGCGCGACATGGGCACGAACGGCGATTGCGTGTTCTGGACAAATCGATTCGAGCCTGCCGCGAGGGACCGGCTTATCGAATGCTCGAAGAGGTTTGGGCCAGCGACCGTTATTCTCGGCGATTCTCACGCGATGAACATCTACAATGCATTGTTCAGGAACAACTACTCCCAGTTCCTCGTCGGCCTGGTCGGCCCGGGATGCCGCCCATGGGCCAGGATCCCGGATTGCCCCTATACGGCATTCGACGAGTTCATGACCGCGCATCGCGAGGTCGTCGAAACCGTCATCCTGCATTTCTCCGGATCCCACCTCGTGGTCGACGAGCATGACCGGCAGGAGCCGGCCGATGTGATGAAGTTCGGAGGCCGTTATCATTTCAACGACCGGCCGATCGCCATGACGATCGACTACCTGCAAGCTCTGTCCCGACAGACCAAGACGATCTGGCTGGGCCCTTTCGTCGAATCGAGAATGGACTTCCGCGACCTCGAGCGCATGAAGCGGGTTGCGCGCGGCGGATTCCGTCTCAATCCCCCGACGGTGGACATCTTTGCGACCCTCGACAAGCACCTGCGCGACAAGACCAGCCTGCCGCAGAAGAACTTTCAGTTCATCTCGTTCTCCGAGGTCATTGATCAGGACGCAAAGGGGCTGCTGGACGGCGATTGCCTGATGTATCGGGACTCCGATCATCTCAGCGTCTGTGGAGAACGCGTCGTCGGGAAAGACCTCAAGAGGGTGCTTCTGAGATACACGTCCACAGGGCAGTAGACGCCAGAGCAATCTCCACGCCTCGCTATCTCCTGAAGCGCGATCCGGCCGCGATCTCAGCCGCTTCCCGCTTGCGTCTCTTTGTCTCCCTCCAGCAATTTTCCAAGACCCTCGCTCGCCACGAAGGTGAGCCCCGCCAGCGCAGGTATGATGAGGCGCGTCTCGGAAAAATCGGCGATGAAGAAGACGAGTCCCACATGGGTCAGCGTCGCCGCGCCGACGATGGCAATCGTCCGGGTAAGTGCAAAGGTTCTCACAATCGCAATTGCGAGCACGGGACTGGCGATCGCGACCACTAGCTTCATGGTCTGAAGATTGCCGACCAGCTTGCTGAAGTCGCCATTAGTGACCAGGAAAGACTTGTAGTCCGTTCCGGGATGCATCCAGATCAGCGTCTTCGGCACGGCCACCGAGATGCCGATCAGCAGTCCGAACACCATCCACTCCTTGAGGGTCGGCCATCGCCGCTCGAAAGCTGCAAGCCCCAGAAGGGCGAACGCCGAAGCGAACACGACGTCGGTTCGACCGAAGCTGATAATCAGCCCGGAAATGATCGCGGCGGGATATCGCCGCGACGTCAACAGGAACAGCTGCCAGAACAGCCCGCCCGCAATGAAGACGGGACCCATGCGCCCCGGATAGATCGCGATCTGCGTGTAGAACGCAAAGGTCAGCAGGCAGAGCCACGACGCGGTCGGCGAAAGCAGCAGGGTCGCCAGCGCGAACACCGCAAGGAACGACAGGGAATCGAACAGATAGTTGGCGATGATGTGGGTGTGGTACGTCGAGCCCCCGAAGGTACGATCGTCGCCGAATATCCGGACATAGGCCTCGGTAATCTTGGCGAGCAGCGGCCGCATGACGCCTTCGACGGCGTCCATGTGGGCGAACTCGCGCTCGTGATCCAGGCTGAACTGCATTTGCTCGCGCAGCAAATTGGCTTCGTGCGCGGTGATGGACAGCGCAAGGCAGCAGCTCACGAGCAGTCCCAGCGTGACCGGATTGAAGAAGCTCCTTCTGACCTTGAACAAGACCAGCAGCGGAACGAGCGCGACGGCCACGAAGAAAGCGATGCCCGCATATCGCAAGAGACCCGGGAGGTATCGGTCGGAGACGTTCACCCAGTACCAGGCGATGACCAGAACGTTCGAGACACCCCAGAACCCGAGCACCAGGCCGAGGGACGGCGTCTTCATCTGATCGTCAAACTTCAGCAAGCGGCCAAGACCGCCAGACCACGACAGCATCGCCCCCTGCTTCGACACCCGATCTCCTCGATCAATGCTGCAGAATGCCGGCAAGGTTCATATGCGCGGGCCGCGAGTGCTCGATGCCCAGCAACGTGCGCCGATTGTCGTTCGTGCGTTGCAAATGCAGGCTCGCGAGCGTCATTCCGTTGCAGGTGGTAACCGTAGTCCCGCGACCGCCGAACGGTTTGAGAAAGTCGAACACACGACTGCCGAACATGTCGACGACCGACACCTCTCGCGCACCGAGCGGCGGAATCTCGCCGAAATCGCCCTCGATCTGCTCACCATCCTCGCGGATCAGCTTCGACGTCGGCCGCGCCGCATGAGCATATTCGGGATCGGAGGAGTGATTGATCAGCATCACGCTGCTGACGATGTCGCTGGTCGCAATGATCTTCGGATTGATCCCGGTGAACCCGACATGCGCCTTGAGCCTGCCCTCGTTCAAGGGCCGGGCAAACGCGCCGGTGCGGTAGATCGCGACGTTGTCCTGATCGACATAGGTCATCGAATAGCTGGCAGGCGAGGAGCGGAAGCCGTCCATGCGTCCGCGCGACATAACGGCGATGACCAGGTAATCGTGCTGTGGCAGCTTGAGCGATGCGAAAAGGCGCGACAGTTCGATCTCGACGGAGGCGCCCGGCGCGTAGTCTTCCGGAAACTCGTAAGTCGCCCTGTACTCGCCGTCACGCGACAGGATATGCAGTTTGAACCTTAGCTTCTTGCTGAAGCCCGAGGCGACCAGGCTGGCGAGCTCGGGAACGAGATCCTTGACCGTTTCGCGAAAATTCTTGCGCAGGCTGCCTGCGACGAGGCTGCGGAGATACCTGATGTCGACCGGACGATACCAGGCAGGAATCGAAAAGCCCATGCGCGACTCGACGCCCGCGAAAGTCGGGAACATGAATCTGGGCTCGTAGGGCTTCCAGGGGCTGGACGAAAAACGGGTCACGGACGCGCCTCTAAAAATGATGCAGGCTGAACTTGCCGTTGGCAAATTCGTAATAACTGAACGGACTGGCGATGTTGGTGCCCTTGAATTCCAGCGCGAAACCTTCGGCCGCGCCGACCAACTGTTCAGCCCCGGGGAAAAGGTCCAGCGTGCTGATGCGGATGGCGCCCATCGGCGCGATCTCCGGTATCTCACGCTCGCCCAATGCCGTGCCGTCCAGGGCCATGAGCCGTGCCGTCCCGACCGAGACGCCTTCTGACGCCATGCAGGAGTTCACCAGCACCACGCCGGACTCCCTCAGGAATCGCGTGAGATAGGATTGCATCCAGGCGGAGGTCGGGAACGGCGCTGCCGCGACCGGTTCGCGCTCGTGCGACAACGTTATCGCACCGTGCTGCGAGAAATATTGTGCGTAATAGCCGGTCGTCACCTTCCGTCCAGGACGAAGCTTGGTCTCGTGCTTCGGGACCAGCGCCATCGCGACCGTTCCCGAAACGCGCGGACACAGCTCCGACGTCTGCAATTGCAATTGACCGTTGACGCCGAGTTCCCTGTGGAAATATCCAGCCGGCTTGCCCGCTCCGTCGAAGAGCCAGACATGAGCATCCACCTCCGGATGATCCTTCATGAAAACCGAGAAGTAGTTGAACGCGCAGACTTCCGTCGTGACGGTCTCGTCGTTGCGCAGGTAGAGCACGGCGGGCGGATAGCCCCTTGCGACGGCCTCGCCAATCAGCAATTCACCGGGCATTCGACAAGACTCGGCGGGAGAGCAAGGGATCGGCACAGACCGAACCGGCCGGCGGCTTTGGAAAAATCAAACGCGATGTTCTTGCCCGCTTGCTAAAACGTCGACGCGATTTCAGCGCCTGTTTACGCTGAGCCGACAGGAGAATCAACCGGGAACGGGGTCGCGTCGAGCGGCCGAAGAGAGACGGCGCGAGCATCGCCGTCATGCTCGAGAGCGCCGGTCTCTGCGGCCGCGTGACAGCCGGACAATGCGTGGCGACCAAACAAGAAGACGCTCCGCTTCCGATACGGGTACCCGCGATCCTGCCTGCCCTGGAATCCTTGCATTGCCGCTGCGGCTCCCGTATGACCGAATCCGGCTACGTGACCTGGTACCCGCCTGAAAACAGGCCGGAACATCGGCCTTTCCTGGATCCACACCGTGCTTCAGCGACTGCTCCTCGGCATCACTCCAATCACGGCGTCCATTGCGCCGGGGAAACGCTGACGTGCGCTGGCAAACAAAGGCGCGGGCGTTCTCGGTGCTGTCGAATATCCCCCGTGGCGAAGACCTGCACTATGCCCTGCAGCGCTATGTCACGCGCCGGCTGCCGCGACCGGAAAAGCAGGTCAGATCCATCTACACCCTCGCGCAGCGGCTGCTGGCCGTTCACGAGAAGTACAGCTTGCGGCCGCTGCGGGATTCGACTTGCTTCGAGTTCGGCGCCGGACGCGATCTGATCGTTCCGCTGTCTTTCAGCGCCCACGGGGCCCGACGCTTCGTCACCGTCGACATCGAGCGCCTGGCCAAGCTGGAGCTGATCCGCTCCAACGCCGCCATCGTTTCTCGACTGAGCGGCACCGACCACCCCGAGATAAATTCCCTGGAGGACCTCGAACCTTCGTGGAGGATCGACTATCGCGCACCGGCCGATGCCCGGACGACCGGCCTGCCCGCCGCCTCGATCGACTGCGCCGTCTCCGTCGAAACGCTCGAGCACATTCCCAAGCGCGACATCTCGGCAATCTTGAAGGAGCTGCGACGCATCATGCGTCCCGACGGACTGGTCCTCATGCAAATCGACTATGGCGACCATTTCAAGGGCTTCGATCCCTCCATCAGTTCATTCAACTTCCTGACCTATTCCGAGGAGGATTGGGCGCCCTTCCAGTCCCGCTTTCAATACGTCAATCGTCTGCGCCACAGCGAATATCTGCAGCTGTTCAGGGAGGCGGGGTTTCAACTGCTCAGCGACCAACCTGACCGCCGGCCGCCGGAACAGCAGATCCTCGAGCGACTGGCGCCATGCTTCAGAGACTTCTCCGAAGAGGATCTGTTTACACTCGGCTCGCTGATCGTCGGCCGTCCGGCCGACCTATCGACAGGACACTGAACATCGCCATCTCCCGGTTGTTTGGCGGAAGCCCATTGTAGAGATCTCCCGATGTGGACGACCACATTTGTCCTGACGCTTCTGTTCTTCCTGATACAGCTCGGCACCGGATTTTCGATTCTGACCATTGCGTCGAGGAAATTCATCGAGGTGTGCCAGCTCACGAAGGCTCAGTTCGTCGTTCTCGGATTTACGGTTGGCGCCTCTACAACCGGCATCCTGCTGGGACTACTCTCGCTATTCGTAAACGATATGTGGCTTCAGCTCGCCGTGGTGCTTGCCGTCTCCGGCTTCGGCCTTGCCTGGTCATGGCCGAACTGGCGCCCGAGCTCCGGCGACACAGGCGCCGCGGCCGCTTGGTGCGTTCTGGCTCTGCCGATTGCGCTTCTAACATGGTGGTGGTCCTTCGGCGCATTTTCCAGCTTTCCTTACGGCGACATCGGCGCCGATGTTCACTGGATGAAGACGGCGCAGGAGTACGCCGACAGCGGCGTCATCAACCCCTACGCGGCCCAATCCTACGTCGATCTTCGGTCAGCACTCGCTGGCTCCCTCGCCGGAACGCTCGGCCTGGATCTTCTGAGATTCAGCTGGACCTATCGCTTCTTCTCGATCCTGTTCTTCCTGTTGGCATCCTATGCCTTCGTACAGGGCATCTATTCCACGTCTCCGCGAAAATGGATCGCCTTCTTCTTCGCCGCGACCGGCAACGCTGTCGTCTTGACGACAAACGGCAGCCTGGCGGTCGTCAGCAGCGTGGTTTTTCTCGGCGTGCTGATGAGCAATTCGAAGCGGAACGCAGACGATCTGTCGACGCGATCCGTTTTGCTGCTGGCGGTTATCTCCGGCGCGACGCTTCTGCTCGCGTTCGCACTCAACAACAACACGCTCGTGCTTGCGTTGCTTATGGCCGGGCTACTTGCGGTCAGGATCCTGAACAACACCGGAAAATATGGAGGGCTTCTCTTTCTTGGTTGCGTCTGGCCGGCAACGCTGCTGCTTGCACATCGTGGTTCCTTCCTGTTCGTTCCAACCGTCCTGGCCAGTTGGCTTCTGTATCTTGCCATCGTCCGGATGATCTCTGCCTGGCCGTCCGTCAGCATCGCAGCCCTGCGATTCTTGTCCTTCGCGCTTCCCCTGATCATTGCCGGAATTGTCGTCAGCGTTGCGGGAATGCGCTTCGGCTACATTCCGCCAATGAGCGGCAACGACACGTTCTCCACGATTACGGGCCTGATCCTCGGCAGACGGATCGAGGGTGGCGAAGAGCTGTTCCTGGGCTCTGGACCACAGGTCGCTACGATCGAGCTTGGCCGGGCGATGGGCCCGGTTTTCACCATCTGCATCACATTGGGCGTTGCATGGTGGTCGATGACCCGGCCAGTCTTCCGTGGTCCGTCGGGGGCGATCGGACCTCAAAGCAAAGGCTTCGTGACACTCGTGTGGTCCTGGATTGCCGGCTGCGGCCTGATGCTTGCCGTACTCTCTGGCTTCCCTTTCCTGTATCGTATCAGCACGATCATAATGTCGCTGTTCACGATCACGGCCGCCGAGACCTTTTGTCAGCTGCTGATCGATTTCAGCCCTCCCCGATATCGACGGGTCATGGTTGCGGCAGCCATTACACTGCTTGCGACCGTCCTTGTGGTGCTGGTCTACGCGTTTGCCTGGCGGACCGACCTGCCATTTGCCCGCTACCAGGCGTTCCTGCGTCCGACGGAAATCGCAGGCATCGTGCTGCTCGCGATACTCGCGCTATCGACCCTGGCCAGATCGAGGCGGGTCTACATTTATGGTCTGGTGGGGGTCGTGGGATTGGGCGTGGCGGTCGACAAGATTGGCCTGTCCGGCATTGTCAGGAGCTACAGCTACGGCGCGCTTCCAGAACACACGGCAGTCGTTTCGCACTACAACGCCGAGGATCTCGAAGTCGCTCGCTGGCTTCGCAACAATCTGCGAAAGGGAATCATTCTTTCGGACCCGTATACGATGGGCATAGTCCAGGCGGTCACGGGCGCGCCGGCCGCCTATCTGTTCTCCAATCTGGACACTGTGAACGAAGCGGTTGCGAAGCGGACAAAATCGGTGGTGCGCACGATGCTGCAGCCGACCGGAGGACGTCAGCGGCTTGAAGACACTTGCAGCCTGATCGCGCCCCTGGTGGGAGCAATCAATTCGGAGACCTTCTTTCAGATGGGAAGGGCCGATGCTTTGGGCGGAATGATGCGATCCGTCCGCACCGTAACGGCACCGCTTCCGGAAACGGGGCAACCGTCTTCCGAGGCAGGCGGCTGGGTGAGCCCGGAGCTCACGGGTGAGGAAGCCAAGTCCACGATCCAGAATATCCTGCGAGCGGGTGATAACGCCTGGAACCTGGTCGCGATCATCACGCCCCGCACGATCGCCTGGACACATCTCGCGGCCGACCAGCGCCTCAGCTATTTTCCTCCCGCCGAGCCGATCGAGCCTGCGATCATCGATGCGTTGCGCACCGGCCCGTTTCCAGTTCTGTTTGCCAACAGGCAGGCTGCCGTCGTTCGCATTCCCTGCTCGCGCTGATATGAAGGGGACCGCACATTGATCCTCGCATGGTCGCAGATTGGCGCGACGGCCGGCCAACCATGCTGTGAAAAGGGCACCTCATGCTGAGACAGGCCGCGATCCTCGTCGGTGGGCTGGGCACCCGGCTGGGTGAACGCACGAAGCTGGTTCCAAAGCCGATGCTCGACGTCGGCGGACGGCCGTTTCTCGATACGCTGATCGACGAGCTGGTGCGCTATGGCGTGTTCGATGAAATTCTCCTGCTCGCGGGCCACAAGGCGGAGATCGTCGAGACGCACTATGCCGCGGCCATCCAGGGTCGGACGCGAATCGTCGTGTCGCGCGAGACCGAGCCGCTCGGCACCGCCGGCGCGCTCGTACACGCACGCGATCTGCTGCACGATCGCTTCCTGCTGCTCAATGGCGATTCCCTGTTCGACTTCAACCTGCTCGACCTGATCGCTCGCGCGCATGACGGGCGCGTGCACATGGCATTGCGTGACGGCGTCGTCGGAGATCGCTACGGGCGCGTCGTGCTCGATGGTGACATGGTGCGCGATTTCATCGCCCCGGGGGCGGGCGCTACGGGCCCGGTCAATGCCGGCATCTACGTCATCGACAAGTCCGTTCTCGACGACATCGCGACGCTGCCCGCTTCGCTCGAGCAGGAGATATTCCCCGGCCTTGCCAGGTCCGGCGCGCTGCGTGGCACGGCCTATCGCGGTTACTTCATCGACATCGGCATTCCCGATGACTTCGCGCGCGCCGATCGCGAATTGCGCCGGCAGTTGCGGCGGCCGGCCGTGTTCTTCGATCGCGACGGCGTGCTCAACCACGATTCTGGATATACGTTCGAGACGCACAAGCTCGAATGGATCGAGGGGGCACGCGAGGCCGTGAAAGCCGTCAACGATGCCGGCTATTTTGCCTTCGTCGTCACCAATCAATCCGGCGTCGCGCGCGGCTATTACGAAGAGCATCACGTGGTCACACTGCACCGCTGGATGGCGGACCAGATGGCACTGATCGGCGCGCATATCGATGCATTCGAATATTGCCCTGATCACCCCGACGGAACCGTGGCGCGCTATTGCCGCATCAGCGATCGCCGCAAGCCGGCGCCGGGCATGATCACCGATCTCGTCAGGCGCTTCCCCGTCGACATGACACGCAGCATGGTGATCGGAGACAAGGAAAGCGACATGGAAGCGGCGAAAGCCGCCGGCCTTGCTGGCCATTTGTTCGAAGGCGGAAATCTGGAGGCGTTCGTGAGGCAACGCCTGGTCCCGACCGAAGACGCCTAGAGCCGCGCCCAAAAGTGCTGCATCCCCGGGCATTTGGCGAAAGCCGAGCGGTGCTCTGTTGCACGCAACCGCCAGTGTGCTATAGCGCCATCCTATTGCGAAGACTAAGCTAATCGCGTTGGGACCCGACATGGAAGATCTGAAGGACGCCCGCGTCCTCGTCACCGGCAGCGACGGCTTCATCGGCTCGCATGTCGTCGAGGAGCTGGTCAAGGCCGGCGCCCGGGTCAAGGCGATCGTCTATTACAACTCCTTCAACTCCTGGGGCTGGCTCGACACGATACCGCCCGAGATCATGACGTCGGTGGAAGTGGTCGCTGGCGACATCCGCGACCCCCATTTCATGATCGCGGCCGCGAGCGGCTGCACCGACGTGCTGCACCTGGCGGCGCTGATCGCCATCCCTTTCTCCTATGTCGCGCCCGATTCCTATGTCGAGACCAATGTGCGCGGCACCGTGAACGTGCTCCAGGCCGCGCGCATGGCCGGGGTCCGGCGCTTCGTTCAGACCTCGACCAGCGAGGTCTACGGCTCCGCGCAGACGGTTCCGATCAAGGAAAGCCACCCGCTGGTCGGGCAGTCCCCCTATTCGGCCTCGAAAATCGCCTCCGACCAGATGGCGCTGTCATTCCAGGCTTCGTTCGACATGCCCGTCGTGGTGATCCGCCCGTTCAACACCTTCGGCCCGCGGCAATCGGCGCGCGCGGTGATCCCGACGATCATCAGTCAGATCGCGACCGGCAAGCGCAAGATCCGTCTCGGCGCCGTCAGCCCGACGCGCGACTTCTCGTTCGTCACCGACACCGCGCGCGGCCTGATCGCGGGCCTCACGGCGCCTGCGGAGCAGGTTGTCGGCCAGACCATCAATCTCGGCAGCGGGTTCGAGATTTCGGTCGGCGCGACCGCGCAGATGATCGCGGACGTCATGGGGACGGCCATCGAAATCGAGACCGACGAGGCGCGGCTGCGCCCCCCCAATAGCGAGGTCGAGCGCCTCTGGGCCGACAATTCCAAGGCACGCCAGCAGCTCGGCTGGAGTCCGGAATTCGGCGGCATCGAAGGTATGCGGCGCGGCATGGTCAAGACGGTGAACTGGTTCACCAATCCTGCAAACCTCCGCCGCTACAAGGCGGACGTGTACAATGTCTGAGGCGATGGTGGACAGTCACGTGACGAGGTCAGGCTTCGACCGAAAGACGATCGTCGATGCCGTGCAGCGCGCGGTGGGAACGCCGAACGGCATCCTCGGCCTGCACGAGCCGGTGTTCGCGGGCAACGAGATCGCCTATCTCGAAGAGTGCATCAAGAGCACCTTCGTCTCCTCTGTCGGCCCCTTCGTCGATCGGTTCGAGCGCATGCTCGAGGGGGTCACCGGCGCCAAGCGCGCGGTTGCCGTCGTCAATGGCACGGCCGCGCTGCATGCCTGTTTCGTCCTCGCCGGCGTCGAGCCCGACGACGAGGTCATTTCGCCGGCGCTGACCTTCATCGCGACGACGAACGCAATCGCCTATTGCGGCGCGATCCCTCATTTCGTCGACAGCTCACTCGAAACACTCGGCATGGACGCGCGCGCGCTTGCGGCGCGCCTCGATGCGATCGCACAGAAGACCGCGACCGGCACCATCAACCGCGAGACCGGCCGCCGCATCGCAGCGATCGCCCCGATGCACACGTTCGGGCATCCCGTCGAGCTCGACGAGATCGCAGCCTTGGCGAAGGATTGGAACATCGCGCTGGTCGAAGACGCCGCGGAATCGCTGGGATCAACCTACAAGGGCCACGCAGTCGGATCGCAGGCACGCCTTGCAGCACTCAGCTTCAACGGCAACAAGATCGTCACCACCGGCGGCGGCGGCGCCATCCTGACCAATGACGAGGAGCTCGGCCGCCGCGCCAAGCACCTGACGACGACAGCAAAGCTGCCGCATAAATGGGCCTTCGTCCACGACGAGATCGGCTTCAACTACCGCCTGCCGAACTTGAACGCGGCACTCGGCTGCGCCCAGCTCGAGCAACTCGACGGCTTCCTGGCGAGCAAGCGCAAATTGGCCGCGGCCTATCAGCGCGCCTTTGCCGGTGTGCCCGGCGTCCGTTTCTCGCACGAGCCGAAGGACACCACGAGCAATTACTGGCTGAATGCGATCCTGCTCGACGAGGAAAATGCCGGCAGCCGCGACGACGTCCTCGCCGCGCTCAACGACGCCGGTTTCGGCGCGCGTCCGGCCTGGACTTTGATGCACAAGCTGCCGATGTTCGCGCAAAGCCCTCGCGGCGATCTTTCCACCGCCGAAGCCATCGAACACAGGCTGATCAACCTGCCCAGCAGCGCCAGCATCAGGGCCCACGATGAATGATAATGCGCGCAAGATCTGCTTCGTCACCGGCAGCCGCGCCGATTTCGGGCTGCTGGTCTGGCCGATGCGCGCGATCCGGGAAACGCCCGGCCTGACCCTTCAACTCGTCGCCACCGGCATGCATTTTGCGCCGGAGTTCGGCTACACCTTCAACGCGATCCGCGACGAGGGATTCGAGGTCGACGAGCGCGTCGAGACGCTGCTGAGCAGCGACACCGGCGCCGGCGTCGCGAAATCGGTCGGCCTCGGCGTCATCGGCTTTGCCGATACCTTCACACGCCTGCAGCCGGATCTCGTCGTCGTGCTCGGCGACCGTTTCGAGATGTTCGCGGCCGCGCAGGCCGCCATGTTCATGCGGCTGCCGATGGCGCATCTGTTCGGCGGTGACGTCACCGAAGGCGCGGTCGACGAATCGACGCGCCACGCCATCAGCAAGATGTCGCACCTGCATTTCACCAGCAATCAAGACTCGACGCGACGATTGATGCAGCTTGGTGAGCACCCGTCCCGGATCCACACCATTGGCTCAGTCGGCATCGACGCCATCAAGCATCTCGATCTGATGGACCGCGACGGCATCGGCGGTGCGATCGGGATGCCGCTTGGCGAACGCAATGCGCTCATCACGTTCCACCCCGCCACGGTCGAAGCCGGGCGCTCGGTGGCCCAATTGGAGGAATTGTTCGCGGCCCTGTCGACGCTCGATCCCGCCTTTCGTTTCGTGTTCACGCTTGCCAACGCCGACGCCGAGGGCCGCGCCTTGAACGCAGGGATCGAGGCTTTCGCGGCCAGCCGGCCGAACACGATCGCGGTCGCCTCGCTCGGGCAGCTTCGCTATCTCAGCCTGATGAACCAGGTCGATGTCGTGATCGGCAATTCCTCGAGCGGCGTGCTTGAAGCGCCATCCTTCGGCGTTCCCACGGTCGATATCGGCGACCGTCAGAAGGGCCGCGAGCGCGCAACCTCGGTATTTCATGCGGCGCCCGAGCGCGGGGCCATCTCGACCGCCATCGCCGCGGCGATCCAGCGCGGCCGTCAGGCCACCGTCAACCCCTACGGTGACGGCGCATCCAGCCGGCGATTTGCGGATATCGTCGCCGGCATTCCGGATTTCAGGCCGCTTCTGGTCAAGGGCTTTTACGAGCTTCCGCCAAGCGGAGCGCAGACATGACCACGCACACGCTGATCATCGCGGAAGCCGGCGTCAACCACGACGGAAGCCTGGGCAAGGCACTCGCCCTCGTCGAGGCCGCCGCGGACGCCGGCGCCGACATCGTCAAATTCCAGACCTTCAATGCGAAGGCATTGGCTGGCAACGCGGCGAAGAAAGCCGACTATCAGCAACGCATGACGGATGCCGATGAAAGCCAGCTTGCCATGCTGGAACGGCTCGAATTGCCGCAGGCCGCGCATCACACGCTGATCGAACGCGCGCGGGAACGCGGCATCGAATTCCTGTCGACGCCGTTCGACGATGCTTCGCTCGCCTTCCTGCTGTCACTGAAGCTGCCGCGCATCAAGATCGGATCGGGCGACCTCACCAACGCGCCACTGCTTCATGCGGCGGCGAGGGCCGGCGCGACGCTGATCCTGTCGACCGGCATGGCAACGCTCGGCGAGATCGAGGAGGCGCTGGGCGTGCTCGCCCATGGCTACGGCCCATCCGGCGGGCCACCCGGCATTGCCGCCTTCCGCGCGGCGTGGCGCGATCAGGCAGCGCGCACGGCGCTCGCACGGCACGTGAGCTTGCTCCATTGCACGACCGAATATCCCTGCCCCGTCGACGACGTGAACCTCGCTGCAATGGCGACGATGCGATCCGCGTTCCAGCTTCCGGTCGGCTATTCCGATCACACCGACGGTCTCGAGGTTTCGGTGGCCGCCGTCGCGCTCGGCGCGACGATCATCGAAAAGCACCTGACGCTCGACCGCAAGGCGCAAGGCCCCGACCACGCGGCTTCGCTGGAGCCTGATGATTTCAAGCGCATGGTCGTCGCCATCCGCAACGTCGAACGCGCGCTGGGCGACGGCGTGAAGGCGCCAAAGGACTCCGAGATCAGGAACGTCCCTGTGGCGCGCAAGAGCATCGTCGCGGCGCGCGCGCTCGAGGCCGGCGAGACCATCGGCCCCGCCGACATCACCGCCAAGCGACCGGGCGCCGGCCGGCAGCCGATCGACTACTGGTCGCTGGTCGGAACGGCCGCGCCCCGCGCGCTCGAACCTGACGATCCGCTCTAGCCTTGCGGCTTAGCCGGAACGCCGCGAAGGACGGACCCTGCCGGGCATGGAGCCGTGACCACCGATCCCATTGCGACCAGCGTGTCGTTGCCGATCGCGATGTGGTCCCTGACCCGGCTGCCGAGACCGACGAAGCAGTTCTCGCCGATCTTCGCGCCGCCGCCGATCACGGTTCCCGGCGACAGATGCGTGCAATCGCCGATCTGCACGTCATGCTCGACGACGACAGCGGAATTGACGATGCAGTGATCGCCGATCCGGCTTCGCGCATTGACGATTGCACCCGGCATGATGACGGTGCCTGCGCCGATCGTGGCCGACGGCGAGACGATCGCACGCGGATGAACCACGGACGCCCAGCGCTTGACCTGCATGCGGCCGATCATCTGCCGGCGCGCCGGCCCCGCCTGCATCGACCCGATTCCCACCACGAAGGCGGCATCCGGATACTCTGAGGCGACCTCGTCGGTTCCGAGGTAACTGAGATCGCCGAGCGTTCCGGGCTGGCGATCGAGGAAGCCGACGACCTTGAACTGTCCGGACAACAGCGCTGCCTCGCAGACCATGAAGGCATGCTCGCCGCCGCCTATGATGATGAGATCGTCCATCGCTGCTCCCCTTCGCGAGGCAATCTTAGCGGGGGGATCGCGGGTCTCCAAACTGTTGATTCAGACCGCGAAATGCTGGGTTAACGAGGCTGTTCAGGGGATGCCGTTGGGGTTGACGCCGCCTCTCGCAGCCGCGATATAGCAGGCTCAGCCGTGGGCCGCCGCCGATATCTGGCGTATACGAGGCAGATTGCCATGAAATCCTGGCGTAAGGCCGTCGTTGGAACGCAGGCGACTGTGGGCCAGGCCATTGCCGCCATCGAGAGCGGAAGTATTCAGATTGCGCTCGTGCTCGACGACCAGAACCGCCTGCTCGGCGTGGTCACCGACGGTGACGTGAGGCGCGGCCTGCTGCGCGGCATCCCTCTCGCCGGACTTGCGACCGACATCATGAACCGTGTGCCGGTGTCGGCTCCAGCCACGCTGCCCCGCGAGGATCGCCTGCAGCTGATGCGGCAGAAGTCGATCAAGCAGCTTCCGCTTGTCGACGAGGGCGGCCATCTGGTCGTGGTCGAGACGCTCGATGAGTTGCTCGAACCGGCTCACTATCCGAACCCTGTCCTGATCATGGCGGGCGGCCTCGGTGAGCGCCTGGGCGCGCTGACACGCGACCTGCCGAAGCCGATGCTCAATGTCGGCGGCCGGCCGCTGCTCGAGACCATCGTCCGCAACGTCGTGCAGCAGGGCTTTGGCAACATCTTCATCTCGGTCAACTACAAGGCCCAGACGATCAAGGACTACTTTGGCGATGGCGCTGCCTTTGGCGCCGCGATCAAGTACGTCCACGAAACGGAACGACTGGGAACTGCAGGCGCGCTCGGGCTCTTCCCGACGCCGCCGGCCCTGCCGATGATCGTCACCAACGGCGACATCCTCACCACGATCAACTACGGGGCTCTTCTCGACTTCCACAACGGAACGCCGGCGGAAGCGACGATGGCCGTGCGCGAGCACAAGGTGCACGTGCCCTATGGCGTGGTTTCCACGTCGGACGGTTTTCTCGATGCCATCCGCGAGAAGCCGACTGAGAGCTGGTTCGTCAGTGCCGGCATCTACGTGATCGGCCAGTCCGTCTTCAGCCATGTCACGCCCGGCGCCAGCATCGACATGCCGACCGTGCTGGAGCGCGTCATCGCCGGCAAGGGACGGGTTGCGGTCTATCCCATTCGCGAATACTGGCTCGATATCGGCCGCCTGGAGGATTTCGAGCAGGCGCATGCGGAGTTTCACGAGGTCTTCCCGTGACCTCGACAAAAGCGGTCGTGGTTGGTCTCGGCTCAATCGGCACGAGGCATGCGCGCGTCCTGCGCGAGCTTGGCCTCGAGGTCGCGACCGTCAGCCGCCGCGAAGGCGGCGATTACGGATCGATCACGCAGGCCGTCGCGACGGCGCATCCGGACTACGTGGTGATCGCCACCGAGACTGCGCGCCATGCGGACGATCTGAAAGAGCTCGCGCAGGCCGGCTTCCAGGGCAAAGTCCTCGTCGAAAAGCCGCTGTTCGCGACACCGACACCTCCCCCGAAATATCCGTTTGCCCATGTCAGCGTCGGGTACAATCTTCGCTTTCACCCCGTGATGACGGCGCTGGCCGAAAGACTGCGCGGGCGCGACGTGATCACGGTCGCTGCCTATGTCGGCCAGGACATCAGGGACTGGCGGCCCGGCCGCGATCATCGCGCGACCGCATCCGCCACGGTCGATGCCGGAGGCGGCGTGCTACGGGATCTCAGCCACGAACTGGACTATCTGCTGTGGCTGTTCGGCCCGTGGCATCGCGTCGCGGCGCTCGGCGGCGCGTCCGGCGCGCGCGACATCGACGTCGACGACCACCTCGATCTGCTGCTCGATATGCAGCGGGCGCCATCGGTCCACGTCCACATGGACTATCTCGACCGCCAGGGCATCCGCCGCATTCGCGTCAATGTCGACGACGACACCATCGAGGCCGATCTCGTCGGCAGCCGTCTTGCGATCAACGGCAAGGCAACGGAGATCCCCAGCGACCGCGACCAGAGCTATCGCGACATGCATGTCGCGGCGATGCGTGGCGCGCGCCCGGCCTGCTCGCTGCCCGAGGCGCTCGGCGTCGTGCATCTGATCGACGCCAGCGAGCGTGCTCTGCGCACCAAGACCTGGATATCGCCATGAGTCTCCTCTGCACCATCTGCGCGCGGGGCGGCTCGAAGGGGGTCGTCGGCAAGAATGCGCGCGATTTGCTGGGCAAGCCCGTGCTGGCCTGGAGCATCGCGCAGGCGCGCGAGACGGGCCTGTTCGATGCAATCGCGTTCAGTAGCGATTCGGACGCACTGCTCGAGGCGGCCCTGAAGGCCGGCGCCGACATCGCGGTCAAGCGTCCGGACGAGATGGCGACCGATACCGCACCTAAACTGCCAGCGATCCGCCACTGTCTGGAGCAGGCTATCGCGCAATCCGGCAAGACGCCGGAGATCTTCGTCGATCTCGACGTCACCTCCCCGCTCAGGCTGGCCTCCGACATCGCCGGTGCGGTCGCGCTGCTGCGCGAGAGCGGCGCACGCAACGTCATTACGGGGGCACCGGCGCGACGATCGCCCTATTTCAACCTGGTCGAGCAACGCACAGATGGCAGCGTCGGCCTCTCCAAACCCACCGATCCCCCGATCACGCGTCGGCAAGATGCGCCGCGCTGCTTCGACATGAACGCGTCGATCTATGTCTGGCGCGTCGCGCCGTTCCTGGAGCGGCCTGCGGTGTTCTATCCGGACACGCGCCTGTTCGAAATGCCGGAAGAACGCTCGATTGACATCGATTCCGATCTCGATTTTGCGTTGGTCGAACTGTTGCTGCGCCAACGACTGCCGGCCTGAGGAGGCCCAAGCGATGACCACGAGCTTCAAGGCCCTGTTCGATCTGACCGGCCGAACCGCCGTCGTCACCGGGGGATGCGGTATCCTCGGACGCCGCTTCGCCGAGGGCCTTGCAGAGTTTGGCGCCAACGTCGCGATCGTCGATCTCGATCAGGCCGCGACCGATGCTGCGGCAGCCGACGTCGCCTCACGCCATGCCGCGCGCGCCAAAGGCTATGGCTGCGACATCACCGAGCCAAGCTCCGTCCGCAACACGGCCGATGCGATCGAAGCGGACCTCGGCCCGGTCTCCATCCTGCTCAACAATGCCGCCAGCAAGACCCGCGATGTCGATGCCTTCTTTGCACCCGTCGAGAAATTCTCGCTGGACACCTGGCGGGAGATCATGGCGGTCAACCTCGACGGCATGTTCAACGTCGCGCAGGTATTTGGCGGCCGAATGGCCGAGCGTGGCTACGGCGCTATCGTACAGACCGCCTCGATCTACGGCCTGATGGCGCCCGACCAGCGCATCTACGAAGGCTCCGAATATCTCGGCCGCGCGATCAACACGCCGGCGGTCTACACCGCGTCCAAAGCCGGCGTCATCGGCCTGACCAAGCACCTGGCGACCTACTGGGCGGCGAAGGGCGTTCGCGTCAATACCCTCACCCCCGGCGGGGTCGAGAGCGGACAGAACGAAACCTTCAAGGCGCGCTACGGTGCCCGTATCCCGCTCGGCCGCATGGCTCGCGCGGACGAGATGGTGGGGACGATGCTGTTCCTGGTGTCGGATGCCGCGTCCTACGTGACTGGGCAGAACGTCGCCGTCGACGGCGGTCTGAGCGCCTGGTAGCGAAACATCAATGATCAAGCGCCTGATCCAGAACACGGTGATTTCGGCGCTGGCCTTCGGCGTGGCCGCCCTGCTGGGCCTTGCGGTCATTCCACTGATCATCGGGACCTGGGGGGTGACCGAGTTCGGCCTCATCGTCATCTCGCGGCTGCTGCTTCCCACCGGCATGATGGCGGTGCTCGACCTGGGTCTGTCCGAGGTCGCTACCCAGGTCGTCGCCCGCGCGCGAGAGCACCGCAATTGGACGCAGGCCAGTCGCCAGATCGCCTTCCTGGGGGCGGTCTCCTTCGCTCTCACCTTGATCCTGAGCGCCGTCATATGGTTCGCGACGCCACTGTTCGTCATCGTGATGAAGGTTGACGCCGCACATGTGGAGACGCTCACCCGGATCATGCACTACACGGCCATCGCGAATCTGATCTTCGTTCCGGCACTGGTGTGGGAAGGCACCATCAAGGGCTTCGAGCGCTACAACCTGCTCCGCGTTGCGGAGGTCACGTCGACGGTGGCCTATGTCGGCCTGACATTCGCAGCCTCGTGGGCGGCGGCAGGCTTTGAAGTGGTCGCCTATATCTATCTCGCCACGCTAGTGGCCCGCGCCGTCGTCATTGGAATTGCCGCGTTCGTGGCCCTGCGGCACAAGCACGTGCGATTGCTGCCGTGGACCCCGGACATCCGGCAGGATATTCTGCACCGCTGCGTGCTGCTCCTGCAGGGCAAACTGATGGGCGGCGTATCCGGACCGCTTCAGCCGTTCCTGATCGGATTGCTGTTCGGGCCCAAGGCGGTCGGCACCTACGACGCGCTGGTGCGATTGTCGCGGGTTTCCAAGGTCGTTGTCAGCCTCCTGACATCCGCACTGCTTCCCGTCGCCAGCCGCCTGGACGAGCGCGGCAGCGCGACGTCCTTCCAGCGCCTCGGCGATCTCGGCCTCGTCCTGATGCCGATGTTCGTGGTGCCGCCGCTTGCCGCGACCGCGATCCTCTCGCCGGAGATCATGAACATCTGGATCGGTCCCCTGCTTGCGCCCTACGCGTTCTGGATGGGCCTGAGCTTCCTGGTTCCGATCTGCGCCCAATACGTAGCGATCGGCAGCCTGATCTTCCTGACGCGGCCGGAGGTGCAGGCCAGGCTCAACCGGCTGATCGCCGTTCATCTTCTGATCTGGGCGGTCGTCTCGGCCGCGACATTGCACCTGTTCGCGGAACGCGCCCTGATCCTCGGCCAGGTGATCGGTAGTATGCTTATCCTGCCCTTGCAGCTGGAAGCGTTGCGCGGCGCACTCGAGCTCGACCGCAATCGCTTCGTGAAGGTCATCGGAACCCAGTTCGCAATCCTGGTCCTGGCAAGCATTTTTCTAGCGGCAATTGCAGGTTACATTCGGTTCGACAGCGTGCTAAAGCTCGCCCTTGGTTCCATGACTTTCTGTCTGATCACCTGGACGCTCCAATACTTCCTCGTGCTCGAAAAGCGGCACCGGACTGTATTTCCAGCCGTCGGACAATTAATGGGACTGACATCCAGAAGCAGTTGAATGAATATCCACGCGACAGACACGAAAGCCGTCATCTCAGGTTTCGCTCCGGCCTCGTTGTCGGACAAGGCGACGACGTATGCGCTGGACGCGGCAAGGAGCATCGGCCGTTTCGCAATGCGCCGCGTACGCACCGCCGACGTCGTCGATTCCGAATACAACATGACGCACTGGCAGCGGACGCTGTCGGAAAAGGCCTGGACGAAGACCGCAAGCATCAGCGAATTCCTGGTGCCGAAGAATTCCGCGCAAAGTCTGCGCAAGGTCGACAATCAGATTTGCAGGGTCGCCGCCGAAGACTATTACCGCTATCGCGCCAGAGCGCTCGGCGACTTGCTGGCGCGTCACGCCGGCGGCGCCAAGGAGATCGTCGAGCTCGGCACCGGCTGCGGCATCAACCTGCTCTCGCTCCACCTCAACCATCCCGACTGGAAGCTGCACGGCTTCGATATCGCGCCGAACGGCATCGCCGCGGGCCGCGAGATCGCTGCACATTTCGGCCTGTCCGACCGGATCTTGCTCGACAGGATCGACCTGACCGACGGCAAGGATCCCAGCTACACGGCGATCCGCGACCAGGTCGTCTTCACCTATTTCTGCATCGAGCAAATTCCCTACGACGTGCGCAAGGTGGTGGACAACATCATTGCGGCGAGGCCGAAGCGCGTCATCAACATCGAGCCGACGACGGAGCTCCTGAATCTCGCAAATCCGCGAGACATGGTCAGCTTCCTCTACATCCGGTCGGTGGACTACCAGACGCAGCTGTTCTCGACGCTCGACGATTACGAGCGACAGGGCCGCGTCCGCATCCTGGCGCGGGAACGCATGCCGTTCGCGCCGACGATCCACAATGATGGTTTTTTGTATTGCTGGGAGCCCACATGACAACCGTCGATACGACGGCTGATCGGCCTGCCCCGAAGAAGGCGAAGATCAGCCAATTCCGCCGCCTGCTGTGGCACGTCAACCGCACCGATCTCGGATGGGTGCTGAAGGCTGCCCTGACCAGCCTGCAACTGCCGGCCCGTGCCAAACGGATCGCGTTGCTGAAGCAGCTTCCGACCAAACCCGAGTGGGCCGAGGCCAGCCGCAAGCTGGAGGCGGATGGCTACGTCGATGTCTCCTCGATCGTCGACCGCGGGCTCGCGGAAGCCGTCGCGTCGTTCGCGGACGGCAAGGTGAACCGCCTCCAGGAGCTGGTCGGCCGGCAGAGAGAAGGGCACAAATCGTTCTGGGTCAGCCTGCTGGACGAGGATCTCGTCAACGGCGCGTTTGCCACCGATCATCCGTTCGTCCGCTATGCCCTGCAGCCGGCTGCACTGCGCATCATCGGCGACTTCATGCACGACCTGCCGCAATTGTCGGACGTGGTGCTGACATTGTCGCAACCCACGCCGAACCAGGCGTTGAGCTTCTCCCAGTTGTGGCATCTCGATCACGACGACAAGCGCGTCTGCAAGCTCTTCATCTATCTGACCGATGTGCAGGACACTGCCGATGGCCCGTTCACCTTCATCCCGGCCGGGCCGTCAAAGGCGTTCCGCAACTCGCTCAAGAGCCACATGAGCGATGCGCAGGTTTTTGCCAAAACCGGTCCCGACGCCGTCAAGGAGATGATCGCGCCCCGCCTGTCGTCCTTCATCGTCAACACGGCGCGCTGCCTGCACATGGGAAGCAGGATCCAGTCGGATCACAGCCGTTTGCTGTACACGGCAACCTACATCCAGCAGCCGCGCATCTTTCCCGAACCGCCGGCGCGTTTCCGCGCGGTCGGAGCCCTGTCGGACCTCGATCGCACCGTGATGCGGCTCTGACACGGACCTGCCGGGAGCTGACATCTTGCGAATAGGCCTGGTGGTCGATCACCCCAAGCGTGACCTGCCTGGGGCCGTCATGCTCGGTTACCAACTGGCGCGGCGCGGCGTATCCGTTGCGCTGGTGCCGATGTACGAGCAGGCCGTCGATGTTCCGCGACTGGGGCTGGATGCGCTGGTCGTCAACTACGCGCGTCCCGTTAATCTCGACCTGATGCGCAGCTTCGCCAAAGCGGGCCTCGCGCTGTACGTGCTCGATACCGAAGGCGGCGTGCTCGCCGAAAAGGGCGGCAACTCGCCGCCGGCGATGGCCGCCCACATCAAGAGCAGCGGCTACGGCGATATCCTGGCAGGCTATTTCTTCTGGGGCAGCCGGCTGCACGACGCCTTCCTCGCGGCGGGAACCATGAAGCCGGAGCAGCTTCACCTCACCGGATGCCCGCGCTTCGATTTCGCGGCCCCGCACTGGCGCGCGCTGCTCGACGGCGAACCGCGCGGCTATCTGCTCGTCAACGCCAACTTCCCGCTGGTCAATTCACGCTTCACCGGCAAGCCGGGCGGCGAACGCGAAGCGATGGTGCGCGCGGGCTGGGACGGCGCCTATGTCGATCGCTTCATCGCGGACCTGAAGCAGGTCTTCGCCAATTATCTCGTCGAAATCGACCGGCTCGCCACCGCGCGGCCCGATCGCAACATTCTCTTGCGACCTCACCCCTTCGAAAGCGAGGACGTCTATCGCAACGCGCTCTCGCGCCACGCCAACGTTTTGATCGACGGCACTGGCAGCGTGCTCGACCGCATCCGCAACGCGGCCGCGGTGATCCATCTCAACTGCGGGACGGCCGTCGAATCGGTCTTGCTGGGAAAGCTGCCGCTGCAGCTCGAATATCTGAACACGCCGACCACTGCCGGCCATGCCGCGCTGCCCGCGCGCGTGAGCCGGCCCGTCGCCTCGTTCGAAGAGCTGCTCGGCGCGATCGATCACATCGAGCGCGAGACCGAAACCTTCGATTTCGCCCGCGTTCACGCCGCCGACATCGAGGCCTTTTTCCATCTCAATGACGGAAAGGCCGCCGAACGGGTCGCCGACGTCCTGACCAGCGCAGCGAGCTCGCACCGGCCCTACGTCTCGCTGCTCGCGACCGTGAAGGGAACGCGTGCCCAGCCGAGCCTTGGCCAGATCGTCAAAGGGACCGCCAGCGCTGCGCTCGGCTCGGCCGTCACCGAGCGGCTGCGCAGCCAGTTCAATCCGGCCCGGCGCGACAAGCGAATCGCACCGCCCTTCGTCCAGACCCTGCTTCATCGCATCGCCGCCCACGATCAGGCGAAGCCGTCTCAATTTACCGCAAGACGTGCGCATTGCGCGACGACCGGCTTGCCGCTTGCAAGTATTGCGATCGAACACGCCCGATAGAGCCATGGCCGCACCCGCAAAGACGATTCTCATCACCACGCTCGCCGAATACCAGACCCGGTTCTGGATTCCGGTCGCGCAACGGTTGCGCGCGGCAGGCCATGATGTCGAGTTGCTCGCCTTCGACGATCGCAGCGCGGAGATGTCGACGGCCGAAGGCGTTCCGGTCACGAACATGTATCGCGAGGGCCTCAAGGCCGGCCCCTCGCCCGACGACCGCACGGCTTTCAACGCGCGGGTCGCAGCCTACGGGCTCCACGGAACCAATTTCCTGTTCAGCCATGAGCGTTTCACTTTCGGCATCCGCGACACCGCGGCACTGCGCCGGCGCTTCATGATCTACGCCAATGCAATGGAGACAGTGCTCGACCGGCTGGAGCGGCAAGGCAAGCGCGCCGAGCTGGTGCAGGAACTCGGCGGATTCCTCTCGGTCCTCGCGAGCTTCTACGCCGCCAGGCGGCGCAACATCCGCAACTGGTTCATCGAGCCCTCGTTCTTTCGCGGCCGGATGTACTTCACACCTGACAGCCTTGCTGCGCCCGACGTGATGCCGGCGCCGGCGGACGCCGTCTCCCCTGAGGTTCGCGCCTATCTCGACGAGACGCTGACGCAGCGCGCGATCGTCATTCCCAAGAAGGATCAGCACCATTATTCCGCGGCCTTCAAGAAGGTCGTCAATTTGCGCAACGCGCGCCGCCTCACCGAAAAGCTGTGGGACCAGTTCGCGCTCGGCAAGCACCAGGAGTTCGGGCACAATCTGCGTCATGCCCGGGTGCACGCCGCGATGGCGCTCAACGCGACGCGGCTGCGCACGCTCTACAAGCCGATCCCCGAGGCACCCTTCGTCTATTATCCGTTCCACGTTCCGGCCGACATGGCGCTGACACTGCGCTCGCCGGACTATCTCGACCAGGTCGCGACCGTCGACTTCCTGCTGCGCACGATCCCGGATTCGCATGTGCTCGTGGTGAAAGAGCATCCCGCCCAGATCGGTGCGATCGCGGCTTCCCGGCTGTTCGAGCTCGCGCGCCGGTTCGACAATTTCGTGCTGCTGCCGCCGCAGACCAACAATTACACCGTGCTCAATCGCGCCGATGCGATCATCTCCGTCAACAGCAAATCGGGCGCCGAGGCGCTGCTGCTCGGCAAGCCGGTCGTGGTGATGGGGGATGCGTTCTACCGCTCCTGCCCGCTGGTGTATGCGGTCGACCGTCTGGCCGATGTGCCCGCACGGCTGCGGGAGGCACTCTCCGCCGGCCCGTTCGATCCGGCCAAAGGCGCGCCCTATTTCGAATCCGCCTGGCGCCGGTCTTATCCGGGCGAGCTCTATATCAGCGATCCCAAGCTGCTGGACATTTTTGCGGCCACCTTGCGCGCGGCGATCGCCGAGCCGGCCGGCGTGAACTGAACGGACCCGTCATGCCGCTTGTCTCGATCATCACACCGTCCTGGAATGTCGAAGGCCTGATCGAGGAGACGATCCGCTCGGTGCAAAACCAAACCTTCGCCGATTGGGAGCTCCTGATCGCGGACGACTGCTCGACCGACCGGACGCCGGCGATCATCGCCGGCATCGGCGAGCGCGACCCGCGCGTCAAGCTGATCCGGATGCCGAAGAACGGCGGCCCGGCGCTGGCGCGGCAAGCGTCGATCGACGCCGCGCAGGGCCGCTATCTCGCCTTCCTCGACAGCGACGATCTGTGGCTGCCCGAGAAGCTGGAGCGGCAGCTTGCCTTCGCGAAGGCAAAGCAGGCCGCGCTCAGCTACACCGCCTTCCGCCGCATCAACGAGGCCAACACCGTCACCGGACGGCTGATCGAGGTGCCGGCCTCGCTCACCTATGGCCAGCTCCTGGAGAACACCGCGATCGCGACGCTGACCGCGATGGTCGACCGCGAGATATCAGGCCCAATCGCGATGAAGAACGAGGGCTACGATGATTTCTGTCTGTGGCTCTCGGTCCTCAAGCGCGGCCACACCGCTTACGGCCTCAACGAGGATCTCGCGCGCTATCGCGTCAGGGGCTCCTCGGTCTCCAGCCGGCCGGCACGCTCGGCCAAATGGGTCTGGCAGATCTACCGCAATGTCGAGCACCTCTCCCTGATCAAATCGGCCTGGTGTTTTGCCCATTGGGCTACGCGGGCCTGGCTGAAACGGCGGGCGTTCTAGCGCGGATCGCCGCCCGCCAGCGCCCTTCAGGCGCGCGCTGCTGGGGCTGCAAATGAACATTGCGACCCGGGCCGGTTGTCTCTAGTCTGCCCCTGATCGGAGGGGGCTTTGCGTGTACAATCAAGGTGTTATTCCACTGGCAGCGCGTCCCCACGCCGATCGCCGGGCCTGGATTGGCTGGGCGCTATGCAGCCTGTTTCCGGCAATTTTTCTGCTGCTTCTGTTCGCGCTCACTTCGCTGAGTGCGCCCGAGCATGACGACTTCTGCTTCGCTGAACTGTATGTGCAACACGGCTTCGTCCAGACCGTGTCGATCTTCTATCATGGCCAATCGGGCCGGATCCTCGCCCTGTGGCTGACCCAGGTTCCGCCGGCGATCTCTGCGGCGACCGGTGTCAGCTTGCTGTTGACCTATTCACTGACGATGGCCATGAGCGCCGCGCTGTTCCTGGCCGGCATGGCGATTGCCATGGTCAGGGCTTGGCCGCGCACTTCCGCCCTGCAACTGACCTTCCTCACGCTTGCCTTCGCGAGCGCCACGGTCAGCGCGGCGCCGAGCGTCCGGGATCTGCTCTATTGGCTGTCGGCCGTGACTTGCTACGTCCCGCCCGCCGTGGTCACGATCCTGATCCTCGGAGAGTGCATCCGCGCACTCGAAGGGCAATCCGGCTTCTCGTGGACGCTCAGCCTATCGATGGCGCTAGGCGGCTTTGCGGCTTCGCTGTGCAACGAATTTACCGGGGCATGGCTGCTGCTGATCGTTTCGGCCTCGCTGGGTGCGCGCCATTTTTTCGGCCAACAACGTCAGATCGGGCATCACGTTCTGATTGCCGCCGCCATTGCCGTCGGCTGGATCATCGTCGTCTCCGCCAGCGGTAACAGCACGCGCATGGAGCAGCTCCCGAACGGTGGGCACGCGATCTCGTCCGTTCTCCAGGCACTGATCGATTCGCTCACTGGCCTCGGCCGCTTCCTGCGAGAGCCCGCCATCCTCGTCTGGCTCGGCGCGGTCGGCCTCATTGCGTTGACCGAGCCTGCTCCAGCGCCGGCAGCGCCGCAAAAGCGCAGGCTACTGGCTCTCGGTACGATCGCGATCTGCCTGGCGTGCTGCTATTTTGAATATTTCGCCCATCGCTATGCGACGGGCATGCGGCTCGTCGAAAGAGCGCAGAACCAGGCCTTGATCCTGCTGCTGTTCGGATCGACGCTGGGCGTCAGGCTGCTCGTCGGCGCCTACCGCGCGCAACTGCGCGAACGCATTGCACGCAGCGCGCTTCGCGGCCTGCTCGGCCCGGTCGGGATGCCCGCGAGCCTGACGATGCTCACGATCGCCTCGCTGTGCCTGAGCTCGACGGGAAGCCAGCTGCGTTCCCAATGGCAGGGCCTGTATCCCTACTGGCGGGAGAGCGCCGATCGGCATGCCCTCCTGACGACGAGCCCCGAGCCGGTTGTCGTGATCCCGCGGCACAAATGGACGCCGTCTCTGCTGATGACCGCCGATGTGACGGCCAACGCCGACAGATTGCCGAACGACTGCATCGCCAGATACTACCACAAATCCGCCGTCTACGGCGCCGACACACCGCGATGACCATTTGCCCTGCTTCAGAGATGCGAACGTGAAAACAATCAGCGTCATCACGCCCTGTTACAACGAAGAGCTCAACGTCAGGGATTGCTACGAGGCGATCCGGAAGATCTTCGACGGCGAACTCCGAGGCTATCAGCGCGAGCACATCTTCTGCGACAACGCCTCCGACGATCGCACCATGGAGATCCTGCGCGAGATCGCAGCACAGGATCCGGCGGTGAAGATCATCGTCAATGCACGCAACTTTGGACCGCTCCGCAACACCTTCAACGGCGTGATGGCCTCGCGCGGCGATGCCGTCCTGCTGTTCATGCCGGCGGACCTTCAGGATCCGCCGGAATTGCTTCCCGAATTCGTCAAGCTGTGGGAGGCCGGCTACGAGATCGTCTACGGCATCCGCGCCGTGCGCGAGGAAAGCCGTCTGATGCGCGGGCTCCGCAACGTCTACTACCGCGTCCTGACCCGGTTCTCCGAGCTCAAGGTGCCTCCGGGAGTCGGTGACTTCCAACTCGTCGACAGGCGCGTTGTCGAGGCCATGCGTCACGTCCGTGACGCCTATCCATTCATGCGAATGATGACGTTCGAATGCGGCGGTCGCATGATCGGCGTGCCCTACACCTGGCGCGAGCGCAAGAAAGGGTTTTCGAAGAACCGCGCCAGCGCGCTGATCGATCAGGGCCTCAACGGGCTGGTGTCCTTCACCACCGCGCCAGTCCGATTCGGCCTGCTCGCGGGCTTCCTGATCTCGGCCGTGAGCATCGCATACGCGATCGTCAACTTCATCATCGGCCTGGTGCTTTATCAGAAGCTCGCCGAACCCGGCATCCTCACGCTGATCGTCGCCATGTTCTTCTTCGGTGGCGTACAGCTGTTCTTCATGGGCATGATCGGCGAGTACGTTCTCGCGATCTACGGACAAGTGCGCGAGAAGCCCGTGGTCTTCGAGCGCGAGCGCGTCAATTTCGACCCCTCCCCGCCGCCCGGCGCGTGATGCGCAGGCGGCGTCAGCGCTTCGCCAGCGATTGCTCGATTCGCGCGACGATCGCCTGAGCCGAGAGGTCGGCGGCATCGAGCAGCGCCTCGCGCGACCCCGCACTCGAGGTCTTGCCGCCCTGCTCCGGAATGCCGAGGCCTGTGACCGGCGGTCGCCGCGCATCGCCGGCGAATAGGCCGGCGACCAGGCTGAACAGGCCGCCGCGCAAGATGTGCTCTTCCAGAGTCACGATGAGCGAGGCGTCGCGCACGGCGTCGCGGATAGCGGCCTCGTCGAGCGGCTTCAGACATGAGACGCTGACGACACCGACGTCCCTGCCGCGCCCGGCGAGTTCGCCGGCAGCCTCCAGCGCGCGGGAGGCGATCGGCCCGGACGCGAGGATGACGACCTCGCGTCCCTCACGCAGCACACGCGGCTTGCGCAGGTCGGTCACGGCGGTGCCGAGATTCGGCTCCCCCTGACGGCTGAGCCGCAAGTAAGAGGGCTTGCCGCTTGTCGCGATCAGACGCGTCGCAGCCCGCACCTCCATGGGATCGCAGGGCACGAACACCTCGATGCCCGGGAGCATCGACATGATCCCTGCGTCCTCCAGCGCGTGGTGGGTGTAACCTTGGCTGCCATAGGCATAGCCGGCGCCGACCGCCACGACCTTGACGTCGGCACCGTGGTAGCAGACGTCGTTGCGGAGCTGCTCGAGGCAGCGCAACGTCGGGAAATTGCCGATCGAGTAGATGAAGACGGTCTTGCCCGACAGCGCAATGCCGGCGGCTATCCCCGCCATGTTCTGCTCGGCAACGCCGACATTGAGATAGCGATCAGGAAACTTCGCCGCGAAAGGCTCCAGCACGGAGTAGCCGAGATCGCCGCAGAGCAGCCAGATGTCGGGGTTTTCGCTTGCGGCCTGCGACAGGCTCTCGATGAACGTCGTCCTCATGCGCCGACCTCGGCCAGCGCCTGCGCGAGCAGTTCATCCGATGGCGAGCGGTAGTGCCATTCGAGCTTGTTCTCCATGAAGCTCACGCCTTTGCCCTTCACGGTGTGGGCGATCACGACGGTCGGCCGGTTCGATGCGGCCGGCACGCCGCTCAGCACATGCTCGAGCGCAGCGAGGTCGTGGCCGTCGATCTCCTCGACCTGCCAGCCGAACGCTTTCCATTTCTCGGCAAACGGATCCAGGTTCAACACCTCGGCGACCGAGCCGAAACTCTGGATCTTGTTGAAGTCGACGATGACACAGAGATTGTCGAGCTTGTGATGCGGCGCGAACAGGATGCCCTCCCAGTTCGAGCCCTCGTCGCATTCGCCGTCGCTGAGCAGGCAGAACACGCGGCTGCCCGCGCCTGCATGGCGTGCGGCCAGCGCCATGCCGATCGCGATCGGCAGGCCGTGGCCGAGCGAGCCGGTCGAAACCTCGACGCCGGGCACGGCGTGGCTGACATGCCCGGTAAAGATCGAGCCGTCGCGGCAATAGGTGTCGAGCTCGGTGAGGGAAAAGAAACCGCATTCGGCAAGCGTTGCGTACATGATCGCCGTGGCGTGGCCCTTGCTGAGCACGAAGCGATCGCGGCTCGGGCTTTGCGGCTCTGCGGGATCGACGCGCAGGATCCGCGTGTAGAGCACCGCCAGGATGTCCGCCATCGAGAGGCAGCCGCCGATATGAGAGGCCTTCGCGGCATGCACCATGCGCAACGCGTGCGCACGAATCCGCCGCGCGAATTCTTTCGGCTCAGGAAGATTTGGTCGCGTCATGCCACTCTACCGTCTCGCGTAGTCCCTCATCCAACGGCACTTCGGGCTTCCAGCCCAAGGCAAGCATGCGCGAAACGTCCGCAGCCAGGACCATAACCTGATCGGGCCGATACGCCAACTCGCCGAAGCCGAGAGCGGCGCCGGGGTCTACGAGATCGCGCAGCCGCGTCACCGTCTCGCGCAACGGCGGGGCGTCGGCGCTGCCGACATTGAAGATGCCGCTCGCCGCTTCATGCGTGATCGCCAGCCGGAAAGCGCTCGCGGCATCTCGCGCGTGCAGAAATCCCCAGCGCTGTTCGCAGGCCGTAAGCGCCATATGCTGTCCAGAGCGCAAGTTCCGGATCGTGCTCGGAATCAGCCAGTGATCGGCATCCTTCGGGCCGTAGGTCGAGAAGATCCTGAGCCAGGCGGCACGCAGACCGCGCTCCTCGCACAGGCGCATCGCCATCGATCCAGCCGCGAGCTTGGCCATGCCGTACAACGTCGTCGGCCGTGGCACGTCGTCCTCCCGGATCGCGCGTTCATAGGGGCCGTACTCCGCCTGCGATCCGGCTCCGACGAAGATCCTGGCGCCGGCCTCGGCCGCGAGTTCGGCGAGGCCCACCGTGTCGGCCACATTGACGGCCTGAACCGGGCTGTTGCGATCGCTGCCTGCGACGCCGCGCCAGGCCATGTGCACGACCGCCTCCGGCGCAAACGCCCCCAGCGCTCCGCGCAGCCCGTCCGGATGCTCCAGACTGCCCGGGATCACGTGCAGCCGGTCATGGAGCTGCGCGAGGCGCCAATAGGAACTCGCCGGCCGCAGCAGGACGGCCACCTCGTGCCCTCGCGCCACAAGGTCCGCAACGAGATAGGAGCCGAGAAAACCGCTCGCACCGGTGGCAAAAACACGCATAACCCCGGGTAGATCAGCTACCCCGGCGCCGTCAATGTCCCGCTTCGGCGAGCCCCCCTGCCCGTGCCGCGTTCCCGGCACCTTGGAAGGGGCGATCCGAACTTGATTATCCGGCCCATGCGGCTAAACGGAGGGCCAGATCGAGGTTCGACGACGTTAGGGGTAGAGGCATGAACGACTTCCGGCTGGCCATGGTTTCCGCAGGCTTCGAGCACGGCGGAAACGTCACCCATCGTCACTTCGACGGTCATCCTGACCTGCTCGTCTATCCCTTCGAATCTCAGCTCGGCAACCGCAACTTCAACGACTTCCTCGCCTCGGTCGAGCGCGTCCAGTACCGCTACCCCGAATTTCCGGAGGGGCTGACGGCCACCGAGCTCTATGAGCAGATGATCGACGAGGAGCTGAAGACCTTCCTGCGCAAGCGCAACGGCTCCAAGTTCCGCGATGCGGACTGCGTGATGGACGAGAAGAAGCGGGTCGCCGAGTTCGCCCGCATCGTCGGCGAGCCGCCGATCTTCCGCCGCCAGGTGATCGAGGCCTTCTTTCGCGCGACCTTCGCGGCCTGGGAGAACTATTACGTCAAGCCGCGGCCGGGCATGGTCCATGTCGGCTACTCGCCCGCCATCGGGATCGATGCCGATCGCATGGTGCGCGACTTTCCCAACGTCCGCATCCTGCACATCGTGCGCAATCCGTTCTCGGCTTACCGCGACACCAAGCGCCGCCCGTTCCCGCAGCCGCTGACCAAATATTTGATCACCTGGAACATCTATCACTCGACGGTCGAGATGTTTGCCAAGATGTATCCCGAGAACGTGCGGATCTTCCGTTACGAGGACCTCGTCGACGACAAGCGCAAGTTCATGACCGAGGCGGCCGGATTCATCGGCGTGCCATTCGCCGACTCCATGCTTTATCCCAGCTGGAACGGCGTCGAGATCAAGGACTCCATCGCCCCCTGGGGAACCGTGCTCAAGAGCACCAAGGACTACAACCAGGCCGTGATCCAGGAGCTTTCGGACGCGGAGCGCAAACAGATCGCACAGGGCACTGCGGCACTCGCCCGGCATTTCGGCTACGACCGGATCGACTATCTGAGCCCGCTCTATCGTGCTGAGTAAGATCGCGTTCTTCGAGACCGACAACCGCCCCGACATCGCCGCCGATCGCGCGCGCCTCCTGCCCGCGCTGCGACAGCACCTGCAGTCCCTAAGCCGCGACGTCACCGTTGCGCCGGCGCCCGGCGGCACGCTTGGTGCCTGCTACGATGCGAACATCTCCGGCGAGAAGCGGTTTCTGAAGACGCATCTGCCGGAAACGCGTGCGCGCGCCAACCTCGCCAAGGAAGCCGACATCCTCGCGCAACTCTATGGCAACACGATCGTGCTCGACCGTTTCGAGATCCCGCTCGCGGATGAAACGGCGCGGCTCTGCCTGATGATGCCCGCGCTCGAGCCACATGCCGCCCCGATGCCGCCCGCTGATGCCGCCGCAATGGCATCCGCGTGCAGTGAGCGGCTCAAGGACTGGCAGCCGGATGGGCTTGCCTCGTTCGATCACTATCTGGCATCCGCCGCAGAGGCACTGAAGACGCTTTCGAGCCGCGGCCTGCTGGACCGGTCCGGCGCGACCGAGGTGCGCAGGCTTATTGCGCTGCTCGGGGATGGTCTGGCGGATTTGCCCGAGGCGCTCTGTCACGGCGATTTCGGGCCGAAGAACATCATGCTGCAGGGCGGCGTGCGGCGCGTCATCGACTGGGAAGATGCATTCCGCGGCATCGCCGGCTACGACTACCTCTACTGGCTGACCTTCATGGAGAACCGGCCGTTCCTGCAAGAGGCTGCCTTCGGCCGAACCGGCCTTTCGCCCGACGTCGAGCGTGCCATCCTCGTGCTCGTCGTCCTGCTCAAATCCTATCTGGCGGTCTTGTCGGGCGAGCACGTGAAGCACGCGGTGTCCGCGCAGGGCCGCATTGCCGAGATCCTCGACCTGCCGGGCTGATCAGGCCTACGCAGTGTGGGCGACCTGGTCGAGCTGATCGAGCGAGAAGCTGCGCAGGTCCCGGCCCTCGCGCAGCGCCTTGTACCAATCGACGGTCAAGCGAAGGCCCTGCGCCAGATCGAGCCGCGGCGTCCAGCCGAGCTCGCTCCGCGCCTTCGCGCAATCGAGCCTGAGATAGGCCGCTTCGTGCGGATGCGGGCCGGGATCGGCCGTCCACCGCGCGCCGTCGCCCCACAGCGCGATCAGGCGATCGACCACGGTCCCGACCGGCACCTCGCTCGCGGTATCCGGTCCGAAATTCCAGCCCCCGACGAAACGCTCGTCGCCGGCCAAACGCTCGACCAGCGAGAGATAGCCGAGCACCGGGTCGAGCGCGTGCTGCCAGGGCCGCACAGAATTGGGATTGCGGATGCGGAGCGCCTCGCCGGCCAGGAACGCCTGCATCGCATCGGGCACCAGGCGGTCGCGCGCCCAGTCGCCGCCACCGAACACGTTGCCGGCCCGCGCGGTCGCCACGCGCGCTGCGCCCTTGGCGTTGAAAAAACTGTGGCGGTAGGAATGCGTCACGAGCTCGGCGCAAGCCTTGCTGTTGCTGTAGGGATCGTCACCGCCGAGCCGGTCGCCTTCGCCAAAGGCGGTGCCCTTGCCATTGTTCTCGTAGCATTTGTCGCTGGTGACGTTCAGGATCACCCGCACCGAGCGCAGATGCCGTGCCGCTTCCAGCACATGCACCGTGCCCATTACGTTGGTCGCAAAGGTCTCGACCGGCTCCTCGTAGGACGGGCGCACCAGCGCCTGCGCCGCCATGTGGATGACGATGTCCGGCTCGGCCTCCGCCATTGCGGCGCGGAGGGTTGAGAGGTCACGGATATCGGCAATGCGGTGCTTGATGTCGTCGGCGATCCGCGCCGCGACGAACAGCGCGGATTGGTGGGTCGGCGGCAGCGCATAGCCGTAGACCTCGGCCCCGAAGCGGCGCAGCAGCAGCGACGCCCACGCGCCCTTGAAGCCGGTGTGGCCGGTGAGAAAAACCTTCTTGCCGCGCCAGAATGCCGGATCCGTCACCAGACCCTCCATTTGGCACGGTTGCCGGCCCACTCACCCTCGAGGAAGTTGCGATCGCGCAGCGAATCCATCGGGTGCCAGAAGCCGGGATGCACGTAGGCGCGCAGATCGTCGCCGCGCACGAGTTGCTCCATCGGCTCACGCTCCCAAATCGTATTGTCGCCTGCGATCAACTCGCCGACCGACGGTGACAGCAGAAAGAAACCGCCGTTGATCCAGCCGCCGTCGTCATTGGGCTTTTCCTCGAAATTGACGACCCGGTCGCCCTCGATCGCGATCGCGCCGAACCGCTTGGCCGGCCGCACCACCGAAACGGTGGCGCGCCGTCCATGCGCCTTGTGGAACGCGATCTCGGCAGCCAGGTCGATGTCGGCGACACCGTCGCCATAGGTCAAGGCGAAGAAGGGCTCGTCCGCGACATAAGGCAACACCCGCTTCAGCCGGCCGCCGGTCTGGGTGTCCTCGCCGGTGTCGACGAGCGTGACCCGCCACGGCTCGGCCGTCTCGCGATGCACTTCCATCCGGTTCTCGGCGATGTGGAAGGTCACGTCGGACATGTGCAGGAAGTAGTTGGCGAAGTACTCCTTGATCATGAAGCCCTTGTAGCCAAGGCAGATCACGAAATCATGGAAGCCATAATGGCTGTAGATCTTCATGATGTGCCACAGGATCGGCCGCCCGCCGATCTCCACCATCGGCTTCGGCCGCGTGGTGGTCTCCTCCGCGATTCGCGTGCCCAGGCCTCCCGCAAGAATTACGACTTTCATTCACCTGCTCCGAACCGGAGGCACGCTCCCCGCGTATCCCAGATGGCTTCTATACGAAGTGGGGTGGCCTGGAAAATCATCGGTCCTCAAGAAAGGCCCGGCTTCAATAGGTAATTTATTACCTTGGCGCAAGGCTATTGGCGTTTCCGCCCGTAGTCGATACCACTCTGCCGCCGCACCGAGACGAGACTGCCCCAAGACCCAGCTGGAACCGATCATGCCGTTTGAAAGCTACAAGAACAGCCGCATCCTCGTGACCGGAGGCGCCGGGTTCATCGGATCGCACATCTGCGAGCGACTGCTCGATGCCGGGGCCGAGGTGGTATCGGCGGACAATTATTTCACCGGCAGCCGGCGCAACATCTCCCATCTGATCGCGAATCCACTGTTCGAGGCGGTCAGGCACGACGTCACCTTTCCGCTCTACATCGAGGTCGACGCGATCTTCAACCTGGCCTGCCCGGCCTCGCCGATCCACTACCAGCGCGACCCCGTGCAGACCACCAAGACCTCGGTGCACGGCGCCATCAACATGCTGGGGCTCGCCAAGCGGCTCAAGGCGCGCATCTTCCAGGCCTCGACCAGCGAGGTCTATGGCGATCCGCTGATCCATCCGCAGACCGAGGAGTACTGGGGCAACGTCAACCCGATCGGCATCCGCTCCTGCTACGACGAGGGCAAGCGCTGCGCCGAGACGCTGTTCTTCGACTATTGGCGTCAACACGGCCTGCCGATCAAAGTCGCGCGCATCTTCAACACCTATGGACCGCGCATGCAGCCCAATGACGGCCGCGTGGTGTCGTCCTTCATCGTCCAGGCGCTGAAGGGCGAGCCGATCACGGTGTTCGGCGACGGCGGGCAGACCCGCTCGTTCTGCTATGTCGACGACCTCGTCGAGGCCATCATGCGCTTGATGGTGACCGCGGAAGAGGTTACCGGCCCGATCAATCTCGGCAACAATTCCGAGTTCACGATCCGCGAGCTCGCCGAGAAGGTCATCAAGCTCACGGGCTCGCGCTCCCAATTGGTGTTCAAGCCGCTGCCGCAGGACGACCCACGCCAGCGCCAGCCCGACCTCACCAAGGCGAAGGCGCTGCTCGACTGGGAGCCGAAGGTCGCGCTCGAGGACGGGCTGAAGGAAACGATCGCCTACTTCAAGCACTCGCTCGATATCGCCTGACCTGCTCGCAACGTCCATCGTCCGCAGCGAGCTTCCGCAATGAGCGCACCGGCCGGCATCATCAGCGATCTGCGCGCCCGCCTGGACACGAAAGCCGCGCTGACGAGGTTGGTGCTGCTGCACAGCGCCGTCACCTGCCTGTCGCTGATCGAGGTCGCGACCTTCCAGCTCTCCATCGACTTCAACCCGAGGCGCCTCTGGATCGCCGTCCTCGTGGCAGCCGGCTTTTCCGTGGTCTCGCTGCTGTTTGCCTCCGCCCGCTTCTGCTTCGGCTATTTCGTCGGGTTCTATTTCTACACGATGATCCTGGGCTTCCTGTGGATCGACGTCTTCTCCGACTACAATTACCCGCGACCGCTTGCCGGCGTATCGGCGGCACTGGCGCTGCTGCTCTGCCTGATGCCCATGCTGTTCATCCGGGCCCCGCTGCGGCAATTCGTGATCCTGTCCAATGCCCGCTTCGAGCATCTGCTCGCATTCATTTTGCTAGTCTCCATCGCAACCATCGCAGTCGCTTCGACCTATAATTTCCGTCTGGTCTCGATCGCGCGTATCTACGACTATCGCGACACCCTCGAATTTCCGGGACCGCTGCGATATCTCATCGGCTGGGTTTCCAGCACGCTGCTGCCGTTCGTCTTCGCGTGCTACTGGCTGCTCGGCCACCGATGGCGCGCAGGCTTGACGCTGGTCCTGCTCCTGCTGTTCTATCCCATCACGCTGACGAAGTTCGCGTTCTTCACGCCGGCCTGGTTGATCGCGCTGGTCGTGCTGTCGCGGTTCTTGGAGGCGAGAGCGTCGGTCATCGCCTCGATCTTCGTTCCGATGCTGATCGGGCTGCTCGTGATCTGGCTGACAGAGGCAAGCCTGGGGAGCATTCCCGGCAGGTATTTCGATATCGTCAACATCCGGATGATGGCGACGGCATCGGGCGCGCTCGAGCTCTACAACGATTTCTTCGCCAGCCACCCGCTGACCTGGTTCTGCCAGATCTCCGTTCTCAAGCCGCTGATACATTGTCCTTACGATGAACCGCTCGCAGTGGTCATGCAGAACACCTACGATTTCGGCAATGTGAACGCCTCGCTGTTCGCGACCGAAGGCATTGCGTCGGTCGGTCCATGGCTCGCACCGCTGACCGCGCTCGCAGCAGGCCTCGTGCTGGCGCTCGGCAACCGCACCTCCGCAGGGCTTCCGCCTCGCTTCGTCCTGATGTCATCAGGCGTGCTGCCGCACGTCCTGCTCAACGTGCCGCTCTCCGTCGCCATGCTCACCCACGGCACCGCGATCCTGTTCCTGCTCTGGTACGTGATGCCCCGCACCCTGTTCGAAGAAAAGCCGTGACGCCGTGCGCATCCTGATCCTCAATGCCGACTATCCGCGCTTCCTCGCCTGGCTCTACCGGCGCATGCCCGGCCTCGAGAACGAGCCTTACGCGGCGCAGATGGCGGCGCGGAATGCCAGCCTGTTCGGTGTCGCCGACTTCTATTCGCGCAATTTCGCCGGCCTCGGCCATGTCGCCGCCGACATCCATGTCAACAATCCCTGGATGCGGGCGGCCTGGGCGCGCGAGCACGGCCTTGCCGTCACCGAGCCGCCGCCATCGGGCACGCCGGCCGCGCGCGACGCCGTTCCCGGCTGGCTGCAACGCGCGGTCGCCCCCTTCAAGCCGGTGCTGCGGCCGCTCGCGCGCAAGGTTGGCCTCAGCCCGCGCCTGGATGCCGAAGCGGAAGAGATCCTGCTGGCGCAGATCGAGGACTTCAAGCCTGATCTCGTCCTCAATCAGGATCTGTTTCACGTCGACACGCGCCTGGCGCGCCGGATCAAAGGGATCGGCCGCCCGATCCTGATCGGCCAGATCGGCATCTCGCCCTCACGCGGCGAGGATTGGTCAGTGTACGATCTCATGATCTCGCAGATGGCTGCGGTGGTGGACTTCTTCCGTGCCCACGGAGCGCGCGCGGAAGTGGTCCATCTCGCCTTCGAGCCCGGCATCCTCGACGTCCTGCCGTCGCCGCCCTCGCAGGAATTCGACGTCACCTTCGTCGGGGCCGTTTCCGCCGATCACCAGCTTCGCGTCGCGCAGCTCGAAGCGGTGGCGCGGCGCTACGATCTCAAACTGTTCGGCAGCGGCCTGCACTCCCTTCCCGCCTCCTCGCCGCTGCACCGCTGCTACCAGGGCGAGGTGTGGGGCGCTGAAATGTACCAGGCACTGCGCGCCTCGCGTGTCACGCTGAACTCGCATATCGACATGGCCGGCCGCGAGGCCGGTAACGCCCGCCTGTTCGAAGCGACCGGCGTCGGCGCGTTCCTGCTCACCGACTTCAAGGACAACCTCCACACGCTGTTCGATCCCGAGCTTGAAGTCGTCGCGTGGCGCAGCGTCGAGGACTGTCTCGCGTTGATCGATCGGTACCTCGCCGACGATACGGCCCGCCAGTCCATCGCCAGGGCGGGACAGGCCAGGACGTTTGCCACCCACACTTTCCGCCGGCGTGTCGAAGAGATCCTCGGCTACATCAGCTGAATTGCGCACCGGCAGGCGGAGCGATCGCCACGATCCGTCCGCCCTTGACGGTCCCGGCCAAAATAGCCAAAGTGCACCGCGAGACAGCTATCTCTCTCTAATCACAGCGATTTTTCGAGGCTCACGATGGAACACGTCGAACAAGTTCGATTCGGCGACCAGCTCTACGCGATCATCGTGCGGGCCTCGTTCCGCGAGCCGGGCATCCACTTCTTTTCGACGCCGGAGTTGTCCCAGCAGCTCGCCTTCATGAGTCACCCGCAAGGCAAGACCATCGAGCCTCACCGCCACAACAAGGTGACGCGGGAGGTGCACTACACCCAGGAGGTGCTCCTGATCCAGAAGGGCAAGCTCCAGGTCGACTTCTACACCGTCGAAGAGGCATATCTCGAAAGCCGCGTGCTCGGTGTCGGCGACATCATCCTGCTCTGCAGCGGCGCTCACGGCTTCCACGTGCTCGAGCCGCTCGAGATGTTCGAGATCAAGCAAGGTCCCTATTCCGGCGAGGCCGACAAGACACGCTTTGCCGAAGCTTCACCGTCCGAGATCCGGATCAAAGGCCCAAACCCGTGACAGCGCCGTTCATTCCCGTCAACACGCCGCTGCTCGACGGCAACGAGGCCGACTATCTCGCCGAATGCATCCGCACCGGATGGATCTCCTCGGAGGGGCCGTTCATCAAGCGGTTCGAGCAGGCGATGGCCGAAGCCGCCGGTCGGCACCACGGCGTTGCCGTGACCAACGGCTCGGTCGCGCTCGATATCGCCGTTCATGCGCTCGGGCTCGAGCAAGGCTCCGAGGTCATCATTCCGACCTTCACGATCATCAGCTGTGCCGCGGCGATCGTGCGCGCCGGTCTCGTCCCGGTCGGAGTCGACTGCGACGCCGCGACCTGGAACATGACGGCCGAAGGCGTTGAAGCCGCGATCACACCTCGCACGCGCGCGATCATGCTGGTCCACATCTACGGTCTGCCGGTCGATCTCGATCCGATCATCGCGCTGGCGCGCAAGCACGACCTGAGGGTGATCGAGGATGCCGCCGAGATGCACGGCCAGACCTACCGCGGCGCCCCCTGCGGCAGCTTCGGCGATGTCTCGACGTTTAGCTTCTATCCGAACAAGCACGTCACGACCGGTGAGGGCGGCATGATCCTCACCGACGACGACGCGCTTGCCGATCGCCTGCAGGGCTATCGCAATCTCTGCTTCCAGCCGCAGCAGCGCTTCGTGCACGAAGAGTTCGGCTGGAACGCGCGCATGACCAACCTCCAGGCGGCGCTCGGCGTCGCCCAGGTCGAGCGCCTGCCCCGCACGGTCGAGCTCAAGCGCCGGATCGGCCGGCTCTATGACGAGCATCTCGCGGGCCTCAACAGCATCCGCCGCCCGGTCGCTCGGACCGGCTATGCCGACAACATCTACTGGGTCTACGGCGTCGTGCTGAACGACGACGTGCCGTTCGACGCCAAGGAGGCGATGCGGCGCCTCGGCGAAAAGGGCATCGGGACGCGGCCGTTCTTCTGGTGCATGCATGAGCAGCCGGTGCTGCGCCGGATGGGCCTGATGCGCGACGAAAGTCATCCGAACGCGGAAACCATCGCCCGGCGCGGTTTTTACCTGCCGAGCGGGCTTGCCCTGACCGACGACGAGATCGAGCGATCGGCCGCGGCGCTGAAGGAGATACTGGCGTGACGGTGTTCGCCGACTACGCGCCCTGGTATGATCTTCTCTATCAGGACAAGGACTACGCGGCCGAGACGGCATTCGTCGAAGCACGCCTGCGCGACCACGGCGTTTCCTCGGGCAGGCTGCTCGATCTTGGTTGCGGCACCGGCCTGCATGCGCTCGCCTTCGCGCGCCAGGGTTGGAATGTTGCCGGCGTCGATCTCAGCGACGAGATGATCGCGCGCGCCAGGACGCGCGCCGGGCAAGCCGGATTGTCGATTTCGTTCCGGCAGGGTAATGCCTGCGAGACGGGCCCCGAACGCGATTTCGATGCCGTGGTGTCGCTGTTCCACGTCGCAAGCTATCAGACCAGCCGCGATGCGCTGACCGCTATGTTCCGCACGGCCCATGCGGCGCTGAAGCCGGGGGGCGTCTTCTTGTTCGATTATTGGTACGGCGGCGCCGTGCTGGCGCAGGGGGTCGAGACGCGCGTCAAGGTGATCGAGCAGAAGCCGCTGCGCCTCACTCGCATTGCTCAATCCGATCACGACGAACTGGCCGCGACCGTCACCGTGAACTACACCCTGTTCTGCGAAGACATGGATCGCGCCACGATCCGGCGTGTCGATGAAGCGCACCACATGCGCTACTGGTTTCCGTTCGAGATCGACGCGGCGCTTGCGGAGAGCGGCTTTGAGCCCGCCGCTCACGCCGCCTGGTTGACGCAGGACGCGCCGACCTCGAAGAGCTGGGCGGCCTATGCGGTCGCCAGAAAGAGTGTTGCACCGTGAGACCGCTGCGGCTCGCCGTGATGCTGGAACAGGCGCTCGAGGTCGGCGGCGGCTTTCAGCAGCCGCTCAACGACCTGCTCTGGCTGCGCGACTGGGCGGCCAAGTCGGGCAACGAAATCGTGGTGTACTCGCCCTATCCGAAGACCCTCGACATCCTGAAGGAGTTCGGCGTCGCGGCGCGTCTGCTCAAGTTTGGCCCGCTCGACCATGTCTTCCTGTTCCTGAAATATTGCGGGCCGTTCGATCTCGTCCAGATCGCGTTGAAGCTGAAATCACCGTTCGAGCGTGCGCTGATCCGCGACGGCATCGATGTCGTGCACTTCACCTCGACCTCGAAGCGGCACCTGCTGCTCTACGAGCTGCCGTTCATCATCACGATCTTCGACGGCTGCCATCGCGACGCGCCGGAGTTTCCGGAAGTCAGGACGTTCGGCGAATTCGAGCGCCGCGAGATCCTGTTCGGCCTCGCCAGCACCAAGGCGGCGGTCGTGATCGTCAACGCCCCGGAGCTGGTCGACGATCTCTGCCGCCGTTATGCCATGGAAAAGGAGCGCGCGGTCTGCATCCCGTTCTCGCCCTCCACCTATGTCAGCCAGTCCACGTCAGACGCCGCCGACGACGAAGCGGTGTTGTCACGATACCGGCTCAAGCCCGGCTATCTGTTTTATCCGGCTCAGTTCTGGCCGCACAAGAACCACATGACGCTGCTCGCGGCGCTCGCGAGCCTGCGCGAGCGGGGCGTCACCGAACGGCTGGTGCTGTGCGGATCGGACCGCGGCGGCCGCGACAAGATCGATGCCGCGATCCGCGCCTACGGCCTGTCGGACCAGATCTCCATCATCGGCTTCGTCGAGTCCGCCGAGCTCGGAGCGCTGTATCGCGGCGCCGCGGCGCTGGTGATGCCGAGCTATTTTGGCCCGACCAATCTTCCCCCGCTGGAAGCCTGGGCGGTCGGCACGCCGGTGATCTATCCCGAGGCCTTCAAGACCCAGGCCGGCGACGCAGCGATACTGTTCGACTATGATGACCCCCGCTCGCTCGCGGATGCGATCGTCAGCCTGCGCGCCGACGGCACGCGCGAGCGGCTGCGCACGGCCGGTCACCTCCGCCTCGCGCAGTTTGCCGAGGAGACCAACGCCGGCCACCAGCAATTTGCCCGGCATCTGGAACGGCTGAAGCACCGGCTGGCATTGACCGCGCGCTGAAACCTCCTAGGCCGGAATACACGCCCTCAGACGTTCGCGCAGCGCCGCATTCAGAAGCGGACTTGCGATTGCGCCGATCGCGGCCAGCCAGATCGCACATTCCACGATGAAGTGCACGAGCCCGCTTCCCGGTACCAGCGCGATGATCGCCTGCCCGATCAGCCAGCCCGTTCCCACGACAATGACGGCCATGAGCAACAGGAAGGCGATGTGCCTGAACGGATGATGCAGGGTCTGGCGCATGACGATCAGCGCGAGCAATCCGAACTGGATGAGGATGTCGCTCGCGACCACGGCGAGTGCTGCGCCCAGCGGTCCGAGCTGTGGGATCAGGACGAAGGACAGCGCCAGGAAGACCACGAGCTGGAGGCCTTTGGTCCGGATCAGGAGATCGCCGCGATTGCTGTGATTGGCAAAGACCAGAGCCAGCAGCGATGGCGCGACGGCCGCCGAGCCGAGCAACAACGTCACCGTGAGCGGCGCGTCATAGGGAATGCTGCCATGGGTCCACAAGGCGAAGAAGTCCGGCCAGAACGGCAGCAGGCCCGCGACGATCAGGCAGGCAAGGGCGGTCACGAACACCGAGCCATGGGCGTAGAGACGGCGCAGCCGATGCTTGTCGCCGACCGCGTGGTCGTGGCCGAGTTCGGCGGCGAGCGGCAGCGTCACCTGGAGACAGAGCCCCCGCACCAGGCTCGCGATCACGCGCGTCAGGCCCCATTGCGCCACCGCCACGCGGTTCGTGACCAGCGCGGAGACGAGCAGCACCGGAACGTTGACGAGCGCAAGCTCGGTGATGTTGGCAACCGCGAAGGGCACCGCGCGGCCGAATTGCCCGATGCTCCAGCGCAGCGACGGCGGTACCATCGGCGGCTTGCCGGCGCGGCGCAGGAACGGAAACAGCCGCGGCGCGTCGAACCCGGCGAGCAGGATCGCGAACAGCAACTGCATCGACACGAAGGCAATCGCGACCGCAAGCAGGCTGCCGAACCACGCGAGCGCGGCGAGCTGGGCGATCTGTCCGAGCAGCAGCGCCGCGTTTTGCAGCCAGACCGTCCGGCCATAATGGCCGCGGACCCGATAGAGGCCCGAGACGAGATTGGCCGGCACGGTGAGAAGCATGCCCAGAATCATCACCAGCATCGCGGCGTCGAATGTCGGCGTGGCCTGGAAGCCGAGCACGGCCGATGGCGGCGCGAGGACCACCGCTGCGCACAGCAGGACACCCAGCACCGCTACGATGGCAAGATAGATCCGCAGCAGCGCCGCGTAAAAATGCGCCGTGCGCCCGTCGCAATCGGCGCAAGCCTTGAACGCGAGAAAGCGGTTGATCGCGCGAAGCTGCAGTCCGGCATCCGCCACGACGACGAGGCTTCCCGCCGCATAGATCGCGAGCCAGGCCGCAAGCATGTCGCCGGTCCAGACATGCAGGAAGGCCGGGATGAGCAGGAGTTGCTGAGACAGCCCCAGCGCCATCTGGACCAGGTTGGCGGACCAGCCCTGCATGAGGCGGCGGCCGCGACCCATGCCGCCAGATCTGCTCGAGCCGTCGGACGTGCCGAGCGCGTCAATATGCTTGTCGGTCAAGCCGCGTCCTTCCCGTCGAGCAATCGGCCGCGCGCCCGCCAGCGCTCAGAGCCCATCCGACTCGCCGTTCTTCGGCGTCGAACGCGGCACGAAGGGGGAGAACGACGGATCAGCCGGGCCCGGCATCGTCAGCCTGCCCGCGGCATCTGCGGGCGGGCTCGCGGCAGCGGCCTGATCCGGCCGCTGGAGCACCAGCACCTCGCTGCGCTCGCCCTGCTTGAACGTCACCTCGCGCGGCTGCACCGAAATCAGCGACCAGCCTGCGAGCGATTCGCCCTGCCGCAGACGCACGACCTTCTGATCAAGGCGGTTGACCAGAATGGCAATCGCATCGCCCTCGCCCACCACGGCGCCGACCAGCGACAATGGCGGCGGTGCTTCGACCGGCCTGGGCGGCGGCGGCGCGGAACTTTCCTCGACCGGCGATACAGCGACCGCACGCGGCGGCGGCCGGCGCATGGCCGAGAAGATTGGGCGCTCGTGGGTCGCGGTCAGCGCCGAGAGCGGCACCGACCACAAAGGATTGCCGCGAGGAACCGGTTTGCCCGGCGCCTGCCGAGCGGGCCGCGCGATCGGCTTCATCGTCCCGACCTCGACACTGTCAGCAGGATTGCCCGCCGCGTCGTCCGACAGCACGTCCACGCGCGATGAGGTGGCCGCCATGGTCCCGGCTGTGCCCAGAACCATGTACAGCGCGGCCAACCCTGTCGGCCTCAGCCACCCGGACATCGACATTTCCCCTGCGACCACCGGCCGCGCCACGCGACGGCGAGGCATCCGGGCCAAACTAGTTCCGATCCGCGGCATCATCAACCCACACCATCCTGCCCAACCCGGCGCGAAGGCCCCTTGTTTCCAGCATCTGTTGCAATGCATGACAATGTTGCCCGTTGGCCACGATGGCTGGAAATGCAAAGCGGAACAGGGCGGAAGCAGCCGCAAATGGATATCCGTTCATTGCGGGCGATTGCTGCGGCATGAGATCATGGCCCGGGCCGGGGCCCGGTGCGCGCTCCGGTTGCATGTTTGCGATGATTTCTTTGCTGATTTGAGACGATCGGATGGCTGGACCGAAAATGGCACATGGGAGGATCGGTTTCGGGCTGCGATCCGTCGTGCGCCACTCGCTGGCCACACTCCTCGCCACCACGGCGCTCGGCGTCGTCGCCGCGCGTGCCGTGGACGGCTCATGGACCGGTGGCTCCTCGGATTGGACCGACCCGACCAACTGGACATCCAACCCGAGCGTGCCCGACGGGACCGCGATCTTCAGCACCACCGGAAGCACGGCGGTCGACAACAATAACGGTGTCGTCACCATCGGCACGATCCAGTTCGCGGGCACCTCGCAGGCCTACACGTTCACGATCGGCAACCCGTTCATCATCAACGCCGCGGGCATCGTCAATAGCGATACGGTGAACACCCAGACCTTCGAGGTCACCGCCGGCAACAATCTGGTGTTCCAGAACAACAGCACCGCGAGCGGCGGCGCCGGCGCCGTCACCATCACGAACGATGTCGGCGGCAACGTCAACTTCATCCAGAACAGCACGGCGGGAACGGCAAGCCTCGCCAACAGCGGCTTCATCACGTTCGAGGACTCGGCCTCCGCCGGCACAGCCCAGATCACCAACACCGCCACCGGCCAGATCGATTTCTTCACCAGCGCCTCGGCCGGCTCGGCGACCATCAACAACGCCGCAGGCGGCGTGGTGAACTTCCACAACAGCACCACCGCCAACGCCTCGACCATCATCAATGACGGCACGGTGAGTTTCGACGGCTCCGCCACCGCAGGCGGTGCCACGATCACCACCAACAACGGCGCGACGACGAACTTCACCGGCACGTCCAGCGGCGGCAGCGCAAAGTTCGTCACCAATGCCGGCGGCACGGTCGACATCTCAGGCCTGACCGGCGGCGGGACGACGGCCGGTTCGATCGAAGGCGCGGGCAATTACGTGCTCGGCGCCAACACGCTCACCACTGGCAGCCTCAACAGCTCGACCCAGGTCGACGGCGTGATTTCCGGCGTCGGCGGCGGGCTGACCAAGGTCGGAACCGGCACACTGACTCTGACCGGCACCAACACCTATACCGGCGCGACCAAGATCTCGGCCGGAACGCTGGCCATCTCCGGCTTTGGCAGCATCTCGTCGTCCAGTGTCGTCACGGTGGATGCGACGTTCGACATCTCGGCCTCGTCGGTTCCGTTCAATGCCATCACCACGCTGGCCGGCAGTTCGAGCGGCGTCGTCAACATGGGCGCCAACGGGCTGGTGATCAGCAACGGGTCGACCGAATTCGCGGGCGTGATCCAGGGCACAGGCGGGCTGGAGGTTTTCGGCGGAACCCAAACCCTGTCCGGCGCAAATACCTATGGTGGTCCCACGCAAATCGATGCGGGTGCGACGCTGGCGCTGAAGGGCAGCGGCTCGATCGCGAGCACGCTCTACGTCGGATTCAATTCCGGGGGCACCTTCGATATCTCGCAGACGACCAGCGGAGCCTCCGTCGGCGGCCTATTCTCGCTTTTCCTGGGCAATGTCGCGCTGGGATCGAAAACGCTGACGATCACCAACGGCAGCGTGTTTGCCGGCGTGATCCAGGACGGCGGCATCGGCGGCGGCACCAGCGGAAATCTCGTGATCGCCAACGGCGCCCTGCAACAGCTCGGCGGCATCAACACCTACACCGGCACCACCACGATCGACAGCGGCGGCGAACTCGATCTTGTATCTATCGGTGGCGGCGCCGGCAGCATCGCGACCTCCAGCAGGGTCATCGTCAACGGTACCTTCGATATTTCAAGTCTCCTGTTCAGCGCCGGCACCTCGATCAAATCGCTGTCCGGATCCGGCCAGGTCAATCTCGGCACCAAGACGCTGAACATTACCGCTGCCAACGATACCTTTGCAGGCGTCATCGACGATGCAGCAGCGGGAGGCGGCCTCGCACTCGCGGGTGGCACGCAGACGCTAACCGGCGCCAATACCTATACCGGTGCTACCACCGTGAATGGCGGCACGCTGGTGGTGGATGGTTCGATGCTGAACAGCGCGGCGACCGTCAATGCCGGCGGCACGCTCGCCGGCAGCGGCGCTGTCGCCAGCGTCGTCGTCAACGGCGGCACACTCGCGCCGGGCAGCGCGTCGAACCCGTTCGGCCCGCTGACGGTCAACGGGCCGCTGAGCTTCACCGCCGCCTCGACCTACATGGTGCAGGTCTCCTCGACCAATGCCGGCCTCACCAACGTCACGGGCGCGGCCGCTGATCTGGGCGGCGCGACGGTGCGCGCGAACTTCTCGTCGAGCACGCTGCAGAAGAAGTACACGATCCTGAACGCGACCGGCGGCCTTGGCGGCACGACGTTCAATTCGGCCGTCGTCTCCAACATGCCGACGGTCAGCGCGACATTGAGCTACGATCCCAATAACGTGTTCCTCAACGTCAACGTCAATTTCGCGCAAGGCGGCGGCCTCAACGTCAACCAGCAGAACGTTGCGAATACGCTGACCAATTTCTTCAACACGACCGGCGGCATTCCGGCCGCGTTTGCCGCGCTGTCGCCGGCAGGACTGACCGCCGCCTCGGGCGAACTCGGCACCGGCATCATTCAATCCGCGATCAATGCCGACGGCCAGTTCCTGAACTTGATGCTGGATCCAACGGTCGTCGGGCGCAGCGGTGGCTTCGCCAAGGCGGGCAGCGTCGCGCAATTCGCCGCAAGTGACGACGTTGCCTCTTACGCATCGATGCGGCCGGCGACTGCGCGCGAGCGCGAGGCTTATGCGATGGCGACCAAGGCGCCGCTGCTGTCCTCGCAGCCGAGCAGCCGCTGGAGTGTCTGGACGGCGGGCTATGGCGGCTCGGCCGAGGTCGGCGGCAATGCGACGGTCGGCTCGCAGGATCTGACGGCACGGGTCTGGGGCGGTGCGGCCGGTGCCGACTACAGGCTCTCGGTGGACACCCTGGTCGGCTTTGCGCTCGGCGGCGGCGGACTGAACTACTCGCTCGCCAATGCGATGGGTTCGGGCTCGGCCGATTTGTTCCAGGCCGGTGTCTATGGCCGGCACAATTTCGGACCGGCCTACGTATCGGCTGCGCTCGCCTATGGCTGGCACGACGTCACCACCAACCGCATCGTGGCGCCCGGCGGCTTCGACCAGCTCCAGGGCCGCTTCAAGGCCGATACCTTCTCGGCCCGCTTCGAGGGCGGCTATCGCTTCACGACGCCGCTGATCGGCATCACGCCCTACGCCGCGGCGCAAGTGACGAACTTCAACTTACCCAACTATTCCGAAGCCAGCCTCAATGGCGGCGGACTGTTTGCGCTGAACTACGCGTCGCAATCGCTGACCGACACCCGCTCCGAGCTCGGCCTGCGCACCGACAAATCCTATGCCATGCAGAACGGCGTGCTGACGCTGCGCGGCCGCGCCGCCTGGGCGCACGACTACAATCCGGGCCGCGCCGTCACCGCGCTGTTCCAGACTTTGCCGGGCACCAGCTTCGTCGTGAACGGCGCCAGGGTCGATGCCGATTCCGCGCTCGTCGGCGCCAGCGCCGAGATGAAATGGCTGAGCGGCTTCTCGATCGCCGGCACCTTCGACGGCGAGTTCTCCGGCAACGTCACCAGCTATTCCGGCAAGGGCGTGTTCAAATACAGCTGGTGAGCTGACGACCTCGCCCTACTTCCCCGCCTGCCATTGACCCGATACGCCCAAAATCACCCTGACGCGGCCTGAGCCGGCGTCGCTCAGCGCCGTGGTCTGCGGCACCTGGACGTCGAGCTGATCGACGAACAGGAACGGCATGCCGGCCTCGAGATCGTACAGCAGCCTCTGGAGCGCCGGCTGCTCGAGCTCACAGCTCACGACGAGGCCGACGAAACCATCCTTCACTTGCGCGCCGGAGACATCGACCTGCGAAGACTGAACCTGGCCGCCGACATTGCCGACCGCGGCCGCAACACGCTGCAACAGATTGGCGCCGGCGACCGTCACGGTCGGCCCCTCCAGGAACGGGGTGCCGGGATGCTCGGCCATCGCGGACGCGGTATTCCTGGTGCCGCCCTTGCGGCCGCGAAACTGGTCGAGCAGGTCGGCGGTCTGCGCCAGGGCCTGTCGATGGGCGACGATTTCGCCGATCGACAGCCCCGTCGTCAGCAGCAGCGCGCCCGCAATCGCCACATAGAGCGTGACCGCGATGAGGGGCGAACTCGCAAGCGCCCGCGTAACCGCATTGCCGCCGGTGACCTTGGCGATGCTCATGGCGCGTTCCTCGGCTCGATCTGTGCCTCGATGTGGAAGCGCTCACCGGGATCGGAGGAGCTGCGCGTGGTCGGAGCATAGAAGGTCGCGCGGGTGAAGTGTTGCGACTGCTCTATCAAGGGGATCAGCGAGGGCGCATCTTGGGTGATGCCGCCGATTTGCAGCTTGTTGCCCGCCAGATGCAGCTCGGTGACATAGGTGTGGTCGGGCAACACCCGGCTCAGCGTTTCCAGCACGATCACGCTCGCCGGCGCCTCGTATTTCCGGCGTTCGAGCAGCGCGAGCGGCGAGCGCTCGCCGCCGTCGCTGCCGCGGAGCGCGGCGCGGCGCTGGGTGATCTGCCGTTCCAGTTCCCTCTCCTGCGCGCCGAGGCTGTCGGCCAGATAGCTTGCGGCGACCGATCCGGCCACGGCGGCCACGGCGATGAGGGCCAACGCCGCCTGCAGCGCCCGGCTCAGCCGCGCCGGATCGACCGCGCCGCGCGATCTCTGTTCGAACACCTTGATGCGTCCGCCCGCGGTCGCCTCCGTCGCGATCGCGATGGCCGACGGATGGAACGGCGCCACGGCCTCGACATAGCTCATCGCCAGCTTGCGCGGCGCGGCGGCGATCTCGGTCGTGATGCTGTCGCTGCCATGCGGCGCCGGGGCACGGCAGCCGAACACGGCCTCGCTTGCGGTCCACGGCGTCAGCCGGTCGATCTGCGCCCGCACGATACCGTCGAGGAAATCGGCCGCGCGCGCCGGCAGCTCCAGCGGACGAAACAGGAAGCGCTGTGGCCGCAGCACGATTTCGACGCGGCTGCCACGGACGATCTGCGCGAGATTGGCGTCCGCAAACTTGCCATCCGTGAACGCGATCTCGCTTGGAACGTTCTCAGCCTTCGCCGCCTCCAGCGCGAACGCGCCGGTCTCGCTTTCCACCAGCCGCACCACCCGCGGCGACACGATCCGCTCCAGGGCGCGAACGATTGCGCCGGCCACGGTGCCGGTCCAGGCATCGAGAACGGCGCGGAGGGGTTCGAGCGAGCTCATCTCACAGAGGCTTTCCGGCGGAGCCGTCGACGGCGTTGTGCCACGACAACACACGATACGGCTCATCGCCGCTTTCGAGAAGCAGGATGACGATCTCGGCCGAGCTCCGCCGATGCGACGGCAACTCGACCGCGACCGTCACCCGGTACGCCTTCGAGCCCTCGACTGTCGCGTTGGTGCCGCCGGCAAGCCCGACCAGGGCTCGGGGATCGAGATTCGGGTCGGCGCGGTCGCGCAGCACCTGTTGCAGCAACCCGGGCGTCATGCCCGGCAACCCCGCTACCACCTGCGGCGCGGCGTCGAGCAAATTCACCGCCCGCATGTTGCTGAACACCGTGACGAAGGGCAGCACGCGCTCCACGACGGCGGCGGGAATGCCGCGCACCAGCCAGAGCTCCTCGCTGTGCGGAAACGGCGCGTGGCGCGGCAGATAGGGCGCGCCGAGCGTGCGATAGTAGGAATCCTCGGGATTGTCCTGGCCAGGCTCCGTCGACGAGCGCCAGGCGAGAATCCGGTCGGCATAGACGGGCGCATCCGTCGCGGAGACACCGAGCGCCGTCATCAGGCCCGACAGCAGCGGCTTCGGCGCCATGTTCAGGTCGACGCGGGCAGCCTCCGAGCGGAACGTCACGCTCACCCTTCCGGCACCGACGCGGGCATTGAAGGTACCGCTGGTCGGACGCGCGGCCTCGTTCCGCGCGGTCAGACGGTAGGCCGCCAGCTCGATCCCGGCGTTCACCAGTGCATCGGCCTGCAACCTGTCGGCATTGACGGCGACCGTGACCGCCGTGTTGGTGACGTAGGTCAGGTAGATCAGCGCGAGCGCCGCCAGCGCCGCCAGCATCCAGAGCACGGCGACGACGATGAAGCCGCGGTCGTCGGCAAGCCCCGCCTGGTCGCGCCGTGCGCCGCTCACAGCTGCTGCTCCTGTTTCTCCGCCTGCTGCGGCCGGGTGCGCGCCGTGACGCAAGCCGCCGGATTCCTGGCCCGCGCGCATTCGGCCGGCGCCGTGATGTGCGGGACCACCGCGCCCGAGACTGCAAGCACCTGCCCGGTCCCGCTGTCGCGCACGGTGACACGGACGCGGTCCGGCAGTTGCGCCTGCCCGCGCCAGATCGGCTGCCACTGACCGTCCGGTCCGGCATAAGCGAAGCTCACGCGGAACGGCGCCCGGATCAGCACGACCTGATCGACGAAGCGGATCTGCCCGTCGGTCGGCATCGGCTGGAACGGCGCGCGCTCGCGCACCAGCGCGAGCCCCTGCGCGTCGGCCTTCTCGATCAGACGGACGAATTCGAGGCCCGGGCGCGTGCTCGGACCGATTGCCGTGCGCAGGAAGGTGACCGACAATTGGGCGCCATCGAACAGCGGCACCTTGGCATCGCCGTTCACTGTGATCTGCTCGGCAACGGAGAGGTCGGCGACGATCCGGTCGAGCCCGATCGCGAGACGCTCGGCCCGCTGCACGCGAGCGATGCCGCGATTCCAGTTCGGCAGCCATTGCGCCGTCACGGTCGCCAGCGCGGCCAGGATGACGGTCATCAGCAAGGTCGCGAGCAACACTTCGAGCAGGGTGAAGCCGGCCTCGTCGGCCAGTGCGCGGCGCAAGCGCTGCGTTACCGGGCGCTTCATTGCGAAGCCCTCGGCACCAGCTTCACCGTCGTAACCTGGATCGCACTGCCGTCGGCGCGCTGGAGGCGCAGATTGACGGCCAATGGCACGAAGCGATCGCTGGCGGGATCTCCGCCCGGCACGTTCATCGGCGCAACGTCGACCCGCCAGCGGCTGCCGGCCAGTTCGCCGCTGCGCCGGCCGGGTTTCAGCAGGGAGCGCGTCGGCAGGTCGGCAAGCAAGGTCTCGGCCGTGCCGGCGAGTGCCATACGCTGGTCGATCGCGCGCGTGCCCTTCGCCGTCGTGGCGACGACCGCACCGATCGTCCCGAGCACGACCGCGATGATCGCGAGCGCGACCAGCGTCTCGATCAGGGTGAAGCCGGCGCTATCAGAGCAGCTTCTGCGGGACAATCTCGACGCCTCCTGTCAGCCAGTTGACGCGCACCTCATATCCCATGCCGGGCCGCGCCAGCGCGATCACCCCGCCGCACGACATGCCCGATGGAAAGAAATCGATCGACCGTCCCGCGGCCCGGTCGGCACAGCGCGAAGCCAGCATCGCCTGCACCACCACGTCATCGGGCAGGCGGATGGTCCTCCCGGTCACGCCGGAACGGATTGCGCGCGCCTCCGCATCCACCAGGGTCGCCACCCTGGTTTGCCGGCGCAGCGCCGCGTTGCGGTCGGCTTTCAGCAACGCCGCGGTCTCGACCGCGTAGCTCTCCAGCCGCGCCCGCGTCGTGCTGCGCGGAATCGCCGGCAGGATGATGGCCGCGAGCAGGCCGATGATCGCGAGCACGCACAGAATCTCGATCAGCGCAAAGCCGCGCGCATCGCGGATGCCTTCAGCGCGTGCCGCTGACAATGTCGGCCGCCGTTCCACCGCCGCCTTCCTGACCGTCTGATCCGAGCGAGATGATCTCATAAGGCGCGCTCGCAGCCGGCGCACGGTAGACGTAGATATGCCCCCACGGGTCGTTCGGCACCACGCCGCCGCGCAGATAAGGGCCATTCCAGCCGGCCTGATTGGTGTTGCGGGTCAGGGCGGAGAGGCCCTCGTTCGACGTCGGATAGCGGCCGAGATCGAGGAAGTAGAGATCGAGCGCGCTGGAAAAGCTCTCGATCTGGATCTTCGCCGCCTTCGCCTTGGACTCGCTGAGATAGTTCAGCACCCGCGGGCCGACCAGCGCCATGATCATCCCGATGATGGTGATGACGACCAGCATCTCGACCAGGGTGAAGCCCGCCTCCCCGCGGCCTGCGCGCCGCCGGCGGCGCTTTGACGATCGATGTTTCGTCACCTCAAATCCTCCAACTATCAATTCAACCGACAATCTGGCTCACCGACATCAGCGCCGTCATCACCGACGTGATCAGGCCGCCGACGACCAGCGAGATCGCGATGATCGCCGCCGGGCCAGCGATGCCGACCGCGCGGTCCAGCGTGCGCTGCAGCTTGGCTTCGTAGAATTCCGCGATGCGTCCCGACAGCATCGGCAATTGCCCGGTCTCGTCGCCGAGCCGGAGCATGCGCACCGCCATTGCGGGCAGCGCCTCGGTCTCGGCCAGCGCATCGGACAGCTTCGAGCCATGGCGAACGCGATCTGCGGCATCGCTCCAGACCGCGGACGGGCCGGTCGTCGCCATCATGTCGACGAGGATGCGCAGCGTGATGGTGAGATTGACGCCGCTGCCGAGCAGCAGGCCGAGATTGCGGCAGAACAGCGCCGTCCGGTACGCGCTCATCACGTTGCGAATGGCCGGCAGCCTCGTGATGGCATTGGCGGCGGCGCGGCGGACACGCTCTTGCCGGAGCAGCAGCCACGCCGCAGCGATCATGGCCGCAAGACCAGCCAGGACCGCATCCGAATTGCCGCGCAGGAAGGTGGAGATGTTGAGGAAGACTCCGACGACCGGATCGATCTTGGCGCCGAAATCCTGCAACACGGACGCAAACTGCGGCAGCACGAAGGTGAGGAAGAACAACAGCACGCAGCCCGCTGCGCCCAGCACGAACAGGGGATAGCGGATCGCATCCGACAGCCGCCGCCGCAACGCCTCGCTGCGGGTGCGCTCGCCGGCCAGCACTTCCAGCACCTGGTCCAGCGATCCCGAGGCCTCGCCGACCCGCACCAGCGCAACATACATCGCCGGAAACAGCCCTTCGTGCCGCGCCAGCGCTTCGGCAAAGCTCTCGCCCGCGACGACGCGCGAGCGGATGTCGGCAACGACCGGGCGCAGCCGCCCGAAATCGGGATCGGCCGCGAGCAGCTCCAATCCGTCATTGATGCGGGCACCGGCGCGCAGCAACAGCGCGAGGTCGCGGGTGAAGATGGTGACGTCTTCGGGCTTCGGCCTGTTGAAGAGGCTGAACACCCGGCCCGCCGAACCGCCCTCTTCCGGCGTGACGTTGTCGACCAGCACGAGACCGAGCCGCTCGATCCGCTGGGCGACGTCGCCCGGCGCAGGCGCGACGATGGCGCCGGAGACCAGTTCGCCGTTGGCGTTGAGCGCGCGGTAACGATAGTTCGGCATGGGTGTCAGCGCACCGTCGTGACGCGGAAGACCTCAGGCACTGTCGTCAGCCCGGCCCGGCATTTGGCCACTGCATCCTCCAGCATCGTCGTCATGCCGCCCCGCATCGCGGCGGCGTCGATCGAGTGGGAGTCGGTCTGCGGGCCGATCAGCGTGCGCACCTCGTCGGACATTTCCAGGATCTCGAACACGCCGTTGCGGCCGCGATAGCCGGTGCCGCCGCAGCGTTCGCAGCCGCCGGCCTCATGCACGACCTCGCCGCACTTGAAGCCGATCACCGCAAAGCGCGGGTCCTCGGCGAGATCGGCCTCGGTCAGCGCATGCGGGACCTTGCAGCGGTCGCAGAGCACGCGCACCAGGCGCTGCGCCACCACCGCGCGCAGCGTGGACTTCAGCAGGAAGCCCTCGATACCAAGATCGATCAGACGCGGCACGGCGGCCGCGGCGGTCTCGGTGTGCAGGGTCGTCAGAACGAGATGGCCGGTGAGTGCCGCGTGAATCGCGATATGCGCGGTCTCGGCGTCGCGGACCTCGCCGACCATGATCACGTCGGGGTCCTGGCGGACGAAGGCGCGCATCGCCGAGGCGAAGGTCAGCCCGATCGACGGCTTGACCTGGGACTGGTTGATGCCGGCAATCTCGTATTCGACCGGATCCTCGATGGTGAGGATCTTGCGCGTCGGCTCGTTCAGGATCGACAGCATGGTCGCGAGCGTCGTGGTCTTGCCGCTGCCGGTCGGTCCCGTGACCACGATCATGCCGTGCGGCATCGCGAGCAGCCGCGTCATCACGCTCTCGTCGCGCGCGGCAAGACCGAGCTTGCTCATTTCCAGCAGGCCGCGGTCGCGCGGCAGCAGGCGGATCACAGCGCTCTCGCCATGCTGCGTCGGCATCGTCGCGACGCGAACGTCGATCTCGCTGCGCCCGACGCGGACGCGAGCCGCGCCGTCCTGCGGCAGGCGCCGTTCGGCGATGTTGAGGCTGGCGAGAATCTTGATGCGCGAGATCAGCGCCTGCGGCGGAATGCCGTGCGGCGACGGCAGCGCACGCAACAGGCCGTCGACGCGCATGCGCACCGTCAGCCCGGCACGGAACGGCTCGACATGGATGTCGCTGGCGCGCAGATCCACCGCGCGCTCCAGCAGATCGTTGAGCGCGCGCACCACCGGCGCGCCGCTGGCGAGATCGCGCAGGCTTTCGATGTCGTCCTCGGACTGCTGCGCAACGTTCCTGCCGCTTCGATCGGCATTTGCGTCGTCGGCATCGGCCCGTTGATCGAGCACCGTGGCGATGTCCTCGTATGAGGCCACGACGACATCGACCGGTGCGCCGAACACGATCTCGGCGGCGCGAATGGCCGCCGTGTCGGAGGGGTCGGCGACAGCGAGCCGAAGAACTTCGTTGGATGCAGTGAAAGGAAAGATGGTGGATTCACGCAGGAAGCGGCGCGAGAAACCGTCGAGGCGAGGCGTGGCCGCGAGCAGTTGCGGAAGGCTCAGCCGCGGCAGACCAAAATGGCCGGAGACTTCATCTGCGAATTCGGCCGCGGAGAGATCGGTCGCCTCCCACAATTCGCGCAAGGGACGCGTGAGCGCGGGGGTGGCCGATTTTTCGACATGGGCATGCGCCCACTGCGGCAATGAGTATTTTTCCAGGAGGTGCTGCCGAAAGCTATCTGCGGAGCGGTCGCGCATCGCATTCACAGCGTTGACCTTGTTACCTGAAAGCAACAACTTCGGCGAGTGACGGCAGGCCCTTTGCCCTTGACTTATTTCTTAGCAAAAACATAATCGCTGCGCAAATTATTGCGTATCCGAACCAAGACGGATGCAACCCAGCCACATCCAGCGTTGGCAGGCGTATTTTGTTTAAGGTGGTTCAGCCGCTTTTGCGCCGTCGTTCAGCGTTGTCTGGAACGCTCCTTCTGTTGTCCTCCGCCTTCGTGCTCGGCGCCTGCATCGTGACCGCCGACAGGTCGATCGAAGCCGATCCAAAGGACCCGCGCGCCCAGGACATCGCCGACAAGGTCCGCTCCCTCGATCTCCAGCCACGTCAACCCGCGGATGCAGGCACAGGCGGCATTGCGCAGGCAAGATCATCGAAGCCGGCGATCTATCTCAGCGATGGTGCAACGCCGCAAGGCGGCGCGCTGGCCGAGCGCGACGATGGCGGCGGCAGCGGCTACGACCTCAATTTCGAGAACGCGCCGGTCGCCAGCGTCGCAAAGGTCATCCTTGGTGACGTACTCAACGTCGGCTACACGATCGATCCGCGCGTCCAGGGAACTGTGACCCTGGCCTCGGTGCGGCCGGTGCCCAAGGCGGACGCGCTCTTCGTGCTGGAGAACGCGCTGCGCATGTCCGGTGTCGCGCTGGTCCGTGACCGCACCGGCTATCGCCTGCTGCCGGCGCCGGAGGCCGGTCCCGGCGGCGTCGACCGCTCCATGAACGCCGCGGCCGGCCAGGGCGTCACCGTGGTGCCGCTGCGCTACGTTTCGGCGCAGAACATCTTCAAGCTGCTCGATGCCTTCGGCGTGAAGGCCCAGACCATGCGTCCGGACAGCGCCCGCAACACGCTGATCGTCAGCGGCAGCGGCACCGACCGGGCGACAGCGGTCGACACCATCCTCTCCTTCGACGCCGACTGGATGCGCGGGCAATCGGTCGGCATCTTCCCGGTGCGAAACTCCACGCCCGAGCCGCTGATCTCCGAGATCGAAAAGATCATGGATTCAGGCGAAGGCGGACTGGGCCAGAACGTGGTGAAATTCCAGCCGATCGGCCGGCTCAACGCGATCCTGGTCGTCAGCCAGAAACCGGAATACCTCAAGCGCGCGCAGACATGGATCACGCGGCTGGACCGCTCCGACACCGACGGCGTGAACCTGAAGTCCTATCCGCTGCGTTACGGCAACTCCAAGGCGGTAGTGGCACTGCTGAATGAGATCCTGTTCAGCCAGAGCGCGACCAGCAGTTCCTCGCTCGACAATTCCGCCGGCCAGATCTCGCCCGGCGCGGGCATCGCGACGTCCTCGTCCGGGACCAATCCGATCGCCTCGCTCAGTGCGCTTCCAACCGCAGCCTCGGGCGCCGCAACCCCGGTCACCGGCGCTCCCGGCTCGTCGCTGGCCGCGCGTCCCGCCCCTGCGGCGTCGGGCGTACCCGGCCAGGATAACGGCTCCGGCTCGCTGCTCGGCAGCGGCGCAAAACCCGTCAACAATGCCATCCTTCAGAACGTTCGCATCACCGCCGACGTCACCAACAACGCGGTGCTGGTCTATGCCAACGCGGAATCGCAGCGCGTCGTCGAGCAGACGATCCGGCAAATCGACCGGCCGCAGCGCCAGATCGCGATCGAGGCGACGATCGCCGAAGTCACGCTGAACGACGCGCTGAACTACGGCGTCCAGTTCTTCATCGCCAGCAAGCAAGGCTCGGTCTCCAACGTCATCGGCGGTGTCAGCAACAGCGCCGCGGTCGGCAGCAACGTCGAGCAGCAGACCAGCGCGGTCAACGCCGCCGCCGGCGCGCTGCTCGGCCGCGCGCTGCCCGGCTTCAACTTTCTGATCGGCGCGGAAAACTCCCCGCGCGTGGTGCTCGATGCGCTCCACAACGTCACCACCGTCAAGGTGCTGTCCAACCCGTCGCTGGTCGTGCTGGACAACCAGCCGGCGACCTTGCAGGTCGGCGACCAGGTCCCGTTCTCGACCGGCACCGCGACCGTGCTGACCGCGAACAACACCGTCGTCAACACCATCGACTACAAGAACACCGGCATCATCCTGCGTGTGCTCCCGCGCGCCAACGCCAACGGCAACGTCGTGCTCGACATCGAGCAGGAGATCTCGAGCGTCGCCGCCGGCAGCACCGGCTCGCTGACGCCGACGATCTCGCAGCGCCGAGTCAAGAGCTCGATCGCGGTGACGAGCGGGCAGACCGTGCTGCTCGCCGGCCTGATCAGCGAGACCGAGAACAAGCAACGTCAGGGCATTCCGATCCTCGATTCCCTTCCCGGCGTCGGCGATGCGTTCTCGCACCAGGGCACGACGCGCGCCCGCACCGAGCTGATCCTGTTCATCCGCCCGACCGTCATCAAGGACGGCGTCGATGCGCACGTCATTGCGGAGGAGATGCGCAGCAAGATGAACAGCCGCCTGGTCGGCACCAGCAATCCCGTCGTCACCGTGAACCCGCCCAAGGCGGCGCGCTAGGGCGTGACGGATCGGGCGGCGAGGGTCGGGACGGGCGCTGCGCTCGCGCTCGCCCTGCTGCTCGGCGTCATCGCAAGCCTCGTCACTGCCCCGGGCGCCGAAGGCCTTTACGGCGCGTTCCTGGCCGCCCTGATGCTTGCGATCGCGGCGAACGATGCGCGCCACTACCGCATTCCGAACGAGCTGACGGGCGCCGCCTTCGCGCTCGCGCTGCTTCGTGCCGGCGCGTTCGTGCCCGATATCGGTGCCGAGGCGCTGCTCTGGCCGCTGACCCGCGCCGCGGCCACGGGCCTGCCGCTGCTGCTGCTGATGGTGCTCTACCGCCGCTGGCGCGGTCGCGACGGGCTCGGGCTCGGCGACGTCAAGCTCGCCGCGGTCTGCGGCGCCTGGCTTGACCTTGCGACCGTCGTCGTGGTGATCGAGCTTGCGGCGTTGCTTGCGATCGGTGCCTATGCCGCCAATGCCGCCCTGCAACGGAAGCCGCTGCGCGCCACGGCCTTCCTGCCGTTCGGGCTGTTCCTGGCGCCGGCGATCTGGATCGGCTGGCTGGGCGAGACCTGGTACGTGAACTGGCTCGGCTGAAAGCGAGGGGCTGGATCATCGCCATTGCGGACCCTGCTCACATCAAAGATGCGAAAACAACCCCATGCACAGTAGAAGGCGGCCGCGTTATCAAGGACTTAGGGGTTGCACTCACGACGGTTTTGACCGAGCGATTTGACGCGTCGGGCAAAACACCGGCATGGCGGTCTTCGTGACGTCGATGGTCCGCGCCGCCCATTCCTGAACACCAGGAGCCGGCGGGCCTTCAAGGCGCAGCGCTCAGTGCTCGCGGCTCGGCGTCCATTCCAGCGCCCGCAGGCGGGCCTGGGCGATCTCTCCGCGCGTCATCTTGGTGGTGACGGCGTCGCGGATCCTGGCCCGCGCCTCGCGTGCCGGCGGCGGTGCCGCCGCCGTGGACAGATTGAGCCATTTGGAAGCTTCGACGATGTCCTGCGGCACGCCCTGGCCGCGATCGTAGAGCAGACCCAGCGAATATTGAGCGCGGCTGTCGCCCTGCTCCGCCGCGCGCCGGTACCACATCGCAGCCTCGGTGTAGTTCTGCGGCACGCCGCGGCCGGTCTCGAACAGGAAACCGAGATAAGATTGTGCCGCCGCGTTGCCCCGCTCGGCGAGCGGGATGAAGATGCGGGATGCCGTGACATAGTCCTGACGATTGAAAGCGGAGACGCCCTGGCGGAACGATTGGGCGTGGGCCGGGACTGCGAAGGCCAAAGTCAGCAGAACGGCGGCACAGCCCCACCGCGCCCGTCGCCAAAAGCCGGGCGTCTGCGGCGCCGCATGACCGAACCTCGGATCCCGATTGTGGAGGGTCTCCATGCCCACCCGCGCTCCCCTGCTTGTGCGGCCAGACTAGTCTGCAGGCATTCTGAAATCCATAGGGACCCCGGGCGCAAAAAAGCTCCGGGCGCAACGCGCCCGGAACTCGTCGATAGCGTCGGCCTAATGATATCCGCCCGCGGTGGCCGGTGTCGTGTCCGGAGCGTTGCCGTTGATCTGGTTGTCCAGATAGGACAGTACGTTGCCAGTCGTTGCTGCGCCGAGATTGTTGACGATTACCGAGCGGCCGATCCGGGCTGCCGCAGCGCCGCTGAGGGCAAGAGCCGTGCTCAGATTCTCGGAGATGGTGCTGTTGTTGACCTGCACGTTGGACGAACCCTGCACGTTCAGGCCGACGAAGTTCTTGTGAATGGCGGTGTTGTTGATCAGGACCCGGGTGCTGCCGCCATTGGTGTTGATGCTGATCCCCCGCCAGCCGCCGCAGCGCCGTTGTGCGAAATGACGCTGTCGCGGATCATCAGCATCGAGTTGAAATTCGACGGATTGGAGAAAATGCCGGTTCCCGACGCGCCGTTGAAATCCCTGATGAAGCAGTGCTCGATGACCACCGAGGCCGCCTGGAGGATGTTGACGCCCTTGAGTCCCGTGCCGGCACCTGAGATGTCGAGACCGCGCAGCACCACGTGATCGGTCGCCGCGGCGTTGACGTTGACGCCATTGGTGCCGGACCCCAGGATGCTGCCGACGACGCCTTCGCAGTAGATCGAAATTGCCTTGGTGATCGTCACCGCGCCGTAGCCGGCGGAATCGAGACAATTGATCTCGCCGCCGGCGGCCGTCTTCGAGATTGCGCCGGCGAAGGTCTTGCACGGAGCGGTGCGGCTGCACGGATTGACGTCATCGCCGACACCGGAAACCCACGTTCTGGTCGCCTGGGCATGAGCCGGCTGCGACACGGCGAACGGCAAGACCAATCCCGCCAAGAGCGCCCATAGAGCAATGCGACGCATTTTCAACCTCCCAAATTGAACTGAAAATTTCACGCTATTGTTGCCAGAAGAAAGTCACGAGCAGCTGCGGGCTAGTGATACCCGCCCGCGGTGGCCGGCGTCGTGTCCGGCGCGTTGCCGTTGATCTGGTTGTCCAGATAAGACAGCACATTGCCGGAGGTCGCTGCCCCCAGATTGTTGACGATCACAGAGCGGCCGATGCGAGCCGCGGCGGCGCCGCTAAGGGCGAGGCCCGTACCGAGATTTTCGGAGATGGTGCTGTTGTTGATCTGGACGTTGGACGATCCCTGCACGGTTACGCCAACGAAGTTCTTGTGGATGGCCGTGTTGTTGAGAAGGCCCCGCGAACTGCCACCGTTGGTATTGATGCTGATTCCGGCGCCATCGGCCGCGGTGCCGTTGTGCGAGATCACGCTGTCGCGGATCATGAGCATCGAATTGAAGTTCAACGGATTGACGAAGACGCCGACCCCGCCCGCACTGTTGAAGTTCCTGATGTAGCAGTGCTCGATGACCACCGAGGCCGCCTGGAGGATGTTGACGCCCTTGATGCCGGTTCCGGCCCCGTCGATATCCAGGCCGCGCAGCACGATGTGATCGGTCGCGGCTGCGTTCACGATCACGCCGGAGCTCCCGGCTGCGAGGATGCCGCCGACGACGCCTTCGCAATAGATAGAGATCGCCTTGGTGATGGTCACGACGCCGAACCCCGCGGAGTCGAGACAATTGATCTCTCCGCCCGCCGCCGTCTTCGAGATCGCCCCGGGAAAGGTCTTACATGGGGCGGTGCGGCTGCAGGGATTGGCGTCGTCGCCCACGCCCGACACCCATGTTCTGGTGGCCTGGGCATGAGCCGGTGTTGCGATCAACGGTGCGAACAATCCTGCGACCAGAGCCAAGAGTGCAATTCGACGCATTTCTCGTCCTCCCAAGATTAAGCTGAGATCAGCTTGTTGCCATGCACAAGTCTTCGCTGCCGCAGCCCGCGGTTGGCGCGGCCCTACGGCATCATTCTCCATATTTCGCTGAAACTTCGCCCGCCGTTTTCGGCGCTCGCAATACGGCCTTCGTGTTCAAATGATTGGGTACGCAACACTATTGGGAAAAAAGAAGCAGACTATTCGGCGCTTCGGATCACGCAACTGTTGCGCGATGGGTCGCGGGCCTTCTAGTGGTCGCGCCGGATCAGGCAAGGTTCAATCTGACGTAGCAATTTTACAGGGATTTTTGCGCGAGGGAAGCGTGCTTCATGCGTCGCGAACGGAATCGGGGATGGCCGACGGCGACAGCCAGCTCCCAAGCGAGATCGCAAACGCATCGTTGACGTCGAGAACCCGACCAAACCTCTCCGCCGTAACGGAAGGTTCAGCCGGCGCTGCGTCGATTCGACGCGACCGGCGCTGTCAGCTCAGCAGAAAGCCGTGTCCCTGCAAGTTGTGAACAAAATCGGCCAGAATGTCGTTCACGGCCGCGTCGTGACTGCCCGACTGTTGTGTCCACAACTCTGACGCAGTCGGCAAATTGATCGGTGCGGGCATGGCGTCCGGTACCTCGGACGCGGTGGCCAACGAAGTCTCGCTCTGGGTGAAATTGAACGCAAAGCCATCACCGGAGGTCCCGAGCCCCGCAGTCGCGGGCGGCGCTGCGCCGATGGTGCCGTCGCCATTGAGATCCTGGTGAAGCGTCGGCTCCAGCGCCTTCAGCGCGGCATCGGTCCCCAGCATCTCGGGCGCCGAACCGAGCGTCCTGAGGAAGTTGCCATTGCTGTCCGTGCTCCACACCGAATAATGGCCACTCGACGAGTCCTTCCAGACCGCGTCATAGCCGCCGCCGGACACCTGCTCGGCGCCGATGACCTTCCACGTTCCCCAGTCGGCCGCGATCACCGCAGAGCCCGCATATTTCAAGGTAGGCCCAGTGCCGGTGGCGATGCTGTCCATGTGGTAGTTGCCGCCGGAGAGGACCAGGCGAGTCGATCCCAGCGACTCGATCGTAGTGCCGCTGGAAACGGGGGTGCCGATCGTGCCGTCGCCGTTGAGGTCCTGTTGCAGCGTCGGCTCCAGTGCCTTCAGCGCGGCATCGGTGCCCAGCATCTCGGGTGCTGAACCGAGCGTGGCCAGGAAGTTGCCGTTGCTGTCCGTGCTCCACACCGAGTAATGGCCGCCCGACGTATCCTTCCAGACCGCGTCATAGCCGCCGCCGGACACCTGCTCGACGCCGATGACCTTCCACGTTCCCCAGTCGGCCGCGATCACTGCGGAGCCGGCATATTTCAGCGTAGGCCCGGTGCCGGTCGCGATGCTGTCCATGTGGTAGTTGCCGCCGGAGAGCACCAGACGTGTCGATCCGAGCGCCTCGATCGTGGTGCCGCTGGAAACGGGGGGGCCGATCGTGCCGTCGCCGTTGAGATCCTGATGCAGCGTCGGCTCCAGCGCCTGCAGCGACGCGTCGCTCCCCAGGACTTCGGGGGCAGCGGCAAGCGTGGTCTGGAAGTTGCCGGTGCTGTCCGTGCTCCAGACCGAATAATGCGCGTTCGCCGAATTCTTCCAGACGACGTCATAACCACCGCCCGCCACCTGCTCGGCGGCAATGACCGACCACGTGCCGTAATCGGGCGCGTTCACGGCAGAGCCGCCAAATTTGAGGATTGGCGCGGTGCCGCTCGAGATGTCGGCCAGGTAATAGGTGCCACCTGACAAGACCGTTTTGGTCGAGCCGAACGCCTCGACCGTGACGCCGCTGACGGCGGGGGCAACGGGGACCCCGATGGTGCCGTCGCCGTTGAGATCCTGGTGCAGCGTCGGCTCCAGGGCCTGCAGCGACGCATCGCTCCCCAGCACTTCGGGGGCAGCGGCAAGCGTGGTCTGGAAATTGCCGGTGCTGTCCGTGCTCCAGACCGAATAGTGCGCGTTCGCCGAATTTTTCCAGACGACGTCATAACCGCCGCCCGCCACCAGCTCGGCGGCAATGACCGACCACGTGCCGAAATCGGGCGCGTTCACGGCAGAGCCGCCAAATTTGAGGATCGGCGCGGTGCCGCTAGAGATGTCGGCCAGGTAATAGGTGCCACCTGACAAGACCGTTTTGGTCGAGCCGAACGCCTCGACCGTGACGCCGCTTACGACGGGGACCCCGATCGCGCCGTCGCCGTTGAGATCCTGATGCAGCGTCGGCTCAAGGGCCTGCAGCGACGCGTCGCTCCCCAGCACTTCGGGGGCAGCGGCAAGCGTGGTCTGGAAGTTGCCAGTGCTGTCCGTGCTCCAGACCGAATAGTGCGCGTTCGCCGAATTCTTCCAGACGACGTCATAACCGCCGCCCGCAACCTGCTCGGCGGCAACGACCGACCACGTGCCGAAATCGGGCGCGTTCACGACAGACCCGCCAAATTTGAGGGTCGGCCCGGTGCCGGTCGAAATGTTGTTCAGGTAATAGGTGCTGCCGGATAGGACCGTGCTCGTCGAGCCGAACGCCTCGATCACGATCACCAGGCTGGAGCTTGCGACGGTGCCGTCGGCGAATTTGAAGTACTCGATACTCGTGGCGGTATCGGTGCCGTCAGGAGAACCGCTGCGCAGGTCGACCAGGGTGAAGGTCTGCGTGGTGGCGCTATACGAAATCGTGTAGCTCGCCCGGCTGCCCGAATACACCGCGGTGTCGGTGCCCGAGCCGCCGATGATGGTATCGTTGCCCCCTCCGCCGGTGATCGTGTCGTTGCCGCCGCCACCGTTCAGCGTATTGGCGATGGCGTTGCCGACGATGGTGTCGTTGCCGGATCCGCCGATGGCGTTGTCGATGTAGGAGCGTGCGTCGCCGTTATAGAGATAGGAGTTGTAGACGTTGCCCGACGCGTAATGGCCATCGCCGAGATAAGCCAATTGCACGGAGGAGAACACCGACGAGGCGCCGGGATTGAGATTGATGCTCAAATTCGTCGTGTAGTTCGACAGGTCGAATGTATCGACGCCGCCGCCGTCCCAGACCGTCTCGTAGATGCGGTTGGCCGAGCCGCCGACGCCGCCACCCGGCGCGAGCTGCCCGACGCCGTTGATGGACTCCTGCCCGGTGGTCGGATTCCAGGTGTAGACGGTGTTGCCGCTCTGGGTCCCGTAATCCGCGCCGTACATCGTCTGCAACGCGAGGATATCGTTGGCCATATAGGTCTGCGAATATCCGTACGCTTCGTTGGTGTAGCCGGACGTGGTCGAACCGCCGACATAGCTGCGATAGCTCATGACGGTGTATTCGCTGTCGTCATGCGCGCTCGGCACCGCGACATTGGCGGGGCCACCGGTCTCCTGGCTGTGCTTGAGGCCGAGAGCGTGGCCGAGCTCGTGCAGCGCGGTGGTGAAGTAATAATTGCCGAGCTTGGCCAGCGAGAAATTGTACTGGGTGCCGAACCAGACGTCGCCGCCGGAGGCGTAGTTGCCGGGATAGTAGGCGTAGGCGGTCGGATTGGCCGCCGGCGACTGCGCGACCATGATGTCGGCGCCGTTCGTGCCCGCATACTGGATGTCGGCGTTGGTGTAACTGAGGATCAGCCCGATCGCGTAATTGATCGCCGCCTGGATCTGCGTGGGCACTGCTGAGAAGCCGGACGTCGTCGGCTCGCCGTTGCCGCCGCTATAGGGATTGGCGTAGTCGCTCGTTGCGTCGGGAAAACTGTAAGTGATCGTGCCGGACCATTTGGCACCCGACAGCAGGCCGTCGATCTCGGCGTTGTTGGTGGCACTGACGTTGACGGCGGTAGCCAATTGACTCTCCAGAGCAACCCATCGCGCGTGATTCGCCGCAACGGCACATAATTTTAGCTTGAGAGTTGAACGTTTGGTTTAATTTGGGCAGCGGCGCCCGCCCTCTTCCATAAGGCCTCGTTAGCCATCAAATCCCGTAGTCATACGGGACCCGGCAGCGGCCTCGGGTGCCGCGGCGCCCGTAATTTGCAGGGATTTCATGCCACGACGTTCACGCTCCGCCGGCCTGTTTGGCGCCCTGATGGCGCTCGCCGGACTGGACCATCAACCCTTCGGAGGACTGCCTGTCATGGTGGAAAAGGCCAAGGCGGACGACAGCGGCAAGGCGGCGCATGCGCCCACCATGCCGATGGCCCGCGATCCCGCCGTTGCGGTGGCGGAGGAATATGAGGCCGCCCGCCGCAAGGGAACGCGCCAAGCCCTCGAGCTCTTCATTGCGCGCCATGGCGACGATCCCCTGGCCGAAAAGGTGCGCGCCGAATTGAAGCGCCTGTCGCGCTGATCGGTCAGCCACTGCATCAGGCATGGCATCAGGCATGGCATTTCGGCAGGCGGCATCGGCGCCGGGCCGGCTTGCCGGGTGATCTTTCGGCACTATGGTAGGCCCGCAATCTGTCCCGGAGCCTCTCAAAATGCCTTTTCCGCATGCCTCAGAAGCCCTGTCGCGCTTCACCGTGCTCGATCTGACCCGGGTCCGCTCCGGGCCCACCTGCGTGCGGCAGCTGGCAGACTGGGGGGCCAACGTCGTCAAGATCGACGCGCTGACCGAGGATGCCGGCGGCGAGCAGCCGGGCGGACCTCGCCGGGGTTCCGACTTCCAGAATTTGCACCGCAACAAGCGGGCCATGACGCTGAACCTGAAGGACGCGCGCGGGCTCGCCGTATTCAAGCGCCTCGCCGCCAAGGCCGACGTCGTGGTCGAGAATTTCCGGCCCGACGTGAAGAAGAAGCTCGGCATCGACTATGAGAGCATCGCCGCGATCAATCCGCGCATCGTCTATGGCAGCATCTCCGGCTTCGGCCAGGACGGCCCCTACCACAAGCGACCCGGCTTCGATCAGATCGCGCAAGGCATGGGCGGGCTGATGTCGATCACCGGGGCGCCGGGCGAAGGCCCGATGCGGGTCGGCATTCCCGTCGCCGACCTCACGGCGGGCCTGTTCTGCGCCCAGGGCATCCTCACCGCGCTGCTGGAGCGCGAGGTCTCGGGCAAGGGACAGTGGGTGCAGACCTCGCTGCTGCAGGCCCAGATCTTCATGCTCGACTTCCAGGCCGCGCGCTGGCTGATGGAGAAGGAGGTCGCCAAGCAGGCCGGCAACAACCACCCGACCAGCATTCCGACCGGCGTGTTCAGGACGTCGGACGGCTATATCAACATCGCCACCACGGGCGGACGGATCTGGGAGCGCTGCGCCCAGGCGATCGGCGCGCCGGAGCTCTATAGCCATCCCGACTATGCGACGGCGCCGGCCCGCTCCAAGAACCGCGACGCGCTCAACGCCGAGATCGAGAAGCGCACCTTGACGAAGTCGACCGATAGCTGGGTCCGCGAACTCAACGAGGCCGGCGTACCCTGTGGGCCGATCTATGCCATCGACCAGATGTTCGAGGACGCGCAGGTCAAACATCTCGGCATCGCCCAAGATGTGCCCAACGACGAGGACCGCCACATCCGCCTGGTCGGCCAACCCGTGACGCTGTCGCGCACGCCGAGCAAAATGGTGGCGCGGCCGCCGGATTTCGGCGAGCAAACCGAAGAGGTCCTGAAGGAGTTCGGTCTCAGCGCGGACGAGATCGTACAGCTGCGGGATGCCAAGGTGGTGTGAGAGTGCATCGCCTGACGAAAAAAGCCCGGCGCGCGCGCCGGGCCTTTTGACGTCGGATGGCTGCGCCGCCGCTCAAGTCCCGCTGAAGCGGTAGTTCACGCCAAAGCGCAGGATGTTGTCGGTGACGCGCGAGCGATAGCCGACGACGAGCGGCGCGCCGCTGAGCGCGATCACGGGCGTTGCGAGCGAGCCCGACACCGTTCCGAGATCGACATGGAGATATTCGAGCCGGGCGCTCCAATTGTCGGCGAAGGCGCCTTCGACGCCGGCACCCGCGCTCCAGCCGAATTTGGTGGTGCTGCTGCTGAAGCTTGCTGCAACCGGTGTGAACGTTCCGCCGTCTGCGCCGGGGAAGCCGCCGACATTGATTGCGCTGACACTGCCCGAGGTGGAGACGCGGCCATAGGCGAGACCGCCGGTGCCGTAGAGCAGCACACGCGGCGTCACGGCGACGCCGAGCCGGCCGCGGACAGTGCCGAACCAATCGAGCTTCTGGGTGAGATCGAACGTCACCGGCAGCGCGGGATCGAACGTGTTGTCGCCGCGATGGCCCGGCGTGCAGACGCCGTCCTGCACACCGTCAGGCGCGCCGGCGCACAACGCGCCGAAACGGCCCTTCTGTCCGCCGCCCTGGAAGTCGGCTTCGAGACCGACCACGAACATGTCGCGCTGCCAGTTGTAGCCGATCTGTCCGCCGCCGATGGCGCCGTTGAGATCAAACGTGCCAGCGCTCGAGCTCAGCCCTGTGCCGGTCCTGCTGTCGATGAAATTCGCTGTCGTGGAAGAGCGGCCCCAGCCATAGCCGAAATTGATGCCGGCGTAGAAGCCGCTCCAATTGTAGCCGGGATCCGCTGCCGCCGGCGGCGACTTGGTATGGATGTGCGGTACCGCCAGATCGGCGGCGAAAGCTCGCGGCGCGAGCAGCATGGCGATCGCGGACGCAACCAGCAGAGTTCGTGTCATCAATCTTCCCTCGAGAAACGGCATTGCCTGACCGCGGACGCGAAGATGCGCGAGCGATTCAGTGCGGCAACACTAGGGAAGAGCCGTTCGGCTCGCGTCCTGCGATCGAATGTCGGTCGTTTGGAGGAGTGGCGCGCGATTGCAGCAAGGCGAACACGGGGCGAGGCCGATCAAGGATCGGACAGAAACGACAAAGCCCGGCACGAGGCCGGGCTTTGCTTCTTGTTTGACGCCTTTGTCGGTTCAGTATCTCGCGACCACCGGGCTGTCGAATTGGTAGTTGATGCCGGCGCGCAGAATGTGGTCGGTGAAGTGTGACGAGACGCTGGCGCTGATCGGAAGCGTCGGCGCCAGGGTAAAGTTGCCGGTCGAGAAGCGGCCGAGATCCATGTAGAGATATTCGAGCTTCGCGCTCCAGTTCCGGGTGATCTTGCCTTCGACGCCCGCGCCGACGGTCCAGCCGACGCGCGTGGTCGAGCTCGAGCCGACCGAGGCGATCGGACCGAACGGCGCGACCGTGGTGAAGCTCGACAGGGTGCCGGTGGTCTTGATCTCACCGAAGGCGACGCCGCCGGTGCCGTAGAACAGCACCTTGGGGGTGGCGAGGATACCGACGCGACCGCGAACCGTGCCGAACCACTGGAGCTTCTGATCGATCGCCAGGGTGGTGCCGGCGAGGCCGCCCGGCGGAAGGAACGTAAAAGTGGGAAGACAGGGTCCGGCGACTGGCGCGGCGGCGGTGCCGACGCAGGAGAAGGCAGCGCGGCCCTTTTCGTCCGACCATTGCAGGTCGCCCTCGATGCCATACACCCAGTTGGCGCTCTGCCAATTGTACCCGGCCTGGCCACCAGCAATGGCGCCGTTCATGTCGAACGAAGCACTGGTGATGGAGCCGGCGGGCGGCGCGATCGGCACACCGGTTCCGGAATTGAAGTAGGAGGCGTCGGAGCGCGAGCGGCCCCAGCTGTAACCGGCATTGGCGCCAACGTACCAGCCGGTCCAGCTCCAGACCGGATCCATCACCGGCGCCTTGACGTAGGGACGCGCCGCAAGATCGGCAGCCATCGCACCCGTCGCGAACAGCGACAGTGCCGCTGCCATTCCAATCACGATCCGCTTCATGGGTAACCCCTCCGCACGATTTTGTGATTGGAAACATATGCCAGCTTCGGCCCCAAGGCTGTGCCGCGACGGCAACATCGCGAAACAATCGCGGCGTGTGGCGGCCCGGACTACAACGACATCGCCCGCGCAAGCAATTGAAATCGAAAGACTTCTGCTTACGGCGACGTCGCCTTTGCCCGCTGCGTCAGTCCGACGCGGGCCAGCAAGCCATCGATCACCGGCCAGAACAGCAGCACGATCGCCAGCGTCGTGATCGAGCCGACCAGGCCGTTCGACCAGAACACCTTGAGGTCGCCACCGGAGCCGATCATCGACAGGCGGAAGGCATCTTCGGCGCGATTGCCGAGCACGAGCGCGAGTGTGAACGGCGCCAGCGGAATGCCGATCTTCTTGAAGACGTAGCCGACCACGCCGAAACCGAGCATCAGCCAGATGTCGAACATCGCATTCTGGATCGCGTAGGCACCGATGGCGCAGGACACCACGATCATCGGCGCCACCGCGGCGAACGGCACGCGAAGGATCGAGGCGAAGACCGGCACCGTCGTCAGCACCAGCACGAGGCCGACGACATTGCCGAGATACATCGAGGCGATCAGGCCCCAGACGAAATCCTTGTGCTCGACGAACAGCAGCGGACCGGGATTGAGCCCCCACACCATCAGGCCGCCGAGCAGGATCGCCGCAGTGCCCGAGCCGGGAATGCCAAGCGCCAGCATCGGCAGCAACGCCGCGGTGCCGGAGGCATGCGCCGCCGTCTCGGGCGCGAACACGCCCTCGATGCGGCCCTTGCCGAAGCTCTCGGGATCCTTCGAGAAGCGCTTGGCGAGGTTGTAGCCCATGAAGGACGCCGCGATCGCGCCGCCGGGGGTGATGCCGAGCCAGCAGCCGATGAAGGAGGAGCGCAGCAGCGTCGCCCAGTATTTCGGCAGGTCCTTCCAGACGCCGAGCACGACGCGCAGCGAAATGCTTGCGGCGTGCCCGCGCAGCGCCAGCCGCTCCTCCATCGTCAGCAGGATCTCGCTGATGCCGAACAGGCCGATGACCGCGACCAGGAAGTTGATGCCGCGAAGCAGCTCGGACGAGCCGAAGGTCATGCGCAGATTTCCCGACACCGTGTCCATGCCGATGCCGGCGAGCAGCAGCCCCAGCGACATCGAGATGACGGTCTTGTGCTTGGCCTCACGGCCGAGACCGACAAAGGAGCAGAAGGTGAGCAGATACACCGCGAAGAACTCGGGCGGACCGAACTTCAGCGCAAAGGACGAGATCATCGGTGCCAGGAAGGTGATCAGGAGCACCGCGACCAGCGAGCCGATGAAGGAGGACGTGAACGCCGCGGTCAGCGCCTCCGCCGCCCTGCCCTGCTGCGCCATCGGATAGCCGTCGAAGGTGGTCGCGACCGACCAGGCTTCGCCGGGAATGTTGAACAGGATCGAGGTGATCGCGCCGCCGAACAGCGCGCCCCAATAGATGCAGGACAGCATCACGATCGCCGAGGTCGGATCCATCGTGAAGGTCAGCGGCAGCAGGATCGCGACGCCGTTGGGGCCGCCGAGGCCGGGCAACACGCCGACGAAGATGCCGAGCACCAGCCCGACCATCATCAGCACGAGCGTCTTCCACGTCAGCAGGACGGCAAAGCCGTGGAGCAGGAGACCGAAAGCTTCCATCGTGAAACCGCCTAGCGGCCGAAGGCCGCTTCGAGCGGCCCTTTCGGCATGATGACGTCGAAGGCGACATCGAAGGTGACGAACATGATCGCCGTGAACACAAGAGCGGTGAGCAGCGACTTCCACAACGCGATCTTGCCGACGAGGCGCATGAAGCCGGAGATCAGCAGGAAGCTCGCGACATAGAGGCCGAGGAACTGCGTCACCAGGCAGAACAGCAACGTCGGCACGAACACCGCCAGCACGCGGCGGGCCTGTGCCCGCGTGACGAAGGTCTCGGCCCCCGCACGCCGCGTCAGCAGCGCCACGATCAGGCCGTAGAGACTGCCGCCGCCGAGGATGACCGAGAGATAGAACGGAAAATAGCCGGGTTCGGGCCCGGTCGAATCCCAGGACGCGCCGGTGCGCCAATTGTCGTAGCCGAGCGTGAAGGCCAGCGCCAGCAGCAGCAGACAGACGACAATCTCGACCGTGCCGGACGAGACGACGGAGGGCGAGTCGTCTTCAGGCGCGGTCGGATCGTCGACGACGATTTCAAGATCGGTTTGGGACATGCTTTGCCAAATCAAGTTGCGCTGTCATCATCCGCGAATGCGGATGATCCAGTATGCCGTGCAGAAGCCGTATTCGAGTTCTGTGCAATACTGGATGCCCCGCCCCCCGTGCGCAATTGCGCACCAGGCGGGGCATGACGCGGAGGATGTGCTTACTTCGCGACGAATCCGGCTTCGGTCATCAGCGACTTGTTGACGGCATCATCCTCCTCGAGGAACTGCACCATGTCCTTGCCGGTGAGGAAGATCGGCTTCAGCGCCTGCTTCTCCATGTAGTCCTTGTACTCGGCGGTCTGCGTCACCTTGTGGAACAGCTCGACATAGAACGCCTGCTGCTCGGCCGTCACCTTGCCGGGCAGGAACATCGCGCGCAGCATCAGGTACTGCACGTCGACACCCTCCTCCTTGCAGGTGGGGATGTCGGCCCAGGACTGGGTGTCCGTCACCTTGGTGGTGTAGGAGATGCGCTCCTTGTCGAACACGCAGAGCGGACGCACCTGGCCGGCGCGCCAGACTTCCAGATTTTCGGAGGGATTGTTGACGTTGGATTCGGTGTGGTTGCCGACCAGCTGGGTCGCGGCCTCGCCGCCTGACTTGTAGGGCAGATAGGAGAACTTTGCGCCGGTCTTCTGCTCCAGGAAGACGGTCAGCACGTGATCCTCGCGCTTGGAGCCGGTGCCGCCCATCTTGAACGGCGCGCTCGCCGCCTTCGCGGCCGCGACGAACTCCTTCACCGTCTTGGGGCCTGCGCTGTTGTCCCAGAGCACGAACTGGTCGAGCGCGACCACCGAAACCGGGGTCAGCTCACGCCAGTTGAACGGGATCTTGGCCGACAGCGGCAGCATGTAGATCAGCGAATAGGCGATCAGCACCTTGTTCGGATCGCCCTCGCTGGATTTCATGTACATCAGCGCTTCCGCACCCGAGGCGCCGCCCTTGAGCGAGACGACGATCGGCTGCTTCATCAGATTGTTCTTCTGGATCGCGGCCTGCATCATCCGCGCCATCTGGTCGGAGGCGCCACCCGCGCCCGCTGCCACCACGATCTCGACGGGCTTTGCCGGCTCCCAGCCGGCAAATGCCGGCGTGCCGCAAAGCGCGACTGTCAGCGCAATCGCGGCCTTCATTCCATGTCCCACGGGCGTCTTCCCTATCTTCTTGTTCGGATTGGAAATTCAAAGATGAATTCGACGGCCATTGTGCTGGCGAATTCGACCAAGTTCAAGCCATCCGATGTCATCCCCGTTATGACTTTGGAATGAGATGACGCGACGCAAAAAAGCGGGCTCCCCGCGGAGCCCGCCCCCTTGCGGCCTGGAGCTCGGCCCGCTGTCTACACGACCAATATGTCGTGCTGGTTGAGCAGCGCGCCGTTCTGGACGCTGACCAATGCGACCGCTGCGCCCTGGGTGCCGTCGGCGCTGTAATAGAGCGTCTGGTTGCCGGTGTCGAAATGGAATTGCGAGAAGCCCGAGAACGCATCGTCGCCTGAGGTCTCGAACGTCACGTCCATTCCTGCCGTCAGCCCGCCGCCGAATCCGCTCGCGGAGACGGCGATGCGGTCGTGCTCGGTGGTGTTGTTGAAGTCGCCGATCGTGCTCGGACCGGATGGCTGGAGGAAGGCGAAGGTGTCGTTGCCGCCCCCGCCGGTCATCGCATGGCCGCCGTTTGTTGCGATCAGCACGTCGTTGCCGCCGCCCCCGCTCATCGTCTCGCTCCCGTTGGTCGCGATCAGGATGTCATCGCCGCCCGTCCCGGTCAGCGCGCTCGCGCCGGCCGCGTTGTTGACGATCGTTGCCGTGGCCGCATTGGACGAGGTCGTCCCATCGGAGATGGTGTAACTGAACAAGCCGCCGAGCGACGCGTCGTCGGTGAAGGAGGCATCTCCGAACGCGAAGGCACTGCCCCCAGAGCTTGCCGTGATGCCGCCGAGCGAAAGATGGTCGATGGTGTCGGGGTCGGTGTCGTTCGAGGCGAGAGCCCAGCCGGGGATCAGGACCGTCGCGTTCGCACCGACATCGGTGATCACGGTTTCGCCGACCGCTGCCGGCGCATCGTTGGTGCCGTTGATGGTGACGGTAACATCCTGCGTGGTCGAGCCGCCATTGTTGTCGGCGATCGTCACCAGATAGTCCTGGGTCAATGTCTGCCCCTCGGCCAGGAACTGGATGTCGGCATTGTCGACCGTGAAGTGCCAGGCCAGCGATCCCGTGCCGCCGGCCTCGCTGACCGGATCGAGCGAGAACGTGCCGACATAGAAGCTGTCGATCGGCACGAAGCTCGCGCTGTGCGTGTCCCCTGTCTCGGCATCGGAGAACGACAGCGAGCCCGCCGTCGATTCGGTAGCGGGTCCCGTCGCCGGGCTGACGTTGACGGAATCGAGGATCATCCCGGTGTCATGGTTGTTGTAGGTGAACTGCAGCAGCGTGGACGACAACGCGCCGTCGCCGAGCAGATCGAAGGAATAATGGTTGACGCCGGCCGGCACGTTGCCGAGCGACAGGATCGTGGCGCCGTCCCACGACACCGTAAGCGGCGAACTGACGCTCTCGGGATCGCCGATGACGTCGAAGCTGACGAAATAGTGCTGGCCGGGCGTGGTCGCGATGTTCTGCGACAGCGTTTCCGGACTGCTCGTCGGCAACAGCTCGACCGAGTAATGGCCGAAACTGCCGCCGAACTCGAGCTGCGCGACGTGGATGTGGCCGCCACTCACCGTCCAATTGGCGAGATTGCCGGTCTCGAAATCGCCGTTGAGGATCACCGGCGGGCCGGCATCCTCGGTGACCGCTCCGCTGAGATTGGCCGCGGTGACGAGCGGATTGTCGTTGGCGCCGGCGATGTCGAAGGTGATCGTGGTCGAGGCCTGGTGGCCCTGGCCGTCATCGACCGTGAAGGTGAACTGGTCGGTGACGTTGTCGCCGGCGAGCAGCGCGTCAACCGACGCATCCGCGACATAGCCGTAGGAGCCGTCGGCGTTGAGCACCAGCGTTCCATGCGCGCCGACGACCGAATGGCCGACATTGGCGGCGCTGCCGTTGACCTCGGTGATGGTCCGCGGCGTGCTCTGGTCGACCGGTTGCGTGATGTCGAAGATGGCACCGTTTGCGATTCCCGCGCCTGCATCCGGGCCGGCGGTATCGGATGCCGCGATCGTCAGCGGCGTCAGGACCAGCGGATCGGCCGCGCCGTCGATGGTCACGGTGACGGTCTGGACCGAATTGACAAAGCCGTCCCAGACATTGACGTCGTATTGCACCGTCAGGGTCTCGCCGACGCTCAGGAAGTCGAGATCGGCGTCGGGAATGCCGAAAGTCCAATCGACGCTGCCGGTGCCGGTGCCCGTGGAATCATGCAGGACCGTTGCGAGCGCCGATTGAAGGTCCACCAGCGTCTGTGCCGGGGCGGCAAAGCTATTGGCCGACCACACCGCCGAATTCAGCACGACGCTGACCGAATGCGTATCCGACAGATCGACGTCGTCGAAGCTCAGCGTCCCCGTCGGCACCGGGCTGGTGGTGTCCGGCGTCTGCGATCCGGTCACACCGGGCTGCTCGGACAGTGACGCTGATCCCGGTCCGCTGGTGACCACCGGCGCGTCGTTGGCGCCGGTGATGACGACGGAAACGGTCTGCGTCGAACTGGTCGAGCCGTCCGCGACCTTGATGTTGTAGGTTACCGTCAGCGTCTCGTTGAACGCGAGATAGTCGAGATCGTTGTCCGCGATGGCAAAGTTCCAGTCGATGCTGCCGGTCCCGGTGCCCGTGGAATCGTGCAGTGTCGTCGTCAGCGCCGCTGCGAGATCCGCCTGCGTCGCGGCGGGCGGCGTCGGCCCTGAACTCGAATTCAGCGTGACCGTCACCGTGTGCGTATCGCTGGTGTCCTGATCGGTGAAGGCGAGCGTGCCCGCCGGGATCGTCGGCGTCGTATCCGGAACGGGGGAGCCCGTGGTGGCGTCCTGCTCGGCGACGGTGGAGGATTCCGGACTGCTCGTTATTGCTACGGGATGGTTGACGCCGAGGATAGTGATGGTGACGTCCTGGGTCGTGGAGCCGCCGTGACCGTCGTCGACCGCAACGTGATAGACGAGCTTGAGCGTCTCGCCGCCGTTGAGGAAATTGGTCGAGGAATTGGATAGCGCAAAATTCCAATCGACCTCCCCGATCAGGTGGCCGGTCGAATCCTGGAGCGCGGTGCCGAACGCAGCCAGCAATTGCGCATTGGTCAGGGGGATCGCGCCCCCACCTGAACGGGTCGCGGTGACCGTCGTCGAGACGGTATGCGCGTCGGCAAGATCGATGTCGGTGAAGAGCAAGCTGTCATGCGCAGTGAGATTGCCGCTCGGATCGACATTCTGATCCTCGACGAGAGCAGCGGACTCCGGGCACGACAGGAATAGCGGCTTGTCGTTGGTGCCGACCACCGTCACGGTGACCGTCTGCGTCGAGATCCCGCCGGCATGGTCGTCGAGCTGCACCGTGTAGGTGATGTCGAGATGCTGGCCCGCCGAAAGATAGTCGAAGGCGAGATCGGGCGCGGCGAAGGTGGTGTTGATGGTGCCGGTCGCGGAGCCGGACGTCTTGACGACGTTGTCGACGTGATAGAACGACATCAGCTCGGCGTTGCCGAACGGGCCCGGCAACAGGCCCGCAGTAGCGCCGGAGGCGGAGACGCCGATCACTGTCGCGGTGTGCCCGGTGTTTGCGAGGTCGTCATCGGTGAAGTTGAGCGCGACGTGAACAGTGTCGGGCGAGAGCGACAGCGTCTGATTGGTCTGCTCGGTGACGGTCGCCGCCGTGGTCATGTTCATCACCGGCTTGTCGTCGGTACCGGTGATGGTGATCTTGACGGTCTGGATCGCGAAGCCGCCGTGGTTGTCGAGGATCTTGACGTCATAGGTCAGAACCAGAGTCTGGTTCTTGGCCAGGAAGTCGAAATCCTGGTCCTGGTCGCTGAAATTCCATTTGAGCTGGCCCGAGCCGTTTGAATCGCTCAGGATCTGCGATTGCATCGCGGTCTGGAAATGCGCAAGCGAGGCCGCCGGGACGACCGTTCCCCCCGAGACCACCGCGGAATGCAGCGTCGCCGACGTCGTATGGGTGTCGGTCCTGTCGCTGTCCTTGAAGCTCATCGTCCCGGACAGCGTGTGCAGCGTGGTTGAATCGTTGAGGTTGGCAAATTCGGTGAAGCTGCCCGTCGCGGATGACGAGGTGAAAACCGGCGTATGGTTGGTCATGGAAAAATCCCTGCCTGCGTTGCCATGGAGGCGCCGCCGCATGAGAGCGCGGCGACGTGACTGATCGGCCTGAAAAATCAGACTGGACTCAACGGTCCTGCATCAAAGCGTTGGCTTAGGGTCTTGATCTAGGAGCTTGGGCTTGTTCGCGAGGACGTACCCGGGATGGTCGGCAGCAATGAAATTCTGGCGCGGCTCGCGTCGTCGAAATTACGTCGCTATGTCTTCGGTTCAATTTCAATTCAATGACGTCAGGTTGCAGCACGGCCGGTCAGAACGCTTTGCGGAATTCACGTCGGTCAATTCGATTGGACTTAAAATCACTTGCCGGCCGGCCTGTCGGCACGAAAAACACGACAAGGCATCATGCAACCTTTGCAATCTTATGCCCGAGTTCGCCGCGCCGTCAACGTAGACGCGTCACCGCGGGCGCATACAATTGCGGTTCCGGCGGACGGAACCGTTTGAAAGACTTACCTTAGTTTGAAATTTCAGCTCCGTTTGCCCAACGAAGGAAGACCGCCTGAAACAGCGCGTATGCTGCCGCCTTTACTTCGCTTCAGGGCAGAACGTCTAAATTTGGCGCGCGCCTTTCGTCCCCGCTCAGTGTCCGCGCATTTTACACAGATGACCGCAGGGAATGTGACCTTGCTCCGTCCACAGGCAACGCACAGCTTGGGTCGTTTAATGAAAGATGCGGCGCGCTTCATGACCCCTCATTTGCGAAGATTACCGCTGGAATTTCAGACCATCGGACACAGCGCGGCGATAAAGCGGCAAGCATTTTCAAGATCCTTCAAGCGTAAAGTTCATTGTACCGCTTTAAGGTTTGGCGGCCCCTTGGCTCGTTCTGGTGGCGCAGTCGGCCCGGTCAGCCCAAACACCAAGTTTTCCAGTTCATCCGGCGGGAGGTGCAGATCGGCGGCAACCTGTCGCTTCGAAATCCGGTCAGCCCAAAGATCGGTAAACACCTTCTTCCATATAACCGACTCTTCGCGTGGGAGGCTATTCGGTTCCTGGGTCGCGAACCCTCTCTGATTAATCTGGATACAGAACGTTCGGTACTGCCAATCGCTCAGGACACCGAGCTTGTGCAGGCGATAGGCCAGCGCCGCTGTAGACACACCCCAGCGCTTCTTGGCGACAACAAGCTCGTCCAGTCTTGCCACGAACGGTAAGCGCGATCTCACGTCTGCCTTCGGCATCAAGAACGACGACGCAAAACTATTCGCTTCAATTTCAGCATCACGGCTTTGGCGCGGCGCACCATGCTTATGCAGAATCAAATGAGCTAGCTCATGTGCGGCATCAAGACGGCTCCGCTCAGCTGACTTGAACGTGTTCAGGAAGATGTATGGGATATCATTACGCCAGCAGGAGAAGGCGTCCACAGTCTTGGTGTTCTCCGCTAGCGAGAAGACACGGACGCCCTTCGATTCCAAGAGCTTGATCATGTTGCTGATTGGCTGTTCGCCCAGCGCCCATACTTGGCGGACCGTCCGCGCCGCTGCCGCTGGGTCCCGCTCATGAGACAGATCAATGAGCTTTGGCTCCGGCAAATTGAACTTGGCGGTGACGTAGTCCGCCAACAGGTAGGCCAGCGAACCGGATGCGAGCGCCGCGTCCCGTTCCTTGGCCGTCATCGACGTCATGCTGCGGAAGCTGGCAGACTCCTTTGACAGTTCGTCTACGTCTTCACCAAAGAAAAAATCTCGCGGGAAGCCTAGCGCCTCGGCGATCAGGTCGACAGTCGCCGGCTCCGGCTCGTTGTTCGCTTTCTCCAAGCGCGTCACTGTTACCGGCGACATGCCGATTAGTTCAGCGAATCCCTTGCTGCTGAGCCGTCGCCGTTTCCGGGCGAGGCTCATTCTCTGCGGATTGAACATGGGACGTTACGATTTGCGGGTGACGTTGATCTCAAAGTCCTGAGCCGGCAGCTCACCATCGTCTACCTTCGGCATCATGCTCGCCCACTCGCCGGGCTTGATGATGTAGATCCGCTCGTTGAAGCCCTTGAACTGTCCGTCTTCAATCCTCTTAGGGAAGGACAGTTCGGCGCGAACGTCGTCGCCGTTGACGTACACGAACAGATACCACAGCGCGGCATTCTCCTTCTTGCGCTGCTCCTCGTCTTCCTTCTCGTACTCAGGGAACAAGCTATACTGTCCCAACGTGACGGCCTTCGACGCCGCCGGTCCCTTGTCGGAGATCGCCTTCGGATCGCGGCCGTCGTCGCAGGCGCTGTCAGCGTTCTGAAACACGATCTTCATGCCGGTTGTCGGGTTGTAGGTCGACTCGATGTTGCCAGTGCGATCGATCTCCCATCCCTTCACGCGGAGCGTGTCGCGGACCGCGCCGGTGCCGTAGATGTAGGACAACTGGCCCGCCGCGTTCAGCGGGTGGTTGAGCACGAAGCCCGCCCTGGCGGCCACCGCCTGATGTACGACGCTGATCAACTCGCTGGCGGTCAGGCCGAACTGGTTCAGCCGCAATTCAACCTCGTAATCCTGCGAAACGACGCGGTCGGCCAGCATATCGGGAAACCTCATGTTAATTTCTTCAACCTCATTTGTGGCAGAAGAAATTAACATGGTCAAGCGGCATCTACTGGCCCCACCGGGATTTCGCCGCCTTCTTGGCGATCTCCAACCGCTTCCTGGCCGTCGTCCCGGCGCTCGGTGTTCGACCATCGCCCGCGCCCTTTGCGCCACATCTGGAGCGGCGCGAAGAAGGACCCGGGCTACTTGCCCTTCCAGACCGGCGTGCGCTTGTTGAGGAAGGCGTCCATGCCCTCGCGAAAATCTTCGCTCATATAGGCTTTCAGGATCAGGTCCTCGCCCTCTTCACGCGACAGCGTGCGCCGAATACGGCGCACCGCTTCCTTGGTCGCCTCCAGCGTCAGCGGCGCGTGGCTGGCAACGAGCTTTGCGGTCTCGTCGGCGCGGCGCTGCAGCGTCTCGACATCGGGCACGATTTCGTTGAGCAGGCCGAGCGCCAGTGCTTCCGGCGCCTCGACGAGGCGCGCCTTGAAGATCATATCCTTGGTACGGGCGGGACCGACCAGCGCGACGACACGGCTGATGTTGGACATCGACAGGCAGTTGCCGAGCGTGCGCGCGATCGGAAAGCCCATCCGCGTCGTCTCGGTGCCGATGCGCAGGTCGCAGCAGGCCGCGATGCCGGCGCCGCCGCCGGTGCAGGCGCCGGCGATGGCAGCGATAACGGGCACGCGGCACTGCTCGAGCGTGCCGAGCACGCGGTCGATCCGCGCCTCGTAGTCGAGCGCGTCCTGCGCGGTCTTGAAAGCGCGGAACTGGGAAATGTCGGTGCCGGAGGCGAAAGCCTTGTCGCCGGCGCCAGTCAGGATCAGCGCCTTGATCGAGCGGTCGGCGTTGATCTCCTGGCAGATCTCCGCCATGCGATCATACATGGCGAAGGTCATGGCGTTGCGCGCCTGCGGGCGATTGAAGGTGATCCGCGCGATGCCGTCCGTGACGGAGTAGAGCAGGTCTTCGTTGGCAGTCGTCGGTGCGTTCATCGCGCGCTCACTTCACTCTTGTTGATCTTGGGCCGGCCGGCCGTCACGCCACCCGAGCCTCCAAGTGACCTGGGTCTCTAAGCCACCTGGATCTCTAAGCCACCTGGATCTCTAAGCCACCTGGGCTTTGGTCATCGGCACCACGTCGCGTCCCTTCAGGACGTCCATGGCCGCCAACACGCCGCCGCTCCGGTGCGGGATCTTTGCAAGATCCAGGCCCATCTCGACGCCGGCGAGCGTACCCATCAGCATCAGATCGTTGAAGTGGCCGATATGGCCGATGCGGAACACCTTGCCCTTGACCTTGTTCAGCCCGGTGCCGAGCGACATGTCGAAGTTTTCCAGCACGACCTTGCGGAAGGCGTCGGCGTCGTGGCCATCAGGCACGCGCACCCCGGTCAGCGCCGGCGAGTGGGCGGCGGGATCGATGCACTGCGTCTCCAGGCCCCAGACCTTGGCCGCCGCGCGCGTTGCGGCGCTGTGGCGCTTGTGGCGGGTCCAGACGTTCTCCAGTCCCTCCTCTTCCAGCATCTTGACCGCTTCGCGCAGGCCGTAGAGCAGATTGGTGGCGGGCGTATAGGGGAAGGTGCCGAGCTTGTTGAAATTGATGACTTCCTGCCAGTCCCAGTAGGAGCGCATGCCGGGGTTGGCCTTGGCGACCGCGAGCGCCTTCTCCGAGACGGCGTTGAAGCCGAGGCCGGGCGGCAGCATCAGGCCCTTCTGCGAGCCCGCAACCGAGACGTCGATGCCCCAGGCGTCGTGCTCATATTCCATCGAGCCGAGGCCGGAGATGGTGTCGACCATCAGCAACGCCGGATGCTTGACGCGGTCGAGCAGCTTGCGCACCTCCAGCGGCGGCGTCACGCAACCGGTCGAGGTCTCGTTGTGCACGACGCAGACCGCCTTGATCGTATGCTGCTTGTCGGCGACGAGGCGCTTCTCGATCTCGGCGAGGTCGGCGCCGTGGCGCCAGTCGCTCGGGATAAAGTCGACGTCGAACTTGAACTTGTCGGCGATGCCGCGCCACAGCACGGCGAACTGGCCGGTCTCGCACATCAGGAGCTTGTCGCCCGGCGCGAACACGTTGACCATCGCCGCTTCCCAGGCGCCGGTGCCGGACGAGGGGAAGATGATCACGGGCTGCTTGGTGCGGAACACCCGCTGCATCGAGGCGAGAACCGCAAAACCGAGCTCGGCGAACTCCGGACCGCGATGGTCCAGCGTCGGCATGTCCATCGCCCGCAGTACCCGGTCGGGCACGTTGGTCGGTCCTGGAATCTGTAGGAAATGCCTTCCACTGTGCACGGTCATCGGCGTCCTTCCCGGTCTTTGAGGCTTGTCTCGGAAACTCGTCTTAGCGCTATCGTGGGTCGGCCCGAATTCAAGCTCCCGCGAGCCGCTCGCATATCACTATTCGCCGGGCTTGTCCCTCGCCCGGCGACGTCCGTCAATGCACAGGAAGCAGGGCTCGCTTGCCAAGGGCCGTGACGGGAGGCAAGACGGTGCTGGCGAACAGGCGAAAGCGGACCATGGCGGCGGAAGTGGCTGGAAAATCACCGGAATCGGCCCAAAAGGATGGCCTGGCTGCACGTCTGGCCCGGGAAATCACCGGCGATGTCCTGTTCGACCCCTTCAGCCGTGGCCGCTACGCCACCGATGCCTCGTTCTACCAGATCGTGCCGGCAGGCGTGGTGGTCCCCAAGACCACGGACGAGGCCTTGCTGGCGCTGGCGATTGCCCGTGACGAGGGCCGCAAGGTCACCCCGCGCGGTGGCGGCACCTCGCAATGCGGCCAGACCGTCAATGACGGGATCGTGGTCGATTTGTCGAAGCACCTGAACCGCATCCTGTCGCTCGACGTCGAGGGCCGGACCTGTGTGGTCGAGCCCGGCATCGTGCTCGACGATCTCAACCGCCAGCTCAAAAAGCACGGCCTGTGGTTTCCGGTCGACGTCTCGACGGCCTCGCGCGCCACCATCGGCGGCATGGCCGGCAACAATTCCTGCGGCGGCCGTTCCTTGCGCTACGGCACGATGCGCGACAACACGCTGTCGATGGAAGCGGCGCTGGCCGACGGCACGCTGAACCGTTACGGCGAGGTCTCGCGCGATCTCTCCGATCTCGACCCCACCGACAGCGCACGCGCCCTGTTTCGCGACATGCTCGATCTCGGCGCTCGCGAAGCCGACGAGATCGTTGCGCGCTTTCCCAAGGTGCAGCGCCGCGTCGGCGGCTACAATCTCGATGCGCTGACCCCGCGCAATGCGCGCAACAACATGGCGCATCTGCTGGTCGGCTCGGAAGGCACGCTGGCCTTCACCACCAAGGTCGAACTGAAGCTGTGGCCCGTGATCCGCAACAAGGTGCTGGGCGTTTGCCATTTCGGCAGCTTCTACGAAGCGATGGACGCGGCCCAGCACCTCGTCAAGCTCAAGCCGATCGCGGTCGAACTGGTCGACCGCACCATGCTCGCGCTCGGCCGCGACATAGCGATGTTCAAGCCGATCATCAATGCGGCGATCAAGGGCGATCCGGACGCCGTGCTGGTGGTGGAGTTCGCCGAAGAGGACCAGGCCGACAATCTCGTACGCCTGAAGCAACTCGGCGAGCTGATGGGCGACCTCGGCTTTGGCTCGACCAACGACAAGCGCAAATGGGGCGGCGTGGTCGAAATCACCGAGCCTGCGCTGCAGAGCGGTATCGCCGATTTCCGCGCCGCCGGCCTCAACGTCATGATGTCGATGAAGCAGGAGGGCAAGCCGGTCTCCTTCGTCGAGGACTGCGCCGTGCCACTGCCGCATCTCGCCGACTACACTGCGCGGCTGAACGAAGTCTTCGCCAGGCACGGCACCAGCGGCACGATGTACGCGCACGCCTCCGAGGGCTGCCTGCACGTGCGACCGGTGCTGAATTTGAAGCTGGACAAGGACGTCAAGGCGATGCGCGCCATCGCCGAAGAGGCATTCGCGCTGGTGCGCGAATACAAGGGCTCGCATTCCGGCGAGCACGGCGACGGCCTGGTGCGCTCCGAATTCCACGAGACCATGTTCGGCGAACGCCTCGTCGCCGACTTTCGCGAGGTGAAGCAGCGCTTCGATCCCGACGGCACGCTCAATCCGGGCAAGATCGTCGATGCGCCCAGGATGGACGACCGCTCGCTGTTCCGGTTCAAGCCCGGCTATCGCGTCGGCGACCTCGACACCAAACTCGACTGGTCGGCCTGGCCCGGCGCCGGCGGCGGCTTCCAGGGCGCGGTCGAGATGTGCAACAACAACGGCGCCTGTCGCAAGCTCGAAGGCGGCGTGATGTGCCCGTCCTATCGCGCCACGCGCAACGAGAAGGACGTCACGCGAGGACGTGCGAACAGCTTGCGGCTCGCGATCTCCGGCCAGCTCGGCCCCGGCGCGCTGTCGTCCGACGAGATGATGGAGACGCTCAAGCTCTGTGTCTCCTGCAAGGCCTGCCGTCATGAGTGCCCGACCGGCGTCGACATGGCCAAGATGAAGATCGAGGTGCTGGCCGCGCGCGCCGCCTCTCACGGCCTGACATTGCGCGACCGCCTGGTCGGTTACCTCCCGCGCTATGCCGGCCTCGCATCGCGGCTGGCGCCGCTCGCCAATTTGCGCAATCGCAGCCCGCTGTTGCGAAAGCTGTTCGAGCGCTTTGCCGGCATCAGCGCACGCCGCGCTCTGCCCGCGTTCCGCAGCGACGTGTTTGCGCCGGCGGCTGAAGTGGTTGGACCTGTTGATGGCCGCGAGGTCGTGCTGTTCGCCGACACCTTCAATCGCATCTATGAGCGCGAGAACCTCGACGCCGCCTTGCGGGTGCTCGCGGGCGGCGGTTATCGCGTGCACCTGCCGAAGCCGGCGCGCGGCAGCCGGCCGCTTTGCTGCGGCCGCACCTTCCTTTCCGCCGGTCTCGTCGATGAAGCCAGGGTCGAGCTCGACCGTCTGGTGGCCGCGTTTGCGCCCTTTGCCGCGCGTGGCGTGCCGATCGTCGGGTTGGAGCCGAGCTGCCTGTTGACGCTGCGCGACGAGCTCGCTTCGCTGCGCAAGGACGACGACGCCAAGGCGGTCGGCGCCCACGCGCTGACTTTCGAGGAATTCCTGGTGCGCGAGGCCGAGGCCGGACGGCTGCAGCTGCCGCTCGGCACCATCGCCGACAAGGCTGTCGTCCACGGCCATTGCCATCAAAAATCCTTCGGCGCCTTCAAGCCGGTCGAGCAGGTGCTGCGTCTTGTCCCAGGACTTGCCGTCGAGACCATCGAGTCGAGCTGCTGCGGCATGGCGGGCGCGTTCGGCTACGGCGCGGATACCTATGATGCCTCGATCGAGATGGCGGAGCTGTCGCTGCTGCCCGCGGTGCGGCGCGCGGACCGGACGACGCTGATCGTTGCCGACGGCACCTCCTGCCGACACCAGATCCATGACGGCACGAAGCGCGAGGCGCTTCACGTCGCGCGCGTGCTGGCGATGAGCCTCGATCGCACTGAAAACCTGTCTACCTCAACCGCTGCAAAGGAAACCAGCCATGGCTGACCTCACCCTCGACACCGCCCGCAAGATCCTCGACGCCGCCTTCGCGAAGGCCGGCGAACTCAAGCTCAAGCCGCTGGTCGTCACCATCCTCGACGCGCGCGGCGTGCTCAAGCTCGCCGCGGCGCAGGACGGCACCAGCCTGATGCGCGGCGAGATCGCGCACGGCAAGGCCTATGGCGCGCTCGCGTTGGGCATGGGCTCGCGCGCCCTGTTCCAGCGCGCCCAGGAGCAGGCCTATTTCATCGACGCCGTGAACACCATCGCCAGGGGCGCGCTGGTGCCGGTCCCCGGCGGCGTGCTGATCATGGACGGCACGACCCTGCTCGGCGCCGTCGGCGTCTCCGGCGACACCTCCGACAATGACGAGGCCTGCGCGGTGGCCGGTATCCAGGCGGCGGGGCTGAAGGCAAACGCTGGGTGAGGTCCGGTCCCGTAGCCCGGATGAGCGTAGCGACATCCGGGAATGACGAGAGCGCGGTCCCGGGTATCGCTTCGCTCACCCGGGCTACAAAGAGAGCCGCGGCGCTTCAGCATACTCCGTCATTGCGAAGCTGAGAAAGCGAGCCCCCCTCTACCTCCCCGTCCAGACCGGCTTCCTCTTTTCGCTGAAGGCCTTCAGGCCTTCCTTGGCGTCTTCGGTCATCGCGAGCAGCGCGATCTGGCTTTCGGTGTAGGCGATGCTCTCGTCGAACGACATCGAGGCGATGGCGCGCATGGCGTATTTGCCGCGGCGGATCGCGGTCGGGGACTTGTCGACGATGCGGCCGATCAGCCAGTCGACCTTGGCATCGAGTTCGGCGGCAGCGACGACATGGTTGAGCAGGCCCGCGGCCTGCGCCGTCCTGGCGTCGAACGGCTCGCCGGTGAGCGCCCATTCGTTGACGAGGCGCGGCGGCGCGATGGACTGCAGAAGGCTCAGCACCTGCATCGGGAACACGCCGACCTTCACCTCCGGCAGGCCGAAGACGACATGATCGGCCGCGACCGCCATGTCGGTCATGCAGAGCAGGCCCATGCCGCCGGCCATGCAGACGCCGCCGACGCGCGCAATCGCGGGTTTGGTGGCGTTCTGTGACAAACGTAACAGATCGGCATAGTCCACATTTGGTTTGGAATGATCCATCGCGAAAGCCGCGCCGGAATTCTGCAGATCGGCGCCCGCGCAGAACGCCTTGTCGCCCGCGCCCGTCAGCACGATGACGCGGACGTCCTTGTCGTCATGCGCGTCGCGATAGCCTTTGGTGATGCCGGCGATGACCTCGCCGTTCAGCGCGTTGCGTTTCTCCGGCCGGTTGATGGTGATCCAGAACGCCTGCCCGCGCTTCTCGGTGACGACTGCTGTGGTGTCGGTCATGGTACGCTCGCTTCCTTGCCATCCGTTTTGCAGCCATTTGCGGCAGGACGGGCGGAGCGTGCAAGGCCAATCTACAACCTCTTGTCACCATAGCGTGTGGGCGCAAATTCGCTTGGCGATTGAATTACGGGTGACGGCCGCTATCCTGACTGGAGATTTTGATCACCGATGAGCCATTTCATGCGCGCCGCGAAGATGTTGCTGCTGGCAGGCCTGCTCGTCCTGGGCGCGAGCCGCGCCGCCGATGCCGCCAAACTGGCGCTGGTGATCGGCAACGCCAGATATCCCGACAACGAATTCGTGCTGAACGACGTCGCCAACGACACCCAGGACGTCACCGAAGAACTGAAGCGCGACGGCTTCACCGTCGACCGCCAGAACAATCTCACGGCCGACGCCATGCGGCAGGCGCTGGATCGCTTCTATGCCCGCATCGAGCGCGGCGCGGTGGCGCTGATCTTCTTCGACGGTTTTGCCATCCAGTCGAACCGGCAGACCTATTTGCTTCCCGTCGACGCGCAGATCTGGACCGAGCCGGATGTGGCGCGCGACGGCTTCAGCCTCGACAGCATCCTCGCCGAGATGAACACGCGCGGCGCCGCGATCAAGATCGCGCTGATCGACGCCTCGCGCCGCAACCCGTTCGAACGGCGCTTCCGCCGCTATTCGGCAGGCCTCGCGCCGGCGATCGCGCCGAGCAATTCGCTCGTGCTCTACTCAGCCGCGCTCGGCGCTGTCGCGGCCGGCGGCAAGACCGATCATGGCCTGTTCGTCGCGGAGCTGCTGCGCGAGATGCGCGCGCCGAACATCAGCGCCGAGCAGGCCCTGACCAACACCAAGAACGGCGTCGTCGCCGCGACCAAGCGCGAGCAGGTGCCGTGGCTGTCGTCCTCGCTGACCACGGAATTCTCGTTCGCGGGGCCGTTGCCCCAGCCCTCCGACCACAAGGGCGACGCGACGCCGGCGAAACCCGAGCAGCAAATCCCGGTCTGCGAGACGTCGCGAGCAGAGCTACCCCCGAGCGCCGACGATCTTGCCAGGGATCCCGTCATCGCCGATCTCAGCCGCAAGATCGCGGCGAACACCAATGACATCGTCTCGCGCTACAAGCGCGGCCAGGTCTATGCGATCAAGCGCGCGCATGCGCTCGCCATGCAGGATTTCGACGTGGTGATCCGCAGGGATCCCAGGGATGCGCAGGCGCTGAACAACCGCTGCTGGACGCGCGCCGCGACCGGCGACCTGCAAGGCGCGCTGACCGACTGCAACCTTGCACTGCAGATCGATCCCGGCTTGAGCGATGCGCTCGACAGCCGTGGTCTCGTCAACCTCAAGCTCGGGCGCAATGCGGAAGCGATCAAAGACTACACCGACGCGATCCAGCGCAACCCGCGCTCCTCATCGTCGCTGTTCGGCCGTGGCATCGCCACCCGCAAGAGCGGCGGCGACGGCGCCACCGACATTGCGTCGGCAAAGTCGATGAACCCGGATATCGCGAAGGAGTTCGCAGGCTACGGCGTCTCGGAGTGCATGCCCTAAGCGGTGGCGGCTTTCCTGATCCAGACCTTGTTGTCGTGGAAAGCGGCGCCGCCGATCGGCGCGACGGCTTCGGCGCCGGTCAGCATGTTGATGCCGCGACCGCCGACGTGATTCCTGTTGGGATGAACGGACTCCGCAATCAGCACGCCGCGCCGCACGCCGTCGAACAGCGTCGCCACCAGCGTGGTCTCGCCCCGGGTATTGCCGAGCGTCACCGCATCGCCGTCGGCGATGTCGAGCGCAGCCGCATCCAGCGGATGGATCATCACGCTCGCCTTGCCCTCGCGCGCCTGCGAGGACGGCGTCTCGTTGAAGGTGGTGTTGAGGAAGCTGCGCGAAGGGCTGGTCGCAAGCCGAAACGGATGGACCTGGTCGGCCTGCTCGATCACCGCCCAATGGTCCGGCAAACCAGGCATGCTGTCGACATCGCCCATCGTCACACCGAACGGCGGATGCGCCCAGTCGGCCTTGAAATGGAATTTCCTGTCGGCATGGGCAAAGCCGTCGAGATAATGCGAGGTGCGGAAGTCCGGTTGCAGGTCGCGCCAGAGGTCGGCCTCCAAGCCGGCGATGTCGCCGTGATTGCTCAGCTTCAGCGTCGCGTCGATCAATTCACGCGGCATCATCTCGAAACCCGGATGCCTCGCGCCCAGGCGCGGCGCCAGCGCCTGCAGCACCTGATGGTTGGAGCGGCATTCGCCGGGCGGGTCGATCAGCTTCGGCCCGACAGAGATGTGCTGGTGGCCGCCGCCGTAATAGAGATCGTCATGCTCCATGAACATGGTAGCCGGCAGCACGATGTCCGCCATTTGCGCCGTCTCGGTCATGAACTGCTCGTGCACCGCGACGAACAGATCCTCGCGCGCAAAGCCCTGGCGGACCAGCGCCTGCTCCGGCGCCACCGTCATGGGATTGGTGTTCTGGATCAGCATCGCCTTGACCGGGCCTTTGCCATGCAGGGCATCGGCATCGCCGGTGAGGACGCGACCGATCTTGGACTGGTCGAGCGCACGAATGCTCGGGTCGATGGCGTCGTGGCCCTCGATGATGGATTCGTTGAAGTGCCACAGCGCGTAATTGTTGAAGAAGGCGCCGCCGCCTTCATACTGCCAGGCGCCGGTCACCGCGGGAATGCAATTGGCCGCGTGCATCTGCGTGGCACCGTTGCGACTCCGCGTAAAGCCGTAACCGAAGCGGAAGAAGGTGCGCTTGGTCTCGCCGACCGCCTTGGCAAAGGCCTCGATCTCGGAAACCGGTACGCCGCAAATCGCGGACGCCCATTCCGGCGTGCGCGTCTTCAGATGCGCCTCGAGTTCGGCCGGGCAGTCGGTGTATTTGTCCATGTAGGCGCGGTCGGCGTGGCCGTCGCGGAACAGGACGTGCATGACGCCGCATGCGAAGGCGCCGTCGGTGCCGGGCCGCAGGATGATCTTGATGTCGGCCTGCTTCATGGTGTCGTTGTCGTAGATGTCGACCGCCGCGATCTTCGCGCCGCGCTCCTTGCGCGCGCGGGCGGCGTGCGTCATCACGTTGACCTGGGTGTTGACGGGATTGGTGCCCCAGATCACGACGAGGTCGGACAGCGCCATCTCGCGCGGATCGACGCCGGCGATCTTGCCGGTGCCGATCGCGAAGCCGATGCGCGCGACATTGGCGCAGATGGTCTGATAGAAGCGCGAATACTTCTTCACATGCGTGAGGCGATTGAGGCCGTCGCGCATCACGAGGCCCATCGTGCCGGCATAGTAATAGGGCCAGATCGATTCCGCGCCGAACTCGCGCTCGGCCTGATTGAAGCGATGCCCGATCTCGTCCAGCGCTTCGTCCCAAGAGATGCGCGCGAATTGCCCGGAGCCCTTCGCACCCGTTCGGCGCAGCGGATACATCAACCTCTCGGGATGATGAATACGCTCGGCGTAGCGGGCGACCTTGGCGCAGACGACGCCGGCCGTGTAGGTCTGCTTTTTCGAACCGCGGACACGGCCGATGCTGCGGCCTTCGATCACCTCGACATCGAGCGCACAGGCCGATGGGCAATCATGCGGGCAGGTCGAATGGCGGATTTCGATCTTGCTGTCGATCTTGGCGTGCTGGTTCATGTCCCAGTTCGTAACACCAAAATACCGGCCAGCCGAGCGCATTTATCCGGCACGGCCCATGCGATCTGCTCAAACCGCACGCGCCGTGGGTTCCTGCTGCAAGCGCGAAAGAAGGACCCGCCACACCGAAAGCCACCCGGTATTCCCAGCCCAATCCCCCTTGTGAGGCGTCGACAGTCCGCATTCCCTGCCGCTACAGTGCCGGCCAACAAGAACGATATCAGGGAGGTGGGCATGATCGCCCGAAGATCCGTGCTGGCCTTGGCGGCCGGCCTGCTTGCCGCAGTCTCCGCAGCCCCCTCATTTGCACAGGATTATCCCAGCCACGCCGTCCGGATCGTCGTTCCCTTCGGTGCCGGCGGGCCGGCCGACGTCGCGGCCCGGCTGATCGGCAATGTGCTGCAGGAGAGCTTTGGCCAGCCTTTCGTGGTCGAGAACCGCACCGGCGCAGGCGGCGTCATCGGCACGATTGAGGCGGCGAAGTCGCCGGCCGACGGCTACACGCTGCTGATGATGTCTAACACCCAGACAGCGAACGAATCGCTGCTGACGGCGGACCAACGCAAATACGAGCTGATGCGCGACCTCGCGCCGATCGCGCCGGTGAATTATTCCGATCTCGTCATCGTGGTGAATCCGCAAGTGCCGGTGAAGACGCTGGCCGAGTTCATCGCGCTCGCCAAGGCGCAGCCGGGCAAGCTGAACTACGCCTCGTCCGGTCAGGGCACGCCCTATCACATGGCCGGCGAGCTGTTCAAAGCCATGGCCGGCATCGATGTCGTCCACGTTCCCTATCGCAACAGCGGCGAGGCGCGCAGCGGCGTGATCGGCGGACAGGTGCAGATGATGATCGACGCGGTGCCGGCGATGGCGCCGAACATCGCCGAGAACCAGGTGCGCGCGCTCGCCACCACCGGCAAGCAGCGCTCCGCCGTGCTGCCGAACGTGCCGACATCCGGTGAAGCGGGTGTACCCGGTTATGAGGCGACGATCTGGCTAGGCTTGATGGCGCCTGCCGGCACGCCGAAGCCGATCATCGACAAGCTCAATGCCGCCGTCAACGCAATGGTGAAGCGGCCCGACATCGTCAAGCTCTGGACGGAACAGGGTGCCGTGCCTATGTCCATGACACCGGCAGAATTCGAGAAATTCCTGCGCGGCGACATCGAGAAATGGGCCGACGTCGTCAAGAAGTTCGACAAGTCCTGAGGCCGCAGAGCGATCATGCCGACCATTCAATTCCGGCTCAATGGCGCAGCGACGACCGTGGATGCCGAGCCCGATCGGACGCTGCTCGACGTGCTGCGCGGCAGGCTCGGTGTCACGGGTGCGCATTTCGGCTGCGGTGCCAACGAATGCGGCGCCTGTTACGTCTTGGTCGGCGATCGCGCCATGGCGTCCTGCGACATGCCGATGTGGTCGGTCGCGGACAAGGACGTCGTCACGGTGGAAGGCCTCGGCACGGTGGGCGCACCACATCCGTTGCAACGCGCCTTCATCGCCGAGCAGGCGATGCAGTGCGGCTATTGCGTATCCGGCATCCTGATCAGCGCGGCGGCGCTGCTGAAGCGCAATCCGTCGCCGACGGAGGCAGAGGTCAGAGCGGCACTGGATCGCAACCTGTGCCGCTGCGGGTCGCACAGCCGCATGGTCCGCGCCGTCCTGCGTGCGGCGGCAGAGATGGCGACATCATGAGCACGTCGTCCCCTGCCCCGAAACTGCCGGTCAGCCTCGTCGCCAATCCCAAGCTGTCGTCATGGCTGCGATTCACCGATGACGGCCGTGTGGCGATCTCGCCCGGCAAGGTCGAGATCGGCCAGGGCATCGTCACGGCGCTAGCGCAGATCGCGGCGGACGAGCTCGACGTCGAGATCGCCAGGATCGAGATGATCCGCGCCTCGACGGCGACCAGTCCGAACGAAGGCGTCACCTCGGGCAGTCTCTCGATCCAGCAGTCCGGCCGCGCGCTGCGCCAGGTCTGTGCCGAGGTGCGCCAGCGCTTCCTCGCCGTCGCCTCAGAACGCTTTGGAATCGATGCCTCGCGGCTCGATATCGATGACGGCACGATCTCAGGCCCCGGCAATGTCAGGACAAGTTATTGGGAGCTGATGGGCGAGGTCTCGCTCGACCATGACGCCACCGCAGGCCCCACAGCGAAGGGTGCCGCCCGGCGCACCATCGCCGGACATTCGGTCCAGCGTGTCGACATTCCCGACAAGGTGTTTGCGCGGCCGCGTTTCATCCATGACCTTGCGCTGCCGGGAATGGTGCACGGACGCGTGCTGCGGCCGGATCTCTCGGGCGCCGGATTGATCACACTCGATGAGAAGGCTGTGCGCGTGGTCCCCGGCCTCGTTGCGATCGTCCGCGACGGCGGCTTTGCCGGCGTGGTCGCCGACAGCGAGATTGCGGCGGAAGCGGCACTCAAAGTCTTAAGCAAGGGCGCGACGTGGTCGGCCGGCGAGCCCCTGCCGGACGAAGACGATCTGGCGGGCTTTTTGAAGAGCCAACCGGTCGAGACCACAATCATCGATACCAGGATGGCGGGGCCGGCCCGCAATCCCACCCAAACGCTACTCCGGCAATACACCCGCCCCTACATCGCACATGCCTCGATCGCGCCGTCCTGCGCCGTGGCGCAATGGAACGGCGATCGCGTCCACGTCTGGACGCACAGCCAGGGCGTCTATTTGCTCCGCACCGATCTCGCGATCGTGCTGACGCTGCCGGAAGACCACATCGTCGTCGAGCACATCGAGGGCGCCGGCTGCTATGGGCACAACGCGGCCGACGACGTCGCGCTCGATGCCGTGTTGCTGGCGAAAGCGGCCAGCGGACGTCCGGTCCGGGTGCAGTGGTCGCGCCACGACGAGATGTCTCACGCGCCGTTCGGCGCAGCGATGGCCGTCGAGATCGAGGCCGATCTCGACGCCGACCACGAGATCGTCGGTTGGCGCCACGCGATCTGGAGCAACGGCCATGCGGCACGGCCGGGACGCGCAGCGCAGCCCGCACTTCTGGCGGCGAGCGAGATCGCAAATCCCTATCCACGCATGATCTCGACCAACCCGCCGGCTGCGAATGGCGGCGGCGGCGACCGCAACTCTATTCCGCTCTATGACTTTCCGGCCTGGACCATCACCAGCCACCGGCTGCTGACCATGCCGGTGCGGACCTCGGCGCTGCGGACCTTGGGCGGACAAGGCAATGTGTTTGCCATCGAATCCCTGCTCGACGAGATCGCGGCGCTGCGCGGTGAAGACCCGATCGCATTCCGCCTGCGGCATCTGCGCGACGAACGGGCGCGCGATGTCATCAGCGCTGCGGCGCGACGTGCCGGATGGAGGCCGCAGAAGCAGCCCGGCATCGGCCACGGCGTCGGCTTTGCGCGCTACAAGAATACGGGGGCATATTGTGCCGCGATTGCCGAAATCGAGGGCACCGACGACATCCGCGTCAAGCGACTGACGCTCGCGGTCGATGTCGGCGAAGCCATCAATCCCGACGGCGTCACCAATCAGATCGAAGGCGGCGCGATCCAGGCCACGAGCTGGGTGCTGAAGGAACGCGTCCGCTTCGACCGGAGCCGCATCACCTCGACTTCCTGGACCGACTATCCGATCCTAACCTTCAGCGAGGTGCCGGCGGTGGATGTCGAGATCATCCAGCGGCCGGAGATCGAGCCGGTCGGCGCCGGCGAGGCCGCGCACGGCCCGGTGACGGCGGCGATTGCCAACGCGGTCTACGATTGCCTCGGCGTGCGCGTGCGCGACCTGCCGATCACGCGGGACAGGATCATTGCAGCGATGGAGCGTGCGCCTTGAAGACAGTGACCATCTTGAGCGGCGGCGCGGCGCAAGGCCTGGTGCGCGACCTCAGCGGCCTCTTCAAGGCGCAAACCAGCCTCGATATCGAAGGCGAATTCGGCGCGGTCGGCATCATGGCGGACAAGTTGCGCGCGGGAACCCCGGCCGATCTCGTGATCCTGACGCAGGCGCTGCTTGCGAAGCTTGCCGAAGAGAAGCTCGTAGTCCCCTTCTCGATCACGGATGTCGGCCGGGTCGAGACCGCGCTGGCTGTCCGCAGCCGCGATCCCAAGGTGATGGTGAAGACCCAGGGAGATCTGCGCGAGGTGCTGCGCAGCGCCGATGCCATCTACGTCCCCGACACCAAGGCCTCGACCGCCGGCCAGCATGTCGCAAAAGTGCTGGACCAGCTCGGCATCGCCTATGAAGTTGCCTCGCGCCTCAAGATATTTCCGAACGGTGCAACGGCGATGCGAGAGCTCGCGGCATCGACGGCAGCAAGACCGATCGGATGCACGCAGGCGACCGAGATCATCGCGACCGACGGCATTGCACTGTCAGGGGCGCTGCCGCTTGGCTGCGAGCTGGTGACGATGTACACGGCCGGCGTGACCGCGAGCGCAGCGCATCCAAAGGAAGCGGCCGCGCTGATCGCGTTGCTGACCAGCGCAGATCGGAAGGAGCTGCGCCAGCGCGTCGGGTTCGCCGGCTAGATGCCGATGAGGCCCTATTTGTGCAGCTGGGTGAGGCCTGTCGGCGGGCCGTCGACGGCGGTCCAGCCGCCATCGACGAACAGCGTGCTGCCGCTGACATAGCTCGCGGCGTCCGAGGCGAGATAGGCCACCGCTGTCGCGACCTCGTCGGCGCTGCTCCAACGGTTGAACACGGTGTGGCCGGCGTAGAGATTGTAGATGTCGGGCCGTTGCTTGAACGGACCGGTCAGCGCAGTCTCCGCGATGCTCGGCGCGATCGCGTTGACGCGCACGCCCGCATGGCCGACCTCGGAGGCAAAGCCCTTCACCAGCAGGCCGATCGCCGCCTTGGTCGAGCCATAGACGCCGAGGCCCGGCTCGATGGTGACCGCGCGCACCGACGAGCAGGCGATGATGCTGCCGCCCTTTTGCGCCACCATGATGCGGCCGAAGGCCTGGAAGAACCACACCGTGCCCTTGACGTTAAGATTGAGGACGCGGTCGAGATCCTCCTCGGTGTAATCGAGGATGGTCTTGCGGATGTTGAGACCAGGCGTCGTCACGGCGATGTCGAGCCGGGGAAATTTCTGCATCACCGTTTTGGCCAGCGCATTGACGTCCGCAGCGCTCGCAGCGTCGCAAGCCGCCGCTTCCGCCCAGCCGCCCTTGTCGCGAATGCCGGCAGCAGTCGCTTCAGCGGCGTCAAGCGCGCGATCAGCGCAGAACACGCTTGCGCCCAGCCCGGCCAGCGCCTCGGCCGACGATTTGCCGATGCCCGATGCGGCGCCGAGCACCACGGCCGTCTTGCCGGTGAGATCAAAGAGCTTGCGATAGTCGGTCACGGATGGATTCTCCTGGTGCTGCTAGCCCTTGTAGCCCATCAGCAGGCGGGGCAGCCACAGCGAGAATGCGGGGACGTAAGTCACGAACATCAGGGCTGCGATCAGCGCGGCATAGAACGGCAGGATGGTGCGCATCACCGCGCCGACCGAAATGCCGCCAATGGCGCAGCCCACGAACTGCGTCGTTCCGACCGGCGGGGTGTTCAGCCCGAGGGCGCAGTTGATCAGCATCAGCATGCCGAACTGCACCGGATCCATACCCGCCTTCATCGCGATCGGCAGGAAGATCGGGGTGCAGATCAGGATGGTCGCCGCCATGTCCATGAACGTGCCGAGCACGAACAGGATGACATTGATGAGCAGGAAGATGACCCAGGGTTGGGTGGAGACCTTGCCCATCATCTCGCCGGCGAGATCGGCCACCTCGTAGAGTCCCATGAGATACTGGAACATGGTGGAGACGCCGATCAGCAGCAGCACCACGCCCGTCGTCTTCACCGCCTTGGCGGCGGCGCGCAGGAAGTTGCTCAAGGTCATGGTGCGGTAGATGAAGAACGTCAGCAGCATCGTATAGGTGACCGCGACGGCTGCGGATTCGGTTGCCGTGAAGACCCCGGACAGGATGCCCGTCAAGATGATGCCGACGATCAGAAGGCCGGGCAGCGCGGCCGCGAGCGAGCGGAAAACCTCGGCCCAGCCCGGAAACTTGCCGGCCGGATAGCCTCGCTTCACCGCAACGCCGTAAGCGGCGACCAGCATGCACGCCATCAGCACGATCGCCGGCAAGAGGCCGGCAGCGATCAGCGCGCCGATCGAGACCTTGCCGCCGGCGGCCAGGGCATAAATGATCATGTTGTGGCTGGTCGGCATCAAGGCGCCCACCAGCGACGCATGGGTGGTGACGTTGACGGCGTAGTCGGTGTCGAACCCCTCCTTTTTCATCATCGGGATCATCACCGCGCCCATCGCCGACACGTCGGCCACGGGCGAGCCGGAGACGCCGCCGAACAGCGTGCAGGCGACCACGTTCGACATGCCGAGCCCGCCGCGGATGTGCCCGACGAGATTCTTGGCGAGCAGCACGATCTTGTCGGCGACCCCGCCATGCAGCATCAGCTCGCCGCTGAAGACGAAGAAGGGAATCGCAAGGAACGAGAAGATGTTCATCCCCGACATCATCTGCTGGAAGATGACGGCGACCGGCAGGCCCTCGTAGAGGATGGTGCAGATCGCCGAGAGGCCGATCGCGAAGGCGACGGGGACGCCGAGGATCAGGAAACCGAAGAAGGAAGCCCCGAGAATGATCAGTTCCATGAGGGGACGACCTCTTCGCCGCGCAAGAGAGCAATGATGTGCTCGATTGAAAAGGAGACGATCAGAACGCCGGAGGCGATCAACGGGACGTAGCGAACGACCTCGGGGAGGCCGAGATTGGGGATCTTCACGGTCCCGACCGATGCGCCGAGAATCCAGCCGTTATAGGCCATCGCGACGCCAAACGCGGCCACCAGGACGTGGATCACGAGCTCGATCTTCTCGCGCGCGTGCTCGGGCAGCATCACCAGCAGGCTGTCCATTCCGATGTGTCCGGCATCGCGCACGCCGACGGCGGCGCCGATCAGCGTGACATAGAGGATGAGAACCAGCGCAAGGTTCTCCGTCCAGGTCGGGCTCGAATTGAGCACATACCGGCCGAACACCTGGTAGAACACGACGGTGACGATGAGGAGCAGTCCGCTCACGGACAGGTACATGCCCGCGCGCGCGATCCTGGCATTGATCCGCGACAGCAAGCCGGTCGCCGGGCGTGCGGCAACCGCCCCCTGCTCGTGGTCTGCGACATGTGGGTCCGTCATTCCCGCGTCTCCCCTTGCGAGGGTCCGGTGTCACCTCGCGGGTGACGCCGGACCCGACGCCGCCATGTCTTACTTCGTGTCCTGGATACGCTTGACGAGGCCCTGCAGCTTCTCGTCGCCGGCGAACTTCTGGTACACCGGCTTCATCGCATCGACGAATTCCTGCTTGTTGGCGATCGTGACGACCTGAACGCCGGCGGCCTCGACCGTCTTGCGGGACGCCTGCTCACGCTCGTCCCAGAGCTTGCGCATGACCGGCACCGATTCCTTAGCCGCCTTGCGGATCATGGCCTGATCCTCCTTGCTCAGCGTGTCCCAGACCTTCTTGGACATCACCAGAACTTCCGGCGCCAGGGAGTGCTCGGTGATGTTGTAGAACTTGGCGGCCTCGAAATGGCGCGACGATTCGTAGGAGGGCCAGTTGTTTTCGGCGGCATCCACCAGGCCGGTCTTGAGCGCGGTATAGACCTCGCCATACGGCATCGGCGTCGGGTTGGCCCCTAGGCTCTGGATCATGCCGACCCACAAATCGGACTGCTGGACGCGGATCTTCAGGCCCTTCAGGTCCGCAAGCGACTTGACCGGCGCCTTGACGGTGTAAATGGACCGGGCGCCGCTATCGTAATAGGCAAGCCCGACCAATCCAGCGGGCTCCATGGCCGCCAGGATCTCATCGCCGATCGGCCCGTCGAGGACGGTGCGCATGTGCTGTGTGTCCCGGAACACGAACGGTAGGCACAACGCGATGGTTTCCGGCACGAAATTGTTGAGCGGCGACGCGTTGATCCGCATCATGTCGAGCGCGCCGATCTTGAGTTGCTCGATGGTGTCCTTCTCGGAGCCCAGGGCTCCGTTGGGAAACACCTTGACGCCGAGCTTGCCGCCGCTCGCCGTCGCGAGCTGCTTGCCCATGAACTTGACGGCCTCGACGGTCGGATAATCTGCGGGATGGATGTCGGCGGAGCGGAAGTCGCGTGCGGTCGCCAGTGGCGCTGAGAGCACCAATGCAACGGCTGCGATGATACCGGTAAGTGTCTTCATCTGGGCTTCCTCCTGGTTGATTATGTCGTTGTCGGCAGGCTGCAGGCCGCCTTGGGTCGCTCCCCTTCCGGTGTGAAGTCAAGCGCCAATGTCGTCCCTAGGGCGCGCGGCATTCCATGTCCAAGCCAAATCCGGCATTGATCGATGCCGCAGTTGCATCGATCAATCCGGGGCAATTCGCGTCGTCGGGGAAGCCGGCGGAACGGCTTGCGTCGCCGCGACTTGACTTGACGCGACCAAGAGAGGCCCCTCAAGATGTCCGGAACAGCGGACTATCTCGAAGGAATGCCCATGGCGCGGAAGCTGATCGATATCTCTGTGCCGCTCAGAAACGACGTGACGGCCGATCCGCCCGGCAACCATCCGAGCATCCAGTACATCGATCACCAGCAGGGCCTGCCCCGAATGCTGCAATTTTTCGACGGCCTCAAGGCGCAGGATTTGCCTGATGGACAGGGCTGGGCCGTCGAGCAGGTGTCGCTGTCGACCCATAACGGCACGCATCTCGATGCGCCCTGGCACTTCCATCCGACCATGAACCGCGGCGAGCAGTCATGGACGATCGACGAGGTCCCGCTGGAATGGTGCTTTCAGCCCGGCGTGAAGCTCGACTTCCGGCATCTGCCCGACGGCTACGTGGCTGGTGCCGACGATGTCGAGCAGGAACTCAAGCGCATCGGGCACACGCTGTCGCCGCTGGAGATCGTGGTCGTCAACACCAGCGCCGGCGCCAAATTCGGTCAGGCCGACTACGTCAACTCCGGCTGCGGCATGGGCTATGAGGCCACCATATATCTGCTCGAACGCGGCGTGCGGCTGACCGGCACCGACGGCTGGAGCTGGGACGCGCCGTTCGTCTACACCGCAAAGAAATATGCCGAGACCAAAGATGCCGGCCTGATCTGGGAGGGCCACAAGGCGGGCCGGCACATCGGCTATTGCCATCTGGAGAAGCTGCACAATCTCGAACAGCTGCCCTCGACCGGTTTCACCGTCTCGTGCTTTCCGGTGAAGATCGAACGCGCCTCCGCGGGCTGGACCCGCGCGGTCGCCGTCATCGAGGATTAGAGCGGGATCACTCGCCGTCGAGGCCGCTCTCGGCGAGTTCGCGCAGTGCGTCCGTGTCGAGCACGACGATGGCGCCGTGCTCGAGGCGAACCCAATTGCGGCCGGCCCAGGCGCGCAATTGCTTGTTGATGCTCTCGCGCGTCATCCCCACCATCTCGCTGATCTCCTGCTGCGTGATGGCCAGCGTGCCGCTGCCGGAGTCGAACTTGCGCTCCTCGGTGAGACCGAGCAGCGCGCTCGCCAGCCGGCCCGGCAGATTCTGGAGGATGACCTGCTCGACCTGCTGGCTGGTCCAGCGCAGACGCGCGCAGAGCAACTCGATGAATTTCATCGCCAGCGCCGGCTGGCTCTTCACGAACGGCAGGAAGTCCCGGCGATCGATGATGTAGAGCTCGCAATTGGTGTTGGCGGTCGCATCAGCCGAGCGGGGAGCGCCGTCGAGCACCGCGATCTCGCCGAAGATTTCGCCGGGACCGATCAGGTTGAGAATCGCGTTGCGCCCGTCGGGCGACGAGGAGGAAATCTTCACTGTCCCCGTGATCACCGCGAACAGATTGTTACCGGGATCGCCCTTGGCAGCGATCGTCGCGCCACGCTTCACATTGGTGTGCTTGGCGTAGCGGCAGAGCTGATCCAGCGCTTCCGGCTCCAGATCCGCGAAGATCGGGTGCTTGCGCAGGACCGATAACTTGTTGCCCGCCGACTGTCGGGGATCGCCGGTCTTGTCCTGAGGCACGCCGCGGGGCTCCTAAGACTACGAGGCACTGGGGTTCCTGCGTAGTCAACGTTATCAGGCTTTTCAACCGGAAAGCACGCGCGCGATCTGTGGCAAATGCCGCGAAAAGATCGCGGTCACGCCGAATTATACATCCAAAGGATGCGCCGATGCGCTTGATAGATGCAGAGTTGCAGTCAAAGCATGCCGCGATTGCGTTGAGGCGCTGGCCAACAGCGAATCGCGCCGACCGGTCCAAGCGGGCGAACGGCGTGGAAACTTCAGCGCTTGGAATCCGAATCGAGCCGGTGTGAACTGGTTTGCCGGTCGGCCCAAGCCAAGGTCACACCAAATACGACGAAGATCGCGACAACGATAACAGTCACCAGCAGCGCATCAGCAGGCATCATCCCCTCCCGGAAGTTTTGGGCATTATTTTGCTGCAGCTGGCCGGCGTCATTGATCGAGATCAAAAACGTCAGGGATGCCGAACTAAATGTCAGGCTGCGGCCATCGCCTCGGCACGGGCAGAATCCAGCAGGCTGATGCCGCCGTGGATGATCTCGATCACGCCGTGACGCTCCAGCTTGGTGAAGGTGCGGCTGACGGTTTCAATGGTCAGGCCGAGATAGTCGGCGATGTCCTGACGGCTCATTGGAAGCGGAACCGTGTCCGACAGCCCCTTGAGCGTGACCAGCCGCTCGCGCCACCCGAGCAGAAAGGTCGCAACCTTCTCGTCGGCCGAGCGGCGGCCGAGCAGGACCATGTGGTCGCGGGCCTGGCTCAATTCACGGATGGCCAGCTCGTTGATCCGCTTGAGCAGTTGCGGCCGGTCTTCGATGAAACGGCCGAAGGGCGCTTTGGCGAACTGGCACACGGTCACGACGCCGATCGCATCGGCCGAAAAATTGTGCCGGCCGGAGATGTTCATCCCCAGGAAATCGCCCGGCAAGGCAAAACCGACGATCTGCCGCCGGCCATCGGGCAGCAGCTTGTACAGCCGCATGACGCCTTCGAGGACGTTGTAGAACGAGGTCGTGATGTCCTCCTCGGAGAACACGGTTTCGCCGGAGTTGAAATGAACGCGGCGCCCGAGATGCTCGAATTCCCTGAGTTCGGCGGTATTCAGCGACGAACAAACCGCCACGCCGCGTACGGCACAATCGCTGCAAAGGTGCCCGTTCGGCTCAATCGTGACCACGGAAGGCTTCATCCACCGCTCCCAGCGTCGGTCTGCTCTGCCCCCCGGCCGAGTCCGCCTCGCGGGTGCATTTTACTGCACTGCGCCAAAGCCAATTGACAGAGATCAAATTTGAGTGGCATCCCCGTCATATTCTCCTTCCAGAGTTCGACGGGATCACCTTTCCATGCTGCAAAGCGCCTTACGTCACGGCCTGATTGGGCTGCTTCTGATCACGCCTGCGCTGGCGGCTCCCACTGCCGAGCAGCGTGGCGAGGCGTTTGCCCGGGCCAATTGCGCACGTTGTCACGCGATCGACCGCGTCTCGCGTAGCCCGCTCGAGGGCGCGCCGCCGCTGCGCAATCTGCACCGGAGTTACCCGATCGAGACCCTTGGCGAAGCGCTGGCCGAAGGAATCTACACCGGCCACGCCGACATGCCGGCCTTCGAGCTCAATCCGAACCAGATCCACGACCTTCTATCCTACCTGAAGACGCTGGAATAGACGGCGTCACACCGCCTGCACGGTCCACCCGATCAGCTCTTTGGCGATGCGGGCAAAGGCCGCATCGAAGGCGGCAACTGCGGCGGCCGGCTCGACCTTGTCGAGCTTTTCGCTGCTCTCGACCAGGCGCGATGCCACCACCTTGCCGTTCTTGTCGACGATCCGCGCCGACAGTCCGATCTCGACCCGTGCCTCGCCCTCCGTGGCGATCCGGAAGCTGCGGATGTCGATCAGGAGTTGGTAATCCGCCTGACCGAGATCGCTCGTGCGCAGCGGAGCGTGGGCGATGTCGTAGTTCTCGAAGCTGTCGATCAGGCGCGCCTGCACCAATTTCGGAATGCTGTCGGCCCAGAGGAAGTCGGCAAAGCCAGGCCGGTCCCCAACGGGCGCGAACAGCATGCGCTGGGTCTGCAGCATTGCGACCGCGCTCGGCTCTGGAATGGCCAGCGACGCCGAGAGCGTCTTGCCGGCCGGCCCGAGGCTCTGCGGCGTGTGCAGATCGTAGGTGATCTTCTGCGCGGGAGCGCCGCCGCCGGTCATCTTCTCCAGGCCCGCCAGAATGCCGTCGAGCTTGCCGGTGTTGCGCGCGAGGCCGTCGGAGAACGTCTTGAAATTCGCGATGGTGTCCTTCAGCGGGCCGGAATTGTCCTGAAGCACCGTGTCGACCCGCCGCAGCGCATCGCGCGCCGCCTGCGTCATGCTCTGGCCGGCGCCGGCCTCCGCGATCAAGGTCAGGGGCTCGCCGGTTTTGGCGACGATCACGCCGCCCTCCAACGTCACCACCGGCACGCCGGTCAGGCCCTGGAATTCAAGACCGACCTTGGTGTCGGAACGCACCGGCGTGGCGGTCGCAACCGAGATCGTCGCGTTGACGAAGCGCGGGTTGTCGGGCGCGAGCCCGAGCTGGGTCACCTCTCCGACACGGATGCCGTTGAACAACACGCCGGCGCCGACCAGGAGGCCCGGGACCGAACCCTGGAACTGCACGTGGTAGTTCGTGCGGGGCCCGATGCCGCCGGTGTTGTTCAACCAATAGACGAAGCCGAACACTGCGAGGATCGCGGCCAGCACGAAACTGCCGATCAGCACGTAGGGAGCGCGGGTTTCCATGTCTTATCTCATCTCGTGTTGCAGCATCTGCGAGCGTTTGCCGTGGAAATAGGCGCGCACCCAGGGATGCTCGGATTGCAGCAATTCGCGCATCGGGCCGATCGCCACGATCTTGCCGTCGGCGAGCGCGGCGACGCGGTCGCAGACCGTGGTCAGGCTGGCGAGGTCGTGCGTCACCATGAACACCGTCAGCCCCAGCGTCCTTTGCAGCGTTTTGATCAGCACGTCGAAATCGCCGGCGGCGATCGGATCGAGGCCCGAGGTCGGCTCGTCCAGGAACAGGATCGGCGGATCGAGCGCGAGCGCGCGCGCCAGCGCCACGCGCTTGGTCATGCCGCCCGACAGCTCCGCCGGGTATTTGTCCGCGTCCTGGGCACGCAAGCCGACCATCTCCAGCTTGGCGATCGCGATCTCGTCCATCAGCTCCTGCGACAGGACGAGATTTTCGCGCAGGGGAAACTGGACGTTCTGGCGGACCGTCAGCGAGGAGAACAGCGCGCCCTGCTGAAACAGGATACCCCATGTCGTGGCGGCGCCGCGGCCATGGCCGCCAGTGGGCTGTCCCATGACTTCGATGGTCCCGCTCCGGCGCGGGATGAGGCCGATGATGGTTCGCATCAGCACCGACTTGCCGCCGCCGGATGCGCCCACAAGTCCGAGGATCTCGCCACGGCGGACGTCAAGCGACAGATGGTCGAGCACCGTCTGGCGGCCGAAGCCGACCACGAGGTCACGGACGCGGATCGCGAACTGGTCCTGCGATACGTCCATCGTCACATTCCGATCGAGGCAAAGAAGATCGCGAACAGGCCGTCGAGCACGATCACCAGGAAGATCGACTTCACCACCGACGTCGTGGTCTGCCGGCCGAGCGATTCCGCGCTGCCCTTGACGCGCAGCCCCTCGCTGCAGGCCACGATCCCGATCACCAGCGCCATGAACGGCGCCTTCAGGATACCCACCTCGAAATGGGTCACTGAGATGGCCTCGTGCAGCCGCGCGATGTAGATCGCCGGGCCCATGTCGCCGTAGAACTGCGCGACGAGACCGCCGCCATAGAGCGCTGCAATCGATCCGATGAAGGTCAGGATCGGCAGCGCAATGACCAGCGCCGCAACACGCGGCAGGATCAGGACGTCGACGGGATCGAGCCCCATGGTGGACAGCGCGTCGATTTCCTCGCGCATCTTCATCGAGCCAAGTTCGGCGGTATAGGCGCTTCCCGACCGTCCCGCGACCATGATGGCGACGATCAGCACGCCGAGCTCGCGCAGCACCAGGATGCCGACCATGTCGACGGTGTAAGACTCCGCGCCGAACCTGCGGAAATGGAAGAAGCCCTGCTGCGCGATGATGGCGCCGATCAGGAAAGTGATCAGCGCGACGATGGGGATCGCCTGCCAGCCGATGCGGTAGAGCTGATAGATCAGCGAGGTCAGCCGCAGCGAACGCGGCCGGCGCAGCACGCCGATTATGGCCATGAACAATGCGCCGAGCATCTGCAGGAAGATCGTGACGTCCTCCCGCGCACCGGCCGTGGCCTTGCCGAGATCGCCCAGCCTCGCCAGCACCGGATTGGGCGTAGCAACCGGGACCGGTGTGTGGCGATTGACTTGGCGCACCTCGTCGAGCAATCCGCTGAAATGATCGGCGACGCCGACGAATTCGGCCGATCTGCCCGATGTTGCGGCCCTGCGCGACAGTTTCTCCAGGACCCAGGCACCGAGCGTGTCGAGCGCGCTGACGCCAGACATGTCCAGGGTGACGACACGCGAGCGATCGACGTCTGCACCGACCGACCGGGACAATGTCTCGAGCGTGACCACGTTCGCGGCGGTCCAGGGCCCTTCGGGGCGCAACTTCAGCGCGTCGCCGGACGGCGTCGCGAGCAACAGCGGTTCGTGGTTCACGCTTCCACCTTGTCGGGACAATCGGTCCCCATTCTGACGGCATTTCTAGGCCAGCCTATGGCGGCCGGCTTGACCTTTCTCAAGACCCCGATCGCGGCCGCGGCTTGAGGCAAATCAAGCACGATTGCACGGGCGGGCCCTAGGCTTGCTTCCATTCAACGGGGATATCAAGTCCATGTTCGACAGTGACAGGATGAGCGAAGAATTGCGGGCGCTGAAGGTTGATGTCACACGCTTGCTGAGCACCGCGGGCGAGGAGATGTTCGAAAGCTCGAAGGACCGCGCCGAGGCGCTCGCCGATCAGATCAGGGCCGCGCTGACCGAACTCGGCGAGACCGTGGACGAAGAGCAGGCGCAGCTTCAGGGCATCATTGCGGATCGTCCGATCACATCGCTCGCCTCCGCCTTCGCGCTCGGCGTCGTTGTCGGCTTCATGCTGAGGAGACACTAGGTGAATACCGAGAATGTGGCCAAACATCTGCGCGCGTTGTGGCGGACCGACAGGATCATCGCGGACATCAGGCTGCGCCATCTGCTCGTCGGCCTCGGCTTGCGTGCCTTTGCGGCGCTGATCGCGGCGTTCGGGCTTCTGATGCTGGAGCTGTCGGCCTATTTCGCGCTGGTCCAGATCTGGAGCGCGATTGCCGCTGCCGCCATCCTCGGTGCCGTCAATTTCGCCATTGCAGCCGCTCTCTTCGCGATCGCCGGCCGCGCTCCGTCAGGCCGCGACATCGAACTTGCCAACGAAATTCACGACTCCTCCGTCGAAGCTCTTCAGCTCGAGGCGCGCGCGTTCCAGGCCCAGGTGTCGGGCGCGGTGCATCATCCGCTCAGCACGATCGTGCCGGTGCTGGTGCCGTTGATCGCGATCATCATCAGGAGTTTGCGGACGTCGGCGGGCAAATCCGCCGCGACGCCGACTGAAGCCGAATCCTGAGGCGCCGGGCGCTCAGAGCTTCAGCTTGACGTCGCAGATATCAGGCTCAGCCGGATCCGGCTTCACCTCGAAGCCGAGGTGCCGGCACATTTCGAGCATCACGGTGTTCTCCTTGAGAACGTCGCCCGAGATGATTTTCAGCCCCTCCGACTTGGCGTAGTTGATGATGAGCTGCATGAGCGCCCAGCCGAGCCCCCTGCCCTTGAGATCGGACCGCAGCAGGATCGCGTATTCGCCGCTCTCATAGATCGAATCCGAGTGGAGCCGGACCACACCGATCATTTCGCCGGTGGCCTCGTCGAAGGCGATGAAGGCCATCGCGCGCGCATAGTCGAGCTGGGTCAGGCGCGCGATGAACTCGTGGGTAAACTCCTTCATCGGTGCGAAGAAGCGCAGGCGAAGGTCGTGCGGGGTGACGTGATGCAGGAATCCGTGGATGGTCGGCTCGTCCTCGGGGCGCATGGGCCGAACGAAGATGCGCCAGTCGTCCTTGAGCTTGATGCGGCGCTCCCATTGTGACGGATAGGCGCGAACGGCGAAATTGGCCGGGCCCGAACCGACGAACTTCCGTTGCGGCGGCCCGACCGCGACGCGGGCATCGACCGCGGTCGCGCCGGTCTCGTCCGCCAACAGCGGATTGATGTCGAATTCGCGAATCTCGGGAATGTCGGCTGCCATCTGCGCCAGCTTGACCAGCACCATGGCCACGGCGTCTTGCTTGACCGCCGGCACGTCACGATAGGCCTTCAGCAGCCGCGACACGCGCGTGCGGTCGATCAGATCGCGAGCGAGCTGCAAATCCAGCGGTGGCAGCGCCAGCGCCTTGTCGTTGATGATCTCCACCGCCGTGCCGCCGCGACCGAACACGACGACGGTGCCGAAAGTGGGATCGTCGGCGAGGCCCAGGATCAGCTCGCGCGCTTTTGCCTTGACGACCATCGCCTGGACGATGACACCGCCGATACGCGCCTCCGGACGCAGCTTCTTCGCCCGCGCGAGAATGTTCGCGGCAGCCCCTCGCACGGCTTCAGGCGTGGTCAGGTTGAGAACGACGCCGCCGACGTCGGATTTGTGGGTGATGTCCCGCGACATGATCTTCAGCACGACGGTGCCACCCTGTGCGAAGATCTCGCTTGCATAGCCTACCGCCTGCTCGACGTCGGTTGCCGCATAGGTCGGCACCATCGCGATGTCGTAGGCTTCGAGGAGGTTTTTGATCTCGACGGGCTCGAGCCACTCACGACCGTCCGCGATCGCGGCGGTGACGATCTGCCTCGCGCCCCGTGCATCCGGAACGAAGGTGTCGGGCATCGCCGGAGGCACCTGGCTCAGCTCCTCTACCACTTCGCGGTGCCGGACCAGATGCATGAAGCCGCGCACGGCGTCGTCCTCGGTCGGATAGTTCGGCATGCCGGCGCCGGAAAGGGTCTGAATGATGTTCTGATCGGCTCCGACCCAGGCCGCCAATACTGGTTTGGCCCATCGGCGGTGCTGCTGGCGATATTTAGCGACGAGCTCCGTCACGGTCGAGGCGATCTCGGCGGCCGAGGCGATCGCTGTCTGCACGTTGAGGACCAGGACCGCGTCATTGTCGCGATCGGCCAGCAGCACCTCCAGCGCCGCCGCGTAGCGCGAGGCGTCAGCGTCGCCGACGATGTCGACGGGATTTGCACCGGACCAAGTCGGCGGCAGAACCGCATCGAGCGTCTTGCGCACCTCCGCCGAGAGGGGCGCCGGAATTCCGCCGAGTTCGACCAATCGATCGACGGCGAGCACGCCGATGCCGCCACCGTTGGTCAGGATGGCGAGACGCTTTCCGGTCGGCGATTCGACGCGGCCGAGCGTCTCGGCGCAATCGAACAGCTCACGCAGGTCGGAGACCCGCAACACACCCGCGCGGCGGAACGCCGCGTCATAGACCGCGTCGGCGCCGGCGAGCGCGCCGGTATGCGTGGCGGCGGCTTTCGCGCCCTGCGCCATGCGGCCGGATTTCACCACGACGACAGGCTTCACGCGCGCGGCGGCACGCGCCGCCGACATGAACTTGCGCGCGTCCTTGATGGATTCGACGTAGAGCAGGATCGCGCGGGTCTTGTGATCCATTGCGAAATAGTCGAGCAGATCGGCAATATCGACGTCGATCTGATCGCCGATCGAGACGATCCCGGAAAAGCCGACGCCGCGCTGCGCCGCCCAGTCGACCATGCCGGCAGCGATCGCGCCCGATTGCGAGATCAGCGCGAGGCTACCCGCCTCCGGCATGTGCGCGGCAAAGCTGGCATTCAGGTTGACCCCGGGCATCATGATGCCGAGGCAGTTCGGCCCGATCAGCCGCATGCCGTATTTGCAGGCGGCTGCTATTGCAGCCTCGTGCAGAGATCCCGGTCCGTGGCCTAGCCCAGCCGAGACGATCAGCGCACCCGCTGATCCGCGACGCCCGGCCCGGTCGATGATGTCGGGAATCTCGTGCGCCGGCGCGGTGATGACCACGAGCTCGGGCACGAAGTCCAGGCCGTCCAGGCTTTTCACCGCGGCGATGCCGCTGATTTCGGCATGGCGTGGATTCACGAGGCCGAACTGCCCCTTGAACCCGGCCTTGTGAATGTTCTCCAGAACGGCGCGTCCGACTGAGACCGGACGGGCACTCGCGCCGACGAGTGCGACTGAACGCGGCGCCAGCAGATGGTTGAGACGATAGGTTGACATGAAGGCAAATGCGCCGGGTCAGCGGCGGTTCCGATGGTTGAAGATCCGGCCGGGAAGATGGCGAGCCTAGTGCGAGATCATAACCCAGCACGGTGGCTGGCCAATGACGGTCTTTGTCACACCGCCCCACACGATCTCATTCAGGCGTGAATGATGGTAGGCGCCCATCACGATCGCATCCATGCCATGGGATTTCGCCCAACTTCCCAGTACCTTGCCGATCGAGCTGCCATTGCCGGTCACCGTCTCGAACGAGGCATAGACCCCGTGTTCTCTCAGATGGTCGACGAGAGCCGGGCCGGATTGAACGATTGCGTCAGCCTTGTCATCCGCCACCGTTACCACGCGGACCGAGGTGGCGGCCTGAAGAATCGGCAATGCGTCGCCGACCGCACGCGCAGCGCGGGCAGAATGATCCCAGGCGATCATGACGTTCTCGAATTCCGGCCGCAACTGCTCCGCATGCTGCTCCGGGCAGAGCAACAGCGGCCGCCCGGATTCGAACAGGAAGGTTTCGATGATGTGCTCCGTTCGGCTGTCGTGCGGCATCACGGGAAACAGCGTGAGATCGCTGAAACGGGCATGCTCGGCCAGGATCGCCGCGATCTGGTCCGCCGGCACCTTGCCCGTTCGGCTCTGGGCGCGGATGTTGGCGCCGGAGGCCGCGATGGTGAAAGCATTGAGGAGCTGCTGGGAGTCGTTCACCTCATTAGAACTGCCGGCCTCCGCGGAATCGCGGTCATACGGCAGCATCACCTTCGGCCGCTCGAAAACATCTTGCTCGAGCGCGAGCGCCGTGATCCTGGCGCCGAGGTCGGCGGCAACGGCCACGCATTTCTCGATCGCAACCAAGGCTGGTCCGCGCGGCTGGCCGACAAGCGGCAGAAAGACATCCTTGATGGGCATCGGATTCTCCTCGGTCGCCACAATAAGCCGGCTTTCGTCGAGGCCCTTGATCCTCATCAAGCCAGGGGAACCCGGTCCGATCGGGACGAACACGGGCGTTGACCGACGTCAAGGACTGGCCGTCCAGCTATTCTATGGATAATTCGGTCGGAGCGGTCCGCCCCCGGAGAGACTGATGCGCGCGATGGTGTTGCCGGCCCCGCGAACGCGGCTCCAGATGGAGGAGCGGCCTGATCCGATACCCGGCGAGGGTCAACTCCGGGTGAAGGTCAGCGCCTGCGGCGTATGCCGGACCGATCTTCATCTCGTCGATGCCGAGCTGCCCGATATTCGCTATCCGATCGTGCCCGGCCACGAGATCGTCGGTCGGGTCGATCTCGTGGGTCCGAATGTCACCACGCATGCGCCCGGTGATCGCGTCGGCGTTCCCTGGCTCGGTTTCACTTGCGGAAACTGCCGTTTCTGCCGTGAGGGTATGGAAAACCTGTGCGACGCACCGCTGTTCACCGGCTACACGCGCGACGGTGGCTACGCGACCCACACCATCGCCGACGCACGCTACGCCTTTCCCCTCGGTGAAGAAGGCAACGACGTGGAGATTGCTCCTCTGCTGTGCGCGGGGTTGATCGGTTGGCGCTCGCTGGTGCTGGCCGGCCCTGCCGAACGGCTCGGCCTCTATGGTTTCGGCGCGGCCGGCCACATCATTGCGCAAGTCGCAGTTTGGCAGGGACGATCTGTTTACGCATTCACGCGACGCGGCGACGCTGCCGCCCAAGACCTTGCCCGTCGTCTCGGCGCCATCTGGGCGGGAGCATCGGACGAGATGCCCGACGAACCGCTCGACGCGGCCATCATCTACGCACCGTCAGGCGAGCTTGTCCCGGCCGCGCTGCGCGCCGTCCGCAAAGGCGGCCGCGTCGTATGCGCCGGCATCCACATGTCCGACATTCCAAGCTTTCCGTACGATCTGCTCTGGCAGGAACGGCAACTGCTCTCGGTCGCCAATCTGACCCGGCAGGATGGCCTCGATTTTCTCAAGATCGCTCCGCAAGCCGGCGTGCGCACCGAAACGACGGCATTTCCACTTCATCAGGCCAACGAGGTCCTGAACATGCTGCGAGCCGGGCAAATTCTCGGCGCGGCCGTGTTGACGCCCTGATGGTGCTTTCGGATGTCCGTTCCCATGAATGATGAAATGGCGAGCCAGCAGCGGATCTTTCGGACGCTGGCCCATCATCCCGGCGTGACGCGGATCGACACGCACGGCGCCTCGGTTTTCCTCGACGGCAAGCGCGCGTTGAAGATCAAGCGTGCCGTGCGGTTTCCCTTCCTCGATTATTCGACGCTCGAGAAGCGCAAGGCGGCGTGCGAGGAGGAAATCAGGATCAACCGGCCGTTGGCCCCGCAGATCTATCATCGCGTCGTGGCGATCACGGAAGAGCCGGACGGCTCGGTGCAGGTCGACGGTCCCGGCCGGCCGATCGAGTATGCGGTGGACATGTCGCGCTTCGACGAAAACATGACGCTGGATCATCTGGCAAAAGCGGGCCCGCTGGATACGAAACTCGCCTCGGCTGCCGCCGACGCGATCGTGGCTTCCCACGCCGCGGCGCCACGCGCCGACGGCGAAGCCTGGGTCGCCTCCATCCCCGCCCTGATTGACGGCAACAGTCACGGTCTGCTGGCCGGCGGCCATTTCAACGCGGGAGACATCGAAGAGCTCGGCAGAGCCTCCCATGAGGCATTCTTGCGCCTCCGTCCCCAGCTCGCCGAGCGTGGCCGTCAGGGCTTCGTGCGCCGCTGCCATGGCGATCTGCATCTCGCGAACATCGTTCTGCTCGACGACCGGCCGGTGCTGTTCGACGCCATCGAGTTCGATGCGCAGATGGCAACCGTCGACGTGCTCTACGATCTCGCATTCACGCTGATGGACCTGTTGCACCACGATCAGCCGGGTGCGGCCAACATCGTCCTGAACCGCTATCTCGCCGGGACGCCGGCCGACAATCTCGACGCGCTCTCGGCCCTGCCGCTTTTCATGTCCATCCGGGCAGCGATCCGCGCCCAAGTGGCCCTGGCGCGGCTGAAGCCGGCGCATCCCGACGACCCCGGCATCCTCGGCGAGGCAATACGTTATTTTGACCTCGCGAGGACGCTGATCCATCCTGCCGCCCCGCGCCTGATTGCGGTCGGCGGATTGTCGGGCACCGGCAAGACGGCTCTGGCGCAAGCGCTCGCGCCCGTCGTCGCACCACCCCCGGGGGCCGTCGTGCTGCGCAGCGACCTCATTCGCAAGCAGATGTTCGGGGTCGAGGATACGCACCGCCTGCCGCCGTCCGCCTACACGCCGGAGCACGCAGCCCGAGTCTACGACACGCTGGCTCAGCACGCCCGGCGGGTGCTGGCGCAGGGCCATTCGGCGATCGTCGACGGCGTATTCGCCCGCGAGGACGAACGGGACGCGATCGCCGCACTGGCGCGGGAGCGCAATGTGCCGCTGAACGGCCTGTTTCTGGTTGCGGACCTCGCGACCCGGCAGATGCGGATCGGAGGCCGCCGGGGAGACGCATCCGACGCCACGCAGGAGGTTGCTGCACAGCAAGAGCACTATAATATCGGCCTCGTCGGCTGGGCGACCATCGATGCATCCGGGACTCAAGCGCAGACGCTCGAGAGCTGCCGGGATGCGATCGCTGAGGGGAAATAAGGCAACCGGATTGGCGCGGACAAAGATGGCGCGACCCACCACGACCTCAACGGCCGCTCGCGCCAGGCCGGCGGCGCGGCGCAATGCCCTGCCCGGCCGCCTCGGCCCCGGAATGGCCTGCGATACCGCGTTCCGCATCATCGCGCGCCGTCACCTCGCTGCCGTGCTCGCCCAGCATGAAGGCACCTGCCGCGGCGATCCCGACGCGCTGCACCAGATCCGCATCGCGTTGACCCATCTGCGAACTGCGATCCGCTTCTTCTCGCCGATGGTCGACGACGCCCTCCGCCCGAAGGTCTGGGCCGAACTGAAATGGCTGAACGGCCAGCTCGGCATGGTCAGGGATCTCGACGTGGCGATCGAACGGATCGTCGCCGAGAGCAGCGACGAGCTTGCGATCGTCGCCGAGCTTCAGCATTGGGACGAAAAGCGTGCCGAGAGCCACCGCCTGCTGGCGCGTGCGCTGCAATCCGCGAGGTATCGCCGTCTTGGCGAGCAGATTTCGGCCTGGATCGAGAGCGGCCCCTGGTCGACCCGGCGCAGCAAGGAGGCCATTCGATTGCGCCGCTGCACGCTCGCCGATCACGCGACGGAGCGGCTGACCGAGTGGGAGACGACGCTGCTCAAGAAGGCGCGGAAGCTCCACAAGCTCGACGTCGAAAAACGGCACAAGCTGCGGATTCTCAACAAGCGGCTGACCTATTCGATCGAATCGCTCCAGGACCTGTTCGCCGAGGACTCGCTGACGAAACAGAGATCGATCCTCAAGACATTGCGCAAGGCGCAACGCTCGCTCGGACAATTGAATGACGATGCACGGGGGCGAGCGCTGGCGGCTTCGTTGAACGGCGCCGGCCACGATGCTGGCAAACGTTTCCGCAGCCGCAAGCGGGAAAAGAAGCTGTTGCGGACGGCGTCAACGGCCTACCGCAAACTGGAAAGGGCCAAACCCTTCCGCTCCTCGGATCTCGCACCGAGTTCGGAGCCTGAGACCTAAAGCTTCCCACTTTCCGGATCGCGACCTAGGTGTGGACGTAGTCTCCCGGCGCATCAGGCAGGTCGGCAGCGTCTCCAAGTCCGATCGACGGCGGATCGCAGGGCGCACCGGAGCGCGCCGCCAGCCAATTGGTCCATTCCGGCCACCACGACCCTTCGATTTGCGGAGCCAGCTTCAGCCATTCGTCCGGACCGACATAGGGCGCGTCCTCGGCCTTGCTCAATACCTGATAGCTGTGGCCGGGCTCGTCGGGGGGCGCGACGACGCCGGCATTGTGACCGCCGCTGGTCAACAGGAACGTCACGTCGGCATCGACCTGATAGTGGATCTTGTAGACGGACCGCCACGGCGCGACGTGATCGGCCAGCGTGCCGACCACGAACATCGGGGCGTGAATATCGGATAGCGAAACGTTGCGGCCACCGACCTGATAGCGCCCCTCGGCCAGATCGTTGTCGAGGAACAGCTGTCGCAGATATTCCGAATGCATGCGATAAGGCAGCCGCGTTGCGTCCGCGTTCCACGCCATCAGATCGTTCAGTGGTGCGCCGTCGCCCATCAGATAGTCATGTGACAGGCGCGACCAGATCAGTTCGTTGGAGCGCAGCAGCTGGAAGGCGCCGGCCATCTGCGTCGTGTCGAGATAGCCACGCTGCCACATCATGTCTTCGAGAAAGGCGACCTGGCTCTCGTTGATGAAGAGCGTCAGCTCTCCGGCCTCAGTGAAGTCAGTCTGGGCGGCAAGGAGAGTAACGGTGCCAAAGCGGTTGTCACCGTCGCGCTCCATCGCAGCGGCTGCGATCGACAGCAATGTGCCTCCCAGACAATAGCCGAGGGCGTGGGTCTTCCGCCCCGGCACGATCAGACCGATCATGTCGAGCGCCGCCATGACCCCCAGCCTGCGATAGTCGTCGAAGGCGAGATCCCGATCCGTCGCATCCGGGTTGCGCCAGGAGATTGCGAACACCGTGAAACCCTGGCCGGTCAGATACTTGACAAGCGAGTTCTGCGGCGAGAGATCGAGGATGTAGTACTTCATGATCCAGGCCGGCACGATCAGGATCGGCTCGGGCCGCACCTGCGCTGTGGTCGGTTGGTACTGAATCAGCTCGATCAGTTCGTTGCGGTAGACGACCTTGCCGGGCGAGACCGCCACCGTCTTGCCGACCACAAACTGCCCTTCGTCCGTCAATTTCGAGTTGGAGAGCAGGCGCATCAGGTCACTGCACCAGTTTTGCCAACCGAAGACGAGATTCTCTCCACCACTCTGGAAAGCCTTCTCCAGCACCTTCGGATTGGTCGCCGCGAAATTCGACGGCGCCAGCATGTCGAGCGTCTGGCGCATCGAGAACTCGACGATGGCCTCGTTGGCGTGCGACACGCCGCGCACGCCGGTCGTGGCATCGTGCCACCAGCGCTCTCCGAGCAGAAATGCCTGGGCCAGCAGATTGAACGGCGCGGTCTCCCATTGCGGTCCACTGAAGCGGCGATCCCGCCCCTGCGGCTGGATCACGGACCACGGCTTTTGCTCCGGTGACGCCACGTGCGCGACGGCTTCCGCCAGCCGACCGGAATCACGCAGGACATTGCGCGCCATTTCCATCTGGCGCTGCGGCGCCGCAGCGAGGTGCGAACTCCAGTCGAGCCAGGCCAGCGACAAGGCCAGCGGCGAAATTCCGCCCGTGAACCGCGCCAGCATCGCATGAAACGCGCGATCGAGGGGATACGGCTCCGGCGCAGGCGGAGGAGCGGCGGCGGCAGGGATTCCGGCGGGTGTTTCGGAACTCACCGTCGGGGCTTCGGGAGCAGCGACGGGATTGACCGGGAGAGCCTGCACCGCCGGCTCGTCGGCCCGTGGAAAAATCTGCACGACGCTCATGGCTCAATGTTCCCGGGGGCTTCTGGTCTAGGTCGGTCACAGGATATGGCGACGCCTCGCAGAGGCCTTGAGCTGCATCAAATCCGGGGCGGATCACGATTGCTCAATCGGGACGGACAGGCTTTGTCCGATTGACCTGAGTCAAGCCGCACCCTGACACCCGCGCTAGTTTTCGCGCATCGAAATTCGAAAAGCCAGCGGAGTTATCCATGCGCGCCCACCAGATCATGACCAGGTCGGTCATCTCGGTTACCCCCGACACCAGCATCGTCGAGGCGGCGAATATCATGCTGAAGCGGCATGTCAGCGGCCTCACCGTGGTCGACGAGACCGGCAAGCTCGTCGGCGTCGTATCGGAAGGGGATTTCATCCACCGCAGCGAAATCGGCACCGGGCGCAAGCGTGGACGGTGGCTGCGGTTCATCCTTGGTCCGGGCAAATCCGCCAGCGATTTCGTTCAAGAACACGGCCGCAAGGTCGCGGAAGTGATGACCGCCTCGGTCGTGACCATCACGGAGGACACGGCGCTCGCCGAGATCGTCGATCTCATGGAGCGCAACAACGTGAAGCGGCTGCCGGTGGTGCGGGGCGAAAAGGTCGTCGGGATCGTCTCGCGGGCCAACCTGCTTCAAGCCGTGGCAGGGCTCGCACGCGAGGTGCCCGATCCGACGGCGGACGACGACCACATTCGTAGCCGCATCATCGAGACCATGGAGAAGAACGACTGGTGCCCGTTCGGGCTGAACGTCATCGTCCGCGACGGCATCGTTCACCTCAGCGGCGTCATCACCGAAGAGCGCACACGGCAAGCCGCCATGGTCGCCGCGGAGAACGTCGAGGGCGTGAAGAAGGTGCACGACCATCTGTGCTGGGTCGACACCATGTCGGGCATCTATCTGAACTCGCCCGAGGACGATGACCTCGCCAAGGCCAGTTGACAAGGCGAGCTGAGCAGACTCAGCGTGGAATGACGGCGGTGGCCTCGATCTCGACGCGCGCCGCCTTCTCCACGAGGCGCACTACCTGCACCAGCGCCATCGCCGGATAGTGTGCGCCGAAGATGGCACGGTAGATCTTGCCGAGCTCCTTCAGGTTGGACAGATACTCGTCCATGTCGACGACGTACCAGGTCAGCCGCACGAGGTGCTCTGGCCGGGCGCTGGCCTCAGTCAGGATCGCCGCGATGTTGCTCAGGGTCTGGCGCACCTGCGCGACAAAGCCGTCGGCGAGACGCTCTTCGGCATCCCAGCCGATCACCCCGCCGGTGACGACGATGAGTCCCTCAGCGGCCATGCCATTGGCATAGCCCTTCGGCATCGGCCAACCCGACGGCTGGAGCACCTGCACCCGCGAATGGGTGTCATCCTCGGCTGCTGTCGGCGGCACTGCAAGCTGCGGGCCTTTTGGCGTCGTCACGGACAATTCTTCATCCTTCTCTCATTCCGCCGCGACGCCCGAGGACGTCGCCGCGGTCTGCGCCAGTTGCCGCAGGGCAAAGCGCTTCAATTTTCCGGTCTCGGTCTTGGGCAGTTGCGTCACGAACTCGATCGCCCGCGGATATTTGTACGGCGCGATCTCGCGTTTGACATGCTCCTGCAGCTCGGCCACGAGCTGTGCGTCCGCCGTCACGCCGGGCGCGGCGACGACATAGGCCTTCACGATCATGCCGCGCGCCTCGTCGGGGGCGCCGACCACGCCGCACTCGGCGACCGCCGAATGCGTGAGCAGCGCCGCCTCGACGTCGGTGCCCGCAATATTGTAGCCGGCCGATACGATCATGTCGTCGGAGCGGGACTGGTACCAGAAGTAGCCATCGCTATCCATCAGGTAAGTGTCGCCGGTGATGTTCCAGCCGTTCTGGACGTATTTGCGCTGCCGCTCGTCGGCGAGATAGCGGCATCCGGTCGGCCCGCGCACCGCAAGCTTGCCTATCGTGCCCGGCGGCAAATCATGGCCGTCATCGTCGACGATCTTGGCCTCGTAGCCCGGCACGGGCTTCCCGGTTGCGCCGGGGCGGATCTCGTCCTCGGTCGCGCTGATGAAGATGTGCAGCAATTCAGTCGAGCCGATGCCGTCCATCAGCTTGATGCCGGTGGCCTTGAGCCAGGCATCGAAGGTCGGCTTGGGCAGGGTCTCGCCGGCGGAGACGCACTTTCGAAGCGAGGAGATGTCGCGCCCCGAAAGCTTGCCGATCATGGCACGGTATGCCGTCGGCGCCGTGAAACAGACCGTGGTCCTGTATTGCTCGATCGCCGTCAGGATGTCGTCCGGCGTCGTCTTCTCCAGCACGACAAAGGAGGCACCGATGTGCATCGGAAACAGCACGCCACCGAAGCCGAACGTGAAGGCGAGCGGTGCCGAGCCGACGAAACGGTCGTTCTGCTCGGCACGCAGGATGTTGCGCGCATAACCGTCACACACAGCGAGCATGTCGCGATGGAAATGCATGGTGCCCTTGGGGTCGCCTGTCGTGCCCGAGGTGAAGGCGATCAGGCAGATGTCGTCGGCGGCCGTATCGACGGCCCTGAATTCCGGACTCGCATCGGCGATCAGCGCCTCGAGCGCGTCGGCGGCGCCATTGCCCCAGTACACCACGTGCTTGAGATCGGGGGCCGCGGCTTTTGCCTTCTCCATCTCCTCGGCGAGCTTGCCGTCGCACAGCGCCAGCGTGATCTCCGCCTTCTGGATCGGATAGGACAGCTCCTTGGCGCGGAGCAGCGGCATCGTCGCCACCACGATGCCTCCGGCCTTGATCACTGCGAGATAGGTCGCGACCATCATCGGATTGTTGGCCGAGCGCAGCAGCACGCGCCCCCCGGGAACCAGCCCGAGCTTGCCAACCAGGACGTTGGCGATGCGGTTCACCAGCGCTTGCAACTCGCGATAGGTGTAGCTGACGGCGGGGCTGATGACGCAGGGTGCCTCGCCATGTCCCTGCTCGACCCAGCGATCGAGGAAATAACTGACGCAATTCAATCGCGGCGGATAGTGCAGCTCCGGCCGCGTGAAGATGAATTCGGGCCACAGCTCGCGTGGCGGCAGATGCTGCCGCGCAAAACTATCGACATGGGCCGTCGCGGCGTTGCCGTCATGCGAGCCCGTCACTTGAACCTTGGCGGCGTTGGCCATCGCACGCTCCTTTCAGCATGGATTGCACCCGGCAGCACGATCTGGAAAACATTTTAGGCTTAAAGCAATTCGGCGCAATAGCGGATTTTGGGCATCCCGTGCTTTTTCCGGCGGCAGAAGGGATTGGGGTGCCGTTCTTACGCCCGGCGGCGCGCCGCCGATTTCTGCGCCGACGCCTTGGTCTTGGCGAGCAGCCGCATCAATTCGCGCACATCCTTCGGCGAGAGGTCGGCGAAGAGATCGGCGATCCAGGTCTCGTGCTCCGCAGCCATCTTGCGGAACTCGGCGCGACCGAGTTTCGTCAGGCGGATCACCTGGACCCGGCGATCCGTCTCCGAGGTCCGACGATCGAGATGACCGGACTCCACGAGGCGCTCGACCAGACCGGTGACGTTGCCGTTCGAAACCATCATCCGCTTGGAGACATCGGACAGCGTCATGCCGTCGGGTACCTTGTCGAGCTGCGCCATCAGATCGAAGCGGGGCAGCGTGACGTCGAACCGCTGCCGCAGCCGGCCGCGAACCTCACCTTCGATGAGCGTCGTGCAGGTCAGGAGGCGCAACCACAGCCGAAGCTCGTCGGCGTGGTCCTCCGGAGTTTCGACGGCCTTGGTCTCGGAATCGAGCATCTCGGTGCAGTCACTCTCGGCCGGCATCAGCGCCGGCACGGATTCCCCAACGTTTTGAGCTTCAAGTAAATTGAAGCCGGCCGCAAGCCCAAAGCTGCAACAATCGATCGCACGCCAATTTCTTTAGGCTTCAAATAATTGGCGCGCCGTTTGCATGCGCCGCTTAACGCGCGGGATGGCGACACATTGAGCTCTGCTTGCCGCGGCCGCCATCATCGGCATAAGCTTGGATCGGAGTACGCGGCTTGCCACGCAAGCCCTGATGTCACGGGGGACAGATCATGAGAATGCAATCGACCTTGGCCGCAGCCTTGCTGCTCGGCACCGCAATGACCCCTGCTCTGGCCCAGGAGAAGATCAAGCTCGGCGTGATCGTGACCCTGTCGGGACCGGCCGCAGCGCTTGGGCAGCAGGTTCGCGACGGCTTTGCGCTCGCGGTCAAGGACCTCGGCAGCAAGATGGGCGGCCGCGACGTCGAGGTCGTCGTGGTCGATGACGAACTGAAGCCGGACGCGGCGGTGACCAAGGTCAAGGGACTGCTCGAACGCGACAAGGTCGACTTCGTGATCGGCCCGATCTTTTCCAATATCCTGCAGGCGATCCACCGGCCCGTGACGGAATCGAAGACCTTCCTGATCAGCCCCAACGCGGGCCCGTCGACCTTTGCCGGCAAGGACTGCAACCCGTTCTTCTATGTGACCTCGTATCAGAACGATCAGGTGCACGAGATCCTCGGAAAGGTCGCGCAGGATCGCGGCTACAAGCGCATGTACCTGATGGTGCCGAACTATCAGGCCGGCAAGGATTCGGTGGCGGGCTTCAAGCTCGACTACAAGGGCGAGATCGTTGAGGAATCCTACATGCCGCTGAACACGCTGGACTTCCAGCCGGAGCTGTCCAAGATCTCCTCGCAGAAGCCCGATGCGCTCTTCACGTTCATGCCGGGCGGCCTCGGCGTCAATCTCGTCAAGCAGTACCGGCAGGCCGGCCTCGCCGACAGCATTCCGGTGCTCTCGGCGTTCACGGTGGATGAATCGACCTTGCCGGCCCAGCAGGACGCGGCCGTCGGCATGTTCGGCGGCGCCAACTGGGCGCCCAATCTCGACAATCCCCAGAACAAGAAGTTCGTCGCGTCCTACGAGGCCGCCTATAACGTCGTGCCCGGCACCTACGCGTTCCAGGCCTATGACGCCGCGATGCTGATCGACAGCGCCATCAAGTCCGTGAAGGGCGACCTCTCGAACAAGGATGCCGTGGGAGCCGCGCTGAAGAAGGCGGACTTCACCTCGCTGCGCGGCGCCTTCAAGTTCAACACCAACGGCTATCCGATCCAGGATTTTTATCTGACCAAGGTCGCCAAGCGTCCGGACGGCAAGTACCAGACCGAGATCGTCCAGAAGGTCTTCGAGAATTACGGCGATCGCTACGCCAAGGACTGCAAGGCGGCGAACTAAAGCCGCACGTCGCGTTGAGGGAGGACTACAATGACAAGCGAAATCACCGGCATCACGCGAGCCAACGAGGGCATTCAGGGCATCTCCTGGAACATCCTCGGCCAGACCTATGTGCCGAAAAGCAAGACCGAGCACAGCTTCTCCTGGCACGCGACTTTGCCGCCGGGCACGTTCGTGCCGCCGCACATCCATCCCGACCAGGACGAATATCTCTACATGCTGGAGGGCAAGCTCGACTTCATGCTCGGCAATTCGGAGTCGCAGGCAACGGCCGGCGACCTGATCCGGCTCGGCATGGGCGTGCCGCACGGCATCTTCAACAAGTCGGAGCAGACCGCAAAGGTACTGTTCTGGGTCTCACCGACCAAGAAGCTGTTCGATCTGTTCTGGGGCCTTCATAACATGAAGGAGCAGAAGCCCGAGGACGTGGTGGCGATGGCGGCCGAGTTCAACATCCACTTCCTGCCGCCACCTCCCGGCGGCTAGCCGCGCGTTAGGCGCGCACCGCCGCGAGCCCCGGCACGGCGGCGAAGCCCGCCTTGGTCGCATAGCCGCGCACGATGGCCTCGCGCTGGGAATAGCTCAGCACGTTGTCGACATTGTCGAATCCGTCGGGCGCGAGCTGCTCGACGGCGTCGATGACACCCTCGGGGCCGCCGCGCCGGTTGGAGCGAACGATATCGGCCGTCATCGGCAGGCGCTTCTTCTCGTATTCGAGCAGCGCCTGGCGTGGATGCTCTGCGCGCACCAGCGCATCAGCAAGGCAGCGCGCATCGAGGATCGCCTGCGAGGCGCCGTTGGAGCCGACCGGATACATGGGATGTGCGGCATCGCCGAGCAGCGTCACGCGCCCGGACGACCAATAGGGCAAGTGATCGCGATCGCAGGTCGGATATTCGTAGAATTCGGGCGTCGCCGAGATCAAGCTCTTGACGTCGATATGGGGGATTGAGAAGCGGGCGACATGCGGCATCAGCTCCTCGCGGCGACCCGGCCGCGACCAGTCCTCCTTGCGCGGCGGCGGTGCATTGCCCTCGCCCACCTTCACCAGCACGGCCCAATTGGTCAGGCGGCTCGCCGGGCTCGATCCCTCCGCGATCGGATAGATCACCACCTTGGCGTTGAGGCCGCCGGCCACGATCATCGATTTGCCGGTGAGAAATAGCGGCCAGTCGCGCGCGCCGCGCCACAACATCAAGCCGTTCCAGCACGGCGGTCCCTCATTCGGGAACATCGTGTCGCGAACGCGGGAATGGATGCCATCGGCGCCGATCAGGATGTCGCCGCGCGCGGTATGGACATGCGCGCCCGCCCGATCGAAAAAGTAAGCGGTGACGCCGCCCTCGTCCTGCGTGAAGGCACCGAGGCGGCAACCGGTGTGGATCGCCTCGTGTCCGAGCCGCTCCTCGACGGCGCGATGGATGACGCCCTGAAGCCGGCCGCGATGAATCGAGAATTGCGGCACGTCGTGACCGGCGTCGACACCGCGGGCTTCGCGCCAGACCTCCTGGCCGTGACGGTTGAGGTAATAGAGCTGGTCGGTACGAACAGCGACGTCGTCGAGCTTCTGGAGCAGGCCGAGGCCGGCGAGCTCGCGCATGGCATGCGGCAGCGTGTTGATGCCGACACCGAGTTCGCGGATCGTGTCGGCCTGCTCGAAGATCTCGCAGTCGAGGCCGCGCGACCGCAGCATCAATGCCGTGGTAAGACCACCGATACCGCCACCGACAATAATCGCCTTCATCGCCCTTACTCCACTCGAAACACTTGAGGCAATGAGGTTAACGTCGCACGGGCGGTTACTCCGCCGCAAGCGGCTTTGTCGCCTCCGCCTTGAGCTCGGCCCGGGTCTTGGGCTTAGCCTTAATGCGCAGCTCCTCGAGATCCTGACGGTCGCGGGCGCTGTTGCGGAAAATCTGATCCATTCCGGGCAGATATTGCGGCGGGCAGAACGCGTCCGTTGCCCCATACCAGGCCGCCGCCTTCATCGTGAAGAAGGGATCGACCAGATGCGGCCGACCAAGCGCGACGAGGTCTGCCCGGCCGGCAGCCAGAATGGTGTTGGCCTGGTCGGCCGTCGTGATGTTGCCGACGCACATCGTGGCCACGCGGGCCTCGTTGCGGACCTGATCCGAGAACGGCGTCTGGAACATGCGCCCGTAGATCGGCTGCGCATCGCGGACGGTCTGCCCGGTCGAGACGTCGACGAGATCGACGCCGGCCTCGACGAAGGCGCGCGCAATCGCCACCGCATCGTCGCCGGTGATGCCGCCGTCGGCCCAGTCTGTCGCGGAAATGCGTACCGACATCGGCTTGTGCGACGGCCACGCCAATCGCAGCGCCTCGAAGATCTCGAGCGGGAAACGCAGACGGTTTTCGAGCGAGCCGCCATACTCGTCGGTGCGGGTATTCGTCAGCGGCGAAATGAAGCTCGCAAGCAGATAGCCGTGGGCGCAGTGCAGCTCCAGCATGTCGAAACCGCATCGTTCGCCGCGCTCGGCCGCCGCGATAAAGGAATCCCGCACCGCGTTCATCCCGGCGCGATCGAGCTCGCGCGGCACCTGACTGTCGGGGAAATAGGGCAGCGGTGATGCTGAGATCACGTCCCAGCCGCCCTCCTCCAGTGGACGGTCCATGCCGTCCCACATCAGCCTGGTCGCGCCCTTGCGGCCGGCGTGGCCCAATTGGAGGCAGAGCTTTGCAGCCGAATTGCCGTGGACGAAATCCACGATGCGCCGCCAGGCGGCCTCCTGCTCGTCGTTCCACAAACCTGCGCAGCCGGGCGTGATGCGAGCGTCGCGGCTGACGCAGGTCATCTCCGTGAAGATCAGGCCGGCACCACCGATCGCGCGTGAGCCGTAATGCACCAGGTGGAAATCGGTCGGCACGCCCTCCTTCGCCGAATACATGCACATCGGCGACATCACCGCGCGGTTGGCGACCTCCATCTCGCGCAACCGGAACGGTTGGAACAGCGGCACCACCGGCTTCTCGGTGTCGACGTCAAAGCCGTTGTCGCGAACCTGTTTGGCGAACGACTTCTCGACTTCGGCCACGAAATCGGGCGCGCGAAGCTTCAGATTGTCATAGGTGATCGCCTTCGAGCGCGTCATCACGCCGAAAGCAAACTGCACGGGATCGAAATCCCAGAAGCGGTCGACATGCTCGAACCAGACCAGCGAGACGTCGGCGGCGTGCTGCGTCTTCTCGACCTCCTCGCGGCGGCCGTGCTCGTAAACGTCGAGCGCGGCCTTGATGCCCGGCGCCTTCGCCATCGCTTCTGCGAGGGCAATGGCATCTTCCATCGCGAGCTTGGTGCCCGAGCCGATGGAGAAATGCGCGCTCGCCTTGGCATCGCCGAGCAGCACCATGTTGTCCTTGACCCAACGCTTGCTCCGGATCATCGGGAAGTTGCGCCACATCGAACGGTTGGTGAGCAGCTTGTGCCCATCGAGGAACCAGCCGAAAATCTCGGCCATCCGCGCGGCAGACTGCGTCTCGTCCAGCCCCGTCAGGCCAGCCCGCTCGAACGTCTCAGGATCGGTCTCGAAGATCCAGGTCGAGTGTCCGGCCTCATACTGATAGGCGTGGGCGATGAACGGCCCCCACTCGGTCTCCTGGAAAATGAAGGTGAAGGCGTCGAGCGGCTTGGTCGAGCCCATCCAGGCGAACTTGTTGGAGCGGAGGTCGACCTCGGGCTGAAAGTGATCGACGTATTTCTCGCGGAAGCGGCTGTTGATGCCGTCGGCGATCAGGACGAGATCGGCTTCGGCGAACCGGGATTCGTCGTCGATGTCCACCTCGAAGTGCAGGACGACGCCAAGCTCGCGAGCCCGCTCCTGGAGGATCAGGAGCAACTTGCTTCGGGAGCATCCGCAAAAGCCGTTACCGCCGACCCGGTGGACGGTGCCGCGGAAATGCACGGCGATGTCGTCCCAGTAGGCGAATTCCTGGGTGATGCGGCGATAGCTCGGCGGATCGTGCTTTTCGAAATTGTCCAGCGTGGCATCCGAGAACACCACGCCGAAGCCGAAGGTGTCGTCGGCCCGGTTGCGCTCATACACCGTGATGTCGGCGCCCGGGCGCTGCTTCTTGAGCAGGATCGCAGCATAGAGACCCGCAGGTCCGCCACCGATGATCGCGACTTTCATGGGAGCCTCGCCAAGTTCACCCGGCCACGAAACTATTTTAAGCCTAAAATAATTTCACGCAAGTCCCCGTTGCTGGCCCGGCGTCGGACAACGCCGGCCGGTTCTAGTCGCCCCTGAATACCGGCTTGACCTTGTTGGCGAAGGCCTCGAAGGCGCGTTCGAAATCGGCAGTGGTCATGCACAGGGCCTGGGCAACGGCTTCCGCCTCGATCGCCTCCTCCACCGACATTGCCCATTCCATGGCCAGCATCCGCTTGGTCATGGTGTTGGCGAAGGTCGGCCCTTCCGCGACCTGCCTGGCCAGCAGTTGAGCCTGGGTCAGCACCTGCTCCGGCGTCACGATGCGGCTGAAGAAGCCCCAGCGCTCGCCCTCTTCCGCCGTCATGAAGCGGCCGGTGTAGAGCAGCTCGGAGGCGCGGGACTGTCCGATGATCCGCGGCAGGATCGCGCAGGCGCCCATGTCGCAGCCAGCCAGCCCCACCTTGTTGAACAGGAACGCGACCTTGGTCCCGCTCGCTGCGAGGCGCATGTCCGATGCCATCGCGACGATCGCACCAGCCCCGGCGCAGATGCCCTCGACCGCGGCTATGATCGGCTGCGGGCAGGCGCGCATCGCCTTGACGAGATCGCCCGTCATCCGCGTGAAGGCCGTGAGCCCCTTGGTGTCCATCTTCACCAGCGGTCCGATGATCTCGAACACGTCGCCACCGGACGAGAAATTGCCACCGGCGCCGGTGACGACGATGGACTTGACCTCGTCGTCGAACGCACAAGCGCGGAAGAGATCGGTCAGTTCCCGATAGCTTTCGAACGTCAGCGGATTCTTTCGTTCCGGCCGGTTGAGCGTGACGGTCGCGACACCGTCGACCACCGCCAGCAGGAAGTGTTGCGGCGAATAGTCCGCGAGCGGAATGGTGACGGGATTTGCCGGTCTGCTCATAGTATCTCCTTGATGTTGTTCCGCGCAGCTAGATCTCACCGCCTGCGACTGCGATTGTCTGCCCGGTGATCGCGCTGGCGCCCTGGCCGCACAGCCAAAGCACGGCGTCTGCCACCTCTTGAGGCGCTATCAGGCGCCCTTGCGGATTGTGCTTGGCAAGCTCGGCGATGGCCTGCTCACGACTCCGTCCCGTTTTCTTCATGATGTTGTCGATGCTGGCGGTGACGAGGTCTGTGTCGGTGAAGCCCGGGCAAACCGCGTTCACGGTCACATTGCCCCCGGCCAGTTCCAGGGCAAGCGAACGAACGAGCCCGACCGCAGCGTGCTTGGCCGCAGTGTATGCGCTGACATAGGCATAGCCCTTGAGACCCGCCGTCGACGCAATCACGACGATGCGGCCATAGGGACGATCCTTCATACCCGGCAGCACGCCGTGGATGGCATGGACCACACCCATGAAATTGATGTCCATCATGCGCGCAAACAGGGCGTTGTCCGATTTTGCGAAAGGCGCGGATTCGGCGCTGCCCGCATTGGCGATCAGGATATCGATCGGCTTGCGCGCATGCGCCTCGGCGATGGCGGCCTTCAGAGCGGCCTCGTTCGCGACATCGGCGACAACTGCGAAATGCGCGGCGCCGGCATTGACGGCCTCGCCGAGGACCCCGGCATTCCGGCCGACGATCGTCACGGTGGCGCCAGCGCCGACGAGAGCCGCCGCGATCGCGCGGCCGATGCCGCGACCGCCACCGGTCACCAGCGCGTGAGGCGAATGGGGCAACCCGGACATGCGCTGGCTCCCTCGGATCTGCGGAACGTGCATCCGATATATTTTAACCTTCAAACTTTTGCAATGAACGCCGCTCGCCCCGCGAATGCCACGGCACGAAACACGGCCTGGAAATTGCTTTAAGTATAAAATTATCGCTTCCCATCGCCAAAAGGCCTGTTAGCATCAAAGGGCCCAGCAGAAGGATGTCGCGTGTCGCAGCCTGTGCCGATGATAACAAGGGACGGACGCTTCGCCTATGAAGCCGCCGGCGATCCTGGCGCGATCCCTCTGATTTTCCTGCATGGCATCGGCGGGGCGGCGCGGAGCTGGCGGCAGCAGCTTGATACGTTCGGCAATCGCTTCCGCGCAATCGCGTGGGATATGCCGGGCTATGGCGGCTCGGCGCCACTCGCCAATGTCAGCATCGCTGCCCTGGCTGATGCGCTCCAGCAATTCGTCGAGCAACTCGTTGCGACAAGACCCATTCTGGTCGGCCATTCCATCGGCGGTATGATCGTCCAGAAATGGCTGGTGCAGTTCCCGAAGCTGGCCCGCGCGGTGGTGCTGGCGCAGACCAGCCCGGCCTTCGGCAAGGCCGATGGCGACTGGCAGAAATCGTTCATTGCGGCGCGGCTCGGCCCGCTCGATCGCGGCGAGACGATGAAGTCGCTGGCGCCTTCATTGGTGAAGGAGCTCGTCGGCGACGATCCCGATCCGAGCGGGATGGAACTTGCACGCGAATGCATGGGAAGCGTGCCCGGAGCGAGCTATCGCGCCATGATGCTCGCTCTCATCGGGTTCGACCAGCGCAACACGCTGGGAGATATTGCCGTTCCCACGCTGTTGCTGTCCGGCTCCAAGGACAACAACGCGCCTGCGCCCATGATGGCGAAGACGGCGAGCTACATCCCCGGGGCTGACTATGTCGAGCTCGCCGGCGTCGGCCATCTCGCCAACCTCGAGCGTCCCGATGCCTTCGACGAGGCGCTCGGCCGCTTTCTGAACTCTCTCGCGACCAAAGCGTAAGGTGACTGCGCAATGACCATGCAAGTCAGCAAGACCATCGGCACAACCGACAAGGTTACACTGGATGCTCCGATCTTCGATCCCGTTGCATTCCGCCTGAGCGACGAGCAGGCCGGCATCATTACGCGAGCAAGAGAGATCGGCCAGAGCGTGTTCGCCGCTCGCGCTGCCACTTACGATCGCGAGGCGACCTTTCCGGTCGAGAATTATCGCGACCTGCACCGCGTCGGCCTGCTCGGCATCGCCGTTCCCAGGAAGCACGGCGGACTCGGCGCGAACTACCAGACCTATGCGTTGGCGGCCGCCGAGATCGGCCGCTATTGCGGCGCGACCGCGCTGACCTGGAACATGCACGTGTGCTCGACCCTATGGTCGGGCCCGCTCGCCGACGATCTCGACATGGACGCGGACACCCGCGCCGAGCACGAGCGGCGTCGCGCAGTTCATTACAAGCGGATCGTCGAAGACGGCGCGATCTATTCGCAACCCTTCTCCGAAGGCGGTGCGGCCGCCGCGGGCGGCGTCGCTTTTGGCACGGAAGCAAGGCCGGTCGAGGGCGGCTGGATCGTCAACGGCAAGAAGATCTTCGCGTCGCTCTCCGGCCATGCCGACTATTACGGCGTGCTCTGCACCGAGATCGAGGAAGGCGAGAAGGCGTCCCGCCGCAACACGCTTTACCTCGCGATATCTGCCAGGTCCGACGGCGTCTCGGTCGTCGGTGACTGGGATCCGCTCGGCATGCGCGGAACGGTCTCACGCACCCTTCTGTTCAAGGACGTGTTCGTGCCGCAGGATTCCGCACTGATGCCGCGCGGCGTCTATTTCCAAGCCGCGATGCGCTGGCCGCACATGTTCCTGACGTTGTCGCCGACCTATATGGGCCTGGCGCAAGCCGCCTATGATTTCACCGTACGTTATTTGCGCGGCGAAGTGCCGGGAATGCCGCCGGTCAAGCGCCGGATGTATCCGACCAAGCAGATCGCGGTCGCGCAGATGCAGATCAAGCTCGAGCAGATCAAGGCGATCTGGTTCCAGGCGGTCACCGAAGCCTGCGCCAATCCGAGCAAGGAGCAGGTACTGCGCGCCTATGCCGCGCAATATTCGGTGATGGAGGGCGCCAACGAGCTCGCCGCGCTCGCGATCCGCACCTGCGGCGGTCAGGCCATGCTGCGATCGCTACCGCTGGAGCGGATCTACCGCGACAGCCGCTGCGGCTCGCTGATGCTGCCCTGGACCGCCGAACTCTGCCTCGACCGGATCGGACGTGAGGCGCTGTACGAGACCGGCGAGACGGACGACTGACGGTGGACCTCTGCAGTCTGATCGATCGCAACGCGGCGTTCGCGCCGGACAAGACGGCGATTGCCTTCGAAGGGGAACGGCTGAGCTATGCCGCGTTCGCCGCACGCATCGAACACACTGCGACGGCATTGAAGCAGGAGCTCGGCGTCGGCCGCGGCGACCGCGTTGCCATCCTCAGCCTGAACCGGCCTGATTATCTGGTTCTGCTCTACGCATGCGCGCGGCTGGGTGCGATGCTCGTGCCGCTGAACTGGCGGCTGGCGGTCGCTGAGCAGCTCTTCATTCTCACAGACGCTGGCGCCAAAGTCGTGGTGCTCGAACGGGCGTTCGAGGGAGTTCTCCCCGAACTTGCGCCGGGGACATCCGTTGTCGGCCTCGACTTCACACCGCCCCGTGGTACGGCGTTCGAAAGCCTGCTGGCACGCAGCGACGGCAGCAGCCGCAATCCGCACACCGATCTTTCCTGCCCGCTGCTGATCGTCTACACGTCAGGAACAACGGGGCGGCCGAAAGGCGCGGTGCTGCGCCAGGAGGCGCTGTTCTGGAACGGCGTCATGAGCCAGCACATGCACAACATGACGTCCGAAGACCACGTGCTGACCGTGCTGCCATTCTTCCACGTCGGCGGCCTCAACATCCAGACGACGCCGGCGCTCCAGCTTGGCGCAACCGTCACGGTCCACGCCCGCTTCGCGCCGGATACCGCGCTTGCCGCCATCCAACAGGAGCGGCCGACACTCACGGTGATGGTGCCTGCGATCATCCAGGCGGTGAGCGAGCATGCTGCTTGGGCAGCCACCGATCTTTCGTCATTGAAGGCCGTCGCCACCGGCTCGACCATCGTGCCGCCGCATCTGATCGAGCGCTTTGTCGCGCGCGATGTCCCGGTGCTTCAGGTTTACGGCTCGACGGAGACCTGCCCGATCGCCGTCTACACGCGGCTTGGCGGCGACCTTTCGCGGGCGGGATCGACCGGGCTTGCCGGCTTGTGCTGTGAAGCAAAGGTGATCGACCAGGCCGGCAACGAACTGCCTGCGGGAACGCCGGGGGAGATCGCGGTGCGCGGGCCCAACGTGTTCTTCGAATATTGGGGAAACGAGGCCGCAACGCGCGACGCGTTGCACGACGGCTGGTATCGCACCGGAGATATCGGCCTGTGCGATGCCGACGGCTATTTCTGGGTCAGCGACCGCAAGAAGAACATGATCATTTCAGGCGGGGAAAACGTCTACCCGGCCGAGGTCGAGCGCGTCCTGCTCGAACACCCCGATGTCAGCGAATGCGCCGTGATCGGCCGGCCGGACCCGCGCTGGGACGAGGTGCCGATCGCCTATGTCATCCCCCGATCCGGCTGCCGGCTAGAGGCGAATGAGCTGCGAGCCCATCTTCAGGCGCAACTCGCCCGCTACAAGGTGCCGCGCGACATCGTCTTGGTCACCGACCTGCCGCGGACCGCGCTGGGCAAGGTCCAGCATTTCCTGCTGAAGCAGCTTGATGCGCAGTCCCGCGCGCAAGGAGAAGCATCTTGAAGATTGCAGTTCTTGGTGGCGGAAACGGCTCCTTCGCGGCCGCCGGCGATTTTGCGCTGTCGGGGCACGAAGTCCGGCTCTGGCGCCGCGATGCCGGTCAGGTCGCGGCCCATCGCGCTGCCGGCTCGCGCATCCTGGTCAAGGACCACAGCGGCCGCCACGACGTGAAACTCGCGCTGGTCACGACCGATATCGCCGAAGCCGTCGGCGGCTCGGAGCTGATCCTGTGCCCTGCCCCTGCCTTCGCGCAGACCGATATCGCTCGCCTGCTCGCCCCGCATCTGCGGGATGGTCAGGTCGTGTTCTTGCCGCCGGCAACATTCGGCTCGATCATCTTCGCCCAGGCGGTGCGGGACGCCGGCAACCAGGCCAAGGCAAGCTTTGCCGAAACCGGCACACTGCCGTGGCTCACCCGCAAACATGGACCTTTCGAAGTGGCGATCACCATTCGCGCCAAGCGGCTTCCGGTCGGGGTGTTCCCGCTCGACCACGCACCGCATGCGCTCGACGTGATCGGGCGCGCTTTCCCCGATGCGATCGAGTCCTGCGGGGACGCGCTGTCGGGGGCGCTGATGAATGCCGGCCCGATCATCCATCCGCCGCTGATCATCATGAATACGGGCCCGATCGAGCATTTCGAACGGTGGGACATCCACAAGGAGGGAACGCAAGCCGCGATCCGCCGGGTGACCGACGCACTTGACGCCGAGCGGATCGCGGTGCGCGAAGCGCTCGGTTACCGCGCACCGCATTTCCCGCTCGCTCATCACTATGCGAAAGAAGGCGAGATCTGGATGTACGGCCGCGGCTCGCATGACCGGCTGACGGACTCAGGCGACTGGCGCGAACGGATCGTGCTGACGGAGCACCGCTACATGCGTGAGGACCTCCGGCTTGGGTTGTCGCTGCTGGTGTCGGTCGCCGGACTGGCTGGCGTGGCCACGCCGCTGGCCAAAGCGTTCCTCGCCATCGGCGGCGCGATCTGCGGCGAGGATTTTGCGCATGGCGGCCGCACGCTGGCCACGCTGGGGCTCGACAATCTCAGCAAGGCCGAATTGCAGACGGTGCTTCGCAATGGATTCTGATCGATGACCAATCGCGTCAACATCGCCTGTCTCGGGGCTGGCCGCATGGGGCGCGGCATCGCCGTCGCATTCGCCTACGCCGGGCACAGCGTGACGATGATCGACGTCAAGGCCCGTAGCGCAGAAGAGTTCGCCAAGCTCGAGGCGGACGCGCTTGGTGAGGTCGCAAAGACATTTGCCAGCCTGTCCAAGCTGGGACTGCTGACGGAGGCGGATGTCGGTCCGCTCGTCGCGCGCGTCTCGGTGGTGCCCGCCGGCCATAGCCAGTCCGCGCTATCCGAGGCCGGAATGGTTTTCGAAGGGGTCCCTGAAGTCGTCGAGCTCAAGCGCGAGGTGCTGGGCTTAGCCTCACGGCAGGTGCGACCCGACACGATCATTGCATCGACGACGTCGACCATCCTGGTCGATGATCTCTCCAGCGCGATCGTGAATCCCGGCCGCTTCCTGAACGTGCATTGGCTCAACCCGGCCTATCTAATCCCGCTGGTCGAAGTTTCGCCAGGTAAGGCCACCGATCCCGCCATCGTCGACGAGGTCAAGGCGCTGCTTGAGGGCATCGGCAAGGTGCCGGTGGTCTGCGCGGCAACGCCCGGCTTCATCGTCCCACGCATCCAGGCGCTGGCGATGAACGAGGCCGCGCGCATGGTCGAGGAAGGCGTCGCCAGTGCCGAGGATATCGACAAGGCGATCCGCCATGGTTTCGGCTTCCGCTATGCCGTGCTCGGGCTGCTCGAGTTCATCGACTGGGGCGGCGGCGACATCTTGTACTATGCCAGTCGCTACCTCGAAGGCGCGCTCGGCAGCGACCGCTATCGCGCGCCGGACGTCATCTCACGCAACATGCATGAAGGCCGGATCGGCTTGCGCACGGGTGCCGGTTTTCTCGACTATTCGGGCATGGACGTCGATGCCTATCGCGTAAAACGGCTTCAGGCCATGGTGGACCTGCTGCGCCACTTCGACCTGGCTCGCCCACCCGTGCTCGACCGCACTTAGCCGAAAACGTCCTGCAATACGCCTTCGCGAACGACCGCGACGCCATCGAGCTCGATCGTCGTTCCCATCATCGGCAGGTCGAAATGCCCCGCCGTGTAGCGGCCGGCGAATTCGTTCGCGCCGGTCGAGAACAGGAAATTGCCGGAGACGGCCCGGATCTCCGTGCCATTGGTGTCGCGCTGGTCGTACATCGACAGCGCTTCATAGCGCGCGCCAGGGTTCATGCCGAAACCGACATGCGAGACCGCATAGGCCTCGCGATCGCCCCAAGCCGCAAGATAGGAGCGCATCATTGCGGCGTCCGTGCCTTCGCCTTCGAGTTCGACGACATAGTCGTCTTTCAAGGTCATCGTCACCGGCGACGTCAGATAGCGCTTGAAGGTCAGGTTGATGTCGCCTGGCGCCATCACCAGCGTGCCGTTGATCGTCCCGCTCTTGGGGAAGCTGACGACGATTCCACCGGGCCAATGCGCCAGCGTGCCAGGCTTGTCGGTCCAGCCCCATACACCGACCGTGGACGCGCCGACCATATCGACGTCGAGCGCGGTGCCGGCCTTCGAGGTCACCCGCATTCGCTTCGTCCCGCGCAGCATCTTGGCCGCCGCCCGAACGCGTTTTTCGAGCGCTGTATCCGGCACCATCCGCTCCAGCGCTTCGGGATGCTCGTTGGAGATCACCAGGATCCGCGCGCCAGCCTTGAGGATCTCCGGCGTCTCCACCGCGTGCATCAAGCCCTCGATGGTGCAATCCACCACGAAACCAGCCTGCTGAAGCGCACTGATGACCGGACCAAGCTTCTGGATCGCCTCGCTCGCGCCCGTCGAGCGAACCGGAACGATATTCCGGTTACGCGGTGTCGGCATCACCACGTGAAACGGCCGCGCGCCCATGCGCAGCAGCGCGAGTTCCGCCAGATGCACGTTCAACGCGCGCGACTGGGTTTCGGAGAGAATCGCCGCGGTATCACCGGCCTTGACGGCACAGCGTTCAAAGATCTCGCAAAATGCGTCGATCCATTTTGCCTCAATGCGATCAGCCAGCATGGTTCACTCCCGGTCTTCCGATTTCTTCTTGGTCAGTTCAGGCCTCGGGAAAGCCCCGCAGCAGGTATGAGCGCAGCGCCCCGAGCAGGCCATTCAAGATCAGGCCCAGCAGCGAGATCGTGATCAGAGGCACGAACATGTCGACGGCCTGAAAAGTTCGCGCCGCGGTCACGAGCGCGTGCCCCAATCCGTCCGTCGACGTGATCATCTCGGCCAGAAACACCACGATGCAGGAAATGACAAGCCCGATCCGGCATCCAGTCAGGATCGACGGCATCGCCGCCGGCAGCACCACCTTGAAAAGGATTTCGTAGCGTGGCGTTCCCGCTGCCATCGCCGACCAGATCAGCTTCTGTTCGACGGTGGAGGCACCGTAATAGGTCGAGAGCAGAATGGGAAAGAGTGCGTCCGCGGCCACCAATGTGATCTTCGACCCGTGGCCGAATCCGAGCAAAAGCAGGAGTGCCGGATAGAGCGCAACCTTGGGCAGCGGGGCCAATACGCGGACGATCGGCCGGACCACGGCATTGATGGCCGGATTGGCGGCGGCGGCAATGCCGATACTGACACCAAGCACGACCGCAATCGCGAACCCTGCAAACAGCCGGATCAAGGTTGCCGCGATCTCCTGCTGAAACGTCCACGTCACGAGCTGCTGGAGCAGCCGGCTGAAGACGAAGCCCGGCGGCGGCAGCAAGACCGCGGGCGCGAAGCCGAATGACACCAGGCCCTGCCACAAGGCGATGACCAGCGCGATCGGGGCAATCCCGAGAAGGACGTTTGCGGAGAGACGGCGCGACATCACGAGAAACTCAGCGGCATGTCGAACTGTGGTTCGGACCAACGCACGAGTCTGGCACGAACCCTTTCAAAAATCGCGTCGAGGCAGATTCCCATCGCCCCCACGATGATGATCATCGCAAAGACGGTGTCGTACTGGCCCATGTCGAGCGCATTGAACAGAATGTTGCCGGCGCCGGACTGGCGGGCGATCATCTCACTGGTGATCATCGTGATCAGCGCCAGCACCAACCCCGTACGGCAGCCGGTCAGGATTTCCGGCAACGCTGCGGGCAACACGATCCGCACCAGGCGCTGTGCAGGAGAAAGTCCCATCGCCGCTCCCGACCACAGCATCTTCTCTTCAACAGCCTTGGCGCCCTCGAAGCTGTGATAGATCACGGGGAGGCTGACGCCCAGGAAGATCACCAATGTCTTGGTGACGTCGCCGACGCCCAGCCAAAGCATGATGATCGGCATCAAGGCGGCCTTCGGCACCGGATAAATCACCATCAGGAGCGGATTGAAAAAGGCCGCAACGCCCCGGCTGCGTCCCATCAACAGGCCCAGCGGGATCGAAACCAGTACCGCCACACCGAACCCGAGCGCCATCCGGCGAAGCGACGCCAGGATGTTGATCAGGGATTCCTTGTCGCCAAGAATATCAGGAATTGCCCGGATCGCCTCGATTGCCGTCGGGAAGCTGTCGTTCTTGAGCGCCAGGGATGCAAACTGCCACACGGCCAGCAACCCGATGCAGGCCAGTACCGGGGCGACCCGTCTGAGCATGGCGGCCGGCGACATCACGAGACGGGCCCGGCTTCGTCGCTTTCATCGAACATGCGCTCGATATCGACGACGTATTTCTGATAGCGCGGGTCGAGCAACAGCTCGTTGCGGCGACGCGGTCGCGGTAGATCAATGTCGATAACCTCGCGGATGCGGCCGGGCGATTTCGACATCATCACGACTTTATCCGAAAGAAAGACGGCTTCGTCCACCGAGTGGGTGACGAACAGCACCGTCTTGCGGTCGCGCTCCCAGATGTTGAGAAGGTCGTTCTGCAGGCGCGTCCTTGTGTGCGCGTCGAGCGCACCGAACGGTTCGTCCATCAAGAGCACTTCGGGATGGTAGGCCAGCGTCCGCGCCAGCGCCACGCGCTGCTTCATACCGCCCGACAGCTCCTTGGGGTAGAAGCTCTCGTAGCCCTTGAGGCCAACCATCTCGATCAAGGCCCGGCTCTGCGCTTCCGCTTCGGCGGCGCGCACGCCCTGCTGACGCGGGCCGTACATCACATTGCCCAGCACGGTCTTCCAAGGGAAAAGCGCGAACTCCTGGAACACCGGTCCGCGATCCGGACCGGGCCCCGTGATCGCATGTCCCTTGATCTTCGCCGAGCCGCTGGTTGGGCTGACAAAACCGCCGACGATGTAAAGGAGTGTCGACTTGCCACAGCCAGACGGCCCAAGGATGGAAACGAAGGCGCCCTCCTCGATCGTCAGCGAGATGTCCGAAAGCGCCACATGATCCTTGCGCGCCGAAGTCTGAAAGACCTGCGAGACGCGGTCGATCTCGATGATCGCAGAAGCCGGCTCTCGTGATGTCACCGGTCTCACCCATTCGCTCGATCTCGCAGGCACCACCGTCATCCCGTCTCTCGCCTCACTCGCGCGAACATTGCCCGCCGAACCTGCTGAACGTCCTCCGTCAGCCGATCGAGCTTAGCAAGAAGCCTGCCAGACAGGCGGTCGTTTTCGCACCCATGCGGTGCGTCATTCGAACCACGGCCATTCTGCGGGGCCCTCATGCGTCACGGCTCCGCCCGGCGCCTGCCCGACCAGTCGCGCATATTTGGCAAGCGCGCCAGCACGGTGGCGCGGCGGACGCTGCTTCCAATCTCGTCGCCGCGCGGCGAGTTCCTGCTCATCAAGCAGGACGTCCATGCGCCGATTTCCGGCATCGATCCGGATCCTGTCACCATCGCGAACGAGCGCGAGCGGACCGCCGACAAATGCCTCGGGGGCCACGTAGCCGATGCACATGCCACGCGTCGCGCCGGAGAACCGTCCGTCGGTGATCAGCGCCACCTTTTCGCCCATACCCTGTCCATAGATCAGCGCGGTAACGCCGAGCATCTCACGCATGCCGGGGCCGCCGACCGGCCCTTCATTGCGGATCACGAGAACCTCGCCCGCCTTGTAGCTACGGTCACGAACCGCTCTTACACAAGCTTCCTCATCTTCGAAAATGCGCGCTACGCCTTCGAAGAACTGGCTCTTCAAACCTGCGACCTTGATCACCGCGCCGTCAGGACAGAGATTTCCCTTTAGAACGGCCACGCCGCCGTCGGGCAGGATCGGCGCGCGGGCCGCATATACGATTTCTCCATCAGGTGCGTTGGCCCCGCCATATTCTTCGGCAAGTGTGCGGCCGGTGATGGACAGGCAGCCGCCGTCGATATGTCCGCTCTGGATCAATTCTCGGATCACGACCGCGGCGCCACCGATGTCGTAGACGTCCTTCGCGGTGTACTTACCCCCCGGGCGCAGATTTCCGATCAGCGGCGTCCTGGCGAAGACCTCGCCAACGTCATCGATCGTGAACGCTATGCCGGCCTCGTTAGCGATCGCCGGCAGATGCAGCGCGGCGTTGGTCGAGCCCCCCGTCGCCGCAACGATCGCCGCGCCGTTCTCGAGGGACTTCCGCGTCACGATGTCACGAGGCAACGGTCCGCCGCGGGCCAGCATCTCCATGATCAGGCGTCCAGCACGTCGCGATATCTGCGCACGCTCGGCATAGACACCGGGCACCATCGAGACGTTGGGAATCGTCAGCCCCATCGCCTCGGAGACCATTCCCATGGTGTTGGCGGTGAACTGGCCGGCGCACGCGCCGATCGTCGGCAGGCAGGCGCGCTCGATCCGCTCGAGCGTGGCGCCGTCGATCTCACCGGTCATGAAGCTACCGACGGCCTCATAGGAATCGAGCACCGTCAGCGTGCGCCCATCCACGCGGCCCGGCAGCGAGCTGCCGCCGTAGATGAAGATCGAAGGCACGTTGCAGCGAACCATGCCCATCATCACGCCAGGCAACGTCTTGTCGCATCCGCCGTATCCGATCAGCGCATCGTAGGCCAGACCGTGGACGACGGCCTCGATCGAGTCGGCGATCAGTTCACGCGAAAACAGCGAGAACTTCATTCCCTCATGGTTCATGCTGATGCCGTCGGAGACCGACACAGTCGAGAATTCGCGCGGCGTACCGCCGGCTTCCTCGATACCCGTCTTGGCCGCGGCCACCTGAAAATCGTGGGTCATGTTGCAGGGCGTCTGCTCGCCCTTCATGCTGACGACGCCCACCATCGGCCTGGCGATCGCAGCGTCGTCGAGCCCCATCGCGCGCATGAACGCGCGGTGTGGGGCCCGGTCGAGGCCATCAGTCGTCACTCGTGATCGCAACTTCTTCATACGTGCATCTTCTTCGTGCCTCGTCCCGGATGACCCGGGACGCCGCAAGATCCTCGTTCGGATCGTTCGCTCGCTCGCCTACTGCAGCGGCGCGACGATCGTCGGATGCTTGAACTGCGTGACATCCAGTTTCGGCAGCATTCCGGTCTCGGCGTAGATGTCCAGCATCTTCTGGATCGCCGGGAAGTTCGGCGCCGCACCTGGATCACGGCCGAAATCGTTGTCCTTGAGCAAATAGGTCTCGAGCACCGGGATCGGCGCCTTCAGCACTTCGTTGACGACCTTGAGAGTTTCCTCGCGGTTCGCCAGCGCCTTCTTCATGCCCGAGGTAATATCGCGGACATAGGCCTTGACCACTTCCGGGTTCTTGTCGACGAAATCGGCGCGGCAGGCTTCCAGGATGTGCACGATGTTCGGCATGGCCTGGGACAGCGAGAAGAGCTTCCTTGTGCCGCCCTTTGCCTCGGCCCGCGCGGCGAACGGCTGGTTCATGTTGACCGCATCGACGCGGCCTTGGCGCAGCGCATCCTCAGATACGGCAAAGCCGACCTCGACCAGCTTGATATCCTTGGCTGGGTCGACGCCATTCTGCTTCAGGAGCAGGTTGAACGGGCCTTGCGTGCCGCCGCCGATCACGGAGATGCCGACCGTCTTGCCCTTGAGATCAGCGATCGTCTTGATGGGCGAGTCATCCTTGACGGCCCAGTAGACCGAGAAGCCGCCGGGCTTCTCGAACACGTGCTGGGCTACGATGTAGGCTTTGAGATTGCCGCCGACCACACCATTGGCAAGCGACAGCGGTGCCTGCGTCGCGCAGTCCAGCGCGCCGGCTGCCAGGGCTTGCGTCATAGGCGCCGTGCCCTGGAATTGAGTCCATTCGATATTGTAGGCCTTGCCGATATTGGGGAATTCGGTCGGCCTGCGCATCATCCAGTACTTGGATTCCTCGGCCGGGATCGTCCAACCGACGCGGATCGTCTGCTGTGCCCGTGCCGGGCTTGTCCCGGCGCTCACCGCCGCCACCGCCCCCAAAGCCAGGATCCATCTCGAAACGGTTCGCATCGTGCCCACTCCGCTGCTCCGGCGCCGACAGGCGCCACCCAACCCCGACCGGGCTCAAATCTTTCATGGTTCAAACAATCAGGCAAGCCATGCGAGCCCGGCGGTTTTGCCGTCCGACGCGCAATGTATGGTAAAGCGGCGTCGCGCTGCGGCAGAAGGAGGCAACCTATGGCTGATGCGAGCAAGACAAACCCGCAACACGTCGAGAGAATCGGCTATCTCGGCCTCGGCCTGATGGGAACACCGATGACCCGACGCCTGCTCAAGGCCGGCTATCAAGTCACTGTCTGGAACCGTTCTGAGGGCAAGGTGGCTCCGCTCGCCGAGGCCGGAGCCAGGCGCGCAGTCACGCCTCGCGATCTCCTGGCGAACGCCGATATCGCCTTCATGTGCGTGACGGATGCCGCGGCCGTCGAGGAGGTGATCTTCGGGCCTGAGGGGCTGGCAGCGGCGCCCGGCGCAGGCAAGCTTGTCGTCGACTTCTCGTCGATACATCCCGACGCCGCGCGCGATCTGGCAAAGCGATTGAGAGCCGCCAATGGCGCCGGCTGGATCGATGCACCGGTTTCCGGCGGAACGAAGGGCGCCGAGGAAGGCACCCTTGCGATCATGGCCGGCGGAGACGCAGGCGAGATCGAGAGGGTACGCCCCTACGTGCTGGCCATGGCGCGCAGGTTCACCCACATGGGCCCGACCGGCGCCGGCCAGACCACGAAACTCTGCAATCAGGTGATCGTGGGCTGCGCGATGGCCGTGCTGGCAGAAGCCACGCGTCTGGCCGTCAACGCGGGTATTGACGCCAATCGCCTGCCCGAAGCGCTCGCCGGCGGATTCGCGGACTCGATCCCGCTTCAGCTTTTCGTGCCGAGAATGGTGCAAGGCATTCACTCGCCCCCGCTCGGTCACATTGCCACGATGCTCAAGGATCTCGATACGGTCGCCGACGTCGCGCAGGCGACCTCGACGCCGGTGCCGATGGCCTCGCTCGCGGGGCAGCTTTTCAGGCTCGCCAAGGTCGCACGCGGCGCGGAAGCGGACGCGCTGGAGATTTACAAGCTTTCAGTGGCGGAGAGCTGAGCTATCGAGGGCGATCTGAAGCACGTCAAGGCGACGTCTTGCGCTCGTCATCTGCGAGGAATCGGCCGAACGTCCCTCGCGCGAAGAGCAGCGGCTCCTTCGAGCTGTAGGTGTAGGCCTCGACCGCGCCGAGGAAGATGACGTGGTCGCCGCCATAATAACGATTCACGGAGCGACATTGAAAATTGGCGACGCTCTCCGCAAGCACCGGCGCTCCGCCGAGGCCCGGCGTCCAGCCCACACCCGTGAACTTGTCGTCGGACGACTTGGCAAATTTCGTCGCAAGCGCCTGTTGCGAAGCTCCAAGCACGTTGACAGTGAAATGGCTGGCATTCTGGAAGATGGTCAGACTCGAGGAATAGACGACCAGGCTCCACAGGACCAGCGGAGGGTTGAGCGAGACGGAGGCGAACGAATTACAAGTCAGTCCGTAGGGCTTGCCCTCAGGCGCTGCGGCCGTGATGATCGTCACGCCCGTTGCATAGGTTCCGAGCGCGTTGCGAAAGTCGCGAGGATTGATCGACGAGCTGTCGCTCGCGAACTCGTTGGCGGGATCGGACGCGCCGGGTTGCTGCGGCAGATCATTCATCGGCCGGCCTCACAGCGTGAGATTTTCGGACGGCAGGCCCAGCGCTACCCGTCCATAGTTCGTGCCGGCCGCATCGAAGTTGAATGCGAGATGTGAGTTGATCGCGTGCGCGTCGCGGAATTGCCGCTGCAACACGCCCGTCGTGAACAGACCGCGCGCGCCGCTCGCGGCAAACAGCATCGAGACGGCGTCCGTGCAAAGGTTCACCGAAAAAGATCCGTCGCGCCGATAACGGGTCTTGGTCGCCATGTCAGGGATGTGGCCGCGCCGCGCTTCCTCCATGGCGTCGAGGCAGGCCGACCGCATGATCAGGCGCGCGGCATCAATCTTCGCCGAGGCCTCCGCGATCTTGATCTGGGTGCTCTGGAAATCGCTGAGCTTGGCGCGATTGTAGGTCGAAATACGGTGACGCGCGACCTCCGTGTAATCGTCGAGGCACGCCTGCGCATTCCCCAGCGCGACACCGGAGAGGACGTATGGGAACAGCGAGAACACGGGCAGCGCATATAGCGGATTTGGATTGACCGTACTTCCCGGCGTCGGGCCGCCTGAGAGGTCACCGACGGCGACCGTCATGTGGTCGGCCACGAAGGCATCCCTGACCTCCACGTCGCAAGACCCCGTCCCGCGCAGTCCCGCAACATTCCACGTGTCCAGCACCTTGTAATCGACCTTGGGCAGCAGAAAAATCCGATACTCGATACCGTCCGCCTCGTCGTCGGAGTAGACCACGCTTGCAAGCATGTTCCATTCGCAGGAGGCCACGCCGGAGGAGAACGGCCAGCTGCCGTGCAATCGGTATCCGCCCTCGACTCGCGTGGCGCGTCCGGCGGGAAAAATGAACGAGGATGCGATCAGCGCGTCCGGATCACGGCCCCAGACCAGATCCTGCGCCCTCTGCGCGAACATGCCGAGCATCCAGTGATGGCTCGCCAGATTGGCGAGATTCCAGGCTACCGACGCATCCGCCTGTCCAAGCAGCTCAGCGCAGTCGACAAGAGCGACATAGTCAAGCTCGGCGCCGCCAATACGTGCCGGTTGGAGCATCCGGAACAGGCCGGCTTCATGGAGATCGATCTCGGTTTCCGACGGGAGATGCCGCAATTCCTCCGTTCGCACCGCCCGCTCTCGTAGCCGCGGCACGAGGGCCCGGGCTTTCGCGATCATTGCCGCATACGCGCGTTCGCCGGCTTCCGGCCCGGTGGGCTGACCCATGCTCGGCTTTCGACCCGGCGCCATTCGCATCCCTCACTTCCGCGTATTTATGCGGCCGGCCCTTCACCAAATCAAGCCAATGCGGTCCGCATCACAAAGCATCGATTCCCACGCCGCGCGATGCCTGTTGCCTGGGGACCGGCCGTGCCGGCCTAGACCGCCGTCGAGGGCTTACCCGAGCCAAAGACGCCCTTCCGGGTCAACTCCGTGATCCGACGCTCGTCATAACCGAGCATGCTGCGCAAGACGTCCTCGGTATGCTCACCCAACAGAGGGGCCGCAACGGGATCGATCGCGCCGGTCAGGCTCATGGTAATCGGCGGCTCGATGTTCGGCACCCATTCCGCCGTACGGTGCGGAATGCGGCTCAAGCGATGGCGCTCGCGAGCCTCTGGCGCGTTAAACCCCTCCTCGACCGTCCGGAGATAGCCGACCGGAATATTGGCCTGTTTCATCTTCGCCATCCAGTTCTCAAGCGTATCGCCGGCAAAGACCTCTGCAATGGCTGCCCGCAAAAGCTCCTTGTTCTCAGAACGGGCCTTGCGCGTGGCAAACTGCGGATCGGTGATGAGATCAGGTCGGCTCAGCACCTCGACCACCAACCGGCGATACAGCCGATCGTTGGCGCAGGCCATGTAGAGCGGCCCATCGGAGGCCTCATAGACGCCAACGGTGGGAGACCCGCTCGGTGAATTGCCGAACCGGCCGGGGTTTTCGCCGTTGATGAGATACGCCATGCCGTAGAAGCCAGTCATCCCCATCGCAACATCGAACAAGGCGACTTCGACACGCTGCCCGCGGCCGAGCCGGTCCCGCGCCAACAGCGCCAGCAGGATGGCGTTACAGGCAGACATCCCCGTCGCCATGTCCACGATGGGCGGACCGGTACGAACCGCCGGGCCGTCGGCAAATCCATTGAGCGACATGAAGCCGCTCTCCGCCTGCGTGATGGGATCGAAGCCGGGACGCGAGGCGAACGGCCCGGAGCGCCCGTAGGCGGAGATCGAGCAATAGACCAGACGGGGATTGAGCGGGGCGACCGCCTCATAGTCGAGCCCGAATTTTTTCATGACGCCGCTCGAGAAGTTCTCCACGACCACATCCGCCTTGCGGATCAGATCCAGCGCGATCTCGCGGGCCTCCGGTACGGCAAGATCGAGCGCAATACCGCGCTTGTTGCGGTTCAGGCTGAGATAGGCGGCGCTCTCGCCGCCGATTTCGGCGTGCTCATAGGCGCGCGTGTCGTCGCCGCCGTCGGGATTTTCGATCTTGATGACGTGCGCGCCAAAATCCGCGAGCGTCTGCGTGCAGGCCGGGCCGGCGACGACACGGGTGAAATCGATGACCAGCAGACCGTCGAGCGCACTCGGCCCTTCCACCGCTCGCGACGAACGTTCCGGCAATTGAGGCTTGGTCGGCATCTCTAGCGCTCCCTTACATCGGCTTATGGTCGCCGAATTTCCTGCAAGAGCAAACTTAAAGCCCGGCGCCGGCAACTTCGCAAGGGTTTCGCTTCACTCCGCCCGAAACGCAAAAACGGCCCGGCAGCGTCAAGCTGCCGGGCCGCTTTATATTTATGCTTAGGGAGACTGCGCACATCTTGCACAGCCACTCCAGCCTGAGAAGGTCACGTCAGTCGGAGAAGATCACGTTCCGCATCGCGGGAAACCACTCCTATTGCTCAACGCAGCCACTTTCTCCAATAAAGCGTATGCGACCAGGCCCAGGGCGCTTCGGGCTCGTACAGCCGATAACCTGCATGGATGAAATTATTGGCAGATACCGGATTGTCCGTCGTATCGGAGACGATGCTGTCCCATCCGAGACGCCGCCCTCGCGCCTCGATCGCTCGCATCAGCCTGCGCTGAAGTCCCCGCCCCCAATGCCGCTGCAAGACCCCGACCCGGCAAAAATAGCCGCTGTTGCGCGCATGCGTCGACGGCACGACACCGGCGAAGGCCACCGCGTCATCATCGTGGTGGGCGAGCCACCACGTACCCGATCCGAACTGCGGCAGGGCCGCCCCATCGAAGAATGTCAGCCGGTGCAGATCGCCGAGGATTTCGCTGGTCTCATCGTCGTCCGTATCGGCGATACGAATTCTGTACATGGGATACCTATTGGCGGGCGTCATCGGGAGTGAGTGAGCTTGCGATTCCGTTGCGTCGAGGCTCACTTGCCCAGCACGACCTTGACGCCGAGCCAGACTGCCCCCATCAGACCGGTCGCAAGCACGGTGATCACCGCCTTGAAGGTGTAGCTCTGCGCCTGTTCGACGCTCCTTCGCCAACGCCGCAAGTGCTGGAAGTCCGCTCTCAGCTCCCTCCGGTCATCGTCTTCGATCCCGAACGAGGCCAGGACCGATGCCACGGCCTTCAACACGATCGCGTCGACGCTCTCCTGCTGAACTCGGTGCTGCTCGGCCAATGTCTCCGCGACGATCGCCCGGATCTCCTCGTCTTGAATCTTCACTGCTTGATGATCCTCGCAACATTCTCGAAGCCGCGCTTGGCGAAGTAGAAAGAGACAACCAGGTTGGCCGTGATCGCTGCAAATCCTGCCAGAGCGTCCGTCGACCCAAATCCCAGGACCTTGTCCCAGACCAGCAGCTTTGCGAAGTAGAGCGCCACGCAATAGCCCATGAGTTTGTCGGGCTCGTACCAATGCCCGATCTCGGCGATGCGGTACTGCATGACGGCCTTGGTTTCGGCCGTCTGCGCCGCGATCTCGCTCGCTGCAAGATCGGCTGCAATCTTGCTGTCGACAGTTTCGGCCTTCAGCTTGGCGCTGTAGGCCTCGATCAGCGCCTTGACGACGGGGCCTCCGAGAAACGAGATGATGGTCATCCACATCAGTTTATCCTCCGGAGGGTTCGCAGGCGTGCGATGATCGTCACCACGGAGATCGCAAGCAGGATGCGCCCCGTCGTCTTGACGTCACCGATGGCTGCGCTGATCTGATCCTTGACGCCGGGATCGCCGAGCGCGTCGGCGAGGTCGTCGATGATCGAAGCCAGGGCACCGGCGAGCGCGATGCAATAGCTCCACGCAATGGTCATTGAGTGCAGGCAGACCGCCTTGATCCTTGCGAGCATCACGATTTGCCTCGCAGCACTGCAAATTTTGCCCCAACCGACTTGATCAGAGCATCGATGCCGGTCACGAGCCGGAGCACTGGATCCTTGCAATACCAGCAGACGCCGAAGCCGGCAGCGAAGAGGATGATGTCGAGCATCGTCCGCATGTTCACTTCCTTCCAAGAATTGCTTTGACCATGTCGATCACGAACGCGCCGATCGAGCCTTTCGACGGGTTCGTCAGTGACGGCTTCGCTGAATCGCCGGCAGACGCGCTGTTTGCGATCTTCGCTCCCGCAAAGTCGATCTCGGGATCGAGCTCCATCAGGGCGATCATCAGCGCCGCGCATCCCAGTTGCGGATCGACCTTGCCTGGATCGTAAACGCCGTCCCGGACGTATTTCCCGGCGCGATATTGGTTGGTGCCGGACCAGAGATAGGGCGACGGCCGGCCGCGGGCCGCGTAGCCGATGCCATTGTAGGTCTCGAGCGCCGTCAGCGCCGCGGCAATCGACCAGTCCCTGTGGCGCGCGAGGTAGGGAGGACATTTGACCAATGCATCGATCGCCGCGGCCTCCCACGAGGCGAACGGGCCCCGCCTCGCAGGTACGTGAACCGACACGCAGTTCCATGGATCGCCCTGCGCCAGCGAAGCCCGCCAGTCCTGGGAGGATTCCCGTTCGTGAATAACGGCGATCGCCGGCCAGGGGACGCCAGTCTCTCGTTCGACGGCCTGGTATCGGGCCTTGGCCTTGTAGAGACGCAAGGCAGCGTTGGCGGCCTCGGCCTTCCGAGTCGGCCTGGCATTCGACCAGCGGCCGGCATTCGCCCGCTTGAGGGCGTTGAGGTCTACCATGGGGTAACTCGGTTAGGGGTGGAGATGGATTCGGATCGATGCACCGCAGCGACGGTGGCCGAGACCCGCGATCGCCTTCGACATCCGGGTCGTTTGAAGTCGGTGCGGCTCAGACTTCGGCTGTCGATAGGTTTTCATGGCCCGGCCGCCGGGCGTCGAATCCCGCGGGAAAAGAAGCTAGGCGGGGCGTTTCAGCTCATTGCCCAGCATTTCTGTGTATTGCGCTATTTGCGGTTGTGAGGCATCCTTCGGGGATGCTGGCGCGCATCCTCCGATTACTCCCCACCTCCACAATTGAGGGCTATGAGCATCCCGATCTTGTCTCGGAGATTTACGCGAAGACTGTCGCGGCCGAGCCAACCGGCGAATGGCCGGAGATTCGCAACACCGAGACCGTTCTAGATTTCGGTGGCGCGTGCGGCATCCACTACAAGCTTGCTCGCCGCGAAGCTCCTCTCGTCCGGTGGGCCGTCGTTGAAACGCCCGCCATGGTGCGCCAGGCAGCTCAGCTTGAGACGGACCACCTTCGATTCTTTGAGACGATAGAGGCTGCAGCTTCGTGGCTGGGGACCATCGACCTGATTCACTCAAACGGCGCAGTGCAATACACCCCGAACCCGATTGAAATGGTAAGGCAACTCGCTGGTGTCGGCGCTCCACGCATGCAGTGGAAGCGGCTCTTCTTCTCAGATCAGCCGCTCGCCGAGCGGCAGCGCTCAATGCTGATCGAGAATGGCCCCCGCGCGATGGGGCGCGTTCGGTTCTCGACCAAGGCCGTCACTTATGACCGCAAAAGCTTTTCGCGATCGGAGTTCGAGGCTGCACACGTCGGCTACCGGGTAGAATCTAGCGGCTCCGATTGGTCTGACTTTGTCAGAGAACCCTCAACAGCTTGTTAGAAATGATTGTTGGCTGAGGTATCGCAACAGGCGAACTCGACCCACCTTGGGCGGCTCCTGTAAAAGTGGCAGAGAGCGAACTACTTGAAATGAGCAAGCTTTGGGAGCCCAGATCGGTGCCTCCCGAAACGCCGGCGGAAACGGTGCCTGCGTCTGTTGTCCCCGTCGTCGCGGGCGACCGCATCCTTACACCTATCGGCGAAATCACCGAACCGGTGATCGTCCCAGAGGGCGTGTATGCAGGAAGGTTGGCGGTGATAAGCGCCTTGCTTTCAGAGCCACCGACTGCGCCGAGCGCAGCGGCTGACGTGCCAAAGTAGGCCAAAGTCAGGCGCGACGCAGCACTCCCACCCATGTCATCTTTACCAGCCGCGATGCGACCTCGCAGATCCGGGATGTTGAAGGTAGTCGAACCATCCCCCGTACCATAGATGGTTCCGACCAGCGCAAAAAGTGCACTGTACGTGGTACGCGAAATCGCCTGCCCGTACATGAGCGCGAACGAACTGTTCGGAGCCGCCGTGCCCCAAAAGTCGATACTGCCACCGATTGGAATGTTGTATGGGTTGCCGAAAAGGCCCTGCAAATAGAAGGCCTGATCTGCATGGTTATACAGCGCCACATAGGGAGTGCCTTGAATCAGCACGCCGACCGGCAGATCAGTGCTCGGCGCCGCCCGGAGCGGCTTTGCGCCAAGGCTATCCACGTTGATCGTCACGGTGGCGCCATTCGTCGTATGCGGCGTAAACGCGATCACTTGACCGTTCAATTGCGAGAGCGACTGAAACACCTGGTACGTATTGACCGCATATGCCGTGCTCGTGCCGCTCGAGACGATCGCGCCGGCGACGTCGTCGCGGTACTTGGCAATCGCCGCCATCATCCCGCGTGCCGAATCGTTGACGCTGGAGGGCGACTGCCCCTCCGCCCAATTGATCGTCGAATCTGCCGTGGCGTCGGCGGACGCCGTTTGAGACCATTTGTAGAGAGTCATCTGTATCCCTGACGTGGTGAAGCTGCCGTTATGGACAGCGTCGCATGGTTCGAAATGGTGGTGGTCCGGGCGTCGTCAGTCCGGCGCCTTTGCATCTCCGCCGCACAGCGCGATATATTGAGCGCAGCGGCAGGACGGTGCCCGCGCCGTCAGGAGGTTGCGGATCACGCCTGCGGGAACGCCGGGGCTTTCGCTCGAGATCCGGGCCACGCGCGCGTCGATGATGCCGTCGATCTCGGCGCGCAGTTCTTCGATGCGATCTTCAATCCTGGTCACGCGTTGCAGCTTCGTTGCCATTGCTCTCTCGGTCCTTCGTTTCGGCCTCGAGCGCCGCCAGTTTCTGGCGGGCGGAGGCGGCATCGTTTTGCGCACGCCGGAGCGCACGTTCGCGCTGCGCTTCGTGCGCGGCGAGATGAATTTGGATGTCGTAGGGGAGCGCTGAGAACCGCTGCTTGAACGGTGCCGGCCAGGATCGCGGCGGCGGAATGGCGGCGATCGCATTCATCGCGCTCGCCGCCGCACCGCCGAGCGTGGGGTCGGCGAGGCCCAGCGATACGTGCATCCGCGAGATGTCCTGCACGGCCGACCAGAGCCGGCTCACGCCGAGCGCCGCACAGTCGGTGACGAAGCGTGCCACCAACGCGGGCGCAGCCGGGCACGCGGTCACGCCGTTCAACTCGCACCATCTGACGAAAATCGGCGCGTCGCGCAGGCGCGCCTGCGCAAGCGCGGTCAGCAACGGATGGGTCATCGCCGGGCTTTGCGCAGCGCCTCGTGCAGGCTGCCCATCCGCCGGCGCAGATCGACCAGTTGAACGCGCTTCCGCAAGCTGTGAGGACTGGAATCGATATCGCCACCCAGCTCTGCGTCGAACCGCTCGAGCGCGGCCACGCGCTTCTTCAGCCCATAGAGCGCGAAGTTCTCGGCAATACGATCCGCTGACATCGGTTCGCCGTAGAGATTGCCGGTGATGGATTCGGCACGCTCGATAAAGTTTCGATTGTCTTCGCTCATGGTGTGCTCTCCTGCCAAGAGTTCGGTTGATCGGCTATGAGACGACTGACGGCCGCTAGAAGGGAAAGAAGATGGGTGGCGCGACGCGCCGCTCTGGCCTGCTTGCGCCGCCGCTGCGACGATCGGATGTCGCTGCGATTGGCCACTCTTGCCGCGGAACGGGAGGAGTCTTCATCGGAGGAGCAAACGGATTTGGATTTACGTACAGCTCGTTCCTGTCTCGGGTGGTCGGCGACAACTCTGGTGGCAATTCGATCGGATCGGAGGGCCCCGCTCCTTCGATTCTCTCGCGAAAGTCTTTCGCATGCGCGCGAAGAGACCTGACCACGTCTCCGAGGATATCCCTCGGATCACTGACGCGCCCCTGCGAGCTCATGAACGATTTGATGTAGCCGTCCAGATCATCGGCCCGTGCCTGCCAGTCCTTCTGGACGCCATCCGCATAGTAGGACCGACTGCCGTCCAGGAGATCCCCCAATTGCTTGCGAACGGCATCGTAGATACGCGGACGGTCCGCCTCCCCGATCGTCGTCTCGTAATCCGGGGGAGGCAGATACTGTTGCTCGATGGTCGCCATGACGAACTCCTTCGATCACGCCGGCGCGGTCCGAGGTCAACAAAGGACTGCAGACTGATTCAGCTGGCGATTAAGTGGGTAAGAGGGGCTGGCGGGGCGCCCGAACTATTTCAAGTCCGAGAACTGCAGATACAGGAGGCCCAAAGGAATGTTCTCGACGTATTCGTTTCTCTTACGTGCTTGCCCTTCGTAGATCCACAGGCGAAGCAATGGCTCGGCAAGCCTCTTTTCGGCCCGGCGGTCGCCGCCCGAAAAATAGCAGCAATCGGCGCTACGGCTACGGCCGCCATCCGCAAAGACGACCACATCGTGGTAGGCCGAACGCTTAACACTGAACGATATCGTCAGATCCGATTTCGCTAACGCGATCGTGCAACGCCTCTCGTACTGGCAATCTTTTGCGATCCCCTCTTCGTTGGATGCGCCCATCACGCCCCGGGCAACATCCGCCCTCGTCGTACCGTCGAAAGCATAGGAAACGGTGTAATCACCGGCGAACGCATCAAGCGATAAAAGAAGGCCGATCGCGACAATCACGAGCGACAAAAGAAGTCTCAACGACATCTGGGTCCTATCCTGTATGCAGAAGTCCCTATTCCGAGCGACCAGGGCAAGCTGGCGAGAAATCGCACAAGTGCCGACGATCGGACCCAAACAGCTCCTGTATCACGACGCCAGCTGCCCCTACGCCGATGCCCGTGCAGACTGACGAGCATCACAAAATTGGCCATACGCACGCTCGACGAGAATGGAACAAACGACGAACATTGTCAACGGCTGTGAATATATCGTCTCATCATTCGCCACGCGCGCGTCTCGCCTGGTAGAGCGTGACCGCATCCTTGATATCTCCCGTGCTAGACAGCCGGGCGCTCAGCGTTCGCAGATCGTGCTGGCCACGCTCTCCGCGGGTCAATGCCATGCCCGGTCTTTGCACCGGCGGCATCGGTTTTGCCGCGGCCGCGTCCCTCGCTTTCATCATCAACCGATATTTGCCGGCGTCGTACATCATGCGCTGGAACGTCGCATTGCGCATCAAAGGCTCGTTTTGGAAGAGGCGTTGCATCTCTTCCGGCTCGATGCCGCTGGCCCTGGCTGATGCCATGATCTCCTGCGCCACGGCCTGCCTGACGCCGCTCGCCTCCTCCTTCAGCATTGTTTCCAGCCGAGCGTCTTCCGCCTTCGCATAGTTCTGGAAGTGACGCCTCGTGGCCTCTGCTGTCCGCCGCATCTCCTCGCCCTGCCTCGCGCGCAATTGCTCGCTGCTGGCGACAATCGCCTGAATGCGCGACAGCTTTGCGGGATCCTGTTGCGCGATTTGCGCCAGGGTTTCCGGAAGCCGTTCGGGCGGCAGGCTGGCCAGCTCCGGAAACTGGCTGATGAAGCTTGCCTGCGCGATCTGCATGGCCGCATCGAGGCCATCGACATAGCTTCGCCGCGCGCGCTCGACCTCGCCGACCTTCTCCTCGAGCGCAAGCCGCACTTGTGGATGCTGAAGAAGTTGTTCGACATCGGGATCGAGCTCGGCCGAAGGCTTGCCTTGATCCCCCTCCGTATCGGCCGGGGCCTTGATCTTCTCATCGTGCCCGTCTGGCCGTTCAAAGCCGTAGAACTCGGGCGCATTTGGATCGCTGGCGGCGACCTCCGCGCGTAGCGAGTCGATCCCGGCGGCAAGGGCCTCCGCGGACTCGTTCTCGGAGATCTGCCTGTCGTTGGCCGTTGCTTTGGCATAGTCCCGCGCGGCGCGTGCGAGGGTTACGGCCTCGTTTGCGGCTGCCGGCTTGCCTTCTCCATCCGTGTATTGCCTGACGACAACTTTTGGCTGTTGATCTGACAGATGGTCAGCCGCATCGCGTAACGAGGCGCTGTCGCTATCAAACGACGGGCGCTCCTTCTCCTCGCCCGGATCTGGCATCCCGGCATAACCAGCATTGACCAGGTCGTAAGCGGCGCCGGTCAGGTTGATGTCGGATTCGCTCATGATTGTTACTTTCCGAGGCCAAAGTTGAACTTGAACGGGCTCATGAGATTACTGATACCGCCAGCAAGCGTCGCGAATTGATCGACGCCCGACTTCTGCTGCGTCCCGGTCGTCGTGCTGTTGCTCTGCGTCCCGAGCTGCGCGATGGGCACGCCGATCTGCGCGAGCAGGCTGAGCGCCTGCACGGGAATGCCGCGGCGCTGCGCTTCTTCTGCGAGCGTGGCATTCGCGCCGTAGTTCTGGGCATCGAGCGCCGATTGCGCGGCCGCCACGCCCTGGCCACGGTTGGCGAGGTCGCTCTGCTTCATCTGCGTCAGCGTGTTGGCGGTGGTATTGCCGGCGTTGTAGAGCGAGCCGGCAGCTGCAAGATGGTTCGCCACGTCCTGGTTGTACTGGGCCGCGATCACGGGCGCTTCTCCCGCCGCCACGCCTCTTCCATAGGCCATCAGGTTGGCACCGCTGAAGTCGCGCCCCGCAGCCGCGAACTGCGAGTTCACGTCGTTGCCGACATCCGACCGGATTTGCGCAAGCTGCGTCATGAGCGCCGGGTTGTTGCCCACCATGCTGCCGCTGGCGTACGGCGCCAGCGCGCTACGATAGGCGGAGAGGTTGTCTTGCACATTGGTGCCCTGCGCGGTGGCGTCGCCTCCGTTGAGCAGAGTTTGTGCGTAGCTTGCGATCTGGGCCGCGTACGGATTGCCCGCCGTAGCGTTGTTCTTCAGCGTATCGAGCGCCGAGCTCTCCGCCGACGTCAGACCGGTGTTGTTCAGCCCGGTGCCGAGTTGCCCAAGCATGGTTTGCAGCGCGGGTTGCGCAGCAACCCAGGGCGCCGATTGGGATTGTGCGGTCTGTGTGGAAGTGGATTGTCCGCCCATGGACGATGCTCCTTCTTGCGTGGTTTTGGTAATCGGCCGTTGCGAGAGACGTGCGAACTGCATTCAGGCGAGCGGTAGGGCTTCGACGCCTCTACGGCAGGCGCTTGTCGATGATCGCGTGAGTTTCTTCGTATCCTTCGAGAACGCGCGCCCAGCCTCTTCGCCCGAAGATGCGCACATACCGGCAGCCCTCCGCTTGAGCGTAACTCTCGATGCCGCCGATCAGCGGCAGCCAGCGGGTCATGCCTGTGCCCGCGCATGCCGTGATGACGCAGACCTTGCCGGCATCGGTCTGCTGAAGGCTCGTGGCTGCAGCCGCCTCGATTACGGCACCATTCCAGGCGACCCAGAGCAGTGAGGCGCCGACGAGGATGTCCTGCTCGATCGCAGCAAAGGCCGACAGCCCCGTCGTGACAATCGCCCGCTCAATGAGTGGGGCGACAAGTGGCCAGACCTCGCGCACGTAGCCCGGATCAACGGAGACGAGTTGCGCGCCGTGATGTCCATCGGGCCACAAGCCGGGTGCCTGCGGCACACCATTTCTCATGTGAACAATTCCGAATGAAGACGGTGAATGACACGCCGGCTCCCGATGACCGCGCGCGAACCTCGCTCGCCATCAGCGGCGTCGCTGCTTCAATGGGCACGCGGACCTACGCTGGCCGGCGAGCGGTCTCAGTCATGCGGGTCGTCAGGCTCGTCACGAGAAATTGCCGATAATGGCGCGATGCGCTGCCCGACCACGATTTCGATCGAGTTGCCCATCCGTACCCTCCCAGCACATGATGCGATTAACGACTTGCGACGAAAGGGCTGCAACAGCGTAATCGCCCCTCCAGATCAGCCCCCATTCTGTGCTCCGCGCAACCAGATCTCGCCTCAGGAGACATAGCCAGCCCTCGACACAAAGTGCAAAGCGTTCGTTGCCGATCTAAACGTACTCGGATCGTCGCCGGCAAAACAACTCATGCTAGAACAAATCACGAATTACAACAAAAGCAAACCCACGATACCTCCGCTGTTAGAGAGTCAGAATTGCCGATGACGCGAGGTCACCTCTTCTTCCTTTTCGCTTTGAGCTTTCTCTCCTGCAATTTATTCCAACGCTGAAGCCCTTCGAGATCCTGACGGGAAACATCCTCCCACTCGAACCTCGGCGGCTCCGCCTGCCCTTGAAAACAAGCCTTAAGGCGCTGCGCTGCCCGATCCTTGCACTGCTTAAGGTATTGATCCTCGAACCTTCCAAATTGGGGACAATGATAACCGATCTCGTCCTGCCATTGCTGATTGCATTCCCGGTCTCGATTCGCTTTGTCGCCACCCGATCCTAGACCACTGCCTTTGCCGCCCAAGCCGCCGCCGCCCGTGTTAATCTCGGGTTCTCGAGCGGGCGGTTCCTGGTCTGGCACGATCGAGGGAGATGGAATGCCGAGCGAGGGCTTGCGATCATCGTCTGTCCCAGAGCGGGAGGCATCGCGCGAATTTTGATCGACACGCCTCAACTCCCTATGGTTTGGATCGAGCCCTAGTAATCCAACGATCGGCGGAGGCAGACTGCCGCCCCTGTCTGGCTCAGGCTGAAGGGGCGATCTGGACGATGGTCTACCGAAAATCTCCCCACCTGCGCGAGGAGTTCTGAGAAGCCTCTCGGGACCTGGAAACGTGGGCATGAAAGCAGACCGTCCGACTGCACCAGCCGGCAGAGGCCCGCCTGCTCCTGCCGGCTGCGCAACCGGAGGTGCAAGCGCTTGCATCCACCAGGGAAGCTCGGTCGGAGGTAGAACCAGATCTCCAAAGATTCCGCCGGTCGGGACCTTAGGACCTGCCTGCGTTGCCGGTAGCTCGCTGTAAGCATATCGGTGCGATTGAGAGCGCGGCCCGAATTGAGGCATCCCATGCGAGCTATTGCCGAGAACGCCGGCTTGGGCCTTCAACCCTCCTTCCACACCCTGGCCCGAGCCAGTGTTGGGCCTGACCGTAGGCCCTCTCACCGCTCTTGGAGCGGTCGGGCTGAGCGCGCTAGCTACTTCAAATGCTGCACGCGGGAGATATTCGCGAGCTCGATTGTACTTATCGGCTTCTTCCTCCGTGCCGGGAGCTGGACCCGTGACGACGCGCGAAGCATCGACCAGCCCACGGATAGTTTCGGGCGCGCTCAACAAGGTCTTAATCTGGGCGATTAGGCCGAACGGTGTTGGATGGTCCCAGACCTCTTGAAATCGCTCCGAGAATGTGCGGCTGGGCCGTTCCGATTGATCGACATAAGACATAAAACTTTCCCTTGAATAACCAATTGAAATTGCGGCCTTTGCCGACGATCCATTGCTGTCGTTCGGATTTGCCATTCAACGTGGCAAACCGGTGCTTAGGAGCCTCACCGCGCGTGACTACTGAAGGAAACGTTTGGTAACGTACGAAAGCGCGAATGCCTTAGGACCCCATCACCCCACCACCGCCCACAAGAACACCCGTCCCGTCGTCGCCGAATTCGCATGCGTGATCGTGAACGCGCCGTTCGCGACCGCGCTCACGTACATCGTGCCGTTGCCGACCTCCGCCGCCGCGTTCGCGGACGCCGGCACCAGGATCGGCACCGATCCCACGGCGCAATTTGCCGTCGTCACCGTCGTGCTCGATGCGCCCACAGCCAGCGTCACGCTGCCAACGGCATTCGACCGGCCGGCGGCGAGCTGCTGGATCGCGAGCACGATCTTCTTCAGATCGGTCTCGGTAATGCCCGGTACGTAAGCCGTCATAGCGTGCCGTTCGGCGTGAGGTCGGGAACGATGCCGGCGCAGAACGACCAATTCGTCGCGGCCGGAATGCGTACCTTGACGCGCAAATAGCGGGTGTCGCGCCTGATATCGCAGCGGCCGGTGCGTGCATTGACCAGCACTTCGGCGCCCGGCATCGCCGCTGCGGCCGGCGTGTCGCGCCAGGACACCGAGCCGAACAGTGTCGCCGCATCGGTGATCGGACGGAAGCCTCGGATCGTGATGCGGTTCTCATCCGTCCCCTGCTCCGCGCTCTCCAGCGTCGCCTCGAGACTGGGGCCGCGGAAGAATCCGAGCAGATGGGCATTGGAGAATTGCGCGATCTCCGGCTGCACTGCGGTTGCGTAGGCATCGAGGCTGAGCGTCAGCGCATCGAGTGACGAGGAGATGCTGTCGAGATTCTCGAGCGTCAATCCTGTCTGCGAAATGCCGAGCAGATACTCGCCGGCCACCGCCACCGGAAAGAAACGGTCGAGCAGAAAATCGTAGCCGAGCAGCTTGTCGTAGGCGCCGACCGTGCCGGACACCGACTTGTAAGCCCAGTAGACGCGCGTCGAGCGCGGGTCGGCGGCCCCCATGAAGAGCTGGAGGTTGCCCTTGTCGAGATCGGCAAGGAAGCTGCGGTCGACCTTCTCGCGCCCGATTTGCTGGGGCACGCCGCCGGGCTCGATCTTGTGAAAGCCCTGGCCGGCATAGAAGAAGATGCGCTCGCCGGCGCGGATGATCGAGTACGGCGCGTAGAGGCCCTTGTCCTGGGTGATGCGATCGATCTGGAAGATGATCGGCGAGCCCGGGACATAGGACATGCGCCGGATCGCCTGGTCCTGGAATACGATACCGGACTCCCCGCCGGCGACACCACGAACGATGCCGCCATCCGGAAAATCCTGGAAGTCGGACGACTTGATCCCGCTGGTCCAGCTGTCCGCCGCGTTGAAGTTGTTCAGCCCGGACCATTGGATCCGATACGGAGTCGACAACAGCCCCGACAGCACCAGGAAGCGTCCGACCACGCTGATATAGGCGGCCTGGGGCGGTGAGCCGAGTGCGTCGGTAAAGGCAGTCGATGACGAGAGATCGAAGACTTGCAGCACGGCGTTGGCCTGCGTCGCGAAGACGAAGTTGCCGGTCTGAGCGAACTGCCATTGAGCCGTCGCCGACAGCGCAGAATAGGACGCGCCTCCTTTGGAGACATCGACCCAGGTGAAGTCGATATTGTTGAGCCGGTAGAGCTTGGTGCCCGTGCCGGCAAAAGTGACGACCGTGCCGTCGGACTTCAACGCATAGAACGCGCCCCGGCACGGCGCCGGCAGCGCGGACGTGTAGGCGGAGAAGGACGGAAACGGCCCATAGCCATCGCCGCGCGGAATGACGTTGAGGATGTTGCGCGAGGCCTGGCCTTCGTAATCGCTGACGTCAGGGCGATATTCGCCATAGGCAAGGAGTGGCATTATTCAGTCGTCCATGGTTCGGGGTCGGTCGAAGCTGGAATCCAGGCGTTCTCCGGCTGCACGTCAGCCGTCCATGCGCCTGCAGCACCCGTGGCTGCATTCCAAACCGGCGGCGGCAACGTCACCTGCACCTGCCAAGTCATCGTCTCGAACGGCCGCCGGACCCAGGCCTCCTGGTCCCGGCCGGGCATCGAGTCGCCGCCTGCCCAGGCAAAGGCGCCCTGCTCCAGCGCGAGTGAGGCCGAGAATCGGGCCGACGGTCCCAAAATAGACACCGCGCCTTGAGAGGCGAGTACGCGCGCCGTCCCGTTCGCCGGGGCGCACGTCACCAGGAACGCACCATTGAGGCTCAGCTGCTTCGACCTGAACGCGGCTGCATTGCTTGCGCAGACGAAAGGTGGCGGGCCCGCCGGTTCTGCAATTCTGAAACCCGCCGAGATCCCGGCAGCCAGGGTGCCGGCCGTGGTGACGGCTTGCGATATGCCGAATGCCGACGCTGGTCCTGCAAAACCGATCGAGCCTTGCACCGCCGTAAGAACAAAGTTGCTGCTGCTCGGCAGCTGGCCGAGCGCCCAGCGTCCGAGAGCGTCGAAGCCAAGGAGCGACATCTACATCCTCGCGCTGAACTTGGTCGGCGTGGTTCCGGCAAACACGACAAGCGCATCCGAGATCGCTGACCCGCCGGCACCGGACCATGTGAGTGACAACATCAAGGTCGCGTGGCTGGTCGCAACAGCGGTGATCGCTGTCAGCGCCCCTGTTATGGGGCCATTCGTCACGACCGCCGACGCACCCAATGTCACGGCCGGATCGGTGCGCATCGTCACCGGAACCGGCATCGACGAAAACTTGCCGCTCGTCGCGCCATTGAGCAGCGTGCCTGAAATCGGCAGATACTCGTTCGCGGCAGTCTGGAAATAATAGCGCTGACACTTCCGCAACTCGGCTTGGTAATCCGGCAATTGGAACGCCGGAGCCGCGCTCCCCTCATAGAGACCGACGTCGAACAGCTCGAACACGTTACCGACGGTAGCCATAAGGTTGAACTGATTGGAGGTCGCGAAGACGCTTGCGGCCGCGCTCCAGGTGTTGGGAGATTGGACGAAGCTCGAGCCCGCCATTAGAACGAAGATCAACTCCATACCGGCGGTCTGGTCGAAGGCCCAGGCCCCGGCCGTGTCGCCAGCGAAGGTCACGCTTTTGACCACGTCGATATTCGCCTCGCCGCCGGCAATCGTGTACTCCCCGACGATGATGCGGTTTGGGGTGCCGTTCCGGATCGCAACGCAATATGTTCCGGCAGGCGCCTTGACGCCGAATTGTACGGTGACGGTCTTTGCTGCTGCGTTGCCGAACCTCAGATCGGCGATACGGCTTCCTTCGATCCTCTGAGTGATGACTGAATAATCCGAGCTCGCAACCGAAGCATCCGCGGTTGTGATCGTCGCTCGAATGCGATACGGCGAGCCTCCGGGTGTGGAGCTTGCGACCTGTGCCACACTGAGTCCGCCGGCGTTGCTGAATTCGGATCGCCACTGGTCGACCGGATAGTAGCCGGATGCGGCGCCTGCCGTCGTGCCATTCTCCTGAGAAACCTGCATCCCGCCGTTGACGACATAGCTGTTTTTCGTCACGCCGATATTGGCACGGGCTTGTGCCATCTGCCCTGCCGTGAATCCGTTTGGCTCCTCGATGGAAATCAGATCTTCCTTGATGCCGACGACGGCGACGTTCGGCGGCGCGACGAAGCTGATCCTGGAGCCGGCCCCCGACTGCCCTGCGGCCAACCCGGACCCGGACGAATTGCAAAGCACGATCGTGCGGGCAAACGTCCCGCTTGCCGCCGTATAGGCGCCCTCCGCGATCTCCCATTGGGTCAGGTCGCCGCTGATCGCGATGAACTTGTACTTGCGACCGTCGACTGCTCCGGCGAGGGCCGGCGATTGACAGCCACCGACCGCCGATGAATAGACCCAGTCCGTGGTGCCGCCGGCCGTGGGAATGAACCGACAATTGTTGAGAAATGCAGCCATGTCAGGTGATCGTCAGGATGCCGTTGGTCTGATCGAGATCGATGATGAAAGTATTGCCGTTGGTCAGCGTGATCGCGGTGCCGTAATCCCACCAGCCGATCAGCGGCTTGGTCGAGGACGTCGAATTGTAGAGCACCGCGTATTGAAACGGCCCGATCGAACCGCCGGACGCCGTCCATGACGGGTCGGTCGCGCCGACGAACTTGAACGTCCCCGTCGTCTGCGCGCCCGTGATGGTGCCGACGCTGTTGCCGCCCGCTGTATAGCCGTTGCCGGCGGCCAGATCCGCGGGCGCGTTGTACACCGTGTTGGCGGCGACCGGCGCCGTGTTGGTCAGATAGACCTTGTAGACCTGCGCGGTGCCGGTCTTCATGTCGTGCAGCGCATTGGCGACGTCCTGCACGAAGCAATAGAACTTGTTGAAGCTTGCCATGATCGTCTCCTAGATGACCTGTCCGGAAACGCGCACCGTCATCGGTCCGGCATTGAAGGTCGATGTCAGCCCGAGATTGTTGAGGTCGGCGAGCGCCGACGTGAACCCGAGCCCCCAGGTCTGGATGCGCGCGTCTTCCTTGATGTACGGCGCGGACTCCAGCAGGGCCGCGTAGAGATAGAGATCGGGCGCCATGGTCAGCAGCCAATTGCCGCCGCTCGATGCGAGCGGTGGAATATTCTGCCGATAGACCATCTCGATCGTGTAGGCCGCGTCGGGTGTCGGCGCGAGCTCGAGCTCGTTGCCGAACACGGTGAAATAGCGCGGCTGTGCGGCGACATCGGACGTCGCGAAGCGGTATTCATCCATCTGGGTCCCGGATTTGAACGCGAGGCACGGCTTCCCCGTCACGCTCGAGAGCCGGACCCTGCGCATGGACTGGAAATCAGACGGCAGCGAGATGAACTCCGGCTCGTTCGAGCCGAGGTCGACGAGTGCGGTCGATCGCTGCTCCATCTGCCGCACGAACAGCTGACGGTTGAACTTTGCCTCCGCGAGCTGGACGAAAGTCGGGATCCGCGCGATCAAAATCGTGTCCTGATCGCGCGCGAGATATTCGGTCACCGCTGACTGCAGCGACGCATAATCGGTGATTTGGGTCATCTCAGCTCCGCTGACCAGCCGGCCTGCAATTTCGGCCTGTCGGTTCGCAAATAGGCCCATTCGGGATCGTCGAGCTTCTTCTGCACGATCGCGTCGAATTCGGGCGTGAAAAGCCGCAGCGAGGCATTGCCCATCGCATGCGCCTCGTTGAGCCATTGGACGTAGACGACGTTGGGGATGCGGGCGACGTGCCGCCCCCAATCGCTACGCTGCTCGTCCTGGCGCGCCTGCCTATTCCATTCCAGGATCGGCGCGACGTCCTGGACCTGCTCGATCGCGAGCTCGCGGCCGTTGCTGTCGAGATGAGGCCTGATCAGGACGCCGTCCATCACGACAGCTCCGTCACCCACAGCGTGCCCGCGGTCGCGGTGACCAGACCGTTGGTCGCGGCCTTCAGCGCGGCAATACGCTGGCCCGGACTGACCGTGACGTATTCGACGGTATTGGCGGGCAGATAGGGATCCGAAATGGTGGCCGTCTGAGCGCCGTCACCGATGCGGTAGCAGCAGCCGGAGTTCGCGACCAGGCGGAGCTGATAGGTTCCGGATCCGAACGCGTTGGTGGCACCGACACTGGCGTCATAGGCGACCGTCTGGGTCGGACCGACGCGCGAGGAGTTTTGCTTGGAGAAGAACGGCATGTCAGGCGGTCCTCACGGAGATCGAGAAATGCATGGGGATCGCCGCGCCGGACGCGCCCGAGGGCGTCAGCACGATCACGTCGTCCTCGTTGAGATAGGTGGGTGACGGCGGCACGGCCGAGAACAGCTGGCCTGCTGCCGATCCCGCCTGCGTGACGGTGAAGGTCGCCAGCGTGGCTGCATTGGCCGAGACGGTAATGGTCCCGTCGGCGGTCGTGATCGCGCCCCCAAGGATGCCGCTGACCTTCAGCACGCGGCAACGAAAGGGAACGCGGACATAGGCGGCGACGGGGCTCGCGCCGCAGGAGGGTGTGTAAGCCGTGAGGTCGGCGGAGTTGAGGGTGCGATTACCGGGAAGCGGCATCTTGGCTCTCCAAAAAGAAAGGGCAGCCCGAAGGCTGCCCCGATGTTGAGGTGGATGATGATCGTGGCCGCTCAGGTGGTGGTGTTGTCGAACACGCCGCCGGAGGCCTTTTCGTTGCGGGACACCAGCGCGTATTCGGCCAGGATCTGCCGGCGATCGGAATCGCCGGTCTTGGCCAGCGGGATCGAGATCATGTTGCGGCCATTGAGATAGGCCACCGCCCATTTGTCCAGCTCCAGCACGAGGACGTCGCGCGGCCGCTGGAAACGATTGGCAACCACCTTGAGCTTGCCGAAGTCCGATTCATAGGCGTCGACAGACGCGACAATCTTCTTCGACTTCGATTCCTCGATTGCGGTGGACCGGCCGGTGAAGGTCGAGAACACCTGCTTGTTGAAGGCGCCGGTCATGATCGTGCCGGGCTTGCCGCCATTGGTCCAGATCGAGGACAGCACGGTCTTCAGCCGCACCTCGGTGAAGGCGAGCTGCGTGCCGTCGGTGCGCGTGCCGGTGCCGTCGGCCGCGGCCGGATCCGCCGCACCGCCTGCCGTGCCCTTCGAGGTGTTCGAAGCGAGCCAGGACAGGACGGAAGCGCTCTTGCGTGCCGTCGTCGTATTGCCGACAACCTTGGCCTGGTTGGTGCCGCACAGGATCGTCTCGAGGTCGCGCTTGAGCTCGAGACCCTTCAGCATCTCCTGGTAGGCGAGCTCGTTGTCGCGCCCGGCGTGATCCACCGCCTGCTGCGTGCCCGAGACCCGCGCGACCTTGTAGGAGATCTGGCAGAGATTGCCGAGGCGCACGGTCGGCGTCGTCGTGTTGGTGCTGGGATCGTCGCCCTCGAGCTGGGCGTTGTTGGCGTCCGCGCCGGCGAGCGCCTGCGTCTGCCATTCGTGATTGACGGCAGTCGCCTTCTCCTTGTCGACGCCGCTCATGAACGGCGTGTCGACGGGATCGATACGATAGATCATGTCGCTGAGGTCTTCGCGGTTGCCCACCGCGGAGTAGGTGACGAAGGTGGAGGTTGGTAGAGTCATCGATGTGTCCTTGTGAGAGCCGTGCTGTTCCGGTAGCGCAGCGATGTCGCTGCGCCTCTCATGGAAACTACGGCCTGATGTGCTGGCGTCTTCTGTTCTCGCTCGCGCGATGGCGCGGAAATTCAGGTTTCCGGTTCGCGGATCCGCGAGACGTCTCTGCCGGGCGCCTGCGCGTATCGCGCAGGGTCGGCCTAACTACGATGGTTGATCTGATCGGCGTTGTTGCGCGACGTCAGGTTGCCTGGACTCGCGTCAAACGCCGGATCGGCGACTTTTCGTGAAACGGATCGTTTTCGACCGGCTCGTATCCTTGCGCCGCGAGCGTGGCCGCGGCACTGAACGGTAGCGGTGCAGATCCCGTGTCGAAAGTGGAGGATTGCGTTCGAGTTGAGTTTTGCTGTTGCAGGCGTCGAATACGGCCGATCATGAGATCGGCCAGAGGCGTTGATAGTCGAGGATCGGATTCTGTCGATCGTTGTCGGCCGGAATCTCATTCATCTTCGATATGCCACGTCTTCAAATCAAGGGATGAAAAAGGATCTGGTTCACTTCGCAGTCGATCGGTACCGGCCTATGGATCGTAAATCACCTTCATGTCGAGATGCAGCCGGGCCACCAGCTCGTCCACCTCGGCCTGCCCTTCCGGATAGGTCTCGTAGACAATTGCGGTCTTGAAAAATCTTGCAAAGTATCTGGGATGAAGAGTCCACCCGATATGGTGGTAAGCATGAGTATCGGGATGGAGGGACTTAACGAGCTTTCGCAGATAGCGATTGTCCGGCGGCGGCTCAAAATACGGGTCGATCATGCGTTCCTTGTAGAAGGCGGTCTGGGCCAGAAGGATTTCCCGCCAGTGAGCCTCGTCAGCGGACCAAGGCTGACAAGATCCACGCTGCAGGCGGTAATCTCCATCTCGCGTTTTTTCCGTCGCAAGTTTGGCGCATGATGGAAACGCGGGATCCGTGCTCTCGTAGTCCCATGCGACCAAGGCGCCTTTGAGCACATAGCTTCGATCGGACGCGATCAGGAGATAGTTGGCGCAGCTCGACAAACACTGGTCATACACAACGACCAAAGCGCGTCGTTCACGCAGCACATTGGCAAGTGCAATGCTTGACGCGATGTCGCCCCCGGCGCTTCGAACGACGAAGAGACCGCCTTCTATCAATTTCTTCGCTGGCGATACGTCCGCATCCTTCTCGATCGGGCCGTCAAGGCACAGGACCGTCTGGTCCTCGCTGAGCGCGACGGCCCCCGCAGCAACACCGCGGCAATAATCAGACGCGCGATAGAATAGCGCCTTGTCGAACAGGCCCTCCCGGGCGCCAGACTGACCGCAAATGAGGAAAGCGCAGAGCGAGGACAGTGCAGCGAGCGACCGCACGGCTGCGATCTTGACCTGGAGCATTCTCAAGCTCTTACCCCCGAAGCAACGGCCTTGAATCCCTGTCGGCGAACTATCGCATTGATGCCGCCACTGCCACCGACCGAGGCCCGACGTGAGCCTTTACCCCCGGCGCACCGCAAAATTGAGTTCGCCTAACCTAGAACAAACAACGAACAACGTCAATTCTATTTCAGGTTGTCCTGATTAAATGATCCCGAACCGCTTCCGCCGCTCCGCCGTTTCCGCAAGCTGCTTCAGCTCCGCGCGTGCCAGCTTGCCGTTGGCAACGACGCCGGCGAGGTGGTCACGCACCTTCCCGACGATGTTGATGGCGAGGAACAGCTTTTCGCGGCCTGCGGCATCGTCCACCGTGGTGGCGCGCCAGGCTGCGATGTAACTCTTCTCGAGCGCGTCAAAGGCTTCGTTCAACAGCTCGTCATCGAGCAACGCTTCGGCACGGGCCGCCCTCGCGGCCGCCCTTTCCAGTGTGCTCTCGTCAGACATTGGTTTCCTCCTCTTGGTTCGGCCGGCGCATTAACATATCTCGTCCCTGGAGACAGATCCCGTCATCGGCTCCTTTATTGCTTGGCAGCGGCGGACGCGCGACCTCCGGCACCGTCATCCCCGCGTCGAGGATTACTTTGATCTTGGCGAGTTCGATTTCGCCTTGCTCTTGGCCTGGAGATGGATCGCGTCATTCAGTGCTTACTGTTGCCTGAACTGGGCCTAGCGGAGAGCACCGACCCGATCGATCTCGCTCAACCTTTTGTGGCAATAACTTCGGGCTGACTCCGGCAGGCGGCGTAGCGAGTTGTTTGATCAAGTGTCCAAATCAGCGCGCCTGCATGCTTAAGAGCATCTAGTCAAGCAATCACGGTCTTAGGTTACTCAAGCTGTCCTCAATCTTTGCGACCGTCGGATTATTCCGCACAAGATCTGTCACTCCTTGCGACTCAGCGAGTTCAGGAGCGGCGACCTGATTGATGAACCTGACGAATGCCCCCCAAAGACCTCCAATCGCAGACCTTCGGCCGTCTCCGCAGGGGGATAGCGAGTGGTTGATCAAACCGATCAAACGTCCAAGCAGCGCGCCTTCATGCTTGGATGCATTTGCCGAGCAATCACGGACCAAACGAGCGTAGAGTCAGCTGCGTGCAGCAAGTCCATGAACAGCTGGGCTTTCCTATCACTCCATCCCTTCGGGGCATTCAGTGAGAGAATTGATAAACTCTCTCAAGCTTGGGGCGAGAAAGAAAATGTATCGATCGTCGTCTCCGTAATCTGCCCTTGAGTTGAACATGATATTCCCAAAGGATCCAGGAATGACGCTATAGATGAAATAATCACCTGCTGAATCGCACGCGAAGGGTATATATCCCTGAGGAAATTCTGGCTTCTCATGTACCAGGAATGTGTAGGTACGTTCGAAGGTTAATCCTTTGTCGTTGCGTATGTTCATCGGAAGGAATTCCTCGACGTCATAAGCCTCTCCGTCCTTGACGAAGAATTCCGGACGAGGGGTTCCGCCGTTATAGCGGAGGTAATGCTCTTTGAGATCTTGCGGCAAGCGAACGCGCAATTTCTGCTCGACGCGCCGAATGTCCAACTCGGAAAGCGGGGAAGCAGTCCCTTCGAAAACAACCAATGCTTTTCTCCTCGTCAACGCCTATACGGGACACCGTGGTGTTTGGAGTACTGGGCAACAGAACCAGCATGAGGATTTGTGGATTCGTGCGCTCCCCTAGTGATTAGCTCAAACGTGGCCTCTCCATTCGTTGGATCGAAGTCGTCGACGTGGTGCCACCGATAACCATCGGGCGTTTTAGCGAACTTACCTTCTTTGTTCGCGAGGCGAAAGTCAGCTCTCCGTCGTACTTCATTGCCGGCAGAGCGACCGACGCCCTTCGCACCCGGTATCCGCTCGCGGCCTCAACGGCTCCAGGAAAGTCATCGCGGCGCTTCGCATCAATCAGGTTAAGGAAGGACCCGGCAACTCCAAGCGGGGTCAAGCCCAACAGATTGCCGATACGCGTCGCCAGCTCTTGGGCGTTGTGCAGCGGCACGCCAAAGGCTGTCAGGGCGTCGATGGCCCGATGCCCGATCTGTTGTGTGGGGGTGAAGGTCGCCGGTTTCAACTCGCCGAGCGGTATGAAGTGCGATAGATCAGGACGAAGCTTGTCCTGCGAAGGCGTCGATGCAACGGGTCGATCCGTAGACGCATCGCTAGCCTCACTTCCCGGATCCCAGGACTCACCCTCCTCCGGGACCTGTGTGATCTTCGCTGCCGGACCGACATAGAGTCGGTGAACTCCCGTCGCGGGCAGCGGCGGCGGAGGCTGCGCCAGTTGACTCCGTGCTTGTTGACCCGGCGCCTGCTGCGCTACGCCATCGGCACTGAACGGATCGTGGTCGACCGGAACGAGCGTGACATTTTCGAAGTCAGGCTGGTGCTCGACCGGCACCAGAGAATAGTCAGCCATGATGGACAACCAGCAGGTATTTGCCGGGACGGTCGGAGTCCGGAACGTAGTGGTGGCCGTCCCTCGCCTGGCGGGTATGAGCGCTGCACCTTCCCGGCCTCGATCGCTGCCTTCAGATGCGTCTCGAGCACCGTCATCTTGGCGTCGAGGGCGGCCTTGATCTTGGCGAGCTCGATCTCCCCTTGCGTCTTGACCTGGAGATGGATGGCGTCGGCCTGCGCCTTATGGAACAGCTTCTGATGCGCGGCATCGACCTGAGCTCGCGCCGGCACGGCGAGCAGCTTCGGATTGGCCGGCGGCTCTGAGGGCAGAGGGCTGCTTCAGCAAGCGGCTGGTCAACGTGACTTCAACCTGGGGTGCATCCACGCAGACAGTCACGATCTCAGAGCCGTGCGCCCGTAGTGCCCCTACATCCCTTCAGGCAGTTCAGTGAGGGAATTGATAAATCCTTTCAGTGTCGGGGCGAGAAACACAACGTAACGATCAGGGTTCTCATAATCTTCATGTGAATTGAACATTATATTCCCGAAAGATTCGGGCCTTACACTGTAAAGAAACATATCTCCCGCAGAATCGTCCGCGAACGGTATATATCCCCGAGGAAACTCGGGCGTCTGATCCACCATCATGACGTATGTTCGTTCGAAGCTCGATCCTCTCGCGCCAGTGTTCATGGAGTAGAAACAGTCAACATCATACGCCTCTCCGTCCTTCAGGAAAAACTGAGGACGAGGTTTTCCTCCGTTATGGAGGAGGTAGTGCTCCCTAAGATCCTGCGGCAGCCGAACACCTAAGCGGTGCTCCACACGCCTGATGTCCAGCTCAGAAAGTGGTGGAGCAGTCTGCTCAAAAACGACCATTGCCTGTTTCCTTATCAACGCTTGTAAGGCACTCCGTGGTGCTTGACGTACTGCGCAACCGAGCCCGCATGAGGTCGCGTAGCATTGTGGGCGTCTTTATCTATCAGCTCGAAAGTGGCCCTTCCAGTCTGCGGATTGAAGTCGTCGACGTGGTGCCACATGTATCCATCCGGTTTTTCAGCGAATTTTCCTTCCTCGTTCGCAAGAACGAAGTCTTTTCTATAGCTGCCAGTAAGTGGAATATTCACAACGCTTAGCTGCCCCTGTGCGGCCGGATAGAGGTGCTCCGTTCCAGCAAAAGTGGGACCGCCGTTTACGGTCGTTCCCACACCGGCGTATCCTTTTTTAGCCGCCCAGGCCGCCGGCAAGAGCCGAACCTTGCTCGTTAGCGCGCGTACTTCGTTGGCGGCGACGCGCCCGGCGCCCTTCGCACCTGGTATCAGTCCGCTCGCAGCCTCAACGGCTCCGGGGAGATCATCGCGGCGCTTCGCATCAATGAGATTAAGAAACGAACCGGCGACGCCAAGCGGAGTCAACGTCAATAAATTGCCGATACGCGTCGCCAGCTCTTGGGCATTGTGCAGCGGTACGCCGAGAGCTAGCAGCGTGTCGATCGCGCGATGCCCGATCTGCTGTGTGGACGTGAAGGTCGCCGGCTTCAGCTCGCCGAGCGGGATAAAGTGCGACAAATCAGGAGGAAGCTTGTTCTGGGGAGGTATCGTTGCAGCCGGCCGAACTGCTGCAGACGTATCGTTAGCTTCGCTTTCCGGATCCCAGGATTCCCCCTCCTCCGACGGCTGTGTGACCTTCGCTGCTGGACCGACATAGAGTCGCTGAACTCCCGTCGCCGGCAGCGACGGCTGAGGCTGCGCGAACTGCTCCTGTGCCTGTGGGCCCGGTGGCTGTTGCGCTACGCCATCGTCACTGAATGGATCATGGTCGACCGGAACGAGAGCGACGTTCTCGAAGTCCGGCTGGTGCTCGACCTGCACCAGGGAATAATCACCCATGGTGCACAACCAGCAGAAATTTGCCGGGCCGCCCAGGGTCCGACACGTAGTGGTGGCCGTCCCTCGCCTTGCGTGCGCCCGGCGGATACGATCGCTGCACCTTCCCCGCTTCGATCGCCGCCTTCAGATGCGTCTCGAGCACCGTCATCTTGGCGTCGAGCGCGGCCTTGATCTTGGCGAGCTCGATCTCCCCTTGCGTCTTGACCTGGAGATGGATGGCGTCGGCCTGAGCCCTCTCGCGTTCGATCTGCACCCTGTGGGCGGCGGCGAGCTGGTCGGCCTGAACGCGCGCCTGCAGCGCCATCAGCTTCGGATCGGGCGGTGCCTGTGGCGGCGCCGGCGGCGGATTGAGGAGCTGTCCGGTCTGCGGATTGACGGCCGTGGGATCGTTGAAGAACTGGTCGGGGTTTCGGTGTCCCATGATGCGCGTCAGCTCGGCCGCGGTGTTGTAGAGCTGGCGGTCGCCGACCAGATTGAGCTTGCCGCCGGCCAGCAGCTCCTTCTGCACATTGGCGATCGCCATGGTCTGGGCGAATTGCTGGGCCTTGCCGCCGGCGCCGAGGCCGACATTGATGGTCATGTCGTCCCGCGTCTTCCAGTTGCGTGGGTTGACGGCGACCCAGGCGTTGCGCAAGCGAACCGTTTCCTCGCGCTGGCCATGCTTGCGGATCGTGCCGTGCAGCAGCGCGAAGATGTCGCGCACGCCTTCGGCCATGACGCGGGCGATCAGCTTGATGCGCATCTGCGAGGCCGAGAACACCTGCGCGACTGCGGTCGCCGACTGGTTCTGCAGCACGTTGGCGTCGATGCCCTGCGTCTGTTTGGCCAGCCCGGTGCGGAGCTCGAGCTCGGCGTCGAGATATTGCAGCATCGGGTAGATCGACGTGGTGATGTCGGGCACCACCTGCCAGTTCAGACCGCCCGCCGTCTTGGTGCGAACCACCCCGCCCGGCCGCGACACCAGGAGGTCGTCGAGCGTGTTCGGCCCGGCATTCTGCTCGGCGACCTCGACGCGCGGATTGTTGTGCAGATAGAGATTGTCGAGCGCGCCGCGCTTCAGCGCGGTCTTCTCGCGCTGCAACGGCATCACGAGATCGGCGATCGAGCGGCCGAAGAAGCGATGGGTGACCGGCACCGGCGTGGTCGCCGCAAACGGCATCTCGTCGAACGGCGTGATGCAGTCCTTGCCGTCCTTGCGCAGGATCTCGGCCTGGTCGCCGCCGGTGATGACCTGATAGAGGCAGGGACGGCCCGAGCCCTCATAGTCCATCCGCACGTAGTGCTCGGTGATGCGCAGCAGCCGCGCCGCCGAATTGCCGCTGCCGCCGCCTGATGTCGCGGACAGATGCTCTTCCACAGTGTCGCGCGCCAGCGTCTCGATCTCGGTCGTGCCGGTGTGCGGCAGCAGGGCCCTGATCTGGCCGGCATCAAAGCCCTCCGCGATCAGTTGCGCCTCGGTCTTGGTGACGACCTCGTGGAAGCAATAATTGCAGTCGCGGATGCCGCGCGCACCGCGCTCGATGCCGAACTCTTCCGGCGGCACGCCCATCACCCGCGCCTGCGCGAGCTTGCGCGTGGTGACGATGGTGACGTCATGCATGACTGGAGAGCCCATCGGCGCGGGCGGCGCCGGGGCTAGCAAGGGAATGGGCATGTTTTGATTGAACTCTCAGGTTTTGCCGCGTGAACATAGGCGGCAGAAGAGCAGCGGCGGCTAATAGCCGCTCTTGCGCATGTAGTCCTGGATCATGCCGAGCAGTCCGCCGGCCAAGGCCGTTCGAGATTGGAGAGATCGTCCCGTGCGATCAAGCGGACCTGGTCTGGCAGGCCGGTGGAAGCACGTTGTGATGGCGTCGCGCTTGCAGGCGGATCGCTCGGCGCGATACCCGGCTGAGGCTGCCGCTGATTGGCAGACGACGCGGCAGAACGAACTTGGCTTCGCGGCGGCAACCGACGGGCTCCGACGTCGCCTTGCGTGCCGGTCTGCTGCTTCGGCATGACTTCATCCTTTGGTCTTACGTTCTGCGTCCGCGTGTGGAGTATTTCGACATGGTAGCCCGTGGGCTGCTTGTGACGATGGTGACGTCATGCATGACTGGAGAGCCCGCCGGCGCGGCGAGCCGGGCCTCGAATTTGAGGCGGGAGTTGTTCGCGCGCTGCACTGTAAACAGGAACCGCCGCCGCCGTCCGCTCTCGGCAATTGGAATGAAAAAACCCGCAGCAGATTTCTCCGCGCGGGCTTGATGCGAACTCTTTCGATGATGCCACTCTAGAGGTGTTTTGCCCGACGCGTCCAAGCCAAATTTCGGGTTTTTAGATCCGATCGAGTGCTGGCTCAGCGGCTAATAGCCGTTATTGCGCATGTAGTCCTGGATCATGCCGAGCAGACCGCCGGCCGTGCCGCTCGTCGGATCGTTGCGATTATCAAATCCCCGCATCGATGCCATGGACGAGCCAGGCTCATTTGCGAACACGCCGATCGGCCGGCTGGCCTGAGTCGGTTGCGGCCCACCAGGCAGACCGCGCCAATCGCCAAATCGTTCATTGAAAGTCGATGGATAGCGTGCTGGAGCGTTTCCCGACGCCGAAACAGGTCCGGCATCTTCGGGATCAACGCGCGTGAGACGTCGAACGGGAACGGCGTTGGTTTCGGGACCATTCTCCCCACCCGGCTCGGGATAGCCATATTCCCACACGTTTCGACGGTTTGGCAGACCCGCTCCGTCAACGGAATCCCTGATCAGCTGCTTGATCCACGGCTGCGAGTAGTCCTCAGAGAAATCGAGAGGACCATATCCATAGGTGACGCCAGCGCCGGGCGTGCCAAACCCAACACCAGTCTCGCTGCCCACTGTCGCCACGTTGGCTCCGACCCGTCCCATCCCGAGAGTGCCTGCTGCCGATGGTCCCGTCAGCAGAGCCCCCAGATCATTGGTGTATCCCGCCGACAGACTGAACCCGGGCGTACCGTAGTAGAGCTGCGGATAAAGCCTGCCGGAATTGTCTATGTAGGCCCCAACGCCCACTCCTCCCGCCAACGTCGGAATTGCGGCAGTGAATCCGCCATAGGTGCCCTTGTCGCTCATTGGTTTTCCTCATCACTCTGGGCCTCGGCTCTTTTGCAATTCTGCTCGTAGACCCTCGAACATTTGATTGCGTAAAACACGCTGTAAGCAAAGACCGCCAATAACAGCACGCCAAAGACCATCGCATCCGCCCGACCGGACGACAGGCAGGCCAACGCGCCGGCGAGCGCCAAATAGGGGTACCCTCTGACAAGTCGGACATAGTCTGCCTGCACGGTGAGTGGCATCGGAGGCTGCAGCGCCCACACATCGAGCGCATAGCGCGCAATCTCGTAGTCCTGAAACTGCGGCGGAAGATGCTCGCGTGCGGCATTGAAGACCCGCATGTACGTGAAGCCTAACCAGATGGCGGCGAACCCCGCCAAGACTGTGAAGAGAGCGACCATGGTTTTGCTTTCGATGGACAATGCTGTCCGCGATAAAAGTATGCGGCCGACTGTTCGCCGGCAAGCGGGCCTCCGAGCTTATCCAGGCTGTCTCGCATTGTGGCTGGTTGATGCCGAGTAGCCCGTCGACGGAGCCGGGTCGGTGACCGCCCGGCCAAAGCAACAGACAGCGATCCTCAACCGACCTCCAGCGGAGCCTGCAACATGTCTTCCCGGTCGTTACCATCATGCATCGTATGCGCGACGATCTTCATGGCCCCGTTCGATTCCGCGACGTCCTGGGCCAGCAGCGCGAACTGGTCGTCGGTGAGATCGTAATAGGTCTCGCGGCTCTCCTCCTCGCGCTCCTCCCACCAGACCTTGACGATGCCGGCCTTCGACAGCAGCGCGTCCTTGATGAAGGAATAGAGCACCATGAAGCCGCCGTTCTGCTGCATGAAGACGTGGTTGACGTAATCCGTCTCCTGCTGCGCGGCGGCGACGTCCTCGGGGCCGACCGGCTCGAACCGCACCACCTCGTCGGAGCCGGCGAAGATGTCCATCAGCTGGGGCATCAGCCCTTCGATGGTGTCGGCGACGTCGGTTGATACCGCGCGCGAGCGGCCGTCTTGCGCCGGCATGTCCTTGCGCATGTCGCCGAGATAATAGTCCATCGCATCCGCCCGCTCCTCGGCAAGCCGCGCCGCCGACATCGCGGCGAGCGCATTGGCCTTCTCGGAGGCGAGCATCGCCTTCACTTCGGAAATCGACATCTTTGCCATGAAACTCCCTCGATCAAAACTCGATCGCCGCATCGCGTGGCGGCGCAGCGTCACCAGTGCGACAGGTACGGCATCTGCGGGGCGCCTGTCGCAAACACATCCGCCTCCTCACTTACGTCGCGGGACTCTCGGGCATTGCATTCCTCAAGGCGCGTCGAGAAGAAGTAGCGATGGGCGCCGACGTCTGGACGTAACGTCGTCCTGCGAGCGCGTTTAGTTTCTCGGACTTGTGCCGTATCTCGAGTTGCCAGGATTGTTGTTGCGGCAGTTCCTGCCCGCGCCGGTCAAAACCGTGACCGAGCCGTCGTCGTTCGTGTAAACGCGCGTAAGTCTGTTCTGAGCTGCGGATACCGCCTTCGCCATTTGGAGACATCAAAAATGCTCACTGCTCAGAACGACACGCCGTGAAGAATGATTGCAATCGCGAGCAGCACCGAAAGGCAGATCGCAAACCCGATCCAACCCGCAGCGTCCTGTCGCAATTCGATCCGTCCATCCGCGTGCCGACGGTACCATGGCCGGCGCAGCGACGACGTCGATGCGCTGAACGGCTCGACATGGACATGTCCGAACGAAAGGAGCGGCAAAGCAGCTCGCGCCACCGCGTACCCGATCAGTTCGACCAGCATCCGCAACGCCGGCATTCGCAAAACTCACGCAATGGTAGAGATTACACCAACTAGAACATAACAAGAACGATTGTCAACCGCTGGTTTTACCAAGCGCATCCGTTTTCTCACATCCATCCCCGCCCGGTGTACTGGATCGGCCGGTTGAACGCGGCCACCCTGCCCGGCTGTTCGTAGCAGATCGCCATCAACCCCAGCGCGTCGGCAGCGTGGCTCGACCAGTCGTGCTCGGGGCCGAGGCCGATGTTGCGCGTTTCGTCCTTGCGCTCGTGATAGAAGCCGAGCGCTTCGCGGCCGGCCTCCGTCGTATCCTCGTTGAACCAGAGCTGCGGGCCGAGCCGTCGCAACGCCTCGATCCGCATCATGGCCGCGCCCGGCCCCTGGTTCTTCACCGGCGGCTCGACCTTGAAGCCGGCCTCGCGCAGATGATCCTCATAGCGCTTGCCGGTGATGTTGTTGGCGGCCATGCCGTCGTGCGGCAGATAGAGCACGGCGTGGTCATAGCGGCGCGAGCGCAGCCAGTTGACGTGAAACGCCAACACCTGGCCGACGCTCTCGTAGTAATCCAGAACGCGGATCTCGCTGCCCACCCACTGCACGATCCAGATCGTGAAGGCATCCGCGGCAGCGCCCGCGCCGCCGATGTCGATGAAGGCGCGGAGCGGCAGGAGGGGATCGGCGGAAACTTTTCCGATCCGCCCCTGCGCACGCGCCTCCGACAGCAGCGCGGCGAAATAGGCGCCCTCGAAGGCGCGGGCATACTCGCCTTCCCAGATGTGATCGTAGCGCTCGGGGTAGAGTTTTTGATCCAACAGCCGCTCCTCCCCGAGCACATCCGGAAACCAGGGATTGTCGCGCCAGTTCGCCTTCACCAGCACGGCGCCATCGGGCTTGCGCCCGCGCAGGAAATCGTCGATTGCGTCGCTCTTGCGCCGTGGATTCCAGCTCGCCCAGAGTTCGGAATCCTTGACCCGGATCGTCGGCCGCAGCAGCGCGAGGCTGCGCGCGCTGAGGGATTGCGCCTCGTCGATCCAGGCGATGCGAAACCCTTCCAGGGATTTGATCGAGTCCGCCGTGTGGTCCTGAAGTCCGCGGAAGATGATGAGCCCGTCGCCGGGCGTCTCGATCTTGTCGCTGAACAGCTTGAAGCCGTGGCCGAGGCGAAGGCTCGCGATCTTGCCCTCGATCAGACGCTTGGACGATTGCGCCAGCGAGCGCTGCGCCTCGCGGATGCAGACCGCGAGCGTGCCGCGCTCGGCCTGGCAGGTCTCGACCAGCAGCTCGCCGAAGAAATGCGATTTGCCCGAGCCGCGTCCGCCGTAAACGCCCTTGTAGCGTGCAGGCCTCAACAGCGGCTCGAAGATCTTCGCGGTCGGAATTTTCAGGATGGACAAATGGATGCGCTCGCTCGCCCTGGGATCTGTACGCGAAGGATTCCGGCAGAGCGCCGTCCGTGATTGCCAGCGCACTCGCCCCACCTGCGACGGTGAGGCCCTATCGTTCGCCTCGCCCGCGTTCTCCAGCGTCGCTGGCGTCGTCCGGGCGCACGATGACGCGCTCGACCCTATGGATCGTTTCCACGGCACCCTCTTCGCCGCCTTCGATCGGCTGCGCCGACTTGCCCCAGCCGCGATCGAGCACGGCGTTGGCCGCCGAGAGGCGCACGGCCGGCGTCGCGCTGTCGTTGCGCATGATGCCGAGCAGCACCTTCAGGGCCGTCCTGGTGTGGCCGCGGGCCAGCGAGCGGATTTCGGTCGTCGCGCGCGCCCTGGGCCTTGTCTTCGTCGTAGGCGGCGGGGACGGCTCGCCGGCAAGCTCGCGTTCGACGTCTTCGCTCACGACAACATCTCCCACAACACGATTGCGACCAGGCCCGCGAGCGCGAGCGATATCAGATAGGCGGTCATCGATCCTCCATGCGAAGAAAATGCGCGGCAGATCGCGCCAGGCGAGGCGCGATCGTTTCGGGCGCGAACCCTATCTCCGTGTTGTCCGGAGACCGCAGCGGCGCGGGCAATGGGCCCTGCGCCGCGGGCCGGCACGTTCGCGCGTGCACGGCCAGCAATGGTTCGGACGGCGGCGCGCCGATCGGCGCTCCAGGTTTGACGAGTGCGTGGCCGTGATGCGCCGCCGCCGTCCGATTCCGAAGTCGAGACGAAAAAACCCGCGGCGGATGTGCTCCGCGCGGGTGAACCAAACTCGTCTCGATGATGTCACTATGCCGGTGTTTTGCCCGACGTGTCAAAGCCCCGTTGAAATGAAGCAGGCCGCGAAATGAAACAGCCCGCCGCGGACATTCTCCGCACGGGCTGAACCAAACTTCTTTCGATGATGCCATTCTGCCGGTGTTTTGCCCGACGTGTCAAACGAACGAATGCGCTCAACCTGCGTTGGTCGATCGGGAGAACCGCATGATGCCGAGGACACATCGAGAGACACCGCAGGGCGATGACAAGCCGCGCAGCGACAAGGCGCGTGACTTGCAGGAGGCGATCATCGAGGACGCCGCCGAAACCGGGGACAGCGGCCGCGACCTCGTGCACGGCGAAGGCGGCACCATCGATCTTCCCACCAGGCCTGGCGATTTGTCGAAGGACGACTAGGCGCCCAGGAACTTACCACTTGGGCGCGGCGTTATTCCCGTTGGAAGGAAAGTGGTAAGATGAGGCACACTGTGCTGGTTGTCGACGACGATCCTGCTGTCCTCGACGTGGTCGTGGACATGTTGGAAGAACTCGGCTGCGAGGTCGTCAGCGCCCACAGCGGCGCAGAAGCGCTCGACCGTCTCAGGCAAAACCAGAAAATCTCCATCCTCATCACCGACATCAACATGCCTGGCATGGATGGTCATGAGCTGGCCGAACTCGCACGACGACGGCGGCCGGCGCTGAAGATCCTGCAACTCTCCGGCCGCGAGCCCCGGCGCGACGGCCTGCCGATGATCCGGAAGCCGTTTTCGTTCGAAGAGCTCGTCGAGGTCATGCAGCGAACCACCGGCGTTTGCTGAACCTGAGCCGGCAAAGCAAAACCCGCCGCAGATTGCTCCGCGCGGGCTGAACCAGACTGTTTCGATGATGCGACTTTGCCGGTGTTTTGCCCGACGTGTCAACGCGGCGCTCGCGGACGAGAAAGCCCCTCCTCCCAACTCAATATGTGGTGCGCAACGGGCTTGCTTCAAGTCCCCGCCTCTGCCGTAGAACCCTCGCCCGAACAACAAGCCGAGGGGTCCACATGCCTGTCCTGCTTCCGACGTCCCGTTCGCGCCGTCGCATCCAGCCCGCCGACGCGCGGCAAACGCCGACCGACCACGCCGTCATCATCGCAGGCGGCGGCCCGACCGGGCTGATGCTGGCCGCCGAGCTCGCGCTCGCAAAGGCCGATGTCGCCGTCGTCGAGCGGCGCGCCGACCAGACGATCGTCGAGACGCGCGCCGGCGGCTTGCACGCCCGCACCATCGAGATCCTCGATCAGCGCGGCGTCGCCGACCGCTTCCTGCGCGAGGGCGAGATGCTCCAGCTCGCCGGCTTTGCCTGGACCCAGCTCGACATCAGCGAGCTCCCCACACGTCACCCTTACGGCCTCAAGCTGCGGCAAAGCCGCATCGAGCGCATCCTGGCGGACTGGGTCGAAGAACTCGGAGTGCCGATCTATCGCAACGTCGAGCTCACGGGCTTCGCCGAGGGCGAAGCCGGCATCGAGCTGACGCTCTCCAGCGGCGAGACCTTGCGCGCAGATTATCTGGTCGGCTGCGACGGCGGTCGCAGCCTGGTGCGCAAGGCCGCCGGCATCGACTTTCCCGGCACCTCACCGACGCTCAGCAATCTGATGGCCGAGGTCGAGTTGAGCGAGGCGCCGGCATGGGGCCTGCGTCATGACGCGCTCGGCTATCACGGCCTCAGCAAAGCCGAGAGCGGGCGCGTGCTGGTCGTCGCGACCGAAGCGGCGATCGCGCGCAGCGGCGAGCCCTCCTTGCGCGATCTCAGCGGCGCCCTCGTCGCGGTCTACGGCACCGACTTCGGTGTGAAGAATCCCGCCTGGATCTCCCGCTTCACCGACGCGGCACGGCAGGCCACGACCTATCGCAAGGGCCGCGCGCTGCTCGCCGGCGATGCCGCGCATATCCATCACCCCGTCGGCGGCCAAGGCCTCAATCTGGGTGTGCAGGATGCCGTCAATCTCGGCTGGAAGCTGGCGCAGGTGGTCAGGGGCCACTCGCCCGACAGCCTGCTCGACAGCTACCATGCCGAGCGCCATCCGGTGGCCGCGCGCGTGCTGAAGAACACCATGGCGCAGATCGCCCTGCTCCGCCGCGGCGACGACGGCCTCAAGGCCGCGCGCGACACCGTTGCGGATCTGCTCGCCATGGACGAGCCGCGCCGGCGCTTCGGCGCCATGATGAGCGGGCTCGACATCGCCTACGATCTCGGCGACGGCCACAAATTGCTGGGGCGGCGCATGCCGGATCTCGATCTGACCATCGACGGACGGACGCGGCGATTGTCGACGCTGCTGCATCGCGCACGCGGCGTGCTGCTCAACTTCGACCGGCGGGAGGGCATCGACCTCGCCGCATGGGCGGAGCGCATCGACGTCGTCGATGCCGACGTCGATGGCCTGTGGGAGCTCCCCGTCATCGGAACGGTCCAGGCGCCGGACGCCGTGCTGGTGCGGCCCGACGGGCACGTGGCCTGGGTGGGAGGCGAGCGGCGGCATGGGCTGGAGGATGCACTGACGCGGTGGTTTGGCGCGGGTGCGGCCGAATGCGCGGAACGCCACACCTCTTCCACATGAGACAGCCCGCGGGCTCGATACGAACTCTTTTGACGATGCCATTCCGCCCGTGCTTTGTCTGACGTGTCGAACGATCGTGAACGACGTAAGTTTCTCCAAGATCGTCTTCACTCCGGTCGAAGCAACGGCTGTATCCAGCGCGAAAACCATTCCTCGGCGTCATTGCTCGGCTTGCCTGGACCATCTACGCCGAAGATCGGAGGTTGAATGAGGTACCTTGGTTCGTCCGTGAACGCGCCGATCGGCCTGCTCGGCTGCGGCTGACCGCTGCTAGCAGTCGGGAAGGTCCAATTGCCAAACCGCTCGTTGAAATCCGTGGAAGGCAGATATGGCACCGGAGCACTCCCCGAGGTGTAAACGCTGCCCGCGTTGGACTCGTTGACGCGCCGAACGTTCTCGGGTGCGGCGGATCCGTATGCTGGAGCGTCCGGCACCTTGTAAGGATCTGCCGGCTCGGCGAACACAGAGCCGTCTGCAGTATTGACCCAATTGCCGAAACGATCCGCAAGAGTGCTAGCGCGTGTTTCGAGATCGGTCGAGGAAGCTCCGCTCAGCTGACGTCCGAAGCTGGATGAGGCCCAAGCGCCGCTGCTCCCGGCCGTGTTGTCGACGTTGAGTCCGTTGCCGATGGCGTTGAACGGGGAGGCTCCTGTCGAGTACACTCCCTCGCCAGGAGCGACGGTGCCCCTCGGCGCGCCCTGACTACTTTCTTGGGCATTGACCGCGCGTGAAAACGCCAAGGCGCCACCTATGGCAAGCAGCCAGGCGGGAATGAAGGGAGTCGCTGCGCCGACCGCCGCCGCCCCAGCCAACCAAGGAAGCGCATCCTGCACCACAGACGTGCCGCCGGCCAACGGGTTGTCGTAGAAGGGAAGCGGCGTTCCGGTTATTGGGTCCGATTTAAGGACCAAGGGATCTGAAGCCGCGGCCGCGCTTGGAGGCAATCGGTCGAATTGCTTCTCGCCTTGGTCGGGCGTTGGGAAAGGCGGCAGCGCGCCCGCGAAACGCGGATCACTTCGTGTGAGCCCTTCTGGCTCGTTGAACCATCCGAGAAAAGGAGGAAAGAAGGGGGGCGGTAAGGGAATGTCTCTCGGGTTGGCCGGAGTCGTTGGCGGAATCTGGAAATTGTCGTCGACGGGTGCAAACTTGGAGTACGGCGTTCCGCGCAGATTTTTGTTCCCTGACGTGACAGCTTTGTTTGGATTACTCCTAATCGCGTCGTGTAGGAGTTCTTCTCTTCGCGCATCGTCCAGTATCGCTGACCACAGCTGCAGATGATCGAGTCCGGTCTCCAAGCCATTTGTCTTACGATCCCGAATTTTCTTTAGTTCATCCGAATAGCGCTCAACATAAGCCTCGCTGCGCTTGATGACCGTCTCGACACCCAAATTGAACTCTTCCGCGGTTTTTCCATTCGGCAAATTTGTATAGAGATGACCATTGCTGAAGCCGATGCGCATTGCATCCATCAATGTTCTTATCTTCGCCTCACGAACGTCCGCCTCCGGGATTTTGGTGATTCGGTCGAGGACGCATTCGATGGCTTTGTAGTAGATTTCTTTATGCCCGCCGGGATGCGGCGATATTCCCATAGCCTCAGCCAATTGATAAGTCATTGGCAGATAGATTCCGTTCGCGAACGAATCGATTCCTAGCTTCTGTTGATCGATGTCGCGAAACGCAGAATGAGAGCGGAAAGCTCTTGGGATCATATGATGGTAGACTAAAATTGACATGTCGCCGCGGTGCTCCGTAGCCCTTGGTGAGTTGAATGATTGAGTTTCGACAAACCTGGCTCAGACGCAGTCCAGCCGGTGCACGCACGACATGCAGCTGCCGCACGCCCGGAGGTCCGGCGTGGCCAAGAGGCTGAACAAGAGCTGGCGCAGGTCTTGATAAGAATCGCCGCTACGACGCGCTTGGATTACGTTCCGCAAGGAGCGGCAGTGCCGAGCGAGCGTCTGGAACGACGCAGCACCCGGCGCGACAAGCGACACCGGGCCGTGAGAATTTCAGTGGGGACGCGTCTGGACCCGGACTTTACAGCGGATCCACGAATGATCATCCGTGGTTCGGCTAAGCTGTGATCAGGAGGAAAGACTTCTAGCGTCTTGGAAGTGTGAGCAGCGGAAGATCGGACGCGTCTTCGAACAACATGCCCCTAAGGCTTGCAGACTTCCACGCGTCCTTCAGAGCTTGGTCACATATGATCTTCGAGTCGGCGTACGCCATTCGAAACACGTGCGCATCACCGACCAGTTCGTCCTTGAAAACGAGTTCAACATCCCCGAAAAAATCGTAGAACTTCTGACCGAAGTCCCGCGCGGCCGGTTCGTCCGAAATCCCGATCTTCAATCGCGATCGCTCCTCATCCAATGCGTCGAGGAGACGGCGAACGTCGCAGAACCAATAACGGGGTCCGTCCCAGACCCCGTTTTGGACATGCACATCGCAGGCAAGGAAGGAAAACGCGTCGGGGTCGACGGCTTCGAAAACGTTCTTCGCCCGATCAGAGATCAGCCAGAATGCATACCAGCGTTCACAATCTCGAGGCCGACGACTTCTCGGATCAAATGTGATGCGTGGCGTCGGCCCGGCAAAGTCCGACAAGTGCCCCGGATCCAGAAGAGAATGACTATCGTCAGACACTTGGAAATAACAAGGGTTGCCCGTTCGATAGAAATCCATCTCGTAGAATTTGCGTTTCCGCAACGAGGGGCGTTTGTTTTGCTTCGGCGGTGCATTGCTCATCTGAATATACCAGTTGCTTTAAGCTTCGACCGAATGAACACCTGAGGTTCGCTTTCGCCACACGCACGCCCCCATATGCCCCAGCGGTGCTTCCGCGTCCTCCGCTCTTCAGCGGACTTGCCCTCGACGATGAGGGCGCCCTTTAACTTGATGACCAGCAGGACGCCATGCCAGGACCGGGGCAAAAAAAAGCCCGCAGCACAGTGCGGGCATCCTGAAAACTATCTCGATGATGCTACTCTGCCAGAGTTTTGCCCGACGTGTCAAACTATCGATCTCGCGGAATTTAAAGGCGAGGACGGGCGGGAATCGTTCGTCGAAATCAGCGTTCGAACTCATCAACACAATAAAACACCGGGAGTCCGCCAAACACGTCGGAGTTCTTGTGGCGCACTTGAATTCGCTCGCTTGCGCTTGCCCCGATCGTGTCGCCGTCCTTCACAACGCTACCGTGCTCGATCAGATAGACGGAAAGTCCCGCCACCTTGTCGAACAACGCTGACAGCGTCAGCTTGCCGGTCACGAGCTCGATTTCCCGGCCCACGAAGGCGGTCAGTCCCATCGTGATCGCGCCGATCTTCGCGCCTGACCGGAACGGAAGAATGTCGATCCACAGCCTGAAGGGGTAATCCGGATACGGTGCGAACGAATAGGTGGACGTCTCGAGCCAGAGGTCGGCGGGGCGCGCGACCTGGCCGGACCACACAACGCCGCGAGCTTCCGGCATCGTCGCAATCAACGCGCCGATGACCGCGGTCGTGACGCGCGCCGCGACCAGCGGCTGCTCATTCTTTCCGAGCATCGAGACAATCACGTGACCGCGATGCTGCGCGGCAACCGCCTTGCTTTCCGGCCACGTCATGGCAGCACGCGTCCACAATCCCGGATCGTGCGGAATGGGTGCGGGCATCGACATGACGGCAACGAGTTCGTTACCGCAGCGAATGAGCGGGGAATTTGCTCCTGCCTGCTGCGTATGTCCGTCCTCTGTCGCCAACTTGGGATGGCGGGCGTGAAGGACCTCTGCGACCCGAGACATGTCCGGCGTCGCCGGACCGTCCAATAAGACCAAAGCGAGAAGCGAGCTACTCATCGACTGCCCCGCGAAAAATTAAGGACGAAACGCAACTCTCTGCCCGCTCGCCCATCAGTTGAACCATTCGAAACCTAGAACAAAACGGGAACATTGTCAATTGGCATCTTCGTGCATCATATTGCGCAGGCCCATTCCAGTCCCGAACGGTCCCCCATGTTCACAATCCACCCCGACGACCTCACCTCCGAACCGACCCGCCGCCTGCTCGCGCTGCATCTCGCCGGCATGCATGCGAACTCGCCGCCGGGACATGTGTTCGCGCTCGACCTGTCGGGGCTGCAGACGCCTGACGTCACGGTGTGGTCGGTGCGCGAGGGCGACGATGTCGTCGGCATCGGCGCGCTGAAGCATCTGGGCGACGGCGGCGCCGAGGTGAAGTCGATGCGGACCCACCCCGATCATCTGCGCCGCGGCGTCGCGGCGCTGCTGCTGGACCACATCGTGCACGAGGCGACGGCGCGCGGCCTGCTCCGGCTGAGCCTGGAGACCGGCAGCGGCCCGGCGTTCGAGCCGGCGCTGGCGCTGTACCGCAAGCGCGGCTTCGTCAACGGCGAGGCATTCGCCGATTACCAGGCGAGCGCCTTCAACCAATTCCTGCACCTTGCGCTGCGCGCCTGAGCCGGCGCGCGGATACAGCGCCGCAACGCTTCGCCAGGCATCCGCGTGCGTCTTGCAGACGGCCCGAGGCTTGGCTTTGTTCGGAAGTGGACGCGGGATGCACGCCGCACTCAAATGAGTAAGTGGCTCAAACGGCTGATATTACGCTCGTCAAATTAAGTTGCGGTCGTACCAAATGATAGTGCACGGCGCCGCTCCGGGGCGTAGGCTTGGTGCATCACCGCAAGGCCCGTGGCATTCATCGGTGATGAGAACGCGAGTTCGCGCTCCCGCCTCCCCGGTCAAAGGAGATGCGCGATGCTGACAAGGCGTCGTTTCAAACAAACCAGAACGCTCACGGAAAGGCTCGCCGACGAAGCCAAGCGCTGTCGCGAGGAAGCGCGCGCGCTCTCGCCGGGGCGGCGCCGCGAGATGCTGCTGCGCCGGGCGCGGCAGGACGAGACCGCCATGCAGATGGAAGCCTGGCTGCGCTCGCCCGGCCTGAGGGCGCCGACATGACGCAGCAATATCGCGCCTATCTCGTCGGCGAGGACGGCATCTTCCGCTCCGCCGAAGCGTTCGAGGCCCCGTCGGATTCCTCCGCCCTCGGCTTCGCGCGGCAGTTCACACGCCACGGCAAGGTCGAGGTCTGGCAGCTCGGCCGGAAGATCGCCGTGCTGGATCCCGAGCCGTCGCCGCAGGGTCCGTTGACGCGTCAATGACCGCTCATTGCGATCGCGGATTGAAAATCTCGATCGAGAACGAGAACGTCACCTGCATCACGGGCCCTCCGGCGTCGCGAACGTCGATCGCCATCTTTTGCCGGGCACCTGCCGACGGGGCGGACATGACGCCCTCGCGGGCCATGTCGGCCACCGACTTGGCGGCCTCGGCCTGAACCGCGCGCGCGCTGGACAATTCCAGGCCTTCCTCGTCGCGTGCAACGCCATTGTCGTCGCAAAGATCGAAGTAATAACGGGGCATCGGCGCATCCTTTTCGTAAAAAAGGCGCGGCCTGCCAGAAAGGTTGCTTGCCGAACGGAAATTTTCCGCAGGGGATCAACCGGTTCCGGGAACATCGCGGGCGCCTTACTGCTCCCGCGGCCCGACTGCGCCAGCTGGCGCAGCTCCCTACTCCTCGGCCAGCTTGTGCTCGATATAGGCGTCCACCGTCTCCGCAAACGAGCGCTGCACGCCGACCGCCACATCATGCTGGTCGAGTGCGTCGCGCTGGAGCACGCGCAGGCCCCGGCCACGCGCGCTGAGCGGCGCCGTGTTCAGATATTGATCGATGACGCCTTTGGCGAGCGGGATGGCCTTGGGATCGCCCCTGGCAATCAGGAGCCTGAGCAGGCTCTGGCATTCGGCCAAACCTGGCATGGCTTGGGCCTCTTTAGCGTTGCTGCGATTTTGGCTTCGGCCGCTTCACCGGCTGGGTGTGGGTGCCGAACAGCGCCAGCAGGAACGCGACTTCTTCCTTCGAACCGATCTGGATCATCAGTTATCTCTCCTCTTCGCTCCGTTGGTCGGAACCGGGCGCGAAGCAGTTCAGGGCAATCGGGTTTCAGCTCTGTTTCAGCCGTGTTTCGTCGCGCCGTGACGCGCGCCGCCAGCCTGCCTGTGTACACAATTGAACCTGGCGCGCCCGGGCGCGGCCCGTTTGCACTTTTCGCTTCTTTTTAACGGGTGCGCCGTAACGTCCGCGCAGCCGAGAAGCTGCGGGAGTTCAGGAGATGGTCGTGAAGTGCGCGGGGTGTGCCGACGGAACGGAGCTGCCGTTCGCATTCAAGATGGCGTTCCAGCCGATCGTCGACGTCGCCGAGCACCGGGTCTGGGGCTATGAGGCGCTGGTGCGCGGCCCGACCGGCGAGAGCGCCCACAGCGTCCTCAGCCAGCTCACCGACGATCAGATGTACCGCTTCGACCAGGCCGCCCGCGTCATGGCGATCGAAACCGCGGGCAAGCTGTTCACCGATCCCCGCGCGCGCCTCTCGATCAATTTCATGCCGAACGCGGTGTACGAGCCGCGCGCCTGCATCCAGAAATCGCTCGAGGCCGCGCGCCGCGCGAATTTCCCCGCCACCAATTTGATGTTCGAGTTCACCGAGAACGAGCGGATGAGCGATCCCGCGCATGTCGAGAACATCGTGCGCGCCTACAAGGCGCTGGGCTTCTGGACCGCGCTGGACGATTTCGGCGCCGGCTATGCCGGCCTCGGCCTGCTCGCGCGGCTGCAGCCGAACCTGATCAAGATCGACATGGAGCTGCTGCGCGACATCCACCTCAGCCATCCCAAGCAGGTCATCGTCTCGGGCATCGCCGCCATGGCGCGCGAGCTCGACATCACGGTTTTGGCCGAGGGCGTCGAGAACGAGGCCGAACTGACGGTGCTGCGGGCCGCCGGCATCGCGCTGTTTCAGGGCTATCATTTCGCCAAGCCCGGCTTCATGTCGCTGCCTTCGGTGCGGGGACTCGAACGGATGGACGTGTCGCTGGCCGGGTGAGAACCTGCCCGGCGTTGCCGGATTTCTTCTCCTCGAGAGAGGTTTCATAAACCAACAGCCCGTGTGGATCGCTCCACGCGGGCTTTTGCTTTCGCTCGCCGCGCAGCCTCCCTTGGAAACGTTGCGGCAGCCCGGTCATCCGGATCCGCCTGCTGCAGACAAGGAATTCTGCCACTTGTGCCCGGTCGCGCGCGAACCAACTTCGGCTCCCTGCGTTGATGCGCCAAACCGGAGGCTTCGATGCTGGATTTGAGACTTGTAGCGACTTCGCTGGCGATGCTGATTGCACTGCTGTCCGTGGCTCTGGCTGATTCCGCCAAGGATCAGGCACGGCCCGACGCTCAAATCGCCGCTACGGCGCGCCCCATTCGCGTCATCCTGCCTGCCCCCTGGGAGGCCGCCACGAAGCAAGCCGAAGCGCAGCCTGTGAAGTGACGAACCGGCCTCTCAACGGCTGCGTCGCTTCCGGGTGACAAGCCGATGCCGTGCTGCCAGGCACGTCCGCGCACCGCCGCTTCGCTTCGATCGAACTCGTTTGCGATCTCGTCCGGCAAGCCCCATGGCAGCGACCCCAGGCACCTCCGGGGTTGGGCGTGAGGAGCGAAAATGCCGGGGCCGCCAGAGCGCCAACTCAACGCTCGCTCCCGGCCATCATCCGCCCGACAGTCTTTCGTGCCGTATCAATTGATGCGTCGGCTGAAATAAATACGGCCGCGCCCTCATAAGCGACTCGGCGGTCCAGCGGCGCTACCGCCAGATCTCTTCCCGGCAGGTGTCGCACCGGTAGACCAGCATCTGCCTGTCCTGCTTCAGGTCGAGCACCGACGTGACGAAGCGCGCCGGCGTCCGGCAACCCGGGCAGGAAGGCCCTGGCTGTGGAGGTCTCTGTATGGAACGCTCTGCCTTGCTTTGGTCGGTCACGGCTGCTCCCCCGAAACGTCCGGTTCCTAAGCACCAAAGTGGACAATTGTTCCACCCGGCTCGCGGCTGGCGACGCGCGACGCGGGCTGTTCGGACATCACGAATTGCCCGCGCGCGATCATCTCGACCGCAGAGCGCGCACAAACAGGACAGACCGGCAAACGTTCCTAAAACCGATCTCGATACGCACCGCATTCGCGTGAGACGAGTTGCGGCACTCGACAGCTTCGGACTCACGCAACCAATTCGAATCTCACTTGTTGTCGCCGGCACATTCACTGCCGGAGGACAAAAAAATGCGACGTCTTACTCTCCTTGCCACGACCATGTTGCTGCTCGCAGCGGTGCCCGCAAGCGCACAGTCACAGCCTGCCCAGAGCGGGCCGGGCAACAACGCCGTCAACAGCGCGGACCAGAACAACTCGAACAAGCCGGTCGCGGGCCGCAACAGCTTCACCGAGGGCCAGGCGAAATCGAAGATCGAAGATGCGGGCTATTCCAACGTCTCCAGCCTGAAGAAGGACGACCAGGGCGTCTGGCGCGGCAAGGCCGACAAGGCCGGCACCAAGACCGACGTGAGCCTGGACTTCCAGGGCAACGTCAATCCCGCCAAGTAACGCGCAGATCGACGCGCCAATCAACGAGGAGACCCGACAATGACCACCACCATCTCTCGCCTCTACGACAATTACTCCGACGCCCAGGGTGCCGTGACCCGGCTGGAAGGCGCGGGCGTACCGCATTCCGACATCAGCATCGTCGCCAACAATTCGGACAATTGGTACAGCCCGTCGTCCGGCAAGGTCGATCGTGATCGCGACGGTGTCGACGATCGCGCCGAGGGCGCCGGGACCGGAGCCGGCATCGGCGCGGGCCTCGGCGGCGCCGCCGGCCTGCTCGCAGGTCTCGGCCTGCTTGCAATTCCGGGTCTCGGACCGGTCGTCGCAGCCGGTTGGCTCGCCGCGACCGCCGTCGGCGCGGCTGCAGGTGCGGCCACGGGCGGCATCGTCGGCGCCCTGACGGAAGCCGGCGTCGCCAAGGAAGATGCCTCGCGCTATGCCGAGGGCGTTCGCCGCGGCGGCACGCTGGTGACCGCACGGGTGCCCGACCAGGACCGCGCCCGCCTCGATGCGCTTCTCAACGAGCGCGCCGTGAACCTGCAGGAGCGCAGCGCGGCCTGGCAGAAGGCCGGCTGGAACGACTTCGATGCCGCGAGCCCGCCGCTGTCTCCGGAGGACCTCGGCCGCGAGCGCCAGCTCTACGGCACCGGCACGCGGCGCTAAGCGCCTCCCACACCCACACGACGAAAGGCCCCGCGATGCGGGGCCTTTTTTTGCCGGGAAAGAGCGCCATCCGCGCCGCGCTTTCATGTCGCGATGCGCAAACCTGCCGATGCTTTGCGCGGCGGACCAAACTTGATTCAAATGCAGCCGAGCGGATTTGGCGGAATGCAATCCCTTCGCGCCATGCTGGGACATGTGCATTGCGCGAATGCAATCGGGAAAGCTCGGAGAGATCGCCATGTACTACGTCGCCGCTGCATTGCTGGTGCTGTCGGGACTGTTCTATTCCGCGAGCCATCACGAGATCGGCTCGTTCGGCGTCACCATGTGCAGCTATGGCAGTGCGTTCTGCGACAACCCGCTGATCGTCTTTTCCGGTGCCGCGCTGGCCGCCGCCTGGGGCATGTTCGTCAGCATCAAGTAGCGCAGCGGACGCAGGTGCTTCATCGCGCGCGCTCCGGGGCACGAAGCCCCGGCGATGCCTGTGTTCGAGATCTGCTGCGATGATGACACCCTAAACCTGTTTTGCCCGGCGGTCAAGCCGAATTAGCTTTATCAGAAATGACGCGCTCCGACTGGAGGAACTTTTGTTCCGTCACCGGCATTTGCGGTGACATGCAAGCCGTGATCGAGGTCCCCTTCCCATGAGCGACAGTGCCCTCACCCCGACCAAGTCCGCGCCGACGCTGCTGCAACGGCTCGGGCCGGGGCTGATCACCGGCGCCGCCGACGACGATCCCTCGGGCATCGCCACCTACTCGCAGGCCGGCGCGCAATTCGGCTACGGGCTGCTGTGGACGGTGTTTCTCACCACGCCGTTCATGATCGCGATCCAGCTCGTCAGCGCCCAGATCGGCCGGGTCACCGGCAAGGGGCTCGCCGCCAACGTCATGCAGCTGGCGCCGCGCTGGGCGGTGCTCGGCCTCGTCGCCATGCTCGTCGCCGCCAACACCTTCAACATCGCCGCCGACATCGCCGCCATGGCGGAGGCGCTCTCGCTCGTCATCGGCGGGCTGAACCACGAGCACGCGCTGATCTTCGCGGCGGGCTCGACGCTGCTCCAGGTGTTCCTGCCCTATCGCCGCTATTCGCCGGTGCTCAAATTCCTCACGCTGGCGCTGTTCGCCTATGTCGCGACCGCCTTCACCGTCAAGATTCCGTGGAGCACGGCGCTGCTCGCCGCGGTGTGGCCCAAGGCCGACGTCAACGCCGATTATCTCATGATGGTCGTGGCCGTGCTCGGCACCACCATCAGCCCGTATCTGTTCTTCTGGCAGGCCTCGCAGGAGGTCGAGGAGATGAACCAGGGCCGGCGCGACAAGCCGCTCCGCGAGCTGAAGCGCGGCGGCAACCACGAACTCGACCGCATCAAGACCGACACCGTCGCCGGAATGCTGCTCTCCAACGGCATCGCCTTCTTCATCATCCTGACCACGGCATCCGTGCTCCACGCGCACGGCGTCACCAGGATCAATTCGGCGACGGAGGCCGCCGAGGCGCTGCGGCCGCTGGCCGGCGATTTCACCTTCGCGCTGTTCGCGCTCGGCATCATCGGCACCGGCCTGCTCGCGATCCCGGTGCTGGCGGGCTCGGCCGCCTATGGCGTCGCGGAGATCTTCGGCTGGCACGCCACGCTGGAGGCAGAGCCACACGAAGCGGTCGGCTTCTACGCCATCATCGCCGCGGCAACCATCATCGGCTTCGGCCTCGGCTTCACCGGGATCGATTCCATCCACATGCTGGTCTGGAGCGCAGTGCTCAACGGTATCGTCGCCGTGCCCATCATGGCGATGATGATGCTGATCGTCTCGAGCCGCGCGATCATGGGCCGCTTCAGGGCCCGGTCATGGCTGATCGCGCTGGGCTGGCTCGGCACCGCGCTGATGGCGCTCGCCGTGCTCGCTCTGCTCGGCTCGTCGGTGATGGCGTGAGGCTAGACCGGCGACAGCGCCGCCGAGATCTGCGAGGCGATGATGAAGGCCGCGAACACGGCCGGCACGCTGATGAACCGCAAGAACTGGTCTATCGAAAGCATCGCTGTCCCCCCAGACAAGAAGCACCTTCGCCCGCCGCGCTATTCCACCCCGTGCGCAGAGGGCTGATCGGCCGTCAGAAGCTGATCGGAAATCGCAGCACCGCTCATGGTGAGCAGTGCCAGAATCGAAATGATCGCCAGAAATTTCATGATCGGAAAATCGGCGCCGATTGTGGCCAAAAGCGTCAAAACCTGGCGCGATTCCGCGACGATCCAAGGAAAGATCATGGCGGTTTTCAACCGTTCCGTCGCCAATCCGACAGCAGCTGAAAGGTTACGGCGTCACCGGATTAACGGTCGGCGACGTCTTGGGTCCCGGTCGTGCCGGCTCGATCGGCGATCGCGGGTTGGTCGGGAGTACTGCGGCACCAGCGGCCCGCGCCGCTTCTCCCGTGGTCGCAAACATCGCGACATGGGCTGACTGGGTCTTCGCACGGTTCCACGGGCCGTGATCGACAATCAGCATCGCGGCGATCGTCACGCCAGCCACGATCAGCGCGATCACACCGGGATGGCGGAGAGCGGCAGAGACGGAGCTCGCAAAACGAATATTTGTCATCGAAGAATCCGCTGTTGTTCTTACTCAGGTTAATTCAATGGCGCCCTTTCCGGTTCCCCACCTCCTCAAGCAAGTTCCAGCACGGGGCGGATTCTCTTGCGGCGCTCGGACGCCCCTGTCAGCCGATTCACTCGCCCGGAGCGATCGCGTTGCTCGGCGTCTGCCGGTCGGTGATCTGCTGGCCGAACAGGCTGCCGATCAGTTCGACGGCGGTACGCGCGGTGCGGCCACGCTCGTCCAGGAACGGATTGAGCTCGACGATGTCGACCGATCCCACCACGCCGGAATCGTGCAACAGCTCCATGATCAGGTGTGCCTCGCGATAGGTCGCTCCACCCGGCACCGTGGTGCCGACGCCAGGCGCCACGCACGGGTCGAGGAAGTCGACGTCGAAACTGACATGCAGCACACCGTTGCTCGCCTTGACCCGCTCGATGACGCGCCGGGTCAATACGGCAACGCCGAACTCGTCGATCTGGCGCATGTCGACCACCCTGATCCGGCGCGCGCGCATCAATTCCTTTTCGAGCTTGTCGATCGAACGCGCGCCGAACAGATCGAGCCTGTCGGGCGTAATCGAAGCGCGCGGATCGTCGCCGAGCAGGCCGTCGAGGCCGGGCTCGCCGCACAGGAACGCAGCCGACATGCCGTGCATGTTCGCGGTCATCGTCGTCTCCGGCGTGTTGTAGTCGGCATGGGCATCGAGCCAGAGCACGAACAGCTCGCGTCCCCGCTCCTGCCAATGACGCGCCATGGCATTGACCGATCCCATCGACAGCGTGTGATCGCCGCCGAGGAAGATCGGCAGCGCGCCGGTTTGCGCGATCTCATGGCCGCGTTGGCTCAGAACGCGCGTCCAGCGCTGGATCTCGCGGTAATGATTGGCCCTTTCCGGTGGCCTGTCGGAGAGATCCCCCATTTCGGCCACGGAAAGATCGCCGTAGTCGACGACCTCGAAATCCAGGCTTTCGAGCAGTGTCGCAAGGCCCGCAGTGCGTAGCGCCGCCGGGCCCATCAAGGTGCCGCGCTGCGAAGCCCCCATGTCGATGGGAGCGCCCAGCAAGGCGATGCGCCGGGCTCGATCCGTCGGGGTTCGATCGGTCACGGCTGTCTCCTGACGTCAACAAGGTCCAGTCAGCCTAACAGAGATTCGCGCCCGTCGTTTCACGGGTGCGCTTGGCCCGGCCGGAACCAAATCCCGCGCGCTGAATTGCTTATCCAAGGCCGGCACCCGCCGTGGACTTACGGCGCCTCTCGCGGATAGCCAAAGGTCGTCAGACCCGCTGTTCTAAACGAGCGCTCGCGCGGATAGCCAAAGGTGTCGGCCTCCATTCTCACGCTTGGAGACCGCGCTTGAGCACCGAGATACCGCAGTCAGATCACCAACCCGGCATGGCCGAGCGCGCCATCGATACAGCGGCGGACGTCTCCCGCACGATTGGTGAAGTGGCCGGAGGCCTGCATTCAGCAGTCGGCCGCCTGACCTCGGCCGTCGAGGAATCGCGCAAACCTGGAGGGACTCTCGCGACCGTCTCAGCGATCGCGCGCGAAGCGCCGCTTGCCAGCCTGTTCGTGGCGTTCCTCTTCGGCATGGCGATCGCGCGGCGGAGGTAGCTGTCCGGTGGCCGCCCTCGCCGCGAGAACGTCTCCCATCAGGCATGTCGCCCCCCCGGAGGCTATGCCGCCACTCTTGCCTACGACGGAGCCGGCGACGCAAGCCTTCGTCAGTTACGTTCGCGATGTCGCCAGTGCTCTCGCTTAGCACAGGCGACACGTCACCAAGGCGGATCGCCTAACTATCAACTTATACGTCCGCCGTGGCAGTACACCGTTGAGCACCCGACCGCGTCGGTCTACCGCGGATAATGACACCACAAAGCGGTGGCCATGTTCGGCTAAGGGCCAATAGGCGCCACGGACCGCATCGACAAAAGGAAAAAAGCCGCCGACTGAGCCATCTGCGCCGGAAGTTTGTAGCAATTGGGGGCCGCAAATAGCGGCCCAGCCTCAGACGGCGGTCGCGGATTTCGCTTTAGGTGGAGTGATCCCGGTAATAATCTCGACCGTGTTCGCGAGATTGTTGAAGGAGGTTTTGAAGGCGTCCCGGCTTTCCTTCATCGTCTGGAGGATTACACCGGCCTGTTCTATTTGATGATCCTTCAAAGCGAACACAGGAACGTTGTATTTCTGCGATTGAGCGATAAGGGAGTTGAAATCAGCAATATTAATCAGATTGAACGGTGTGTCCCCCGGGGAACCCGCTGTGAAATCTGCAACTGACACAGACATATTGTTAGTTGTCATGGCAGGAACAAACTCAGTCAAGACAGTCTGTTTGATAACGTTGATCCATTGTTGAAACGACTGCGCGGGGCTCCCAGAGCGAGGACGATATCGCTGCGAGATGATCCCGGCAAATTTCGGCGGAGCCGCCGGAAATGGGTAGAGCAACGAAGGATCTCGGAACGGTTGGACAGCCGAATTCCACCGCGGCAAAACCCGCGAAAGGGAAGAAATGGCCTGATTGCAGTAGTAGTCTGGCGAGGTCGGAACGATGAAATAATCGCTTCCCATCAGAAAACATTGATTGAGCGCGCCAACGCTGGGGCTCATATCGACGATGACTGCATCAAGTTTGTATTCTTCGGCAGTCATCCTAAGCAGCGCGCTTATGGCGCCTGGGATGTTCTTCAGGGCGGGGATGGCCGTGCTAGTCGAAAGGGCAACAGAGATCTGCGTTTCATTTTCTGCCAAATCAATATTGCCGACAAGCAAGTATAAGTTTGGGTGCAGGGTGGTCGTAATGTGTGCAGAGACAAGAGGTTGCCCGGTTGACTTAAATATTGGTGCCAAGCAGTTGCTAATGTTAGCGTTCGGGTACTTCTTGTAAAACTCACTGAAATCGCTGACACCATTAAATCCTACAACCGTCCCGGTTAGGTTGCACTGGGGGTCTCCGTCGACGATCAAGACTTTCTTGCCCCGATCCGCCATGGCCCAACCGAGATTAAACGCAGTTGTAGTCTTGCTAACGCCGCCCTTATGATTGAATAATGAAATGATTGGAGCCATGTACGACCGCCATTTGTGGTTGTGAACCACTTCGGTATAGGCGGGAGTCGTCCGTAAAACCAGATCGATGCTCATTTATTCACCCCTCATTTCGTAGCACAAGATTGAGACGTGTCGAGGAGTGGCCTGACGACCTGCGAGTGACCTGATTTGGCCCGTAACCTGCGCCGCATGAGAAGTTAGAAAATCCCAGAACTAAGAATGAACCGCCGGCTGCACATCCAGGGTCCGTTTAGGGTCAGAAGCGGGAACGCTCCGACCGATCAAAAGATTTCTGCTCTTCTCATAACCTGACATTCTCTTGAGAACACAAAGCCTACAGCACGGAACGTCTCAGCAATAAGAAAGCCCGCGGCACCCCGCGGGCTTTCTCAGTTCAAGTGTTGGATACTCGACTGAGCATCCGCATATTGCGTCGCTCCTCGCCTTCCGGCGTGTCCGCTTTGGGCGGCGGGTCAAGCACCGCCGCGGGGCTCTCAGGCCTATACGCAAGCGCCTCCGCGATCCACTTCGGCCATTTCGGTTCTGGGCTCTGCTCAGGAGGCGATTGAAGCAGCCTTTGGAGTATGTCGCTCATGCCTCCTCCTGTGAATTCAGCCAACGCTCTTCATAGGCTGCTTCGGAATCGCAAACGGCGCCGAGGCTTCCGAGAACGCTGATCGGCACGCGCTGCACGCTCTCCTCGATATGCGCTTCCATCCTCACCTTATCGCCGGGATGAACGATAACCCGCTCGATGCGGTGGACAAGCTCCAGGGGCTTGCCGTCTTCGCCGGCAACCGGCTGCAATGCCTTGCCCCAGCCGCGATCGAAAATGAT